>CP034537.1:3921666-4542500 GCA_004000515.1 Pseudomonas poae
GAGGAAGATGTTCTGTTGTTCGAGGTGGCTCAGGTCAATGGTGCTGTTGATCGAAAAGCGTTGCTCCAGTACTTGCAGCACGCCCTTGTTGCGTTCCAATCGTCGGTTCTGGCCTTCCATCGGGTACAGCACCAGGCTGCCATCGGCGTGGCTGCTCCACCAATTGTTGGGGAAGATCGAGTCGGGGGTGTGGGGCGCCGGGGTGTCCTGCACCACCAGCACCTCCACGCCGTGCTGGCGCAAGGTATCGACATAACCGTCGAACTCTTCCAGCGCTTTCTGCTGCGCGCCGAGTGGGTCGAGGGGCTGGCGTTGGAAGCGGTTGTTGATCGCGGTGTCCGGGTTGAAGGCAAAGCGCGCCGGGCGAATCATCAAGACGGTATTGGTGGTTTGCATGGGTGCACGAATCCATGAGGTTGAGCAGTGGGGCTATTTTGTGGGTTGTGCGGGATGAATCCCGGCTGAAACGAGGGGCGGGTCAGCCGGGAAAGCTGAAACTGGAGGTGGCGCAGCCGAATCGGCTGTTTATGTGAAGTGCCTTCAAATGTGGGAGCTGGCTTGCCTGCGATAGCGGTGTATCAGCAACAGTTGCTCTGACTGACAGACCGCTATCGCAGGCAAATACATTAGTATGGGGATGGTTTTGAAATCTGTTTCAGCAAGGAGCCCCGCATGTCGACCGCCGTACGTCTCGCCCAACCCACCGATGCCGAGGGCATCAGCCAAGTCATCCTGGCAGCCCTGCGCAGCAGCAATGCGCAGGATTACCCGGCGGATGTGATCGCCCGGGTCGCGGGCAACTTCACCCCGAGGCAGTGCTGGCTTTGCTGGCGCGACGGGTGGTGTTGGTGGCGGTGCAGGACGAGGTCATCGTGGCCACGGCGGCGCTGGATGCCAATGTGGTGCGCTCGGTGTTCGTCAACCCGTCGCTGCAGGGGCAGGGGATTGGCCGGTTGCTGATGATCGAGATCGAACTGCGCGCCCGTGAAGCGGGCGTGACGGTGTTGAGCGTGCCGTCTTCACTGACCGCCGAGCCGTTCTATACCAAACTGGGGTTTCACACCGTACGTGATGTTTATCACGGTAACGAGCGTACGTTGGTGATGGAAAAGGCATTGCTGTCGCGACATCCCATCGGGCTGTATCGCGACCGCCAACACCGCGCGCAAGTGGTGGCGTTGTGGCAGCAGGCGTTTGGTTATGACACCGCGCATAACGTGCCCAGCTTGGCGATCGACAAGAAGCTCGCCGTCAACGATGGGCTGTTTTTGTGGCAACCGATAAAAAGGCGGTGATCGGCACGATCCTCGCGGGCTACGACGGCCATCGGGGTTGGCTGTACTCGGTGGCGGTGCACGCGGACTACCGACGTCATGGCTTGGGTTCGTCGTTAGTGCGGCATGCGGAGCAGGCGTTGATTGGACTGGGCTGCATGAAGATCAACCTGCAGATCAACAGTAGCAACGAGGCCGTAGTGGGGTTTTATGAGGCGTTGGGGTATGGCGTGGAGCCGAGGATCAGCATGGGCAAGAAGATTGCCGGGAATATTCCCACTCAATCTTAAGAACACCTAAAAGCAAATGTGGGAGCTGGCAAACCAGCTCCCACATGGGTCCTACGGTGTTGCTGGGGCAGTGATCAGACCTTGACGATCCAACCTTCTGGCGCTTCCACATCACCGGTCTGCACACCGGTCAGCTCTTTGTAGAGCTGCTGGGTGATCGGGCCCACTTCGGTCTCGCTGTGGAACACGTGCAGCTTGCCGTTGTACTGGATACCGCCGATTGGCGAGATCACCGCAGCGGTGCCGCAGGCGCCGGCTTCCTGAACTGGTCCAGCTTGTCGATGAACACTTCGCCCTCGGTCACTTTCAGGCCCAGGCGGGTCTGGGCCAGTTCGATCAGCGACAGGCGGGTGATGCCTGGCAGTACCGAAGGCGACTTCGGCGTGATGAACTGGTTGTCGTGGGTGATCCCGAAGAAGTTGGCCGAACCGACTTCTTCGATTTTCGAGTGGGTCATCGGGTCCAGGTAGATCGCATCGGCGAAGCCGGCTTTCTTGGCTTCCGAACCTGGCATCAGGCTGGCGGCGTAGTTGCCACCGACCTTGGCGGCACCGGTGCCTTGTGGCGCGGCGCGGTCGAAGGTGGAGATCTGGAAGTTGTGGGGCACCAGGCCGCCCTTGAAGTAGGCACCGACCGGGATCGCGAACACCGAGAAGATGAACTCCGGCGCGGTACGCACGCCGATGTTGTCACCGGTGCCGATCACGAACGGACGCAGGTACAGCGCGCCGCCGCTGCCGTACGGCGGGATGAAGCGCTCGTTGGCCTTGACCACTTGCTTGCAGGCGTCGATGAACACGTCGGTCGGCACATGCGGCATCAGCAGGCGCGCGCAGCTGCGTTGCATGCGGGCGGCGTTCTGGTCCGGGCGGAACAGGTTGATCGAACCGTCCTTGCAACGGTAGGCCTTGAGGCCTTCGAAGCACTGCTGGCCATAGTGCAGGGCAGTGGAGCCCTCACTGATGTGCAGCACGTTGTCGTCGGTCAGGGTGCCTTCTTGCCACTCGCCGTTTTTCCAGACTTGGAGAAACCGTTTGTCGGTCTTGATGTAGTCAAAACCCAGCTTGTCCCAATTGATGCTTTCGTTACCCATGACACCCTCTATCTCTGGTCAAGTCGGTTTTTTTCTGAATGGGCGCAACAATACTTCATTCTTGGCTTGTAGGGGAGCCACCGGTTGGACACCTTCAGCCTCTGTATAGGCTGCTCCACCGCTATCGCAGGCAAGCCAGCTCCCACATTTGCAATGCATTTCCCTGTGGGACTCGGGCTTGCCCGCGATGGCCTCGCCACGGTGTTACAGGTGCAGCGCGTGGCCAAGGGCCCTTAACGCCGCTTCCTGCACCGCTTCACCCAGGGTCGGATGGGCGTGGATGGTGCCCGCCACATCTTCCAGCCGCGCGCCCATTTCCAGGCTCAGGCCGAAGGCGGTGGACAGCTCCGAGACGCCAACGCCGACTGCCTGCCAGCCGACGATCAGGTGATTATCACGCCGCGCCACCACGCGCACGAAGCCGGTTTTCGACTCCAGCGTCATGGCACGGCCATTGGCCGCGAACGGGAAGCTCGACACGATGCAGTCCAAACCGGCGGCCTTGGCTTCATCCGGGGTCTTGCCGACCACCACCAGTTCCGGGTCGGTAAAGCACACCGCTGGAATCGCCGCCGGGTTGAACTCGCGGGCTTTGCCGCTGATCAGTTCGGCGACCATTTCACCCTGGGCCATGGCCCGGTGCGCCAACATCGGCTCTCCGCTCAGGTCGCCAATCGCCCAAACGTTGCGCATGCTGGTCTGGCAGTGGCTGTCGATCTGGATCGCTGCACCGTTCATCGCCAGGTTCAGCGCTTCCAGGTTCCAGCCTTGGGTGTTGGGTTTGCGACCAACGGCCACCAACACCTGATCGGTGGCCAGCGACAAGGTGTCGCCATTCGGATCACGTACCTGCAGGCTGCCATCGGCAAACCCGGTGACGCTGTGCTTGAGGTACAGCTTCACGCCCAGTTGCTTGAGGGACTCGTTCACCGGTGCCGTCAGCTCGGCATCGTAGGCCGGCAGGATACGCTCCTGCGCCTCGACCACGCTGACCTCGGCGCCGAGCTTGCGGTAGGCAATGCCCAGCTCCAGGCCGATGTAGCCACCACCCACCACGATCAGGCGCTTGGGCACCCGCGTTGGGGCCAGGGCTTCAGTGGATGAAATGATCGGCCCGCCAATCGGCAGCATCGGCAGGTTGACGCTTTTCGAACCGGTGGCCAGCAGCAGGTGCTCACACTGGATGCGCTGGTCGCCGACATCGACGGTCTTGCCGTCCACCACCTTGGCCCAGCCGTGGATCACCTGCACCTTGTGCTTCTTGAGCAACGCGGCGACGCCGGTGGTCAGGCGGTCGACGATGCCGTCTTTCCATTCCACGCTTTTACGGATGTCCAGGGTCGGCACATCCACTTCAATGCCCAGTTGGGAGCCTTGGCTGTGGTGGATGGTTTGCTGGAACTGTTCGGCCACATGGATCAAGGCCTTGGACGGGATGCAGCCGATGTTCAGGCAGGTGCCGCCCAGCGCCTGGCCTTCCACCAGGATGGTCGGGATGCCCAGTTGGCCGGCTCGAATCGCCGCCACATAACCGCCAGGGCCGCCGCCGATAATCAGCAGCGTGGTATTCAACGTCTGAGACATGCCTTACTCCAAAAAACAGGCTGGCGGGTTGTTCGAGCAGGCCGCGAATGGCCTGGATGAATTGCGCCGCGTCCATGCCATCGACCACGCGGTGATCGAACGAGCTGGAGAGGTTCATCATCTTGCGTACCACGATCTGGCCCTTGATCACCATTGGTCGTTCAACGATGCGGTTGACGCCGACTATGGCCACTTCCGGCAGGTTCAGCACCGGCGTGCTGACGATGCCGCCCAACGCGCCCAGGCTGGTCAGGGTAATGGTCGAGCCCGAGAGCTCATCACGGCTGGCCTTGCCATTGCGCGCGGCCGTGGCCAAGCGTGCGATTTCCTCAGCGTTGCCCCACAGGCTGCGCGCTTCGGCGTGACGCACCACCGGCACCATCAGGCCGACGTCGCTTTGGGTAGCGACGCCCACATGCACCGCACCCAGGCGGGTGATGACCTGGGCTTCGTCGTCATAGCGGGCGTTGATCTGCGGGAAGTCTCGCAACGCCACGACCATGGCACGCACGATGAATGGCAGCAGGGTCAGCTTGCCACGTGTGGCACCGTGCTTCTCGTTGAGGTGCACGCGCAGCTCGTCGAGGGCGGTGACGTCGATTTCTTCCACATAGCTGAAATGCGCGGCGCGCCGAGTGGCGTCCTGCATGCGCTGGGCGATCTTGCGGCGCATGCCGATCACCGGGATCTGTTCTTCGTTGTTGCGTTCGGCGTAAGGGTTGGCGGCTGTCGATGCCTTTGCCGTGCCTTGTTGTAGGTAGGCATCGAGGTCTTCGTGCAAGATTCGCCCAGCTGGGCCGGAGCCCTGGACCAGGCGCAATTGAATGCCGGCATCCAGTGCGTGCTTGCGCACGGCAGGGGGAGGCGAGTGGGCGCTCGTCGGCGTCACGGGCCACAGGCGCTGCTGCGGGTTTCACCACTGGCTTGGTTTCAACTGCTACGGGTACTACGGGTGCGGGCTTGGTTTCGGCAACAACGGGGCTGCCTTCGGCGCTTCCTTTACTGCCGGCGCTTCCTTGGCGTTGCCAGCCCCTTCGACTTCAATGCTGATCAGGATACTGCCCACCGCCATGACTTCCCCGGCTCGCCACCGAGGGAAATCACCTTGCCGTGTACCGGCGAGGGAATGTCCACCATCGCCTTGTCGGTCATGACATCTGCCAGCACCTGATCTTCAACCACCAGGTCACCGACCTTGACGTGCCAGACCGACAGTTCAACTTCTGCGATACCTTCGCCAATGTCCGGCATCTTGATAACGTGCGTGCCCATTCAGACCTCCATGACCCGTTTCAACGCCGCGCCCACTCGGGACGGCCCTGGGAAATACGCCCACTCCTGCGCGTGCGGGTAGGGAGTGTCCCAACCGGTGACGCGTTCGATCGGCGCTTCCAGGTGGTGGAAGCAATGCTCTTGCACCAACGACACCAGCTCGGCACCAAAGCCGCAGGTACGGGTGGCTTCATGCACCACCACGCAACGGCCGGTCTTTTTCACCGACTTGACGATGGTTTCCAGGTCCAGCGGCCACAGGCTGCGCAGGTCGATGACCTCGGCGTCGATGCCGGTTTCTTCGGCCGCCACTTGCGACACATACACGGTGGTGCCGTAGGTCAGCACGGTCACAGCCGAGCCCGGACGCACGATGGCGGCCACGTCCAGCGGCACGGTGTAGTAACCGTCCGGCACTTGGGCTTGCGGGTGTTTCGACCACGGGGTGACAGGGCGGTCGTGATGGCCATCGAACGGGCCGTTGTACAGGCGTTTTGGCTCGAGGAAGATCACCGGGTCATCGTTTTCGATGGAGGCAATCAGCAGGCCCTTGGCGTCATACGGGTTGGACGGCATCACCGTGCGCAGGCCGCAGACTTGGGTGAACACCGCTTCGATACTCTGGCTGTGGGTCTGGCCGCCGTAGATGCCGCCGCCGCAAGGCATGCGCATGGTCAGCGGCGCGGTGAACTGGCCAGCCGAGCGATAACGCAGGCGGGCAGCTTCGGAGATGATCTGGTCGGTGGCAGGGTAGACGTAGTCGGCGAACTGGATCTCGGCCACCGGGCGCAGGCCGTAGGCACCATGCCCACCGCCACGCCGATAATGCCGCTTTCGGAAATCGGTGCGTCGAACACCCGCGAACTGCCGTACTTGCCCTGCAGGCCTTCAGTGCAACGGAACACGCCGCCGAAATAGCCGACGTCCTGGCCGAACACCACCACGTTGTCGTCACGTTCGAGCATCACATCCATGGCCGAGCGCAGGGCCTGGATCATGGTCATGGTGGTGGTGGTCATGGCGGTTTCCACTTCAATGCTGTTGTTGTGATCGTTCATGTCAGATCCCCAACTCTTGACGCTGGCGCTTCAAGTGCTCCGGCATCTCTTTATAGACGTCTTCGAACATGGTCGCGGCGCTTGGAATCTGGCCGCCGGCAAGGGTGCCGTACTGTTCGGCTTCTTTCTGTGCAGCGATCACCTGGGCTTCAAGTTCGGCACTGACTGCCGCGTGTTCCTCTTCGGACCACTGGCCAATCTTGATCAGGTGCTGCTTGAGGCGCGCAATCGGGTCGCCCAATGGGAAGTGGCTCCAGTCGTCGGCTGGACGGTATTTCGAAGGATCATCGGACGTGGAGTGCGGGCCGGCGCGGTAGGTGACCCATTCGATCAGGGTAGGGCCGAGGTTGCGGCGCGCGCGCTCGGCAGCCCAGGCGGAGGCGGCGTACACCGCGATGAAGTCGTTGCCGTCCACGCGAAGCGAGGCGATGCCGCAGCCGACGCCGCGTCCGGCGAAGGTGGTGGCCTCACCCCCGGCAATCGCCTGGAAGGTGGAAATGGCCCATTGGTTATTGACCACGTTGAGGATCACCGGCGCGCGGTACACGTGGGCGAAGGTGAGGGCGGTGTGGAAGTCCGATTCGGCGGTAGCACCGTCGCCGATCCAGGCGGATGCAATCTTGGTATCGCCCTTGATCGCCGAGGCCATGCCCCAGCCCACGCCTTGTACGAATTGGGTGGCCAGGTTGCCGGAAATGGTGAAGAAACCGGATTCCTTGACCGAGTACATGATCGGCAACTGACGGCCCTTGAGCGGGTCGCGCTCGTTGGACAGCAGTTGGCAGATCAGGTCCACCAGCGGCACATCGCGGGCCATCAGGATGCTTTGCTGGCGGTAGGTGGGGAAGCACATGTCGTCGATGTTCAAGGCCAGGGCCTGGGCGCTGCCGATGGCTTCTTCGCCAAGGCTTTGCATGTAGAACGACATTTTTTTCTGACGCTGGGCGACCACCATGCGGTTGTCGAAGATACGCGTCTTGAGCATGGCGCGCATGCCTGTGCGCAGGATCTCGACGGGAACGCCTTCGGCCCACGGGCCCAGGGCCTGGCCTTGATCGTCGAGCACGCGGATCAGGCCCTTGGCCAGGTCGGCGGTGTCGGCGGGTTCTACGTCGATGGCGGGTTTGCGCACTGTGCCGGCGTCGGTCAGGCGCAGGTACGTGAAGTCGGTCTTGCAGCCTGGGCGGCCTGAGGGTTCAGGCACGTGCAGGCGCAGTGGTTCGTACTGCTGGGTCATGGCTTTCTACGCTCTATCTTGTGAATTTCTTGTAGTGGGCGCGCTAGCTGACAGTCAGTCCCCGGATAGGGGAAATCTTGTCCTACAACAATCATAGGCGGGGCGTAGAAGAATATTTATCTGTGTTTCGTTGCGCTCGCGATCATTTGCGGATAAAAAACTGCATAAACATAATAAACAGGTGATTTTGTCTCATGCGCAAACTGGACCGTACCGATATCGGCATTCTCAACGCCCTGCAGGAGAACGCCCGCATCACCAACGCCGACCTGGCCCGCTCGGTCAATCTGTCGCCCACGCCGTGTTTCAACCGGGTGAAGGCGATGGAAGAACTGGGGCTGATTCGTGAGCAAGTCACCCTGCTGGACCCGGATTTGCTGGGCCTGCACGTGAATGTGTTTATCCATGTGAGCCTGGAAAAACAGAACGAACTGGCGCTGCAGCAGTTTGAAGGGGCGATTTCGGATCGCCCGGAAGTGATGGAGTGCTACCTGATGGCCGGTGACCCGGACTATCTGATCCGGGTGCTGGTGCCGACGATCCAGTCGCTGGAGCGTTTCATGATGGACTTTTGACCAAGGTGCCGGGGTGGCGAACATTCGGTCAAGTTTTGCGCTGAAGCAGGTGCGTTATAAAACGGCGTTGCCGCTACCGGCTAACGGCATAAGCCTGGGCTCTTGAATATCACTGATCTCACTGATCAGGCACTGTCCAAAATGTGGGAGCTGGCTTGCCTGCGATAGCGGTGTATCGGTAGCCAGTGTGCCAACTGATCCACCGCTATCGCAGGCAAGCCAGCTCCCACATGGGTTATGCATTTCAAAGTTGGTTAAGGGGGATTTTCAGGTAGGTCACGCCGTTGTCCTCCGCCGGCGGCATATTCCCCGCCCGCACATTCACCTGGATCGCCGGCAACAATAACGTCGGCATGCCCAACCCAGCATCGCGCTGGGTACGCATCTCGACAAACGCCGCCTCATCCACCCCGTCATGCACATGGATATTCCCAGCCCGTTGTTCCGCCACCGTCGTCAGGCATTTCGCCTCGCGCCCCTCAGGCGGATAGTCATGGCACACGTACAGTTCGGTCTCCAACGGAAACGCCAGCAACGTGCGCATCGACGCATACAACTGCCGCGCATCGCCGCCAGGGAAATCGCAGCGCGCCGTGCCCACATCTGGCATGAACAGCGTATCGCCCACCAGGATCAACCGGCCGTCGATCAGGTAGGCCATGTCGGCTGGCGTATGCCCCGGCACGTGCAGGGCCTGGGCCTTGAGGTTGCCGATGTAAAACACTTCGTCCGGTGCAAACAGGTGATCGAACTGCGAGCCGTCGACGCGAAATTCCGGTTCCAGGTTGAACAGGTGCTTGAACACGCCCTGCACCTTGCTGATGGATTGGCCAATCGCGATCTTGCCGCCCAGGGTGCGGCGCAGGTAGGGCGCGGCGGACAGGTGGTCGGCATGGGCGTGGGTTTCCAGTAGCCATTGCACTTGC
The DNA here is from genome assembly GCA_004000515.1 of Pseudomonas poae. Taxonomy (GTDB): domain Bacteria; phylum Pseudomonadota; class Gammaproteobacteria; order Pseudomonadales; family Pseudomonadaceae; genus Aquipseudomonas; species Aquipseudomonas cremoris. The sequence continues at coordinate 3,930,976 of CP034537.1, forward strand.
AGTTGGTGCTCGCGCACGAACGCAATGACGGTGTCTGCCCCGCAGTGCCGGTGCGCCCGGACGCCGGGTCGTAGTTGAGCACTGAGTCGACGATGGCACAGGGGCCGCCATCGGCCTCGTAAACGACGTAGGTGTAGGTCGACGATGCCTCGTCCAGAAAGGCTTGAATCAACGCTGACATGGCGGCTATCCCCGATGAAGAAAAAAGTAGTTACAATCAGTTTACGTTTTCACATAATGTTTTGAGCTTAAGTGACGCAAAGGACCCGAGGCAAATGGAATCTACTCTGAGTGAAGGCGAAGTCGCGCAGTTGCGGGCATCGGCGTCCAAGGCCTGTTCCTTGCTCAAGGCGCTGGCCAATGAGGATCGCCTGTTGATCCTCTGCCAGTTGACCCAGGGCGAGCGCAACGTCGGCGAGTTGGAAACCATGACCGGCGTACGCCAGCCCACCCTGTCCCAACAGTTGGGCATCTTGCGTGACGAAGGGTTGGTCGCCACCCGTCGGGAAGGCAAATACATCTTCTACGGGCTGGCCAGCCACGAAGTGATCCAAGTGATGAAGACCTTGTCCGGCCTGTACTGCGGCGCGGTGATGAAAAGCTGGGCGTGACGCCATCCGGCAGCGACCCTTGTGTGCACTGAATAAAAAAGGCGATAGACCATGACCGACCAACACTGGGGACCGACCATCAGTGGCGACATCGTAGTCATCGGCGGCGGTTCGGCAGGCATCGGCCTGCTGGCCAGCCTGCTCAAGCGCGACCCCCACCTGAATATCACCCTGATCGAACCCAACGATTACCACTGCTACCAACCCGCCTGGACCCTGGTGGGCGGCGGTGCCTACGATGTGAAAAAGACCCGTCGCCCCTTGGCTGACGTGCTGCCCAACGGCGTTGCCTGGATTCAGGCGGCCGTGACCGACGTGCTGCCCGACGAAAAGACCCTGGTGCTCGACAGCGGCCAGCACATCACCTGGAACAACCTCATCGTGTGCCCCGGCCTACGCCTGGCCTGGGAAAAATCGAAGGCCTGCAAGACACCCTCGGCCACAACGGCGTCACCTCCAACTACAGCTACGAACACGCCGCCTACACCTGGCAGTTGGTGCAGCAGCTCAAGGCTGGCAAGGCGATCTTTACCCAGCCAGCCATGCCGATCAAATGCGCGGGTGCGCCGCAAAAGCCCTGTACTTGTCGTGTGATCACTGGCTCAAACACGGCCACCTGAAAAACATCGACGTGGAATTCAACCTCGCCGGCGCCGCGCTGTTTGGCGTGCCAACCTTTGTACCGCCGTTGATGGAATACGTGCACAAGTACAACGCCCGCCTGGCGTTCACCTCCAACCTGGTCAAGGTCGATGGGCCTGCGCGCAAGGCCTGGTTCGAGGTCAAGGACGCCGAGGGCAATGCCACATTAGAAGAAAAATTCTTCGACCTGCTGCACGTCGTCCCGCCCCAAGTCGCCCCGGATTTCATCCGCCAGAGCCCGCTGTCCGACGCCGCCGGCTGGTGCGAAGTGAACCCCACAGCCTGCAACATCTGCGTTATCCGCACGTCTTTGGCCTGGGCGATGTGTGCTCCACCACCAATGCCAAGACCGCGGCTGCGGTGCGCAAGCAGATTGTGGTGGTGGCCGAGAACCTGCTGGCCCTGCGCAAACAGGCGCCGCTGCCGCTGAAATACGACGGCTACGGCTCGTGCCCGCTGACGGTGGAGAAGGGCAAGGTGGTGCTCGCCGAGTTCGGCTACGGTGGCAAGTTGCTGCCGACGTTCCCTCTTGATCCGACCCGGGCGCGGCGTTCGATGTGGTTCCTCAAGGCCACGCTGCTGCCGTGGTTCTACTGGAACGGCATGCTCAAGGGTCGTGAGTGGCTGACTCGCCTGAGCAAGGTGGACTGAATGCTGCTGGCCACTGTGTTGGGATTATTGATGGGCCTGGTGATGGGCCTGACCGGTGCGGGTGGCGGCATCCTTGGGGTGCCGGCGCTGGTACTGGGCTTGGGCCTGAGCATGACCCAGGCCGCGCCGGTGTCGCTGCTCGCTGTCGGTGCGGCGGCGGCGGTCGGTGCGATCGACGGCTTGCGCCATGGCCTGGTGCGTTACCGCGCCGCGCTGTTGATCGCCTTGCTCGGCGCGCTGTTTTCGCCGGTGGGTGTGTTTCTCGCCCACCAATTGCCGGAAGCGCTGCTGATGGGCTTGTTCAGCGCGTTGATGGTGCTGGTGGCGTGGCGCATGTTGCAGCGCGAAAAAACCGAGCCGGGGCCGAGTGACCATGGCACCGCGTCCTGGGGCCAAAAGAACTGCATGCTCAACCAGCAGACCGGGCGCTTGGCGTGGACCGCCAAATGCACCACGACCCTGGCCGCCCTCGGTGCGGTGACCGGTGCTGTCTCCGGCCTGCTTGGCGTGGGCGGTGGCTTCCTGATCGTGCCAGCGTTCAAGCAGCTCACTGATGTGCAGATGCGCGGCATTGTCGCGACCTCGCTGATGGTGATCAGCCTGATCTCGCTGATCGGCGTGGCGGGGGCGTTCCATGCCGGTGTGCGCATCGAGCCGGTGGGCTGGGTGTTTATCGGCGCGAGCATCGTTGGCATGTTGGCCGGCCGGCGCCTGTGCTCGGTGATTCCTGCGCGCACCTTGCAGGTCGGCTCTGCGAGCCTGTGTGTACTGGTGGCCGTTGGCATGTTGATCAAGGCCGGTCTTACGCACTAAGTGCCGGGCCCGGCTTACACCCAACTTGGCGGGCACCCGCGGCCCGTCCAAAGCACTCTGAAACCTAGGCCAACGCAGCGTATGCCGAGGCCTTGGCCCTTTCGATAATCGCCTCCGACATCAAGTCCCCGTTGCGGAGCGCGCCATGCATAACAATAAGAATCTCCCCCTGCGTTTGTTGCCTGCCTTTCTCGTCAGCCTGGGCCTCAGCCCGTTCGCCGACGCCGAGATCATGCTGTACGACAAAGACGAAACCACCTTTTCCACCGATGGCTACATCAACGCTTTCTACGTCAACAGCGACGTCGACCGCGCGGGTGACCAATATGACCGCCGCCAGTCGCGGGTGAAGATGGGCTTCTTGCCCAACTACCTGGGCTTCAACATGACCAAGCAGGTTGACGACCTCAAGCTTGGCGCTCGCGCATCGTTCTGGGTCACCATCAACGACAGCGAAACCAACGGCACCGACACCGCCATCGACGTGCGCCAGTTCTACGGCACGGTGGCAAACAAGGAATGGGGCGAAGTGTTGATCGGCAAGGACTTCGGCCTGTTCGCCCGCTCCAACATCCTGCTCGATGAATTGCTCGCCGGTTACGGCCAGGTCAGCGACAGCCTCGGTCTGGTGGACGGTGGCGGTGTGTCGTTCGGCAATATCGGCAGCGGCTACCCATACCCGTTTCCCACCTCGCAGATCACCTACCGCACGCCCGTGATGGACGGCCTGCGCATCGCCGTCGGCATCATGGACCCGGTGGACACCAACGACAGCAGCCCGTTGGGCAAGGCCTACCAGAAGAACCCGCGCACCGAGAGCGAGATCACCTACCAGTTCGACGTGGGCGGGGCGAAGATCTACAGCTGGCTCAACGGCAGCTACCAGACCTCCGACAACACCGACTCGACCGTGGCCAGCGTTACTTCCAAGGGCCTGGGCTACGGTGTGCAAGCGAAGATGGGCGGCTTGTCGCTGACAGGTTCCGGCTTCCAGGCCAAGGGCATCAACCCGTTTTTCACCAACAATGCCGGGGAAGCCACCCTGCGCAACGTCGACAGCAACGGCTACCTGGTGCAGGGCTCGTACAAGCTCGGCAAGAACCGCTTGGCGTTGTCTTACGGCAAGACCAAGGACGATGGCAACGGCGTGGTGGGCAGCGGGGCGGATTATGAAACCCGTGGGATTGCGCTGTTTCATGACGTGAATGACAACTTGAAGCTGGTGGCGGAGTACAACCAGTTCCAGATCAAGGGCATGACACCAGTGCGCAGAATGAAGACACCGACACTTTTGCAGTAGGTGCCGTCTTGACTTGGTAACCCGTTCAAACCTGTGGGAGCTGGCTTGCCTGCGGTAGCGATGTACCTGACACATTGCTATCGCAGGCAAGCCAATACTCTCCAGTGTTCCTGGGAACCTCATCCCATAGCATCCCCCCACCCAGTACCCAAGTAGCATAGGGCCCACCCCTTGGCCTTCGTACACTGATACCTCAGAGGGGGAAACCAACGATGCACAACAGTGAAGGCGTAGTCAGCGCCATGTCCCAGGCCAACGACCCCGGGCAGGCGGCTGAAGAGTTGGCCCGCCAACTGCTGCATCCGTACCTGGGGTTTGTGCTGTTTTTCTGCTCCGCCTCCTACGACCTCCAGGCCCTGGGCCAAGCCCTGCAACAGTGTTTCGGCAATGTGCGCGTAGTGGGTTGCACCAGCGCCGGCGAGATCACGCCCCAAGGCTACGACCGCAATTGCATCACGGCGGTGGGCTTCAACCATGCGCATTTTTCCATCGCCACCGAGCTGATCGACCAGGTGGAAAATTTCAGCCTGATCGGCGCCCAGGACATGGTCGAACGCCTTGTGGGCGGCTGCCGCAGCAATACGCTCGCGCCGATCAAGGGCAACACCTTTGCCCTGACCTTGCTCGACGGCCTGTCCAGTCGCGAAGAGATGGTCCTCGCCGCCCTCAGCGCAGCCTTGGGGGATATTCCGCATTTCGGCGGCTCGGCGGGGGATGACAACTTTCTCACCCACACCCACGTGTACTTCAACGGCGTGTTCCACAGCGGCGCGGCGGTGGTGGTGCTGGTCAATACCTGGCTGGATTTCGAGGTGTTCACCACCCACCACATCCTGCCGCGCACGGAAAAACTGGTGGTGACCGGCGCCGATAGCCCGTCGCGCCGGGTGTTTGAACTCAATGCCGAACCCGCCGCCGAAGAGTACGCGCGGCACATCGGCGTGGCGGTGGCCGACCTTGACCACCGCATCTTCGCTGCCCACCCGTTGGCGGTGCGCATCCACGACCAGTACTACATACGTGCGATCCAGCAGGTGCACGAGGACCTCAGCCTGAGTTTCTACTGCGCGGTGGAGAACGGCATTGTGCTGACCGTGATGAAACCCGGCCCGATCCTGCCCAACCTGGAAGCCTTGTTCGACGGCCTGCAATCGCGCCTCGGCGACCTGTTGCTGACCATCGGCTGCGACTGCTTTTTGCGCCGCCTGGAGCTGGAAGACAGCGGCGACCTGGAACAGATCGGCCGCTACCTGCAGGGCCAGCGGGTGATGGGCTTCAACACCTACGGAGAACAGTTCAATGGCATGCACATCAACCAGACCTTCACCGGGGTCGCCATTGCCCGTGGCCGACGCTGAACTGCTCGCCCAGGTCTCCCGGCTGCAGCAGGACAACCGCAAGCTTGCGCGGATCAATGCGGCGCTGATCGAGCGCATCGAGTCCGGCATGACCCAGGGCAACAACCCGTACACGACCTTCCAGCATTCGGTGGTGCTGGCCGAGCAGGTGCGCGAACGCACCGACGCGCTCAACCAGGCAATGGCCGAACTCAAGGCCAGCAACCACTTGCTGATCAACGCCCGCCTGCGTGCCGAAACACTGCGTGGCGAACAGGCTGCCGCGCAAAAGGCCCAGGAAAGCGAACGCTGGATTCGCCTGATCACCGACAACGTACCGGCGCTGATCGGCTACCTGAATGCCGACCTGGTCTACGAGTTCACCAATAAAGTCTATGAAGAATGGTATTGCTGGCCGCGCGGCATGATGCTTGGCCAGAGCCTGCGCGAAGTGCACAGCGAACAGCACTGCCAGCGCCTGGATGCCTACGTCACCCGCGCCCTGGCCGGTGAAAGCGTGACCTTCGAATTTGCCGAAACCAACATCAATAACCAGGAGCGCTACATGCTGCGTTCCTATGTGCCGAACATGCTGGCCAGTGGCGAAGTGGTGGGGATCTTCGTACTGATCCGCGACATCACCGAACGCCGCCGCACCGCCGAAGCCTTGCACCAGGCCTATCAACATCTTGAACAACGGGTGGCCCAGCGCACCTCGGAACTTACCTCGCTCAATGACCAACTGCTCAAGGAAATCGACGAACGCCGGCGCATGGAAACCCGCCTGCGCGAAGCCAAATTGGAGGCCGAGCAGGCCAACCTGTCGAAGACCAAGTTCCTCGCCGCCGTCAGCCATGACCTGCTGCAACCGCTCAACGCCGCCCGGCTGTTTACCAGCGCACTCTTGGAACGCCCCAGCGAAACCCTGGTGCGCAACGTGAGCAATTCCCTGGAAGACGTGGAAAACCTGCTGGGCACCCTGGTGGATATTTCCAAGCTGGACGCCGGGGTGATCAAGGCCGATATCGCCCCGTTCGCCCTCAGTGAACTGCTGGACAACCTCGCCGCCGAGTACACCGAATTGGCCCGCGCCGAAGGCCTGCAATTGCACTTTGTCGGCTGCTCGGCGCTGGTGCGCAGCGACATCCAGCTGCTGGCGCGGATCCTGCGCAACCTGCTGAGCAATGCGCTGCGCTACACCTACAAAGGCCGCGTGGTCCTCGGTTGCCGACGCCAGCACCAGCGCTTGTTGATCCAGGTGTGGGACAGCGGCATGGGCATTGCCGAAGAACGCTTGGAAGAAATTTTCCAGGAGTTCAAGCGCGGCGATGTGCAGCGCCCGGACCAGGATCGCGGGCTCGGCTTGGGCCTGGCCATTGTCGAAAAAATCGCCGGGATCCTGGGGCACCGCATCACCGTCAAATCCCTGGCCGGGCAAAGGCTCGATGTTTTGTGTGGAAGTGCCGCTGAGCGCCACTGCACCCAAGTCACTGCCGATGCCGTGCATGAGCGAGCCGATGCTGGAACGCCTGCAAGGCGCGCGGGTGTGGTGCTGGATAACGACGCGGCGATTTGCGCCGGCATGCGCACGCTGCTGGAAGGCTGGGGTTGCCGGGTGGTCACCGCCTTGTCGGAACAGGACCTGGCGCGGCAGGTGGACAACTACCATGCCGAGGCCGATTTGTTGATTGCCGACTACCACTTGGATGACGACCAGAACGGCGTGGACGCCGTGGCCCGTATCAATGCCCGGCGCGGCAGCGCGGTGCCGGCGTTGATGATCACGGCCAACTACAGCAATGAGTTGAAGCAGCAGATTCGGGAGTTGGGGCATACGTTGATGCATAAGCCGGTGCGGCCGATGAAGTTGAAAACGGCGATGAGTCACCTACTCGGCAAATAAACACCGAACGCTCATCCATTGGAGATCAACTGTGGGAGCTGGCTTGCCTGCGATAGCGGTGTATCAGTGACACATGTGCAAGCTGACCCACTGCTATCGCAGGCAAGCCAGCTCCCACATGTTGACCGCATTCTCCTGAGGCATCAGCGGCGCAGGTACGAGCCGAAGTCGATGTCCCCGGCACTCAGGATCGCCTGCACCCGATTATGCACATTCAACTTGCGCAAGATCGCCGACACATGGGCCTTCACCGTGGTCTCGGCAATTTCCAGCGTATAGGCAATCTGCTTGTTCGATTCCCCCTTGGTCATGCGCTCCAACACCAGCAACTGCTTGCGCGTCAGGGCTTGCAGCAGTTCCGGCGCAAAGCTCGGGTTGTCGTTGAGGCGGCGTTGGCTGGGGTTTTTCTGGGTGCGGATGATGTCCGGCGGCAGGTACACGTTGCCGTTGAGAATCTGCTGGATCGCCTCGGTCATTTGCAGGCGTGGCGAGGACTTGGTGATAAAGCCTACGGCGCCGTAGGTGATGGCTTGCAGCACGATCTGCTTGTCTTGCTCAGCCGAGACGATCACCACCGGAATCGTCGGTGACTCGTTGCGCAGGTTGATCAGGCCGTTGAGGCCGTGCATGCCGGGCATGTTCAGGTCCAGCAGGATCAGGTCAAGGTCGTCGTGGTCCTGGGTCAGGGCGAGGGCGCTGTCCAGGTCGGCGGTTTCCATCACGTCACTGCCGGGGAAACCGTCGCTGATCACGTTGTGGATCGCTTCGCGAAACAGCGGGTGATCGTCGGCGATCAGGATTTTGTACATGGCCGTTCACCTTCTTGTTGTGGTTTTTTATTCAAAGGGTTCGGGTGTTGCAGCCATCAATGGCAGTTTTGCCGCTTCCCATGCGTCCAAGCCGTCGCGATACCAATACACAGAGGTATAGCCCAGTTGGGTGGCTCGTTTTACCGCGTTCCAACTCAGCCAGCAATCGGAGCGGCAGTAGAAAACCACCGGCTTGCTCATGTTGCCGCTGGTGAATTTATACAGGTGCCGCACGAAGTAGCCTTGCCATTCGGGTGTAAGGTCGCCGTCACCGGTATTGGCCAGCCAATGGCTGCCCGGCAGGTTGGCATGGGGCTGGTCTTCGATGAAGCGGTCTTGCAGCCATTGGCGGCGGTACACGTCGATCAGCACCGGCGCCGGGGTCTGCTCGAGCAGGGCTTGCAGGGCCGGGGTGTCGACGATGGTCGCACCCGGCAGGTGATCGGGCGTGGGGCTGCGGTACAGGCTGATGCGATAGCCGTCAGCGGAAAACAGCGGGGTGTCGGCCTGGGCGTTGGCGCACAGCAGGCACAGCAAGGCCAACAGGGGCAGTCGGGCGGGCAGCATGGCGGGTCCAATCCTTATAGTTATGCCGCCATTACACGCCAGTCCCGCTGCCTTGGGAATGCGACGATAGACACGAAAACCAGTACCAAAGTAGTAGATCAGCTCTTTTGCGCAGCGCGGCATGTTGTGGGTTGAACGTCAGCACCGCCAACACTACGAACACCACGGTCAGGCCTAGGCATACCGCCAGGGCCAGGCCGGCAAAGCGTTCATACAGGGCAAAGCGCACCAACTCCACCGCGTGGGTGAACGGGTTGATCGCGCACAACCAATACAGCCACTCGCTGGAGTCACGCATTTTCCACAGCGGGTAGAGCGCCGAGGAGATGAAGAACAACGGGAAGATCACGAAATTCATCACCCCGGCGAAGTTCTCCAATTGCCGGATCGCGTTGGACAGCAGCAACCCCAGCGCACTGAGCATCAAGGCAACCAGCAGCAGCGCTGGCAAGGCGATCAACAAACCCATGGCCGGAGGCTGTACGCCATACACCCAGGCAATCGCCAGGAACCCGTATACCTGCAACAGCGAAATCAACGAGGTAGCCAACAGCTTGCTGCACAGCAGGAACGTGCGTGGCAACGGGCTGGTGAGCAGCACGCGCATGCTGCCCATCTCGCGGTCATAAACCATCGACAACGAGCCTTGCATACCGTTGAACAGCAGGATCATGCAGGCCAGCCCTGGGATGATGTACACCTCGTAGGGGATGTAGGTGTCGTAGGGCTCGATCACCGAAATACCCAGCGCCGCCCGAAAGCCTGCGGCGAATACCAGCAGCCACAGCAGCGGCCGCACCAGGGCGCTGAGAAAGCGTGTGCGCTGCAACACGAAGCGCAGCCATTCGCGCAGCACGATGCCGTTGAAGCATTGCCAGTAGGCGTTCATGCCGGGGCTCCTTTAGTGGTCAAGCGCGCGAACAGTTGGCCCAGGTCGTCGCCTTGTTCCAGCAGCAGGTCGTCGAGCTGCCCGCTGGCGACCAGACGGCCCTGATGCAGGATCATCAAGGCATCGTCGGCGTCTACTTCGTCCAGCAGATGGGTAGTCCATAGCACGCTGATGCCCTGTTCCTGGCACAGTGTGCGCACATGTTGGTTCAGCGCCAAACGGCTGGCCGGGTCGAGGCCGACGCTGGCTTCATCGAGCAACAGCAGGCGCGGCTCATGCAGCAGGGCGCGGGCGATTTCTACTCGGCGCCGGTGGCCGCCGTTAAGTTCGCGGACCTTTTCCCGGCGCCGCTCGCCCAACGCCTGGCGGGCCAGTTCGGCCTCGACCCGCAACCCGGTTTCGCGGCGTGACAGGCCATGCAGCGCGGCGTGATAACGCAGGTTCTGTTCGACGCTGAGGTCCAGGTCCAGTGTGCTTTGCTGGAACACCACGCCGAGTTGCTGAAGTGCTGCGCGGGGGCCTCACGCAATGAATAACCCCGACGCGAATGTCCCCACTCTGCAAGTCATACAGGCGCGTAAGCAGCGCAATCAACGTCGACTTGCCCGCGCCATTGGGCCCCAGCAGCGCGGTAAATCGGCCGGGGCCAGGCTGAAGTTCACATCCACCAAGGCGTTGCGTGCGCCGTAGGCAAAGCTGACGGCACTGACGTCAAGCGCGTTCATGGCGTGACCACCACGCCCCACGGGTAACGCCCGACCTTGACCGACTTGATCACCTTGAGGCTGTCCACGTCGATCACCGACACGTCGCCGCTCACGCCGTTGGTGGCCAGCAGTTGTTTTTCATCCGGGGTAAATGCCATCTGCCACACGCGCCGGCCCACCAGCAGGTAGTCAAGGACCTCGAACGTCTTGGCGTCGATCACGGCCACGTGGTTGGCAGGTCCCAGGGCGACGAAACCGTATTTGCCGTCGGCACTGAGCTTGATGCCCACCGGCTGTACCTTGTCCGGGTGCACGCCTTTGATCTTGAAGGTCAGGGTCTTGAGGACCGCGCGGCTGGCCACATCGAGGATGGTCACGGTGCCGCCGATTTCCGCCGAGGCCCACAGCTGCGAGCCATCGTGGTTGAACTCGACAAAACGCGGGCGCTGGTCCACCAGCGTGCTGTCGGCCAGGGTCTGGGTGCTGGTGTCGATCCAGTGCAGCATGTTGGTGGTTTCGCTGGTGTTCACCGCCCATTTGCCATCCGGGCTCACGGCCATGCCTTCGGGCTCCACGCCGACGTTGACCTGGGCGAGCACCTTGGAGGTTTCGGTGTCGATCACCGTGACCAGCGCATCGTCTTCGTTGGAAACGTACAGCCAACGGTTGTTGGGGTGCAGGGCAAATTGCTCGGGGTCTTTGCCGGAGGGCAGCTCCTTGATGATCTTGCGCGTGGCCACGTCCATTACCTGGACCCGGTCAGAATCGCTGGCGCAGATGTACAGCAGCTTGTTGTCGTGGGACAGCAGCAGGCCGCGAGGGCGCTGGCCGACCTTGAGCGTGTCGGTGACTTGCAGGGTCTGCATGTCGATCAGGCTCAGGCTGTTGTCTTTTTCGTTGGAGACCCAGGCCGTGGCGGCCACGGCATGTCCAGCGGCAAGCAGCAGGGCGCAGGAGAGCAGGGTGCGGCGCATGGCGTATTCCTTATTGTTGTTGTCAGGCTTCAGGGAAAGCGGCAGGTCACCTCGGGCTTGTCATAGCCCAGGCTGTCCATTTCGTTGAAGGGGTGCAGGAAGCCGTCCTGGGGCGAGGTGCTGACCAGGGCGCGGGGTTGCACAATTGGGATCGGTTGGCGCAGCTCGCCATTCCATGGGCGGTAGCTGAGCTTGCGGCCCTTGAAACCGTCCAGGGGCAACTGGTCGCTGATCTCCAGTTGGCGGATGCTCATCGGGTCTGCCTGGCGCAGCTTGCTCACTGCGCTGGCGACGCTGCGCACGGCCATCCAGGCGGCGAAGTCGCGGTCATTCATCCAGCGCCCGGCGAGGGCTTCGAAGCGTTTTGCAGTTGGGCGGCGCCGTAGGTTTCCACGGTTTTGTGCCAGCCAGTGGGCGTCAGGCCCTGGGTACCCGCGACCGGGCGCGGGTACCAGGTCTGGTAGGGCACGTACTCGCCAAAGTCACCGCGCTCGTCGGCCACCAGCACCACATCGTATTCGGCGGTCTGGGTGAACAGCGGCATATCGGCCTGGGCGCTGCGGCGCTGGTCGTTGTCAAAGCGCCAGGCCTTCTCGGCCACCAGTTTGACGCCGAAGCGTTTGGCCGCGCGGCGCAGGGCGGCGGCGTAGGCTTGGTCATCTTCGGTGGGGCCGACAATCAGCAGTGCCTTTTGCCATTTACGCGTTACCAGAAACTGCGCCAAAGCATCAGCGAGCATCGCCCGGCTCGGCAGGCTGTGCAGCACGTTGCCCAGGCAGTCGGTGCTGCGCAGGCTGTCATCCGGGCTGCCGGCGTTGAACAGCAGGCTGTCGGGCATTGCAGCACTGAGTTGACGCAGGCTGGCAGCGGGGGCGTTGACCACGAACAGGCGCAGGCCTTGGTCGTGTTGTTTTTGCGCGGCAGCGAGCAGCGCCTCGGGGCTGTCCACTGTTGCATCAACCAGGCTGTAGCGCTGATTGAGAAAAGCCCCGGTGCTGTTGCTGTCGATGATCGCCAGCTCGGCGCCGCGCAGGCCTGCATCGACAGGTTCGGGAATCACGTTGGAGAGCAGCGGCCCCGGGTCGGGCCGATAGCCCAGGTAGCCGAGCTGCACCTGCAACGGCGGCTCAGCCGCTTGGCCGACGGTGGCCCAGGCGACTGCCAGCAGGCAGATCACGGCGTAAGGGGGCAGCTTGCGCATAAGGCACTCCATGACAGGTAGTGCCAGCATATAAACCCACCGGATCACTGCAAATATGCAGAAAGTAGCGCTGGGGCAGTACCAAGGTAGTAGCCCGCCGTGTGCGGTGCGGTCTTAGCATGGGGCTCAACTGTGCGGTTCGGGAATTGGCTATGTCGGCGCTCTGGCGGATCAACCTGTGGGTCTGCGGCTTCTTCGCCCTGGTGACCTGCGCCTGCACGGCACTGCTGATGCACCAGGCGTTGGCGGATGTGGAGCGCGAGCTGCAATCGGCCGAAGCGGTGGTGCACTACCTCAGTGAAACCGCCGAGCGCGATCCCGCCAGCCTGCAACCGCGCCTCACTGCCAGCCTGCGCCATGTGCGCGTGGATTGGCTGGCCACTGATGAGGCCTTGCCTGTGGCGGACCAGGATGGCCTGGATGCCTGGCTCGGTCGCGTACTGTTTGCCGATGCCAGCCACAGCGCCAAGGTGCTTGACCTGGCGGATGGTCGGCGCGTCTCCATTGGGGTCGACCCGCGTGATGAGATCGACGAAGTCTGGGATTCCCTGCAGCAACTGTTGGCTGTGTGCGCCATGGCGTTGGCCCTGAGCCTGTTGACCATCCGCTGGGCAGTGCGTCGGGGCATGCGCGTGCTGGATGAATTGCTGCTGGCTCTGCAACAGGTTTGCAGTGGCCGCCTGAATGTCCGCCTGCGCTGCGCAGGGGCGCCGGAGGCGCAGCAACTGGCCCTGCATTTCAATCGTATGACCGACGCCTTGGAGCAAGCCCGTCTCGACAATGCGCGGCTGACCCAGACGCTGCTGGCAGTGCAGGAGCGAGAGCGGACTCACCTGGCCCAGACCCTGCACGATGACCTTGGCCAATACCTGGCCGGCATCCGGGCCCAGGTGTGCCTGTTGCCGTTGATCGCGCATCAACCCGAGACACTGGCGCGCACCGTGCACCTGCTGGAAGGACACTGCGAACACTTGCAGCAGGGTTTTCGCGTGCTGGTCCACGATCTCTACCCGGTGGCCCTGCAACACCTGCCGATGTCCGAAGCGTTCGCCATGCTGGTGGCGCAATGGCGCGCCAGTCACGGCATCGACTGCCAACTGCAGGTCAGCGCGGCGCTGCCGCCGTTGTCCCCGGCCAGCAAGACCCACCTCTATCGGTTGCTCCAGGAAGCCTTGACCAACATCGTGCGCCACGCCGATGCCAGCCAGGTGCGCGTGCGCCTGCAACACCGTGGTTCGCGCTTGCGCCTGTGGGTGCGCGACAACGGCCACGGCGCGCAACAACCCCAGCGCCCCGGCGTTGGCCTGTACTCGATGTACGAGCGTGCGCGCTGCCTGGGCGGCGAGTTGAAGATCCTCAGCCACCCCGGAGCCGGTTGGGCGCTGGCGTTGAACATGCCTGTGGAGGGCTTATGAATATTTTGTTGGTGGATGACCACGCCGTGGTGCGCCAAGGCTATGCCAGCCTGCTGCGCGCACTGTTGCCGGCGGTTGAAGTGCGCGAGGCGGCCAGTGGCGAAGAAGCATTGACGCGGGTGCACGAAGCGGTCCCGAACCTGGTGATCATGGACTTCGGCCTGCCCGGCATCAGCGGCCTGGAAACCACCCGACGCCTGCGCCAGCGCCTGCCCCAATTGCGCGTGCTGTTTTCAGCATGCACGATGAACTGCCCCTGGTACGCCAGGCGCTGGATGCAGGTGCGGCGGGCTACCTGACCAAAAGCTCGGCGCCCCAGGTGTTGATCGAAGCCGTGCGGCGCATCCTCGACGGCCACGCCTATATCGAACAGCCGTTGGCCACCCAGTTGGCCTGCCAACCCACCGACCCGCGCTTGCACAGCATGACCCCGCGTGAACTCGAGATCTTCCTGATGCTCGCCAAAGGCACCCCGGCGCGGCAGATCGCCGAGCAACTGAGTATCAGCAGCAAGACCGTGTCCAATCACCTGACGTTGCTCAAGAGCAAGTTGCAGGTGAGTTCCCATGCCGAACTGGTGCATGTGGGGATTGATATGGGGGTGGTGCGGGTGGCGGGCTGATTTTTGCCTGATGTACACCGAATCCTGTGGGGCTGGCTTGCCTGCGATAGCGGTGTGACAGTCGATGCATATGCTGGCTGACCCGCCGCTATCGCAGGCAAGCCAGCTCCCACATTTGGTTCTCAGTGCCCTACCGATCCCAGGTTGTTGGGCAGTCCTTGCAGCCCTCCATATTCGCATCCTGAAAATTCGCATAGTGCTGTCGACTGCCTGTGAGCGTGGCTTTTTTCCAGGTTGCTTTCGCCGAACTTGGCTTCCTGTAGATTCGCATCGCTGAGGTCCGCACCTTGCAGGTCAGCCTTGCTCAACCACGTCATTTCCAGGTCCGCCGCACGCAGGTTGGCCTTGTGCATCTTTGCCCCCGACAGCCTTGCGAATTGCAGGTAGGCGGCGCTCAGGTTGGCGTTTTCAAATTGCGCGCCCTGGGCAAACAGTCCCCAGCCTTGTACCGCCATTAGCGTGGCACCGGTGAAGTCGGCCAGGCGCAGGTTGGCTTGTTGCAGGCTGGCGCGGGTGAGGTTGGCGCCTTGCAGTTGGGCTTTTCCAGGTTGGCAAGATCCAGGTTGGCGTGGCGCAAATCGGCATCGCGCAGATCGGCGCCGGCCAGGTTCATGCCGCTCAGGTTCTGGTTACGCAGGTTGGCACCCTTGAGGTTGGCACCGGGGCATTGGCTGTGTCCGGCGAGGGTGCAGCCGTTGATGACCAGGGGCGTCGTCGCCGTCGTCGGCGTGGGCCATGGGGAGAGATAGCAGGAGTAACAAAGGTATGTATTTCATCTCGAGTCCTGTAGTGAGCGGGCTTGTCGAATCGTCGCACCGCCCGCGCTCGACTGCGCAGCAGTCGTAAACCTGACTGCGCGATTTGGCTGGAGAAAAGCGGGGCCGCTTCGCAGCCCAGCGCGGGACAAGCCCGCTCACTACAAAGTGGCCCCGCCTATCCGAGGTTACTTCTGGGCGGTTTTCTGATCCCAACTCGGGATCTTGAACACCCAGAACGAGCCGCCCTGTGCCACCGGTTTGGTCAGCTCGGCCATGTCGCCGCCCCACAGCGGCACTGCGCCGCCGTAGCCGACCGTCACGCCGATGTACTGCTCGCCATCCTGTTCCCAGGTGATCGGCGGGGAGACGATGCCGCTGCCGGTCTGGAACTTCCACAGCTCCTTGCCGGTTTTCGCGTCGAAGGCCTTGAAGAAGCCGTCGCCGGTGCCGGTGAATACCAGGTTGCCCTTGGTCGCCAACACCCCGGCCCACAGTGGCAGGTGCTCCTTGTGCTCCCACACCACCTTGCCGGTGGTGGGGTTCATCGCGCGCAGGGTGCCGACGTGGTCGTCATACATGCGCTTGATGCGGAAACCCATGCCCAGGTACGCCGAGCCCTTCTTGTAGTTGACCTCTTCGGTCCAGTATTCCTCTTTCCACTGGTTGCCCGGGATGTAGAACAGGCCGGTGTCCTGGCTGTACGCCATCGGGTTCCAGTTCTTGCCACCGAGAAACGGCGGCGAGACTTCCACCGGCTTGCCCTTGGTTTCACCCGGTAATGGCTTGGCCGGACGCTGGCCTTCGTTTTCCACGGGGCGACCGGTTTTCAGATCGATGTGGCTGGCCCAGGTGATGTTGTCGACAAACGGGAAGGCGTTCTGCAGCTTGCCGTTGGTGCGGTCCACCACATAGAAGAAGCCGTTGCGGTCAGCGTGGCCGGTGGCCTTGGTGACCTTGCCGTCTTTGTCCTTGTAGTCGAACAGCACCAGCTCGTTGTTGCCGGAGAAGTCCCAGGCGTCGTTCGGCGTGTGCTGGTAGAACCACTTCACTTCGCCGGTGCTTGGGTCTACGCCAACTTGGCCCGAGGTGTAGAGGCTGTCGAAGTCGTGCGGGTTGCCGTCCTTGGACGTTCGCGCCCAGGTGTTCCACGGGCCGGGGTTACCGGCGCCGACGATGATGGTGTTGGTCTCGGCATCAAAACTTGCACTCTGCCAAGGCGCGCCGCCGCCGTGGCTCCAGGCCTCGACCTTGCCGGTTTCGGTGGTCGGGTCATCCGGCCACGAAGGCGCCTTGACGTCGCCGGTGGAGTGCTGTCCTTGCCGTTGAGGCGGCCCATGTGGCCCTCCACGAACGGACGCATCCACACTTCTTCACCCGTATCGGGGTCGCGGGCATACAGCTGGCCGACTACGCCGAATTCATCGCCGGAGCTGCCGTGGATCAGCAGCACCTTGCCGGTGACTTTGTCTTTGATCAGCACGGGCGCGCCGGTCATGGTGTAGCCAGCGGCGTGGTCACCGAACTTCTTGTTCCACACCACTTTGCCGGTGTTTTGTCGAGGGCGATCAGGCGCGCATCGAGGGTGCCGAAGTAGATCTTGTCGCCGAAGATCGCGGCGCCCCGGTTGACCACGTCACAGCACGGGCGAATGTTGTCGGGCAGGCGGTGGTTGTAGGTCCAGAGGCGCTTGCCGGTCTTCGCGTCGAGGGCGAATACGCGCGAATACGAGCCGGTGACGTACACCACGCCGTCGCTGACGATGGCCTGGGATTCCTGGCCGCGTTGTTTCTCGTCGCCAAAGGAATAGGACCAGGCCGGTGTGAGCTTGAACACGTTCTTGTCGTTGACCTGGGCCAAGGGGCTCCAGCGTTGGGCATTGGTGCCCATGCCGTATTGCAGCACGTCCTTGGTGGTCAGGTGGTCGTTGGCAATGTCTTCCCAGGTGACGTTGCGGGTTTGCTTGGCGGCAGGTTCGGCGGCGGCAAAGCTCGCCGCACTGAAGGACAAGCTGCCCACCAGCAAAAAAGGCTTGCACGGCAAGGCTCAGAGGGGAGCGGGAGGGTAGCGATCTTATTGTCATGGTTTGCAGTTCCCAGTGGAGGTTTTGGCCTGCACAGGGTGGTGCGCCGGGGCGGTGGCTGGATACGGAAAAATTCCCGCTGTTGCCGGGAAGACTTCCCGAACCGCCTCTGATTTGGACGTGCCCACAAGCCCTACTACCAAGGGAGTAGGGTGCGGCCACTCAAAGCAGCATACGGCCCTGGCCCGGCGGTTTCTAAGATGGTTGCCATAACCTCGAACCATGGGGTTTGCGTGCAATCTGAGAGGACAAAAATAATGACAACAAAACGCAACGCTCTGCTGGTGGCCGGCCTGTTGGTGAGTGTGATCGGTGTGGGTAACGTCTGGGCCCATGGCAACGTGGTGCCGCAAGCGGTGGAGACCCAGGGCCTGACGCCGATCAAAGACGCGGGCGTGCCGGTTGACGGCGATGGTTGGGCCGCCACCAACCCGTATCGCAAGTCCCCAGAGCACGACAAGGCGGTAGAGATCGGTTCATCCGCCTACAACCAGAACTGCGCGGCGTGCCACGGGCTGGAAGCCAAGTCCGGCGGCATTGCGCCTGACCTGCGCATGCTGGATGTCGGCGACGCAGGCGATGAGTGGTTTGTCGAGCGCGTACGCCACGGCGCGGTGCGTGACGGCCGAGTGTATATGCCGAAAATGGCCGACTACCTGAGCCAGGAAGCCCTGTGGGCCGTGCGCACTTACCTGGATTCCGTGCACGTCGAGGAGTAAGCCATGCGCCTGTTCAGCATCGTGTTCGGCCTGGCCTTGCTGTGTTGCCAGGTGGCACAGGCGCAGGTGCGCAGTTATGACCAGATGATCGCCGCCGGCGAGTTGAAGGTGGCGGTGTACAAGGATTTTGCGCCCTACAGCTTTGACGACGGCGGCACGCCACGCGGTGTGGATGTGGAATTGGCCCAGGCGCTGGCCAAGGCCCTCGGCGTGCGGTTGAGCCTGATCTGGGCCCCGGCCGGTGAGAAGCTCGACGACGACCTGCGCGACTACATCTGGCGCGGCAGCCCGTTGCATAACCAGCAACTGGCTGACCTGATGATGCGCGCCCCGTATGACCACGACTACGCGCAAAAGCGCAACGACCAGGGCGAGCTGGAAAACGGCCATGTGGTGATGTTCGGGCCGTATCAGAACGAACAATGGCAGGTGGCCTACGACCGCCGTCGCCTCGACAGCGTCGCCAGTGTGGCAGTGTTCGAAACGCATCCCATCGGCGTCGAAGTCGACAGCGTGCCGTCGTTCTACCTCACCTCGGTGTTCAACGGCATGCTGGCCGGCAAGACCCATCACTATCCCGGCGTGCCCCAAGCCTTTGCGGCGATGAAGGCGGGGAGGTCGATGCGGTCATGGCGATGCGTGGCGAGATCGACTGGCAAGTCTTCAAGGCCGCCGACCCGCAACTGGCCCTGGCGGAAAACGCCTACCCGAACATGGGTAGGCAGCGGTGGGAGATCGGCATGGCGGTGCATGAAAGCAACCGGCAGTTGGCCTACGCCGTGGAAGAGGCACTGGAAGGCCTGATCCGCGACGGCACCGTGCAAACCCTCTACAGCCACTATGGGCTGCGTTACGAAGTGCCCGAGATGTACCAATGAACTGGTGGCTGATGTGCCTGTTGGTGTGCGGGTTGCCATGGGCGGCCCAGGCCACCGAGGTTGATCCGGTGCCGTCGGTGATGTGGTCGTTCTATCACAAGCAGTTTTTGAACAGTGCGCCGTTTGTGTTCGACGATCAGGTCAAGCTGCTGGCGCCGCCGTTCGCCGAAGATGCGCGCCAAGTGCCGTTGGAAATCGATGCGCGAGCGTTCAAGGGGCGGGTGGTGCGGATCGTTGCCTGGGCCGAGTTGAACCCGTTGCCGAAGATCGTCGACTTCCAGCCCAAGGCCGGGGTGTTGCCCTGGCTGTCGATCCGTATCCGCATCGAGCAGGCCACGCCGTTGCGCGCCGCCGTACTCACCGATGACGGAATGTGGCATGTGGGTTCCACCTTGATCGACGCCGCTGGTGGTGGCTGCACCGCGCCGAGCGTGGTGCGTACCCAGCCGGGTTGGGAAGAGCATATCGGCGAAGTGCTTGGCGGGCGTTACCCGCGTGGCGAGTTCAGTCGCCTGCGCGTGCAGGTGGCGCATCCGATGGACAACGGCATGGTCAGCGGCATCCCCGAGTTCTACATCAATCACGCCCAGTTGCTGGGGGACAAGGGTCAGGTCATGGCCGAGCTGGAGTTGTTCCCGGCGGTCAGCGAAAACCCCAACCTGGCCTTCGATATCGAAGGAGCCGGGCAGACGCGGTTGGTGCTGCGCGACAACAGCGGCAATGAATTCGACGCGGCCATTCCCTGACCAGAAGGAGCGCGGCATGCGCTGGATACTGTTGTTATGCGTGGGCCTGAGCCTTGCCGCCCATGCTGATCTGGAATACGCCCTGAAACCGCGCCAGATTGCCGATGACACCTGGCTGCTGGAAGGCAGTACCGACAATTTTGCCAAGGCCAACGGCGGCAATATCGTCAATGTCGCGTTCATCGTCACCCAAGCCGGTGTGGTGGTGATCGACACCGGGCCGTCCAAACGCTACGGAGAAGCCCTGCGCCAAGCCATCGCCAGCGTGACCGCCAAGCCGGTGATCCAGGTGTTACTGACTCACCATCACCCCGACCATGCCCTGGGCAATCAAGCCTTCAAGGATGTGCCCATCGGCGCCTTGGCCGACACCACGCGGCTGTTGCATGAGCAGGGCGAGAGCATGGCCGAAAACCTGTACCGCATGGTCGGCGACTGGATGCGCGGCACCGAAGTGGTGTTGCCAACCCAAGTGCTGGAACCCGGTGTGCGAACCTTTGGCAACCACGATTTGCGCCTGGTGGCGCTGACCGGGCACACCGGCGCTGACCTGGCGATTCTCGACCAGAGCACCGGCGTGCTGTTTGCCGGCGACCTGGTGTTTTACCAGCGCGCGCTCACCACGCCGAACAGCCCGGGGCTGGCCGCCTGGCTGGCCGACATTGCTACCCTGCAAGGCCTGCCCTGGACCATTGTGGTGCCCGGCCACGGCCCCATCGCCACCGATGCGCAACCCTTCGAGCAGATGCGTGACTACCTGACCTGGCTCGATCAATTGCTGCGTGACGGCGCCGCCCAAGGCAACGACATGAGCGAGATGATCCGCAGCCCCATCCCTGAGCGGTTTGCCTCGGTGAACCTGAGCCGCTACGAGTTGATTCGCAGCGTCAGCCACCTCTACCCGCGTTACGAGCGTGAGCAGATGCAACGTGTGGACGGCCAGTCCCCCCTACTAAGGAACTAGCAAACTCGATACTGCGGTCAATTGTGACGATGGCCCCTGCGCCCAAGAATCTGCACCAGACCGGGAAAATTTCCCGGGTATAACAAAAACCGCAGAGGTAGCCGTCATGACCCAACCCGCACGCCGCCAACCCTTCGCCTTGAGTGTGTTGCTCGGTGCCATCCTGTTATCCGGCCAGGCGCTGGCCGCTGTCACCGACCAGGACATTCTCCAGGACCCGAAAAACCCGGAGCAGATCGTCACCAACGGCCTGGGCGTGCAGGGCCAGCGCTACAGCCCGCTGGACACGCTGAACGTGGACAACGTCAAGGAACTGCGCCCGGTCTGGGCGTTTTCCTTTGGCGGCGAGAAACAGCGCGGCCAACAGGCGCAACCCATGATCAAGGACGGGGTGATGTACCTCACCGGTTCCTACTCGCGGGTGTTTGCGGTGGATGCGCGCACCGGCAAGAAACTCTGGCAATACGATGCGCGCCTGCCCGACGACATCCGCCCCTGCTGTGACGTGATCAATCGGGGCGTGGCGCTGTACGGCGACCTGGTGTTCTTCGGCACCCTCGACGCCAAGCTGGTGGCCTTGAACAAAGACACCGGCAAGGTGGTGTGGAGCAAGAAAGTCGCCGATCACAAGGAAGGCTACTCCATCAGCGCAGCGCCCTTGGTCATCAACGGCAAGCTGATCACCGGCGTGGCCGGTGGCGAATTTGGCGTGGTGGGCAAGATCGAAGCCTACGACCCGAAAAACGGCGAGCTGTTGTGGAGCCGACCCACCGTCGAAGGCCATATGGGCTACGTGTACAAGGACGGCAAGGCCGTTGAGAACGGCATCTCCGGCGGTGAGGCAGGCAAAACCTGGCCGGGCGATCTGTGGAAGACCGGCGGCGCAGCCCCTTGGCTGGGCGGCTTCTATGACCCGGAAACCAACCTGCTGCTGTTCGGCACCGGCAACCCGGCACCGTGGAACTCCCACCTGCGCCCTGGCGACAACCTCTATTCGTCTTCGCGCCTGGCGCTGAACCCGGATGACGGCACCATCAAATGGCACTTCCAGAGCACCCCCATGACGGTTGGGATTTCGACGGCGTGAATGAGTTGATCTCATTCAACTACACCGAAGGCGGCAAGGAAATCAAAGCAGCGGCCACCGCCGACCGCAACGGTTTCTTCTACGTGCTGGACCGCACCAACGGCAAGTTCATCCGTGGCTTCCCGTTTGTCGACAAGATCACCTGGGCCACCGGCCTGGATAAGAACGGCCGGCCGATCTACAACGAAGCCAGCCGCCCCGGCGCCCCAGGCAGCGAAACCAAGGGCACCTCGGTGTTCGTTGCCCCGGCGTTCCTGGGGGCGAAAAACTGGATGCCGATGGCCTACAACCGCGACACCGGGCTGTTCTATGTGCCGTCCAACGAATGGGGCATGGACATCTGGAACGAAGGTATCGCCTACAAGAAAGGCGCGGCGTTCCTTGGCGCCGGTTTCACCATCAAGCCGTTGAACGAAGACTACATCGGCGTGCTGCGGGCGATTGACCCGAAAACCGGCAAGGAAGTGTGGCGCCACAAAACTTCGCGCCGCTGTGGGGCGGGGTGCTGACCACCAAGGGCAACCTGGTGTTTACCGGTACGCCAGAAGGCTTCCTGCAAGCGTTCAATGCCAAGACCGGTGAAAAAGTCTGGGAGTTCCAGACCGGCTCCGGCGTACTCGGCTCCCCGGTTACCTGGGACATGGACGGCGAGCAATATGTGTCGGTGGTCTCTGGCTGGGGCGGCGCGGTGCCGCTGTGGGGCGGCGAGGTCGCCAAGCGGGTCAAGGACTTCAACCAGGGCGGCATGCTCTGGACCTTCAAACTGCCCAAAGAGCTGGTGGCCAAGCACTAGTTCTACGACCAAATAACAATAACCCCCCTGCCAACGGCGCATTCGCCGGGCAGCGGGGGCTCTTACTATCGGGTCATCGCCTGTTGACCGACAGGCCCGGACCCCGACAGAGGCCTCATCATGATCTACGCACAACCCGGCACCCCTGGCGCCGTCGTCAGCTTCAAGGCGCGTTACGGCAATTACATCGGCGGTGAGTTTGTCGCGCCTATCGATGGCAACTACTTCACCAACACTTCGCCGGTCACCGGTGAAGTCATCGCCGAATTCCCGCGCTCCAGCGCCGCCGACATCGACAAGGCCCTCGACGCCGCCCACGCCGCTGCCGACGCCTGGGGCAAAACCTCGGCCCAGGACCGCTCGTTGGTACTGCTGAAAATTGCCGACCGCATCGAGCAGAACCTCGAAGTGCTGGCCGTGGCTGAAACCTGGGACAACGGCAAGGCCGTGCGCGAAACCCTCAACGCCGACGTGCCGCTGGCCGCTGACCACTTCCGTTACTTCGCCGGGTGCATCCGTGCCCAGGAAGGCGGCGCGGCCGAGATCAACGAACTGACCGCCGCGTATCACTTCCATGAGCCATTGGGCGTGGTCGGGCAGATCATTCCGTGGAACTTCCCGCTGCTGATGGCCGCATGGAAACTGGCGCCGGCGCTGGCTGCCGGTAACTGCATCGTGCTCAAGCCGGCCGAGCAGACGCCGCTGTCGATCATGGTGTTCGCCGAGCTGATCAATGACCTGCTGCCGCCGGGCGTACTGAACATCGTGCAAGGCTTTGGCCGCGAAGCGGGGAGGCGTTGGCCACCAGCAAGCGCATCGCCAAGATCGCCTTCACCGGCTCGACCCCGGTGGGCGCGCACATCATGCATGCCGCTGCCGAGAACATCATTCCGTCCACCGTAGAGCTGGGCGGCAAGTCGCCGAACATCTTCTTCGAAGACATCATGAAGGCAGAGCCTGCGTTTATCGAAAAGGCCGCTGAAGGCCTGGTTCTGGCGTTCTTCAACCAGGGCGAAGTGTGCACCTGCCCGTCGCGGGCGCTGGTGCAGGAGTCGATCTATGACGACTTCATGAAAGTGGTGATGCAGAAAATCGTCAAGATCAAGCGCGGCAACCCGCTGGACACCGAGACCATGGTGGGTGCCCAGGCGTCCGAGCAGCAGTACGACAAGATCCTGTCCTACCTTGAAATCGCCAAGCAAGAAGGTGCGGTACTGCTGACCGGCGGCGCGGCCGAGCGTTTGGAGGGCGACCTGTCCAGCGGTTATTACATCCAGCCGACCCTGCTCAAGGGCCACAACAAGATGCGTGTGTTCCAGGAGGAAATCTTTGGCCCGGTGGTGGGCATCACCACCTTCAAGGACGAAGCCGAAGCCCTGGCGATTGCCAACGACAGCGAGTTCGGCCTGGGCGCTGGCTTGTGGACCCGTGATATCAACCGTGCGTACCGCATGGGCCGGGCGATCAAGGCTGGGCGCGTATGGACCAACTGCTATCACCTGTACCCGGCGCATGCGGCGTTTGGGGGCTATAAAAAAATCCGGTGTGGGGCGTGAGAACCACAAGATGATGCTCGATCACTATCAGCAGACCAAGAACCTGTTGGTGAGCTACGACATCAACCCACTCGGGTTCTTCTGACAAAACGCGGTCAAAACTGTGGGAGCTGGCTTGCCTGAGATAGCGGTGTATCAGGTACAAATAAGTAACTGGTCCACCGCTATCGCAGGCAAGCCAGCTCCCACAGTTTGATCTATGTACATTCGCGACCAATGCACTGTTCCAACTCCTTCGAAAGTAGCATTCGCCTCCCACATCCCCCATGCATTAATGACCTGACCGGAATCTTCCGGCACAACAAGAGGAACGCCCCATGTGGACTAAACCCGCGTTTACCGACCTGCGTATCGGCTTTGAAGTGACCATGTACTTCGCCAGCCGTTGATGTACCCCCGGCCAGCCTTGCGTTGGCCGGGACCGTTTGGGAGATGCCTCTTTGGTCTGATTGCAATCGCGGCCGGATCGGTTAGTGTGGAGCGCATTCTTCCAAAATAATAAGAACAGGCTTTCCAATGAGCCAGACTCTGAGCCAACTGCGTAAATTCGTCTCTCCTGAAATCATCTTTGGTGCCGGCTGCCGGCACAACGTCGGCAACTACGCGAAGACCTTTGGTGCGCGCAAGGTGCTGGTGGTCAGTGACCCCGGGGTGATCGCCGCCGGTTGGGTCGCCGATGTGGAAGCCAGTCTGCAAGCCATCGGCATCGACTACTGCCTGTACAGCGCCGTCTCGCCCAACCCGCGTGTTGAAGAAGTGATGACCGGCGCCGAGGTGTACCGCGAAAACCACTGTGACGTGATCGTCGCCATCGGCGGCGGCAGCCCCATGGACTGCGGCAAGGCCATCGGCATCGTGGTCGCCCACGGGCGCAGCATTCTCGAATTCGAAGGCGTGGACACCATTCGTGTGCCCAGCCCGCCGCTGATCCTGATACCGACCACGGCAGGCACCTCGGCGGATGTCTCGCAGTTCGTGATCATTTCCAACCAGCAAGAGCGCATGAAGTTCTCCATCGTCAGCAAGGCGGTGGTGCCGGACGTGTCGCTGATCGACCCGGAAACCACCGCCAGCATGGACCCGTTCCTGTCGGCCTGTACCGGCATCGACGCGTTGGTGCATGCCATCGAAGCGTTCGTGTCCACCGGGCATGGCCCGCTCACCGACCCTCATGCGCTGGAAGCCATGCGTCTGATCAACGGCAACCTGGTGCAGATGATCGCCAACCCGATGGACATTGCCCTGCGCGAAAAGATCATGCTCGGCAGCATGCAGGCCGGGTTGGCGTTCTCCAATGCGATCCTTGGCGCGGTGCACGCCATGTCCCACAGCCTCGGTGGCTTCCTCGATTTGCCCCACGGCCTGTGCAACGCGGTGTTGGTAGAGCATGTGGTGGCGTTCAACTACAGCTCGGCACCGGAGCGTTTCAAGGTGATTGCCGAGACCTTTGGCATTGACTGCCGGGGCCTGAACCATCGGCAGATCTGCGGGCGGTTGGTGGAGCACCTGATCGCGTTGAAGCATGCGATTGGCTTCCACGAAACCCTCGGCCTGCATGGGGTGCGCGTGGCGGATATTCCGTTCCTGTCCGAGCATGCGATGGATGACCCGTGCATCCTGACCAACCCGCGAGCGTCGAGCCAGCGTGACGTCGAGGTCGTCTATGGCGAAGCACTCTGACGACCCGCAACGTGCGCTTTCAGCGCTGTTGGGCTTGAGCGACCAGTCGGCGCGCAAGAGCCACTACCCGGAACTGACCGCACGGCTGGATGAACTGGAAGCCGAGCGCAACCGCTATATCCGCCTCAACGACGAGCTGGAGCAGCGCGTTGCCGCCCGCACCGATGAACTGTTGGAAGCCAACCTCAACCTGCAACAACAGATCGCCCAGCGTGAACGGATCGAGCAGGACCTGCGCGATGCCCGCGATGCCGCCCAAGCCGCCAACCGCAGCAAGGACAAGTACCTCGCCGCCGCCAGCCATGACCTGTTGCAACCGCTCAATGCCGCACGTTTGCTGATCGCCACCTTGCGCGAGCGCACGTTGCCCGACGTCGAGCAGGTGCTGGTGGAACGCACGCACCAGGCGCTGGAGGGCGCCGAGGATTTGCTGACTGACTTGCTCGACATCTCGCGGTTGGACCAAGCGGCAGTCAAACCAGACGTGGCGTTGTACCGCCTGGACGAGGTGTTTGCGCCGCTGGTCTCGGAGTTTCAATCGGTGGCCCAGGCGGCCGGATTGAACCTGCGGGTGCACACCGGCGGTTATGCGGTGAGTACGGACCTGCGGCTGCTCACACGCATCCTGCGTAATTTCTTGAGCAATGCCTGCCGCTACACCGACGAGGGTTGCGTCCTGTTGGTGCACGCCGCCGCGGTGATTACCTGCGGCTTGAGGTGTGGGACACCGGGCGCGGGATTGCGGCGGATCGGCTGGAGGCGATTTTCCTGGAGTTCAACCAACTCGACGTTGGTCGTGCTGCGGATCGCAAGGGCGTGGGGCTGGGGTTGGCGATTGTGGAGCGCATCGCCGAGATCCTCGGTTATCCGATTGCCGTGCGTTCCTGGCCGGGGCGAGGCTCGATGTTCAGTATCGAAGTGCCCCTGAGTGACGAGATGCCGCTGCCGATCAGCCAACTGCCGGTGCTGCCGACCACCGGCAACCCACTGCCGGGGCGGCGGTTGCTGGTGATCGATAACGAAGTGAGCATCCTCGACAGCATGCAGGCGCTGCTCGGTCAGTGGGGTGTGAAGTGCTGACCGCCACCGATCAGGCCGGCGCGTTGCTGGCGTTGCAGGGCAGGGCGCCGGAGCTGATCCTGGCGGATTATCACCTTGATCATGGGGTGGTCGGTTGCGAAGTGGTCAAGCATTTGCGCGAGCATTTCGGGTGCAAGATCCCGGCGGTGATCATTACCGCCGACCGCACCGACCAATGCCGCCGCGCCTTGCGTCGTCTTGAAGCGCCGTTGCTGAACAAACCGGTCAAGCCCGGCAAGTTGCGGGCGGTGTTGAGCCAGTTATTGGCCTAGGTCAATGCGTCGCAGGAGGCGTTGCCCTATGCTCAAGGCCTGATCTAGAGCCTTGGAGCATCCCATGAGCGCGGCACCCTTCAAATTACCCCTGGGCCTGGTGGTCGCCGTATTGGTGATGGCTGGCGTGCTGCTGTTGCCGCTGCCGGCCGACTTGCCGGTGGCCGGGCATCGCATGTTGGCGATCCTCGCGTTTGCCGTGGTGGTGTGGATCACCGAGGCGGTGTCCTATGAAGCCAGCGCGATCATGATCACCTCGCTGATGGCGTTTCTGCTGGGCACCGCCCCGTCGTTGCAAGACCCCGCGCACCTGATCGGCACCAGCCCGGCCATCAGCATGGCGCTGACCGGGTTCTCCAACCCGGCGCTGGCGTTGGTGGCAGGCGCGCTGTTTATCGCCGCTGCCATGACCCACACCGGGCTGGACCGGCGTATTGCACTGGTGACCCTGAGCCGGTGGGCACCAGCACCCGGCGCATCCTGCTGGGGGCGATTGCGGTGACCATCCTGCTCAGCCTCGTGGTGCCCAGCGCCACGGCGCGCAGTGCCTGCGTGGTGCCGATCATGATGGGGTGATTGCTGCGTTCGGCGTGGATAAACGCTCGAACATCGCCGCCGGCATCATGATCGTGGTGGCCCAGGGCACCAGCATCTGGAACGTCGGCATCCAGACCGCCGCTGCGCAGAACCTGCTCACCGTGGGCTTCATGGACAAGATGCTCGGCCAGCGCGTGTCGTGGATCGACTGGCTGATCGCGGGCGCGCCGTGGGCGTTGATCATGTCGGCGGTGTTGCTGTTTTTGGTGCTCAAGCTGCTGCCGCCGGAAACCGACAGTATTCCAGGCGGCAAGGAAGCGGTGGCGCAGTCGCTCGTGGAGATTGGCCCGATGACCGGGCCGCAGAAACGCCTGCTCACCGTGTCCGTGCTGTTGCTGCTGGCCTGGGCCACGGAAGGGCGCCTGCATAGTTTTGACACCACCTCGACCACCTATGCGGGCCTGGTATTCCTGCTGATGCCGGGGATCGGCGTGATGACCTGGAAGGATGTGCAATCGCGCATTCCGTGGGGCACGGTGATTGTGTTTGGCGTGGGGATCAGTTTGGGCACGGCGTTGCTGACCACTCAGGCGGGGCAGTGGCTGGGTTCTCAAGTGGTGGCGCACACCGGGTTGGATCAAGTCGGGCCGTTGGGTGTGTTTGCGATTTTAGGTGCATTCCTGATCTTGATTCACTTGGGTTTTGCCAGCGCCACGGCGTTGACCTCGGCGTTGTTGCCAATATTGATTGCGGTGTTGCAGACCCTGCCGGGGGATTTCAGCCGGTTGGGCATGACCATGCTGCTGGGGTTTGTGATGAGCTACGGGTTTATCCTGCCTATCAATGCGCCGCAGAATATGGTGTGTTTGGGAACCGGGACGTTCACGGCGCGGCAGTTTGCCAAGGTGGGGATTTTGGTGACGCTGGTGGGGTATGGGTTGATGCTGGTGTTTGCTGCGACTTATTGGAGTTGGTTGGGTTGGATCTGATCCTCTATGGTGGTGGGTTGGTTGGTGTACATATCCGTTGTTTAAGTAACGGCCTCCTATGGTTTCGCTCTTACAGCGACTCACTTTTGGAAAAGAGCCCCAAAAGTAACCAAAGGGCTCTTGCCCCAACACTCGGCACCTCGCCTAGGCTCGGTGTGCCCTCACTCCGGCTTTGGAGCGCGGGCCGCCGCGATGGGCCATCCTGGCCCAGCGCGGCTAACCCGGCGTCCTGCCGGGTTACCCACGCTCCAAAGCCTGCGTTCGGCCAGCGTGTTTGACGGGGCGCTTCTAGATCAAAAGCAAGAGCGCGGCGGCCTTAGAGCCGACCGAGTTTTCAGTCGAAGTGAGTTCAAATGTGGGAGCTGGCTTGTCGGATCGCCGCACCGCTGCGATGCAGGCAACTCGGTACATCAGGCATACCCGGTTGATGCCATCGCAGGCAAGCCAGCTCCCACAGAAAAGCAGATTTCACAGGGCAAGGAAGCCGGACACGGTCAAAAAATGTGGGAGCTCCATGTATCAGGCAGACAGCGGTCTGCTCTGGCTTTGGCTCTGTTTTTGATCTTGATCTTAGGCGCCCCGTTAAACCACGCTGGCCGAACGCAGGCTTGAATCCGTGGGTAACCCGGCAGGACGCTGGTTAGCCGCCCCGCGCCATGGATGGCGCGTGGCGGCGGCCCACGGATTCAAGCCGGAGTGAGGGCACACCGAGCCTAAGCGAGGTGCCGAGTGGTGGGGCAAGAGCGTTTTGCTTACTTTTGCGCTTTTCAAAAGTGAGCCGCTGTAAGAGCGGAACCATAGGAGGCCGTTACCCAAACAACGGATATGTACTCCCCCCAACCCCCACCCCCCAACTTCACGATGGCAAGATGAACTCCCCTCAGGTTTACTACTCTCTGAGTATGGTTTTACCGACGTCCCCCGTCGGGTCATCTAGGTCAGCGAATGAACAAATACACCCCCACACCTGGGAACCCCACGAACGCCCCAGCCTGCCGGGTTCGCCGTCGACCCCGTTGCACCCCACGCACAAGCGTTGGCTGTTCGCGATGGTCGGCGTTCTTGTCGCGATCACCGGGGGCTTGGGCAACGCGCTGGTGATCGCCAACCTGCAATACCTGCAAGGCGCACTCGGCGCGACCACCGCCGAAATGGCCTGGCTGCCCGCCGCCTATGTGATGACCAACGTCTGCATGAACCTGCTGCTGGTGAAGTTTCGCCAACAATTCGGTCTGCGGGCATTCACCGAGGTGTTCCTGGTGCTCTACGCGCTGGTGACCTTCGGGCATTTGTTCGTCAACGACCTCAGTTCGGCCATTGCGGTACGGGCGGCCCACGGCATGGTGGGGGCGGCGCTCAGCTCGTTGGGCTTGTACTACATGATCCAGGCGTTTCCGGCCAAGTGGCGTTTGAAAGCGTTGGTATTGGGGTTGGGCACCGCGCAGTTGGCGTTGCCGTTGGCGCGGTTGTTCTCCGAAGATCTGCTGCAAATCGCCGAATGGCGCGGCCTTTATCTGTTCGAGCTGGGCATGGCATTGATTTGCCTGGGCTGCGTGTTCCTGCTCAAGTTACCGCCGGGTGACCGCTTCAAGACGTTTGAAAACTCGACTTCCTCACCTTCGCCATCCTCGCCACCGGCGTGGCGCTGCTGTGCGCGGTGTTGTCCCTGGGCCGCATCGACTGGTGGTTGGAAGCACCCTGGATCGGCGTGGCCTCGGCCTGCTCCCTGGTGCTGATCATGGCCGGCCTGGCCATCGAGCATAACCGCGCGAACCCGATGCTGATGACGCGCTGGTTGGGCAGCGGCGTGATGATCCGCCTGGCACTGGCGGTGATCCTGATTCGCATGGTGCTGTCCGAGCAGTCCACCGGCGCGGTGGGGTTCATGCAGATGTTGAACATGAGCTACCAGCAGATGCACACGCTGTACGTAGTCATGCTGGCCGGGGCGATTGCCGGGTTGGTGGTCAGCGCGTTGACCATCAACCCGGCGCACTTGCTGATGCCGCTGGTTATCTCCTTGGCATTGATGGCGACAGGGTCGGTGATGGACAGCTTCTCCAGCAACCTGACCCGCCCGGAAAACCTGTATATCAGCCAGTTCCTGCTAGGCTTCGGCGGTACGTTCTTCCTGGGGCCGACCATGGTGCTGGGCACCAAGAACGTGCTGACCAACCCGCGCAACCTGGTGAGTTTCTCGGTGATGTTCGGCATTTGCCAGAACCTCGGCGGCTTGATTGGCGCCGCATTGCTGGGCACGTTCCAGATCGTGCGGGAGAAATTCCATTCCAGCATGATCGTCGAACACCTGACCCTGATTGACCCACGTGTGGCCGCGCGGGTCAGCAGTGGCGGTTCGGCCTACGGCGGCATCATTGCCGACCCCGAGCTGCGCAACTTGATGGGCATCCGCAGCCTGGCCACGGCGGCAACCCGTGAGGCGAACGTGATGGCCTACAACGATGTCTTCATGCTGATCGCGATTATCGCGATGCTGACCATGATCTGGATCTTTATCCGCAGTCTGTGGCTGATGAGCACTACCAAAGCAGCCACTCCCGTTCAACCCAGCGGCGCACCTTCATGACCGAACCTTCAACCACGACCACCACCGCCATTGCTTCCACCCCAGAAGGCAGCACGCCACCGGGCGCTGTGCCCACCCAATTGCGGCCGTTGCGGGTGCGCATTCTTTCGTCCCTGGGCTTTGCCGCGATTGCCGTCGTCGGCGTGCTGATCGTGCTCTATGCCTGGCAATTGCCGCCGTTCAGCAGTGCGGTGGAAACCACCGAGAACGCCCTGGTGCGCGGGCAGGTCACGATCATAGGGCCGCAACTCGCTGGCTACGTGTTTGAAGTGCCGGTGCAGGATTTCCAGTACGTGAAAACCGGCGATTTGCTGGTGCGTCTGGATGACCGCATCTACAAGCAGCGCCTCGACCAGGCATTGGCGCAACTGGCAGTGCAGAAGGCGTCGCTGGCGAATGTGGTGCAGCAGCGCAACAGTGCCGAGGCCACCATCAAGTTGCGCCAGGCAGCATTGGCCGACAGCGAGGCCCAGGCGCGCAAAAGCACCGCCGACTTGCGCCGCAATGAAGAGTTGATCAGCGACGGTTCGGTGTCCAAACGCGAATTGGACGTGACCCGTGCAGCCAACGCGCAGACCATCGCGGCGGTGGCGCAAGCCCAGGCCAGCCTGGAAATTGCACGGCAGGATTTGCAGACGGTGATCGTCAATCGCGGCTCCCTGGAAGCGGCAGTGGCGAGTGCCGATGCGGCGGTGGAGCTGGCGCGGATCGACCTGTCCAACACGCGCATCACGGCGCCGCGTGACGGCCAGTTGGGGCAGATTGGCGTGCGCCTGGGGCCTACGTCAACTCCGGTGCGCAGTTGATGGCACTGGTGCCGCCGCAACTGTGGGTGATCGCCAACATGAAGGAAACCCAGATGGACAACGTGCAGGTGGGGCAGCCGGTGACGTTCACCGTGGACGCGCTGAACCACCGCAAGTTTCACGGCACGGTGCAGCATATTTCGCCGGCGACTGGGTCGGAATTCAGCCTGTTGCAGGCCGACAATGCCACCGGCAACTTTGTGAAGATCGCGCAGCGGGTGCCGGTGAGGATCACCGTCGATCCCGACCAGGAGCAGAGTGAGCGGTTGCGGCCGGGCTTGTCGGTGGTGGTGAGTATCGATACTGCAGGGCGGCTGAAAAACAGCCCGCCTTGACACACCGGGGAGCGGGCTTGCTCGCGAAGGCGGTGTGTCAGGCGACAAAAGTGTTACTGACCCACCGCGTTCGCGAGCAAGCCCGCTCCCACATTTGGCAGGTATTTCAACGTAAATTCGAGGTGGGTTGACTGGCCTTGTTCCAACAGCTTGAGGCCTGGTCTTCCGGCAAGGTGATGCGCATTCACCGGGTGACTCACCGGCTCAACACAAAGAACCCAAGCCCCGGCGGGCAGAACAACAGGAAGTAGTCCGCGCCGCTCGCGTTACATTCCAGCGAATAGCCAAGCTCCGGCTGCTCGATCACACAATGCCCATCCCACTGGCAAAACCCGTTGTCCACCAACCTTTCCGGCAAGGCATTTAGCTGCTGAAAATCCCAGTCCTCCGGCAGAGGTGCCAACCCGGTGGGCAGCTTGGACGCATCACTTAGCCAGACCTGTGAAGCGTTGGCCTGCAACCGTGTGCCGGGAGTGCGCGGGAAATAGGGATGCAAGCCTACGCCGTGCCATGCGGCTTTTTCTGCCAAGTGAGTCACCCGCAAGGTGATGCTCAGCTCGCCGTTATCCAACCTGAATCGTTGCTCGGCACGATAGGCAAACGGTGTATCGCACACCACCTCAAGCACCGCTTCATTCGCCGATTGGCTGACCACTTGCCAGGCCTGTTGCCACGCCGAGCCGTGGATCGGCAGCGGGTCCAATGGGCTGTTGGGTGCCAGGGGCAACCAACCCTCGGGGTTGTCAAAACCGCCTTCGCCGATGCGGTTGGACCAGGGGGCCAGCGGATAGCACCCCAGCTTTCCGGGAAGCTGGGCGTGTTCGTCGTTATGGCGCAACAGCGGTTGGCCGGTGGCGAGGACGTACCAGTTGGCGATGCTGCCGCCCACAGCCGGGGCCAACGTGAGATGGGTCAGCTTGTCGTTAAGTTCGATCTTCATCAGAGCACCAACCCCGGCAGCCACAGCGACAGTGCTGGAATATAGGTCACGGCCATCAATACCAGGAACAGCACCCCGTAAAACGGCAGCAAGGCCTTCACGGTCTTCTCGATACTGGTCTTGCCCACCGCCGCCCCTACAAACAACACCGCGCCCACGGGTGGGGTAATCAGTCCTATCCCGAGGTTCACCAGCATGATCATGCCAAAGTGCACCGGGTCGACGCCGATACCCAGGATCACCGGCAGCAGAATCGGTGTGAGGATCAGAGTCAGCGGCGCCATGTCCATCACCGTGCCCAGCAACAGCAGCATGGCGTTGATGCACATCAGGATCACATAGCGGTTGTCCGACAGGGTCAGGAACATCGTGGTGATCTTCGCCGGGATCTGCATCAGCGTCATGATGTAGCCGAAACTGGCGGCGAAGGCGATCAGGATCATCACGATGGAAATGGTGCGCACCGTGCGGTGCATCAGTTTGGGCAGCTCGCTCCATTTGTAGTCACGGTAGATGAACATGGTCACGAAGAACGCCCACAGCACCGCAATCGCGGCGGACTCGGTGGCGGTGAAGATGCCCGAGAGAATGCCGCCGAGGATGATCACCATGGCCATCAGGCCCCAGAGCGCATCGGCACA
Source organism: Pseudomonas poae (assembly GCA_004000515.1). Classification (GTDB taxonomy): domain Bacteria; phylum Pseudomonadota; class Gammaproteobacteria; order Pseudomonadales; family Pseudomonadaceae; genus Aquipseudomonas; species Aquipseudomonas cremoris. Next base: position 3,964,865 of record CP034537.1, read on the forward strand.
GATTTTCAGCGCCTGCTTCAAGGGAATGACTTCGCCCTTGGGGTAGTCGCGCTTCTTGGCGAAGATCAGGCACAGCACCATCAGGCACGCGCTCATCAGCAAGCCCGGCACCACGCCGGCCATGAACAGCGAAGCGATGGACACGGTGCCACCGGCTGCCAGGGAGTAGAGCACCGAGTTATGGCTGGGCGGTGTCAGCAGCGCCTGGACCGAGCCGCTGATGGTCACCGCCGTGGCGAATTCGCGGGGATAGCCCCGGCGTTCCATTTCCGGGATCAGCACCGAGCCGACCGAGGCCGTGTCCGCCACCGACGAACCGGAGATCGCGCCGAAAAACGTCGAGGCCATGATGTTCACCAACGACAGGCCGCCGCGCACAAAACCCACCAGCACCCCGGCAAACGCTACCAGCCGCCGCGACATACCGCCCTCGGCCATGATCGCGCCGGCGAGCACAAAGAACGGAATCGCCATCAGCGAGAATTTGTTCACGCCGCCCGCCACCTGGATCATCAAGGCCTGGAACGGAATGTCGATCCACCACGCGCCGATCAGCGCTGACAGGCCGAGGGCGTAGGCCACCGGCATGCCGATCAGGATCAAGGCGATAAAGCTGCCCAACAGAATCAATGCGTCCATATCAGGCAGCCCCTTCGTTTTCTTCAACCAGGTCGAAGCGCACTACACGGCGCTGGCTTTGGTCACCGAGCAGGAGTTTTTCCAGCACGAACACCAGGGTCAGCAACCCGCCAATCGGGATCGGCATGTAGGTGATGCCCACGCGCAGGGTGGGGATGGCGCTCATGAACTGGTTCCAGGTGGACAGGCACAACTTGGCGCCCCAGACCGTCATGAACAGGCAAATGGTCGCCATCAGCAATTGGGAGAGGATGCCGACGAGGCGGCGCTGTTGCGGTGGCAGGCGGTCGGTGATCATTGCCACCGACATATGCGCACCGGCGCGGTAGCTGGCGGCGGCGCCGATAAAGGTGAATACCAGCATCAGCAAATGGCGGTAGGTTCCGGCCAGCTGGAGCCGGTACCCAGGATGTAGCGGGCGAAGATGCCCCAGGGGATGATCAGCGCGACCCCCAGGACGGAGAGGCCGGCGACCCAGATGCAGGTCATGTACAGGCGGTCGTTTACGCGCAGCAGTAGATTCTTCATGGCGTTCACCGTAACCGGGCGCGTCAGTGCGGACCGCGCCGGGCCTTGCTAGGGAGGAGGGGGAGTGTTACTCGACGGCGTCGATGCGCTGGATGATGTCGGCGTACGCCGCACCGTATTTTTCGCGAGTCGAAGCGGTCGCCTCATAGAAAGGTTTTTTGTCGACGGTGATGAACTCCACGCCCGCCGCCTTGAGCTTGGCCTCGCTGCTGGCGGACTTGGCGTCCCACAACACACGCTCATCGGCCTGGGCGACCTTGGCGGCATCCTTGACCATGGTCTGCTGCGCGGGGCTGAGTTTGTTCCAGGTGATTTTCGACATCACGATGGGTTCGGGCAGGATCAGGTGCTCGGTCAGGGTGTAGTACTTGGCGTTTTGGTAGTGGTTGTGTTCGAGCAGGGTCGGCGGGTTGTTCTCTGCGCCATCGATGACGCCGGTCTGCAGGGCGCTGAAAATCTCGCCGGTGTCCATGGCAATGCCGTTGGCACCCATGGCATTGAATGCGTCGATAAACAGCGGGTTGCCTTGCACCCGCACCTTCATGCCCTTGAGGTCGGCGATGCTGCGCACTGGTTTCTTGGTGTAGATATTGCGCGTACCGCCGTCCATCCAGGCCAGGGCCACCAGGCCGAACTCGGAGTCGGTGATCTTGGCGAGGATTTCATCGCCGATTTCGCCGTCGATGACTTTGCGCATATGTGCCTGATCGCGGAACACGAATGGCAGGTTGAACACGTTCACGTCCGGCACCACCGGCCCGACGATGCCGAGACTGACGCGGGCCATCTGGATGGCGCCGACCTGGGCCTGTTCGACCACTTCCTTCTCGGAGCCCAGCACGCCGCCGGGGAAGAACTTGAAGGTCAGTTCGCCGTTGCTGGCTTTGGTCAGGGCGGCGCCCATGTTTTTCTCGGCAACCACGGTGGGGTAGCCATCGGGGTGGATGTCGGCGAATTTGATTTCCAGTGCCTGGGCGGCGCTGCTGAGGGTGATGAATGCAGCGGCGAGCAAGGTGCGTTTGAAGTCCATTGGGTGTGTCTCCTGTCTTGTTATTTTTGTATTCAAGGCACAGCGATGCGGCTAGACGGTGAAGCGGGGTTCGGGGAGTCCTTGGACGCCGGGATTGAGGGCGAATACGCCGCCGGACAGGGACTGCTCACTCTGGTCGTCACGGATCGAGGTGACGAACAAGGTGTCCAGCCGACTGCCGCCAAAGGCGCACATGGTGGGTTTTTTCACCGGCACGGTGAGGGAGCGGTCGAGGCGACCGTCAGGAGTGAAACGGTGGACCAGCCCGGCGTCGTTGGCGCAGATCCAGTAGCAGCCATCGGCGTCCACCGCCGCGCCGTCGGGCCGGCCGAGGTATTGGTGCATGTCCACGAACACCCGGCGATTGGACGGCGTACCGGTGTCGATGTCGTAGTCGAAGGCCCAGATCTGCTGCACCAAGGGGTGTGAGTCCGAGGCATACATCGTGCGGCCATCGGGGCTGAAGGCCAGGCCATTGAGCGTGATGAAACCGCCCAACTCGGCATGCGGCGCGGCCCCTGCCGCATAGCGGTAAGGGTGCCCTCGGCCGCATTCAGGCCCATGTTCAGCACCATGCTGCCCGCCCAGAAACGACCCTGGCGATCACAGCGGCCATCGTTCAGGCGCATGTCCGCGTGGGTGTTCGATACCGGCCAAAGGCGTGGTATCGAGGCTGCCGTCGTTGTGCGCGGTGAGTTGGAAAAAGCCGGTCTCCATCCCGGCAACCCAGTTGCCCGCGGTGGTGCGGGCAATGCAGGCGAGCATTTGCGGGGCTTTCCAGGCGGCGACGTGGCCGCTGGCAGCGCTCCAGCGTTGCAGGCCGCCGTTGGGGATGTCTACCCAGTACAGGGCGTTTTCCTCGGGCACCCACACCGGGCATTCGCCCACGGCATTGCGGGCGTCGACAATCAATTCAGCAGTCATTGGCACTCATTCCCTTGGGTGGATACGCACTCAGTCACCGAACGGCCCGGCCGCGCAGAACGCTCCGCCCTGATACACCTTGGCCGGGTCATCGGCGGCCACCGGTGGTTGGGTTTCGACTTGGGCGCGGAACACTTCGGAGTTGTCCTTGGGCGCAAAGCCCAGGTGCGCGGCGTAGCGGTTGTCCCACCAGGTGTCGAGGTTGTCCGACATGCCGTAGACCACGGTGTGGCCGACGTTGGGGGTGTACAGCGCGCGTTCCAGCAATTGGGTGAGGTCATCGAAGCTCAGCCAGGTGTGCATCATCCGGCGGTTCTGCGGTTCGGGGAACGAGGAGCCGATGCGGATGCTCACGGTCTCGATGCCGTAGCGGTCGAAGTAGAAGCTGGCCATGTCTTCGCCGTAGGACTTGGACAAGCCGTAGTAGCTGTCTGGGCGGCGTTGGGAGTGGGCGTCGAGTTTCTCGCCCTGTTTGTAGAAGCCGATCACATGGTTGGAGCTGGCGAAGATCACACGCTTGACCCCATGGCGGCGAGCGGCTTCGTAGATATGGAAAATGCCGCTGATATTGGCGCCCAGCACTTCTTCGAAAGAGCGCTCCACCGATACACCGCCAAAGTGCAGGATGGCGTCGACGCCTTCCACCAAGTGGTGCACGGCTTGTTTGTCGGCGAGGTCGCAGGGTTGCACTTCTTCGGAGTCATCGGCCGCTGGGGCCATGTTGGCGATGTCCGACAGACGCAGTACCTGGGCGTAAGGGCGCATGCGCTCGCGCAAGACTTTGCCCAAGCCGCCGGCGGCACCGGTGAGCAGCAGGCGGTTGAAGGGGACAGGCGTGGTAGTGGTCATTGAAGTTCCAGTCTTTGTTGTAGGTTGTCGTATGACTTGATCGAAGTATCGTTAGAGATTCCCTGCGTTGTCAACGCTCCTCCAGACAAATGAGATCAAATGTGGAGCTGGCTTGCCTGCGATTGCGCAGGGTCAGTTAGGACATCTTGGTCTGACACACTGCTATCGCGGGCAAGCCCGCTCCCACATGGGCCTTGTGGTGTTCGTGGGAGCGTGCGGGGCCTTGAATCTACAGCAGCGAAATCGGGTAGCTGATAAAGATCCGATTCTCATCAAATTCATTGTTACCAAAATCCCGACGCATGGTCGCGTTCCGCCACCGCACGTTCAGGTCCTTCAACGCGCCACTCTGCACCGTGTACGCCAACTCCGACTCGCGACCCCATTCCTTGCCATCGGTGATTGCTCCGGTGTGCACGTTACTGCCGCTGATATAGCGGTTCATCATGGTCAGCCCCGGAATACCGAGCACCACGAAGTTGAAGTCATGCCGCACCTGCCAGGATTTTTCCTTGGCGTTGTCATAGCTGGCGTTGTAGCTGTCGTTGGCCAAGGTGCCGCCGCTGGTGCCATTGACCTTCATCCACGCGCTGTTGCCGGTGAGTTTCTGCAGGCCAACATAGAAGGTGTTGCCGTTGTACTTGGCCGAGAGCAGGGCAAACGCGGTCTTGTTATCAAGGTCGCCGGCCAGGGCACTGCCGTCTTCCCTTGCCGTTGAAGAAACCGAGGTTGGCGCCCAGGGTCCAGTCGCCCACGGGCTGGCTGTGGGTGAGGTTTATGTACTGTTGCTGGTAGATATCGGTCAGTTCGGCGTACCACACGCCGACCTGGGTGCGCTTGTCATTGAAAGTGTATTCGCCGCCGCCGAAGTTGAAGCGGTCTGAAGTAAACGCAGCTTTGCCGTTCATGAACATGTCTTCCATGCTCGCGTCGTTGCGGGGCTGTTGCCGCGGAACTGGCCGCCGTAGAGCGTAAGGCCAGCGATTTCGTTGGAGGTGACCTGCCCGCCACGGAAGGTCTGGGGCAGGGAGCGACCATCGTCGGAGCGCAGGATCGGCAGTACCGGCATCCATTCGCCGACCTTCAGTTCGGTCTTCGACAGCTTGGTTTTCAGCGCCACGCCCAGGCGCCCGAAATTGTCTGCGGGCCGGCCATCACTGTGCACCGGCAACAGTTGCGTGCCAGCGGTGCCTTTGCCGCCGTCGAGCTTTTGCGAATACAGGCCGAGCACATCCAGCCCGAAGCCGACCGTGCCTTGGGTGAAGCCAGACTTGGCGTCGAGAATGAAGTTCTGCGTCCATTCTTCGGCCTTGGCCTGGGGGTTGGTCGGGTTCGTGAAGTTGCGATTGAAGTAGGCGTTGCGCAGGTTGAGCGTGGCCTTGGCATCGTCGAGAAAACCGTCGGCCTGGGCACTGAGGGGGACGGTGACGGCCAGGCTGCCGAGGCTGATCAAACCGAGACGTGCGCAGGAATTGCGGGCGAATTGACTCACAGTGAAGCTCCCTTTTTGTTGTTTTTATTATTTGTCGTACGTCGTCGTACAACATTAAGGGCGATATTTGCGGGGATTTTGGGCGGTGTCAAGGGGAAGTTATACGATGACTTGGTCGGACTCATCCAACGCAAGCACGATCAATGGGGAAGCTGGCTGCATTTCAAAGGGGAGAGCTCAGTTGGTCATGACCATCGGGGCAGGGTGCCCAACAGCGAAACAGCAGCGACGGCAGAAACCCCCAGCAACCACTCCACCATCACACTCGCCTTCAAACTGCCCAGGCGCTCTTCACAACGCTCAATCCGCAACCGGTTCAGCAACGCCAGCGCCAACATCCCCAGCACCAGCAGCACCTTGATCAACAGGATCAGCGCAAAGCCGCTGAACAACGGTGTGGGCCAGAATTGCCCAGTCAGCACCCGCACGTTGATCAACCCCGTGACCAGCAACCCCGCCACCAAGCCATACCCTACGCCACTGAATCGACGCAGGATCGACTCCACTGCATAGCCGTGCGGTTGGCGCAGGACCAACACCAGCAGCATCAAGCCACCCAGCCATGCGCCCACGCTGAACAGATGCACCACTTGGTTAAGAATCAGCAATTGCCCGCTGAGCCCGTTCAGCATGGCGCCATGGCCGACGGGGGCCAGGGTCGCCAACAGCAGCGCGATCACGGGCAGGCGCAGCACAGGCCAAGGTTTGACCAGCGCTATCACCAGCAACAGGTTCAGCAGCAGATGCCACACCCACACCTGGCCAAAAAATGTCTTGCCCAGCACCAACTGCACTGTCGCCAGATGCAGCGCAGCATTCCAACTGCCGGCCATGCTGGCGGTGATCAACAGTAGCCACGTCACGCCAGACACCAGCCCAATCCAGGCCAGAGCACGGGTGATGCGCAGCAATTGCCGGTCCAGCACTGGCTGAGGGGCTGCTCCGAGCAGCAGGGGCCTGAATACACAGGCCCCGAACATCAACAATACGACGATGAAATGCACGAAGCGGCAGAGCACCAACAGGGTTGCCATGGGTTATTGGCCGACCTTGAAGCTGTATTCGCCGTTGCTTTTGTGGGTATCGACCGACACCGCGTCCCACACCACTTTGTAGGTACCAGCGGCCAGGGGGCTGCCGGTGTTACCACCAGGGTTTTCTTGTCGGCATCCGGGGTTTCCAGGCCCTTGATGGCGACTTCGGTGCCATCCTTGCTCAAGGACACCTTGGTGAAGGTGGCTTCGACGCCTTCGCTGAAGGTCAAGCGCAGGTCGGCGGGGGCTGCGACGGTGCTGTCGGCGGCGGGGATGGCGCTTTTCAGGTGGGCATGGGCAAACGCCGCCGAGGCGCCCAGCAGGGACGCCAGCAGTGCGACGGTCGTCAGTGTCTTCTTGATCAACATTGTTCAGTACCTTCAGATGAGGGAGTCGGTAAGGCCATGTGCAACAAGGGAAAGGGCTTGCCCTCGCCATCCAGCGGCGAACGCGCGACCTGAATAAAACCATAGTGCAGGTAGAAACCCACAGCCTGTGGGTTTTGCTCGTTTACGTCGACGGTGAGCGTGTCGTGACGGGCGCGGACGTGGTCCAGCAATTGCCGGCCAATGCCCTGGCCCCGGCGATCGGGGTCGATAAACAACATTTCCACATTGCTCGCACCCGTGGCGATATACCCGGCGACACCGTTCTGGTCTTCATACACCCACACCTCCAGGGCGGGCATCGGCAGGTAGGTGTCCCGTACCAGAGGCAGCAAGCGCTGGATATCATCCTCGGGCAGGAAGGCATGGGTGGCGCGTACCGAGCGCTCCCACAGTGCGCCCAGCACTGGGTCGTCGGCGGCCACGCGAGGTCGAATAGTCATTGCAATGATCCTTCATAGGGACCGCGATCCTAACCAATCCGATTTCCACGGGAAAGGTTCGCGTCAGAAGTTTCATTATGGCCTGTCGCCGCGATCTAGAGCCGATGGTAGTCTTTAACCCAAGTTGTTGTCAGGGAGCCCTTATGGGCAATCACAAGATCGGAATTCGCCGGGTCAACGTCGAAAAATCCTGCTGGCGGCGGAGAAAATCTTCGCCGAAAAAGGCTATGGCAGCACCGCCATGGCTGACATCGCCAAAGAAGTGCAACTGCCGCGCTCCAACCTGCATTACTACTTCACCACCAAGAGCGAGCTGTACAGCGCGGTGCTGTTCGGCCTGCTGGAACTGTGGAAGCAGGATGCCCTGAGCTTCGAAACCTTCGATGACCCGCGTGTAGTGCTCAGCAGCTACATCCGCGCCAAGATGCAACGCTCGCGCACGCGGCCGTATGGCTCGAAAGTCTGGGCCAACGAAATCATCCATGGCGCCCCACCTTGGGTGAGGCACTGGATGAAAGCCTGTACGACTGGGCCAAGATGAAGGAAGCGAAAATTCGCCAGTGGGTGGAGGACAAACGCATCTTGCCGGTGGAGCCGTCGAGCCTGCTGTACATGATCTGGGCGTCGACCCAGCACTATGCCGACTTTGATCATCAGGTGACGATCTTGAATGATCACCAGCCGTTGTCGGATATGCAGTTTGAGCGGGCGATCCAGACGGTGACGGGGGTGATTTTGCGGGGGATTGGGTTGGAGCCCTAAGAGGTGGGTGAAGGCTAATGGCCCCATCGCAGGCAAGCCAGCTCCCACAATTGATCGGGTTCACATAGATCCAATGTGGGAGCTGGCTTGCCTGCGATGGCGGTATTAAGGGCTACACAGCTTCCCGATAAGGATTACGCGGATCCTGCGTCCAATTCAAAAACGGCTTGCCCGTGTCTATCGGCACCATCTCGATACAGTCGGCCACCGGGCAGGTGATCTGGCACAGGTTGCAGCCCACACATTCATCGTCAATCACCTCGTATTTGTGCGTGCCATCCGCCAGTTTCACACTCTCAATCGCCTGGTGAGAGGTGTCCTCACAGGCAATATGGCAACGTCCACAACCAATGCAGGCCACCTGGTCAATCTTCGCTATCACCTGGTAGTTGATATCCAGGTATTTCCAGTCGGTGGTATTGCCCACCGCGCGCCCGGAAAAAATCCTGCAGGCTGGTGTAGCCCTGGCTGTCCATCCACCGCGACAAGCCATCTTTCATCTCCTCCACAATCCGAAAGCCGTGCAGCATCGCCGCTGTGCACACCTGCACGGCGCCGCAGCCCAGGGCGACGAATTCGGCGGCATCACGCCAGTTGCCGATGCCGCCAATGCCGCAGATGGGCAGGCCTTGGGTCTGCGGGTCGCGGGCGATCTCGGCGACCATGTTCAGCGCAATGGGCTTGACCGCCGACCCGCAATAACCGCCGTGGGTGCTTTGGGTGCCCACCACGGGGAGCGCGACCATGCGTTCCAAGTCGACGCTGGTGATGGAGTTGATGGTGTTGATCAGCGACACCGCATCCGCGCCGCCGCGATAGGCCGCCCGTGCCGCCACGCGGATGTCGGTGATGTTTGGCGTGAGCTTGACGATCACCGGCAGCGAGCAATAGGTCTTGCACCAGCGTGTCACCTGTTCCACATACTCCGGCACCTGGCCCACCGCCGCGCCCATGCCGCGCTCAGGCATGCCGTGGGGGCAACCGAAGTTCAGCTCGATGCCGTCGCAGCCGGTGGCTTCCACCAGCGGCAGGATGTTTTTCCACGATTCCTCCACGCACGGCACCATCAGCGACACGATCAGCGCACGGTCGGGCCAGTCCTTTTGACCTGGGTGATTTCCCGCAGGTTGATCTCCAGCGAGCGGTCGGTGATCAGTTCGATATTGTTGATGCCCAGCACTTCACGGTTGGCGCCGTAGTGGGCCGAGTAGCGTGACGACACGTTGACCGCCGCCGGGTCTTCGCCCAGGGTTTTCCAGACCACGCCGCCCCAGCCTGCTTCGAAGGCGCGGACCACGTTGTAGGCCTTGTCAGTAGGAGGCGCGGAGGCCAGCCAGAATGGATTGGGGGCTTTGATACCGGCGAATACAATCGAGAGATCGGCCATTACGCAGCCTCCACATTCAGCATGAGTTGGGCGTGCATGGCTTCAGCGGCCAGCTTGCCGTGTTGTACCGCCTGCACGGTGAGGTCCTGGCCGAGGCTGACGCAATCGCCACCGGCATACACGCCAGGAATGCTGGTGCGCAGGTGCTCATCGACAAAAATCCGCTCGCCAACGCGGTGCAGTTGCTGGGCCAGCGGGTCGTGCAAGGCCTCGCTGTCAAACCCTTGGCCGATGGCCTTGAAGATCGCATCGGCAGCCAGTTCGAAGGTTTCGCCGGTAGGGTGCAGGCGGCCGTTCTCCATGCGCGTGCGCAGGAAACGCATGCCGCGTACGTGGCCGTTGTCATCCAGCAGCACGGCTTCCGGTTGCGCCCACGTCAGCAGGCGTACCTGGTTGGCCTTGGCGATGTCCTGCTCATGCTGCGTGGCGCCCATGTCTGCCAGGCCGCGACGGTAGACGAGGTTGACGTCGCGGGCACCGAGGCGGGCCATTTGCACGGCCATGTCGATGGCGGTATTGCCGGCGCCAAGTACGATGCAGCGGTCGGCCAGGGGCAGCTGAGTGAGGTCGTCGGCCTGGCGCAGTTCGCGGATGTAGTCGGTGGCGGCGAGCAGGCCGGGGGCGTCTTCGTGGGGCAGGCCGAGTTGTTTGCTGGCGGCCAGGCCGAGGCCCAGGAACACCGCGTCGAATTGCTGGTGCAGTTCGCTCAAGGTGAGGTTGTCGCCAAGGCGCTGGCCGTGGCGGATCTCGATGCCGCCGATCTGCAACAGGAAGTCGAGTTCCTTCTGGGCGAAGTCATCCACCAGCTTGTACTTGGCGATCCCGTATTCATTCAGGCCGCCGGCTTTTTCCCGCGCTTCGAAGACCACCACGTCATGGCCGTGCAAGGCACTGCGATGGGCACACGCCAAACCCGCGGGCCCGGCACCGACCACGGCGATGCGTTTGCCGGTGGACGCGGCGCGGTGGAAGGGATGCTCAGTGAAGTGTGCATTGTCCACGGCATAGCGTTGCAACAGACCGATGAGCACCGGGGCACATTCTTCGGTGTTGTTACGCACACAGGCTTGTTGGCAGAGGATCTCGGTGGGGCAGACCCGGGCACAACTGCCGCCGAGGATGTTGGCCGAGAGAATTTTCTGCGCGGCGCCTTGCACGTTTTCGGTGTGGATGTTGCGGATGAACGAAGGGATGTCGATTTCGCTGGGGCACGCATTCACGCACGGCGCGTCGTAGCAATACAAGCAGCGCGAGGCTTCGAGTTGGGCCTGGCGGGCGTTGAGGGGCGGCGCCAGGTCGGTGAAGTGGCTGGCGAGTGTTGGCCCGTCTTCAGTGGGATGGGGAGGTGGGTCAGGGTCTGGATCACGGTATTGGCCTCACGGTTTTTTGGGTTGCCTCTAGCGGGCATCTTTGTTGCCTGTACTGGCCTCATCGCAGGCAAGCCAGCTCCCACATTTGAATGTGTTCACACATCAGAATGTGGGAGGGGCTTGCTCCCGAAGGCGGTATCAGCGTTTCACAGCAGTGGGCCTGGAACGCTCGGCCCGCTTGCTTAACTGCTCAAACACCGCCGGGTATGTCGGCCGCTCCACATACCGCCCGGCACCGCGTTCGGCGCGCAGGTCGCCATCGGCCCAGACCAACTTGCCCTGGCTGATGGTGTGGCTCGGCACGCCGCGTACGGTCTTGCCTTCGAAGATGTTGAAGTCGACTTTTGATGGTGGGTCTTGGCGGAAATCGTCCGCGTACCCTGGGGATCCCACAGCACCAGGTCGGCATCCGCACCCACGCGGATTGCACCTTTGCGTGGGTAGAGGTTGAAGATCTTTGCAGTGTTGGTGGAGGTCAGCGCGACAAACTCCTGCATCGACAAACGCCCGGTGTTGACGCCTTCGTCCCACAGCAGCGCCATGCGGTCTTCGATGCCGGCGGTGCCATTGGGGATCTTGCTGAAGTCGTCGCGCCCGGCGGCTTTTTGCTCGGCGCAGAAGCAGCAGTGATCGGTGGCGGTGGTGTGCAGGTTGCCCGATTGCAGGCCGTGCCACAGCGCTTCCTGGTGCCCACGTGGGCGGAACGGCGGGCTCATCACGTAGCCCGCGGCGGTTTGCCAATCGGGGTGTTGGTAGACACTGTCGTCCAGCAGCAGATGGCCGGCAAGGACTTCGCCGTAGACCGGTTGGCCCTTGCTGCGGGCATAGGTGATTTCGTCGAGGGCTTCCTTGGTCGAGACGTGCACCAGGTACAGCGGGGTGCCAATGGTTTCGGCAATCCGTATCGCGCGGCTGGCCGCTTCGCCTTCCACCTGTGAGGGCCGTGAGAGCGGGTGCGCCTCCGGCCCGGTGATGCCTTGGGCCATCAATTTGCGTTGCAGGTGGTACACCAACTCGCCGTTTTCCGCATGCACGGTGGGCACTGCGCCCAGCTCCAGGCAGCGCTCGAAACTGGCGACCAGGGTGTCATCGGCCGCCATGATCGCGTTCTTGTAGGCCATGAAATGCTTGAAGCTGTTGATGCCGTGTTGGCTGACCAGCTCGGCCATTTCCTCGCGCACCTGCTCGCTCCACCAGGTGATTGCCACGTGAAAACCGTAGTCGGATGCGGACTTCTCCGCCCAGCCGCGCCACTGGTGAAACGCTTCCAGCAGGGATTGCTGCGGGTTGGGGATCACGAAGTCGATAATCGACGTGGTGCCACCTGCCAAGCCCGCCGCCGTGCCACTGAAAAAGTCTTCACTGGCCACGGTGCCCATGAAGGGCAGCTGCATGTGAGTGTGGGGATCGATGCCGCCGGGCATCAAGTATTGGCCGCTGCCATCGAGTGTTTCAGTGCCGGCGGGAATATCCAGATTCGTACCAATAGCCCGAATTAGACCTCCTGCGCATAACACATCGGCGCGGTAACTTTCATCATGGGTAATAACGGTGGCGCCACGGATCAACAGCGACATGTCGAGTTCCTCACAGGCTTGACCGGCTTGTGCCAGTTCTAAGTGTTGTAATGCTGCTTACCGATGGTTGATTAATTCCTGTCATCGGTGACAGGAATAGAAACTAGCCCGAGTTTTTCGATTGGGCAAGAAGATTTTTTATAAGCTTATATCGTGTTTAAGGTATTGTTTTATAAGCATAAAAGTACGAATCACCAAAATGTGGCAGTCTTTCACCATTTTGACGCACTTGACAGGTTCCTAAATTGAGCAACATTTCTTATTGCAAATCAGACGCTTGAGACATGCCTCTTGACGAGGGCGGTAAATAAAAATAATTGTGTTGCACCAGATTGAGTCCTGATGGTTCGGGCAACTATCGCGTTATTTAGCCTGAGTAACGTGGCAAGTACTCAACGCTCAATTGGAAAGCTGATAAACATCAGTAAGTTATATAAGCGGTGCGGGTGCGGTAACGGTTGTCGGCACGGTTATTGAGTGCAGTGGCGGCTGGCCGGACCCGTGATGTCATGTTGTTTACGAGGTACTCCGGCCATCCAGTGCACAGCGTTGGATGAGCAACAATAATTCGAAAAAACCGTGGAGCGGCCATGCAACAGAACAGATCGCAAGTCATTGAACGCAACGGCCTGTACGAACTCGACGCCGGCCCCGACGTCCTCGACAGCCCGCGCTACAACCACGACATGGCACCGACCAAGGTGCACGAACGAACCTGGAACAAATGGCACATCACCGCGCTGTGGGTCGGCATGTCGATCTGCGTGCCCACCTATACGTTGGGCGGGGTGCTGACCGCGTACTTCGGGTTGTCGGTGGGCGAGGCGCTGATGGCGATCCTGCTGGCCAACATCGTGGTGCTGATCCCGCTCACGCTTAACGCCTTCCCCGGTACCAAGTACGGCATCCCGTTTCCCGTTTTGCTGCGCTCATCGTTTGGCATTCTCGGTTCCAACGTGCCGTGTTTGATTCGAGCGCTGGTGGCGTGTGGCTGGTTTGGTATCCAGACGATGTTCGGCGGGCTGGCGATTCACCTGTTCCTGGGCTCGATTTTCGAGGGTTGGAAGTCCCTTGGCGGCACCGGAGAAGTGATCGGTTTCATGATTTTCTGGTGCCTGAATTTGTGGGTGGTGCTGCGTGGCGCCGAGTCGATCAAGCGCCTGGAAACGTTGTCTGCACCGCTGCTGGTGGCCGTGGGTATCGGCCTGTTGGTGTGGGCGATGCCCAATGTGTCTCTTAGCGAGTTGATGGCGATCCCGCCCAAACGCCCCGAAGGCGCGAGCCTTACCGGTTACTTCATGGCCGGCCTGACGGCGATGGTGGGGTTCTGGGCCACCTTGTCCCTGAACATTCCCGACTTCAGCCGCTACGCCAAAAGCCAGAAAGACCAGATTCTGGGGCAGATCTTCGGCCTGCCGCTGACCATGTTCCTGTTCGCCGCCCTGGGCGTGATCATGACCGCCGCATCGGTAAAACTGGTGGGTGTGAGCGTATCCGACCCGGTGACCTTGATCGGGCATATCCAGAGCCCGGTGTGGGTAGCGATCGCCATGGCGTTGATCATCATCGCCACCTTGTCCACCAACACGGCGGCCAACATTGTCTCGCCCACCAATGACTTCCAGAACATCGCGCCGAAGCTGATCAACCGCACCACGGCGGTGATCCTCACCGGGCTGGTGGGGTTGGCGCTGATGGCGCATGAGCTGCTGAAAAAGCTGGGGTTGATCGTTTCCGATGTGAGCCTGGAAACCGTCTATTCCAATTGGTTGCTCGGTTACTCAAGCCTGCTGGGGCCGATCGCCGGGATCATGGTGGTGGACTATTTTATCACCCGCAAACAGCAACTCGACCTGGCCGGTTTGTACCGCGATGACGTGTACCCGGCGTGGAACTGGAGCGGATTTATCGCGTTTGGCGTGCCGGTGGTGTTGACGTTGCTGTCGTTGGGCAGCGATGCGTTCAGCTGGTTCTACAGCTACGGCTGGTTTACCGGTTCGGCGTTGGGTGGGCTGTTGTATTACGGCCTGAATGCCAAGCGCGGGGCCAGCCCGATTGTCGTCAAGACTTAGTTGTAAACACCGTCAATGTGGGAGCTGGCTTGCCTGCGATAGCGGTGTGTCAGCCAATGAGGCACTGAGGTTGCCGACGTCATCGCAGGCAAGCCAGCTCCCACATTTGACCGCGTCAACTCATAAGAAAATATTGCTTGAGGAGATCCCCATGAACGCTGCGCTCGACGTTCTGCAGTCCACCCATCAGCACATCAACCGCGACCGCTTGTGGCAGTCCCTGATGGATTTGGCCAAGCTCGGTGCTACGCTCAAGGGCGGTGTGTGCCGCCTGGCCCTCACCGACCTTGATCGCAAAGCCCGCGACCTGTTCGTGCAGTGGTGCGAGGACGCTGGCTGCACCGTGACCGTTGACGGTATCGGCAACATCTTCGCCCGTCGCCCCGGTCGCAATCCCAACCTGCCGCCGGTGATGACCGGCAGCCATATCGACACCAGCCCACTGGCGGCAAGTTTGACGGTTGCTTCGGCGTGCTAGCGGGAGTGGAAGTGCTGCGCACCCTCAACGACCTGAACGTGGAAACCGAAGCGCCGCTGGAAGTCGTGGTGTGGACCAACGAAGAAGGCTCGCGTTTTCCGCCGTGCATGATGGGCTCGGGGGTGTTTGCCGAGAAATTCAGCTTGGCGGATACCTTGGCCAAGGTCGACGCCGACGGAATCTCCGTTGGGGATGCGTTGAATGCCATCGGCTATGCGGGTACTCGCCCGGAAAGCGGCCACAAGGTCGGCGCGTATTTCGAAGCGCATATCGAACAAGGGCCGATTCTTGAGGATGAAAAAACCATCGGTGTGGTGTTGGGCGCATTGGGACAGAAGTGGTTTGACCTGAAACTGCGCGGCGTCGAAGCCCATGCGGGGCCGACACCGATGCACTTGCGCAAGGACGCCCTGGTAGGCGCGGCGGCGGTGGTGGCGGCGGTGAATGCGGCGGCCCTGGGGCATCAGCCGCATGCATGTGGCACGGTGGGTTGCCTGCAAGCGTATCCCGGCTCACGCAACGTGATTCCAGGCGAAGTGCGCATGACCCTCGATTTCCGCCACCTGGAACCGGCACGGTTGGATTCGATGATTGCCGAGGTGCGCAAGGTGATCGATGACACCTGTGCCAAGCACGGTCTGAGTTTTGAAATGGAGCCCACGGCCGACTTCCCACCGCTGTACTTCGATAAAGGCTGCGTGGACGCCGTGCGCGATGCCGCGAATGGGTTGGGCCTCTCCAACATGGACATCGTCAGCGGGGCAGGGCATGACGCGATCTTCGTCGCCGAGCTGGGCCCGGCGGGGATGATCTTTGTGCCGTGTGAGGGCGGCATCAGCCATAACGAAATCGAGAATGCCGCGCCGGATGATCTGGCGGCGGGATGTGCGGTGTTGCTCAGGGCAATGGTGGCTGCCTCGGCCGCGATCGCCAACGGCAAACTCGCCGCCTGAATCATGCTTACCTTCTGTAGTGAGCGGGCTTGTCCCGCGCTGGTGGCGAAGCCGCCCAAAACCAGACACCTCGGTTTTTCTGAAACACCGCGGCGTCCTTATTGGGGCGGCTTCGCCCCCCAGCGCGGGCGGTGCGACGATTCGACAAGCCCGCTCACTACAAGGTCGTTTAGGCTGGGGGTTGCCAGCCACCTCCGAGGGCTGTGATCAGGCCGACACTGGCCTGCAACTGCCGCGTCTGCACCGCCTGTAACGTCCTTTGCGCCTGCAACGCGGCCGTCTGTGCGGTCACCACATCCAAATAGCTCACCGCCCCCGCCTGGTAGCTGTTCATTGCCAGCGCTTGGGTGTGCTGCGCCGCATCCGCTGCAGCCTGTTCATCCTGGGCCTCCTGCTGCAAATCCCGCAGTTGCCCCAGGTTGTCTTCCACTTCGCGGATGGCTTTCAGCACATGGCTGCGGTATTGCGCCGAGGCTTCTTCGAACTCGGCCTTGGCCTGGCGTTCATTGGCGCTCAAGCGCCCGCCATCAAAGATCGGCAGGTTGACCAGCGGCCCCAGCGCCCAATAACGATTGCCCGCCGAAAACAAGTTGCCGACGCCCTGGGTCTGCCCGCCAATCAATCCGGTCAAGCTGAAATCCGGGTACCACGCTGCCTTGGCCACGCCAATATTGGCGTTGGCGGCAAATACCGGCGTTCTGCCGCCGCGATATCCGGGCGGCGTTGCAGCAGGTGGCTGGGCAATTGTGAAGGGATGCCCGGCAACGCGATCAGTTGCGGGCTCGGCGGCAGCGTAAAGTTGCTGGCCGCCACGCCCACCAGTTCACCCATCGCGTGTTCGGTGAGGTTGCGTTGGCCTTGCACTTCGTCCAATTGCGCCTTGGCTTCGGCCAGTTGGTTTTGCGCACGGGTCAGGTCCAGCTCCGAAGCGATCTGGCCTTCATAGCGGCTACGCGTCAGTTGCAGCGCCTGGCTGAAATCCTCCAGCGAACTGTTCAGAATCCGCGCCTGCGCGTCCAGCCCATTGAGCTGCACATACAGGCTTGCCAGTTGATGCTGCAAGCTCAGGCGTGCTACCGCCAAGTCATCGCCGGACGCTTGCGCCTGGGCATCGCCGGCTGAGACTTGGTTACGAATCTTGCCCCACAGGTCCAAGTCATAGCTCAACGAGAACCCTGCGGTGTTGCTGTTGTATACCGAGGGCTGCGTGCTGCCGCGCAATGGTCGCGTATCCGATTGCCGCTGGCGCAGCGGTTGCGCACTGGCGGTGATTTGCGGGAACAGCCCGGCGTGCAATTGGCTGGCGTACGCCTGGGACGCATCGAAGTGCGCAAGTGCAGCCGCCAAGTCCGGGTTGGCCTTGAGCAACTGCTGCTGCAGGTCATTCAGGCGCGAGTCGTTGTAGAGCTTCCACCATTCAGGCGCCAGTTGATCGGACGGTTGCGCACTGTGCCACGGGCCGTCGCTGGTTTGTTCACGGTAGCCGGCGGGCAGGTCAACCGTGGGCACCTTGTAGGTCGGTGCCATCGAACAACCCTGCAATGCCAGCAGCATCAATGCCGCGAGGGGTTTAAGCCTTGGGCGCATGCGCACCTCCAGAGGCATCGGCCAGCTGCACCGGGTCACCTTCGCGCAGGGCGTCGGGCGGGTTGTCGACCACGCGGTCGGCGGGTTTAAGGCCTTGGTCGATCACCAGGCGCTCACCGAGGTCCAGGCCGATGTGGATGGTTTGCAGGTGCACGTGGTTGTGCGCGTCGAGCACCGCGACCTGGGTACCTTGGGCACGGAAGATCAGGGCGCTGGCAGGAATGCTCACGCCGTGGGTGTCGGCTGGAATCGGCAGCGTGGCTTCGGCGTAATCACCGGGCAGCAGTTCGCCGTTGGGGTTGTCGGCCACGAACTGCGCAAGCAGGGTGCCGGAGCGGCGGTCGATGGCGGTGGAGTCGCCGATCAGGCGCGCCTTGAAGTGCTCGCCAGGATGCTCGGGCACCGTCAGTTCGGCTTCAAGGCCTGGGTGGATGACCGCTGCGTAGTTCTGCGGCACCGGTACGTACAGGCGCAATTGGTGGGTGTCGGCGATGTTGAACAGCTCCGGATCGCTGTCGGTATCGGCCTTGATCAACTGGCCGATGTCGGTGTTACGCGCGGTGATGGTGCCCGCAAATGGCGCACGGATTGTCTTGTAGCTTTCCAGCGCCGACAGCCGCGCATAGTCGGCAGCAGCGGCCTCGGCGTTGGCCTTGGCGGCAGCGGCGTTGGAGGTTTTCTCATCGGCCTCTTGGCGTGAAATCGAGTGGCTGGCGAGCAGGTTTTGCCAGCGTGTGGCGGTGGTTTCGGCCAGGCGCGCGTTGGCCTGTTCCTGAATCAACCGGGCGTGGGTTTGCGCCATTTGCTGGTCCAGGTCCGGGCTGTCGATTTCAGCCAGGATTTGCCCGGCTTTGACTTGGGTGCCGATGTCGGCTTTCCAGTCCTTCAAGTAGCCGCTGACCCGGGCATGGATTGGCGCCTTGCTCCAGGCTTCCAGGTGCGCCGGCAAGCGCAGAGTGTCGCCGGCGGCGTTCTGTTGCGGTTGGAACACCATCACTTGCGGGATGGCGGCGGTCTCTGTCCAGGCGGTCACCGATTGTTCGTGCAACGTGCGGGCATGCAGGCCGTTGGCGACCAACAGGGCAGCCAGAGTCAGGCCGCCGACACCCATGAGCATCAGACGCTTGCGCGAGGGTTTGTGATCAGACGACATGTGGGGTTTCTCCTGCAACAGCGCGAGTAGGGTGACGCCCGTGGACCAGGCTGAAGACCACGGGTACAAACAGCAGGGTGGCGATGGTGGCGAAGATCAACCCACCGATCACCGCCCGGCCGAGGGGGGCGTTTTGTTCTTCGGAAATGGCCAGCGGCAACATGCCGATGATCATTGCCAGGGCAGTCATGCACACCGGACGGAAGCGCGTGTAGCCGGCCTCCATTGCAGCCTTGAGCGCATCGCCATGTTCTGCCAGGCGTTCACGGCAGAAGCTCACCACCAGGATCGAGTTGGCGGTGGCCACGCCCATGCACAAGATGGCGCCGGTCAGTGCCGGTACCGACAACGAGGTGCCGCTGAGGAACAACATCCACACGATCCCCGCCAGTGCGGCCGGCAGCGCCGTAATGATCACGAACGGGTCGGCCCAGGATTGGAAATTGACCACGATCAGCAGGTAGATCAGTACCACCGCGCCGAGCAGGCCGAAGCTCAAGCCGCTGAACGCTTCATGCAGCGCATCGATCTGCCCATGCAGGCTGATCACTGCGCCTTTGGGGCGCATGGAGGCGGTGTCATCCAGCACCTTTGCACGTCGCGCGCCACACCACCGAGGTCGCGACCTTGTACGTTGGCGTACAAATCCAGGGTCGGTTCGATGTTGTAGTGGGTCACGACCGCCGGGCTTTCCACCCGTGAAATGCTCGCCACGCCGCCGAGGATCTGCGACTGGCCGTCGGCACCGGTCACCGGCAACGCTTCCAGTGATGGCAAGCTGTCGAGGCGGTATTGCGGCGTGGCGGCGACGATGGAGTACGACACGCCGTTGGCCGGGTTGAGCCAGAACGTGGGAGCGGTCTGCGAGCTGCCGGCCAGGGACGCGACCATGCTGTTGGTGACGTCGCGCTCGGTGATGCCCAAGCCGTTGGCGCGCATGCGGTCAACGTTGACCTGCAACGACGGGTAGCCGGTGGATTGCTGGATGCGCAGGTCGGCAATGCCCGGCACGTGTTGCAAGCGGCGCTCAAGCTCTACCGCGTACGCACGGTTTTCTTCATCGCTGCGTCCGGAGATCTTCACGTCCAGCGGGGCAGGGGCGCCGAAGTTGAGGATCTGGCTGCTGATGTCCGCTGGCAGGAACGCGAAGTGGCTGCCGGGGAAACTTTGCGGCAGGGCTTCACGCAGTTTTTTCACGTAGTCGGCAGTCGGTGCATGGTCCTTTTCAGGGTGACCTGGATGTCGCCATCCTGCGGGCCGATGGTGCCGCTGCTGCTGTAAGCCATGTCGATGCCGCTGAGCGGGATGCCGATGTTGTCGACGATGGTGTCGAGTTCTTCGGCGGGGATCACTTCGCGAATTCGCGCTTCGATACGGTCGAAAGCCGCGGCGCTTTCTTCGATGCGCGTGCCCAGCGGCAGGCGCACATGCAGCGCGAGGGCGCCAGCGTCAGTGGCCGGGAAGAAGTCCTGGCCCAGGCTTGGCAGCAGCAGGAACGAGGCGAGTACGCAGGCCAGGAAGCCGACGATAAAGCGCTTGCGATTGCCCAGCGCAAGCATCAACACACCATGGTAGGTGTCGCGGATATTCGAGAAGTGGCGCTCGAAACCCTGCTGGAAATTCAGCACCGATTGCAGCACGGCATTGCGCTGTTTGGTGTGCTGCTCGCCCTCGTGGTGGTTGATGAATTCATCTTCCGGGTGATGCCCCGCGCCTTGCTCCGGTACATGGGGCTTGAGCAGGAACATTGCCAGGGTCGGCACCAAGGTGCGCGAGAGGATGAACGAACTGGCCATGGCAAAGATCACCGCCAGCGCCATCGGCCGGAACAGGTAGCCGGCGATGCCTTGCAGCAGGAACATCGGCACGAACACGATGCAGATGCACAGCAGCGAGACAAACGCGGGGCCGACGATTTGCGCGGCGCCGTCGAGGATCGCGGTCTTCACCGCTTTGCCTTGCTCCAGGTGCCAGTTGATGTTTTCGATGGTCACCGTGGCGTCGTCCACCAGGATGCCCACGGCCAGCGCCAGCCCGCCCAGCGTCATCACGTTGAGGGTTTGCCCGCTGACTGCCAGCAGTGCGATGGCCGACAAGACTGCCAAGGGAATCGAGGCGGCGATGATCAGTGTCGAACGCCAGCTGCCGAGGAACAACAGGATCATTGCGCTGGTCAGCAGGGCGGCGATGATGCCTTCCTGGGCCACGCTGCCCACCGATTGCTTGACGAACACCGAGGCGTCACCCAGCAACGAGGTCTTCAGCGACGGCGGCAGTGTTTCGTTGATGCGCGGCAGCATCTGGCGGATGCCGTCGATGATCGACAGGGTGGAGATGCTGCCGTTTTTCAATGCCGGCATCAGCACGGCGCGGTGGCCGTCGACACGCACGATGTTGGTTTGCGGCGGCGAGCCATCGCGCACGTGGGCCACTTGGCCGATGGTGATCAGCGCGCCGTCGACCGTCTTGATCGGCAGGTCGTTGAGTTCATCGATGGCCTTGGGGCTGTTGTTGAGCAGGATCGTGTATTCGTTGGGGCCGAGTTTGGCAGTGCCCACCGGGATGATCTGGTTTTGCAGCGCCAGCGCGTTACCCACGTCCTGAGCCGACAGGCCTTTGGCGGCCAGTGCTTGCGGGTCAAGGTCGAGGGTGATCTGGCGTTGCTTGCCGCCCATGGGCGTCGGCATGGCCAGGCCGGGTAGGGCGCTGAGGGCAGGCGGATATTGTTCTGCACCAGGTCGCGAATCTTGGCTTCCGAGAGGCTGGGGCTGGAGAACGCCATCTGCAAAATCGGCACCGTGGAGGCGCTGTAGTTGAGGATCAGCGGCGGCGTGATGCCCGGTGGCATCTGCTTGAGCACGGTTTGTGAAACGGCGGTCACTTGGGCGTTGGCGGTGCGGATGTCCACGCCCGGTTGGAAGAAGATCTTGACAATGCCCATGCCGGGCAGCGATTGCGATTCGATGTGTTCAATGTCGTTGACGGTGGTGCTCAGGGAGCGTTCGTAGGTGTAGATCACCCGTCCGGCCATGGCGTCCGGCGACAAGCCGTTGTACTGCCAGACCACGGCGACCACGGGGATGCCGATATCGGGAAAAACATCCGTGGGGTTCGCAGGGCCGCCATCGGCCCGATGATGCAGATGAATATAGCCAACACGATAAACGTGTACGGCTTTTGCAGTGCGGTCTTTACCAGCCCGAGCATGCGTGAACCTCCATTGGAGCAGGATTGCAAACCCCGGCAGTCTTGCCCGACCCACCTAACACGCACCTTTCAGCCAGGTGAAGGAACATTTAGTTAAGGGCTGAAGATCGTTTCATATGTATTCATTTGTTCTACACAGGTCGGCTCCTCAAGCTTGTAACCCATTGGACACATCGTCTTTCTTTGGAGCCCTGCCATGTCACTCAAACCTCTTTTGTTGATTCCAGCCCTTGGTGCTGTGCTGTTGTTGTCGGCGTGTGCCGGCCCGATTCCCAAAAGCCGACCCGAGCGAAGCCTGGATCGGCTTGAAGGAAGAAGCGCCGAACGATCTGATGGCTGAACGCGTAGACGGCAAGCGCGTGGATGACGGGCGCTTTTTGAAGTGACCCCGGGGGACCATCGCCTGGACGTGACGTTGTTCGAAGAGGAGCCAGGCGACGACAACCAGCAGGACTGCCAGGGCCGAGTGGAGTACAAGGATTTCAAGGCGGGTGAGCATTACACCCTGGTGGAATCAAGCCTGGGCACCACCGTGCGCGCATCCCTGAAGGATGGTCACGGCAAGGAAGTCGCGGCGACTCAGGACTTCAATTGCATGCCTGGCTAAGCGTGGCGCACCGCTGCCTTGTGAGGTTTTGCAGGTGCAGCGGGTTTGACGTGGGGGTGGTGCCGGCGGGTAATGCGCAATACCCCCCACAACATGGCGCCGGCAACTGCCAGCCAACCGCAGATCAACAGGATAATCGTTGCAGCAAGGCTCATTTGGGCCTCCTTTCGCCCCGTTCGGGGCACACACAGTCTTCTCAATGGACAGTCTAGACACCTGGCGGTTGCCTGCTATTGACCAATGGTCGAGTCCGTCCAACTTCTTTGCTATATGCGCGCCGCCGTTCTCCTACAGAAACGCGATTGGGCTATGATCTGGGCCCTTACCGGCAGTTGATCAAGAGAGTAAAAAATTGCGGTTACGGTCGAACGTTAAATCATCGTGGGTATTGGCCTGTGCCTTGGGGCTTGCAGCCTGTTCCGGGCACCCGTCCAAGCTGCCGGGCCTGCCGGAGCGTGTCGAGCTCAATGGCGTGCCGACCTTTCGCAGCGAGGCTTATCAAAGTGGCCCTAGCGCTTTAGCCAGCATGCTGTCGCAACAAGGCATTGTCATGACACCGGGCTTGCTGGATAAGCCGCTGCATTTGCCAGGCGGCGAAGCGGACCTTGAGCGCAACATGCAAGTGTTGGCGCGAGAGTACGGGCTGATGGTGTACCCGTTGGACGCCAAGCTGACGGCGGTACTGGCGCAGGTGGCGGCGGGTTACCCGGTGATGGCGCGGGTGGGCGGCGGGATTTGGTCGGACGCGCGCTACGTGGTTGTAGTGGGCTTCAACCAACAGAAGAGTACGGTGTTGCTGCGCTCGGGCATGGACCGGCGTTTGTTGATGAGCTTCAGCGACTTTGAATCGAAGTGGAAAAGCGCTGGGAGTTGGGCAATCCTCACTCAGCGTCCGAGCCAGTTGCCGGCCAATGTAGATGCGCAGCGCTGGCGTGATGCTGCCAATGCAACGGCCCAGGCCGGGCAGGAGCGGGCGGCGGCGCAGGCGCTTAAAGTGTTGGCTGAGACCAAGTAAAAAATACACCTGAGATCTAATGTGGGAGCGGGCTTGCCCGCGATAGCGATGCCCCAGTCACTCATTCATTGACTGATACGGCGCGATCACAGGCAAGCCCGCTCCCCTATTTAGCGACTGGCTTCTGCCGCGTTAGGACGGTTCTTCAAGTTCTTGTCGGCCTTGTAGCGCAACGCTACGTCCGGTACCGAGCCACTTTTGCCGGTTTCAACCCAATTACGAATCCGGCCCGCATCCGCAAAGTGGGTGAACTTGCCGAACGCATCCAGGATCACCAGCGACACCGGACGATTACCCATGCTGGTCACCAGCACCAGGCAGTGGCCGGCCTGGTTGGTGAAGCCGGTCTTGGTCAGCTTGATATCCCAGTTGGCGCGATTGATCAGGTGGTCGGTGTTGGAGAAACCCAAGGTGTAGTTGGGTTTGCGGAACGAAACGGTCTTTTCCTTGGTGGTGCTCAACTGGCTGAGCATCGGATAGTGGCGTGCGGCGGCCAGCAGTTTGCTCAAGTCACGGGCAGTGGATACGTTGTGGATCGACAGGCCGGTGGGTTCCACATAGTGGGTGCTGGTCATGCCCAGCGCCTTGGCCTTGGCGTTCATCGCCGCGATAAACGCTGGGTAGCCGCCCGGGTAGTGGTGGGCCAGGCTGGCGGCGGCACGGTTTTCCGAGGACATCAGGGCGATCAGCAGCATTTCTTTACGCGGCATTTCGCTGCCGATCTTCACGCGGGAGAACACGCCTTTCATTTCTGGCGTGTCCTTGATGTTGATGTCGATGTACTCGTCCATGTTCTGCTTAGCTTCCAGCACGATCAGGCCGGTCATCAGCTTGCTCACCGAGGCGATGGGGACCACCACGTCGGGGTTGCTGGAATAAATGACCTTGTTGGTCTGCAGGTCCACCAGCATGGCGCTGCCTGAAGCGATCTGCAGCTTGGACGTGTCACGCGGAGCCTGGGTGGTCTCGGCGGCGTGCGCGAAGGTGCCTGTAAATGCAAAAAATAGGCTGACGAGAGAGATACGAATTTTCACGCGGATGAACTCGCTAAAAGTAAGGAAATACCGTTCGGGAACGGGTTATATGACAAATGCCGTTACATTTTAGGAGTATGGATCAGAAACTGTCGAATGTTCTTCTGAAAGCAGACGAAAGTGCCTAAAAACTAAGAAAAAACGGGTTTTATTGCGGCCAATAAAAAGCCCTGCGATAAGGCAGGGCTTTTTCAGTACCGCTGGTTATTAGTCGTGCAGGGTTTCTGCAGCGTACAGGGTGTTTTCCAGCAGGCAGGCACGGGTCATCGGGCCCACACCGCCCGGGACCGGTGTGATCCAGCCAGCGCGGGGCAGGGCGGTTTCGTACACCACGTCGCCCACCAGCTTGCCGTCTTCCTGGCGGTTGATGCCTACGTCGATAACGATGGCGCCTTCCTTGATCCACTCACCCTTGACCAGGCCTGGCTTGCCGGCGGCGACAACCACCAGGTCGGCTCGCCCGACGTGGCCGGCGAGGTCTTTGGTGAAACGGTGGGTGACGGTCACGGTGCAGCCGGCCAGCAGCAGCTCCATGGCCATCGGGCGACCGACGATGTTGGACGCGCCGACGACAACGGCATCAAGGCCGTAAAGGTCGACACCGGTGCTTTCCAGCAGGGTCATGATGCCTTTCGGGGTGCATGGGCGCAGCAGCGGGATACGCTGGGCCAGGCGGCCGACGTTATAAGGGTGGAAACCGTCGACGTCTTTGTCCGGGCGGATACGCTCCAGCAATTTGGATGCATCCAGGTGCTCTGGTAGCGGTAGTTGCAGCAGGATGCCGTCGATGCCAGCGTCGTCGTTGAGGCCATCGATCAGGTCGGTAAGCGCCTGTTGAGAGGTCTCGGCAGGCAGGTCGTAGGCCTTGGAAATAAAGCCGACCTCTTCACAGTCTTTACGCTTGTGCGAGACATAAACCTGAGAGGCAGGATCGCTGCCGACCAGGATCACCGCGAGACCAGGCGTGCGCAGGCCTTGCTGGCTGCGCTCGGTGACTCGTTTGGCGATCTGCTGGCGCAGGCTGGCGGCGATTGATTTGCCGTCGATAAGTTGTGCAGTCATTACGCGTGATTAACCATCGAGAGGGGGGAAGAAAAGTGCGCGCATTCTCGCATGCCATGGCGTGAGGGCAAAGGCGCTTGGTCTGCAAATTGCCCTAACCCCTTAAATAAAATGAATTTTTTTCAAAAAAGATTTGACGGGTTTCGAGGCCCTCTATACTATTCGTCGCACTTGTCGGGCACAGCCTAGCACTGGTTAAGAAGGTCGAGCAGAATAGATGGTTGTTCTGCAAGGCTGGAAGCACTTAGTTTGTAGTCCTAATAGAATACAGATTAATCAGGCGCCCGTAGCTCAGCTGGATAGAGCATCCGCCTTCTAAGCGGATGGTCGCAGGTTCGAGTCCTGCCGGGTGCGCCATTAGGCAGCTTTGGCACAAGTAGCGCTATATGGTGGGCGTAGCTCAGTTGGTAGAGCACGGGATTGTGACTCCCGTTGTCGAGGGTTCGATCCCCTTCGTCCACCCCATATTCTGAAAAGGCGCCAGATTAATCGTCTGGCGCCTTTGCTTTAAGAGCTTCAAGCGCGGATGTGGTGGAATTGGTAGACACACTGGATTTAGGTTCCAGCGCCGCGAGGCGTAAGAGTTCGAGTCTCTTCATCCGCACCAATTTCAAGGCGTCGCCCTACCGTCAGGTAAGGTGAGGTTCAACAAAGAAGATGTATGAGTTCTTTGTTAATGCAATATGGTGGGCGTAGCTCAGTTGGTAGAGCACGGGATTGTGACTCCCGTTGTCGAGGGTTCGATCCCCTTCGTCCACCCCATATTCGAAAGGCGCCAGATTTAACAGTCTGGCGCCTTTTGGTTTTAGCGGTTCTGATATTCGCGACTGCAGGTGCTGGGTCGCAGCGGCAGGGCGTTTCATCGTATTTATGTGTCTCGATGATGCCGCGCTGCCTGCTCGCCCTGTTTGCGGGGTGGGCCGTCAGGGAGATGGATGACGACCTCTTCTATATATAGAAGGGGCGGCGCAGAGCCCTGGCGTGATGGGATGTATTTGTCACCGGGGCGAGGTACTTCAGTGCCTTCGTACCGATAAATTGCCGGCTGTTTTCGGGTGAGTTTTCAGTAGGGTGACTTCTTGAGTTTGACCCACTAGAATGCATGCCCTTGATTGGGGTCGGAAATGGCCGGCTAACGTCTGTGCAACGAGGAATATCCATGCAAGTTTCTGTTGAAAATACTACTGCTATCGAACGTCGCCTGAGCATCACCGTTCCGGCTGAGCGTATCGAGACTGCGGTCAACAAGCGTCTGCAGCAGACTGCCCAGAAGGCCAAGATCGCTGGTTTCCGTCCAGGCAAAGTGCCAATGAGCGAAATCAAGCGCCGTTTTGGTGCTGATGCGCGTCAGGAAGCTGTTGGCGACGTGATCCAGGCTTCTTTTTACGAGGCTGTTGTTGAGCACAAGCTGAACCCAGCTGGTTCGCCTTCGATCGAGCCTAAGTCCCTGGAAGTTGGCAAGGACCTGGAATACGTCGCTACTTTCGAAGTATTTCCAGAGTTCACCGTTGCCGGTTTCGAGTCCATCGCCGTAGAGCGCCTGAGCGCTGAAGTGGCTGATGCCGACCTGGACAACATGCTGGAAATCCTGCGCAAGCAGAACACTCGTTTCGAAGCGGTCGATCGTGCTGCCCAGAACGAAGACCAACTGAACATCGATTTCGTTGGCAAGGTTGACGGCGAAGTATTCGCTGGCGGCTCCGCCAAGGGTACTCAGCTGGTGCTGGGTTCCAACCGCATGATCCCGGGTTTCGAAGACGGCCTGGTTGGCGCTAAAGCCGGCGAAGAGCGCGTTCTGAACCTGACTTTCCCTGCTGACTACCAGAACCTGGACCTGGCTGGCAAAGCCGCCGAGTTCACCGTGACCGTCAACAGCGTTTCCGAGCCTAAGCTGCCAGAGCTGAACGAAGAGTTCTTCGCTCAATTCGGTATCAAGGAAACCGGTATCGAAGGCTTCCGCACCGAAGTTCGCAAGAACATGGAGCGCGAACTGCGTCAGGCCATCAAGTCCAAGGTCAAGAACCAGGTTATGGACGGCCTGCTGGCTGCCAACCCGATCGAAGTGCCTAAGGCGCTGCTGTCCAACGAAGTGGATCGCCTGCGCGTACAAGCTGTTCAGCAGTTTGGTGGCAACATCAAGCCTGACCAACTGCCGGCCGAGCTGTTCGAAGAACAAGCCAAGCGCCGTGTCGTGCTGGGTCTGGTTGTGGCTGAAGTGGTCAAGCAATTCGACCTCAAGCCTGACGAAGATCGCGTTCGCGAAATGATCCAGGAAATGGCTTCGGCCTACCAGGAGCCTGAGCAGGTCGTGGCTTGGTACTACAAGAACGACCAACAGCTGAACGAAGTACGTTCGGTTGTGCTGGAAGAACAAGTTGTGGATACTGTTCTGCAGAAGGCTAAGGTGACCGACAAAGCGGTCTCTTACGAAGAAGCAGTCAAACCGGCGGAAGCAGCACAAGCCGACTGATTGTCCAACTCGTTGGAAATACAACCATAAGCCAGCCTCGCGCTGGCTTATGCGTTTTCAAGACATGACTATTTGGGAGTAACTGCAGAGCATGTTCCGTAATTCCTATATTCAGCAGAACTCTGATATCCAGGCCGCTGGCGGCCTGGTCCCGATGGTTGTCGAGCAGTCCGCTCGTGGCGAACGCGCCTACGACATCTACTCGCGCCTGCTCAAGGAGCGAGTGATCTTTCTGGTGGGCCCTGTAGAGGACTACATGGCCAACCTGATCTGTGCGCAACTGCTGTTCCTTGAAGCGGAAAACCCGGACAAGGACATCCATCTCTACATCAACTCCCCAGGCGGTTCGGTGACAGCGGGCATGTCGATCTACGACACCATGCAGTTCATCAAGCCAAACGTATCGACCACCTGCATCGGCCAGGCCTGCAGCATGGGCGCTTTCCTGCTGACCGCGGGTGCCGAGGGCAAGCGTTTCTGTCTGCCGAACTCCCGCGTGATGATTCACCAGCCACTGGGCGGTTTTCCAGGGTCAGGCGTCGGACATCGAAATCCACGCCAAGGAAATCCTGTTTATTCGTGAGCGTCTCAACACGCTGATGGCCAAGCACAGCGGGCGCACCCTGGAAGAAATCGAGCGCGACACCAACCGCGACAATTTCATGAGCGCCGAAGCCGCACGTGATTATGGGTTGATCGACGCAGTGATCGACAAGCGCCCCGCTTAATATAAGCCGCTCAAAATAGGGCTGGTCGGCATGTCCGACCACTGGCGGGCTTGAAAAAGCCCGCATAAGCCTTCATCTTGTGTTGCAAGCCTATCGGATTTGGATCGAACGAATGACTGACACCCGCAACGGCGAGGACAACGGCAAGCTGCTCTATTGCTCCTTCTGCGGCAAAAGCCAGCATGAAGTACGCAAATTGATTGCCGGCCCCTCGGTGTTTATCTGCGACGAGTGCGTCGACCTGTGCAATGACATCATCCGCGAGGAGGTGCAGGAAGCCCAGGCCGAGAGCAGTGCGCATAAATTGCCTTCGCCTAAAGAAATCAGCGGCATCCTTGACCAGTACGTGATTGGTCAAGAGCGTGCAAAGAAGGTTCTGGCCGTAGCGGTATACAACCACTACAAGCGCTTGAACCAGCGTGACAAGAAAGGCGACGAAGTCGAGCTCGGCAAGAGCAACATCTTGCTGATCGGTCCTACAGGCTCGGGTAAAACCCTGCTTGCAGAAACCCTCGCTCGTCTGCTGAACGTTCCGTTTACCATTGCCGACGCTACCACCCTCACCGAGGCTGGCTACGTGGGTGAGGACGTCGAGAACATCATTCAGAAGCTGCTGCAGAAGTGCGACTACGACGTAGAGAAGGCCCAGATGGGTATTGTCTACATCGACGAAATCGACAAGATTTCGCGCAAGTCCGACAACCCGTCGATCACTCGGGATGTTTCCGGTGAAGGTGTGCAGCAAGCCCTGTTGAAACTGATCGAAGGCACGGTTGCTTCCGTACCGCCACAAGGCGGCCGCAAGCACCCACAGCAGGAATTCCTTCAGGTTGATACGCGCAACATCCTGTTTATCTGTGGCGGTGCGTTCTCCGGTCTGGAAAAGTTATCCAGCAGCGTTCGACCCGTGGCGGCATTGGTTTCAGTGCCGAAGTACGCAGCAAGGAAGAAGGCAAGAAGGTAGGCGAGTCCCTGCGTGAAGTCGAGCCTGACGATCTGGTCAAGTTCGGTCTGATCCCGGAATTCGTAGGCCGTCTGCCGGTCCTGGCCACGTTGGACGAGTTGGATGAGGCTGCTCTGATTCAGATCCTCACCGAGCCGAAGAACGCCCTGACCAAGCAATACGCCAAGCTGTTCGAAATGGAAGGGGTAGACCTCGAATTCCGTACCGACGCGCTCAAATCGGTGGCCAAGCGGGCACTGGAGCGTAAAACCGGTGCACGTGGTTTGCGTTCGATCCTCGAAGGCGTGTTGCTCGACACCATGTACGAAATCCCCTCGCAGTCTGAGGTGAGTAAAGTGGTGATTGATGAAAGCGTTATAGAGGGTAAGTCCAAGCCACTGTATATCTACGAAAACAGTGAGCCGGCTGCCAAGGCTGCGCCAGACGCGTAAGCGTTTTGCAGTTGCGGTACAAACAAGGGGCCTTTAGGGGCCCCTTTGTTTTTGAAGCGTTTTTTGTCGTGAGATGTTTCCTGCGTTTAACTGCTGGCAATAAGCTTGTTTTTTTGCATGCAGCCCCATCTTGGTTTCAAGCTTATTTTTCATCTGTCATAGAGGCGAAATCATGAAGACCACCATCGAATTGCCTCTCCTGCCGTTGCGTGATGTCGTCGTCTATCCGCACATGGTTATCCCGCTGTTCGTGGGGCGCGAGAAGTCTATCGAAGCCCTTGAGGCAGCGATGACGGGCGACAAGCAGATCCTGCTGTTGGCCCAAAGAAATCCTGCCGATGATGATCCGGGCGAAGACGCCCTGTATCGCGTCGGCACCATTGCGACTGTTTTGCAGCTGCTCAAGCTGCCCGATGGCACCGTCAAGGTGCTGGTGGAAGGTGAGCAACGCGGCGCGGTCGAGCGCTTCATGGAGGTGGACGGCCACCTGCGCGCCGAAGTGGCGCTGATCGACGAAGTCGAAGCCCCTGAGCGTGAGTCCGAAGTCTTTGTACGCAGCCTGCTCTCGCAGTTCGAGCAGTATGTGCAGTTGGGCAAGAAGGTCCCGGCTGAAGTCCTGTCGTCCCTCAACAGTATCGATGAGCCAAGCCGCCTGGTGGACACCATGGCTGCGCACATGGCGCTGAAGATCGAGCAGAAGCAGGACATTCTCGAAATTATCGACCTGTCGGCCCGTGTTGAGCACGTGTTGGCGCTGCTGGATGCCGAAATCGACTTGCTGCAAGTCGAAAAACGCATCCGTGGTCGTGTGAAGAAGCAAATGGAGCGCAGCCAGCGCGAGTACTACCTGAATGAGCAGATGAAGGCCATTCAGAAGGAACTCGGCGACAGCGAGGAAGGCCACAACGAAATCGAAGAGCTGAAAAAGCGCATCGACGCCGCAGGCCTGCCGAAAGACGCTCTGACCAAAGCCACTGCCGAGTTGAACAAGCTCAAGCAAATGTCGCCGATGTCAGCTGAAGCCACCGTGGTTCGCTCCTACATCGACTGGCTGGTGCAGGTGCCGTGGAAAGCCCAGACCAAAGTGCGCCTGGACTTGGCACGTGCCGAGGACATCCTCGACGCCGACCACTACGGTCTTGAAGAGGTCAAGGAACGCATCCTCGAATACCTCGCCGTGCAAAAGCGCGTGAAGAAGATTCGTGGTCCCGTGTTGTGCCTGGTTGGCCCGCCTGGTGTGGGTAAAACCTCCTTGGCGGAGTCGATTGCCAACGCCACCAACCGTAAATTCGTGCGCATGGCTCTTGGTGGTGTGCGTGACGAAGCCGAAATTCGTGGCCATCGCCGTACTTATATCGGTTCGATGCCAGGAAGATTGATTCAAAAGATGACAAAGGTGGGTGTGCGCAACCCGCTGTTCCTGCTCGATGAAATCGACAAAATGGGCAGCGACATGCGTGGCGATCCGGCGTCGGCTCTGCTGGAAGTGCTCGACCCCGAGCAGAACCACAATTTCAACGATCATTACTTGGAAGTCGACTACGACCTGTCCGACGTAATGTTCCTGTGCACCTCCAACTCCATGAACATCCCGCCAGCTTTGCTGGACCGGATGGAGGTGATTCGTCTACCGGGTTACACCGAAGACGAGAAGATCAACATCGCGGTCAAATACCTCGCGCCCAAGCAGACTTCGGCCAACGGCCTGAAGAAAGGCGAGATCGAATTTGAGGTCGAGGCGATCCGTGACATCGTGCGCTACTACACCCGCGAGGCCGGTGTACGGGGCCTGGAGCGCCAGATTGCGAAGATCTGCCGTAAGGCGGTCAAGGAGCATGCGCTGGAAAAACGCTTCTCGGTGAAGGTGACGGCGGATTCCCTGGAGCACTTCCTGGGCGTACGTAAATTCCGTTACGGCCTGGCTGAGCAGCAGGATCAAGTCGGGCAGGTGACAGGCTTGGCGTGGACTCAGGTGGGCGGCGAGTTGCTGACTATCGAAGCCGCAGTGATCCCGGGCAAGGGGCAACTGATCAAGACCGGTTCCCTCGGTGACGTGATGGTCGAGTCCATCACAGCCGCGCAGACCGTGGTGCGCAGCCGCGCCAAGAGCCTGGGGATCCCCCTGGACTTCCACGAGAAGCACGACACCCACATCCACATGCCGGAAGGGGCGACGCCCAAAGACGGCCCTAGCGCTGGCGTGGGCATGTGCACGGCCCTGGTATCGGCGTTGACCGGCATTCCGGTGCGTGCTGATGTGGCAATGACGGGTGAAATCACCTTGCGTGGCCAAGTACTGGCCATTGGTGGCCTTAAAGAGAAATTGCTGGCCGCACATCGGGGTGGCATCAAGACCGTGATCATTCCCGAAGAGAATGTTCGCGACTTGAAGGAAATTCCTGACAATATCAAGCAAGATCTGCAGATTAAACCGGTTAAATGGATTGACGAGGTCCTGCAAATTGCGCTGCAATACGCGCCGGAGCCCTTGCCGGATGTGGCTCCGGAGATAGTTGCAAAGGACGAAAAACGCGAGTCTGATTCCAAGGAAAGAATTAGCACGCATTAATGCGGTTAAGCCTGGGGGCTTCCTTGACAGCTTTTTAGAGCCCTTGTTATAAAGCGGCTCTTAAGTGTCTGTAGGCCATTCAGCACTGGTTTTTGCTTTCACCAAAAAACTTAGAATCATACTCAATAGATATATAAGGGGACTTAGAGTGAACAAGTCGGAACTGATTGATGCTATCGCTGCATCCGCTGATATCCCGAAAGCTGCTGCTGGCCGTGCGCTGGATGCAGTAATCGAATCCGTCACTGGCGCTCTGAAGGCCGGCGACTCCGTGGTACTGGTAGGCTTCGGTACTTTCTCTGTGACTGACCGCCCAGCTCGCACTGGCCGTAACCCACAGACTGGCAAAGCACTGCAAATCGCTGCTGCCAAGAAACCAGGTTTCAAAGCCGGTAAAGCCCTGAAAGAAGCCGTTAACTAAGCTTCGCTCAAGCCTTACCTACCCGGGTCGAACGCAGGTTCGACCTGGCAGCGGAGCGGCAGCTGACCCACGTATCCATCGGGTCGCCACGCCGGGGGGAGAAATCAAGCCCCGTCCGCTCCGCCAGTTGCGAGAAGGCGCATCCTAGGATGCGCCTTTCTTATATCCGTACTCTACCCACGCTCCACGGTTGCCTATTTTTGAAGATCAACCGTTTCTGGGGGACGCATGCTGCAAAATATCAGGGACAATTCACAAGGCTGGATTGCCAAGACCATTATCGGGATCATCGTCGCGTTGATGGCGTTCACCGGTATCGAAGCCATTTTCCAGGCTTCGGGTAACAACAAGCAGGACGTGGCCAAGGTCAACGGTGAAGAAATCACCCAGACCGAGCTGAGCCAGGCCGTCGACATGCAACGTCGCCAGCTGATGCAACAGCTGGGCAAGGATTTCGATGCTTCGCTGCTGGATGAAAAATTGCTGCGCGAAGCGGCCCTTAAAGGTCTGATCGATCGCAAGCTGCTGCTGCAAGGCGCGGCTGATTCCAAGTTTGGCTTCTCTGAAGCGGCACTGGACCAGGTGATCCTGCAGACTCCGGAATTCCAGGTGGACGGCAAGTTCAGCGCCGAACGCTTTGACCAGGTGATCCGTCAACTGGGCTACAGCCGCATGCAGTTCCGTCAGATGCTGACTCAGGAAATGCTGATCGGCCAGGTTCGTGCAGGTATCGCCGGCAGCGGTTTCGTGACCGACGCCGAGGTGCTGGCATTTGCCCGTCTGGAAAAACAGACCCGCGACTTCGCCACCGTCAACATCAAGGCCAACCCTGCGGCGGTGAAGATCACCGACGACGAGGTCAAGGCTTACTACGACCAGCACGCCAAAGAGTTCATGACGCCGGATCAAGTGGTCATCGACTACCTGGAACTGAAGAAGTCGTCTTTCTTCGACCAGGTGACCGTCAAGGACGATGAACTGCAGGCTGCCTATCAGAAAGAAACCGCCAACCTCGCTGAACAGCGTCGTGCGGCGCACATCCTGATTGAAGTCAACGACAAGGTCACTGACGCCCAAGCCAAGGCCAAGATCGAAGAGATCCAGGCACGCCTGGCCAAAGGCGAGAAGTTCGAGGCCCTGGCCAAGGAGTTCTCCCAAGACCCAGGTTCGGCCAGCAATGGTGGTGACCTTGGCTTTGCCGGCCCAGGCGTCTACGACCCGGACTTCGAAACCGCCTTGTACGCGTTGAACAAGGACCAGGTTTCAGCACCGGTGCGTAGCACCTTTGGTTGGCACCTGATCAAGCTGCTGGGCGTTGAAGCACCTCAAGTGCCGACCTTTTCCAGCCTGAAAGACAAGCTGACCAAAGAGCTCAAGACCCAACAGGTTGAGCAGCGTTATGTCGAGGCGACCAAGCAATTGGAAGACGCGGCATTCGAAGCCTCCGACCTGGCACAGCCAGCGTCCGACCTGAAGCTGACCGTGCGTACCTCTGCGCCGTTTGGCCGTGAAGGTGGCGAAGGTGTTGCGGCCAATCGTGCCGTGGTCACCGCTGCATTCAGCCCGGAAGTGCTGGATGAAGGTGCCAACAGTTCCGCTATCGAACTG
The DNA here is from genome assembly GCA_004000515.1 of Pseudomonas poae. Classification (GTDB taxonomy): domain Bacteria; phylum Pseudomonadota; class Gammaproteobacteria; order Pseudomonadales; family Pseudomonadaceae; genus Aquipseudomonas; species Aquipseudomonas cremoris. The sequence goes on from CP034537.1 coordinate 3,999,645, forward strand.
GACCCGGAAACCATCATTGTGCTGCGTGCCAAGGAGCACTTGAAGCCTGCGCAACTGCCGCTGGAAAGCGTCGCTGCAGCGATCCGCACCCAGATGACCAAGGAGCGCGCCAGCGCGGCTGCCAAGGCTCATGCTGACGAGTTGATCGCCAGCCTGCGCGATGGCAAGACCCCGCTGAATCAGCCGGTCGACGGTCAGGCGTGGAAGGTTACCGAAGCTGCTACCCGTAATCAGGAAGCGATCGAGCCTGCCGTGCTGCAAGCCCTGTTCCGCATGCCTAAGCCTGCGGCCAAGGACAAGCCGACCTTCACCACCGTGACCCTGGCCGATGGTAGCCTGGTGATCGTGCGCTTGAATGGTGTTAACGAAGCGGCTGCTCCAACGGACGAAGAAAAAGCGCAAATCCGCCGCTTCCTCGCCTCCCGTGTTGGCCAGCAAGACTTCGCGGCGTACCGCAAGCAGTTGGAAGAAAAGGCTGACATCAAGAAGTTCTGATGTCGCTTTGAACAAGAAGCCCCGGCCTGAAAAGACCGGGGGCTTTTTTATGTGCGCTAGAGTGAACGTACTGAGCGCGCGAGCGCTATCACCTGGGAAGGAGTGTCGAGCGTGTCGGTTCAAGGAATGGATGGGTGGCTGATTCGCCGCGCCAGTGTGGCGGATGCTCCTGCGGTGCTACAGGTGTTTGACGAAGTGATTGCCTGGTTCGTCGGCATGGGCAATGACGCTCAATGGGGCACTGAGCCCTGGTCTGCTTTGCCCCGGCGGATCGAGCAAGTATCGCAAGCTTGCGCGATGCCGCAAGCGTGGGTCGTCGAGGGTCCTGACGGTTGTATCCTGGCTGCGCTGGTGTTGGGCGAGTCGATGCCCTATGTGCCTCCAGCGACTGAGCCGGAGGTTTATGTGCGATTGTTGATTGCTGCACGTGGCGAGTACGCGCGCGGAGTTGGCCGACGCCTGATGGCCTTTGCCGACGACTGCGCGCGCGCTGCAGGCGTGCAGCGCCTACGGGTGGATTGCTATGCAGGTGGTTCCGGTGCGTTGGTACGTTTCTACGAGTCTTGCGGGTATACGCGAATCTCAGTGCTTGACGTGAAGGGATGGCCGGCTCAGTTGTTGGGTCGCCGTCTTTGACGCGCCGATCAGGGCAAGCAACATCAGCAAAATGACTGCCCATGGAAAGGCCGTGACGCCCCAGCCTTGAAGCAGTACACCGCCCGCCAAGCCACCGCCGGCGATGCCCAGGTTCCATACGGTCACCAGCATCGATTGCGCGGCATCGGCTGATTCTCCCGCCGACTTGGCCAGTGCCGTTTGCAGCAAGGCCGGCAGGCCGCCAAACGCCAGGCCCCACGATGCGACCGCAAAATAGACGATCGCAGGCACACTGATCCAGAACGCCAGCACTACAGCGATCAGGCCGAATAGCGCACAACTGATCAACAGCAAAACGCGCAGCCACCGGTCGATCAGCACGCCAGCCAGCCAGATACTCAGCAGTGCCGCCAGGCCGAACACCAGCAGGACCCGATCGATTTCCACTGCAATCCCTGCAGGCACTAGCAGTGGGGCGATGTAGGTGTACAGAATGTTGTGGGCTAGCACGTAGGTAAAGGTCACCCACAGCACCGGGCGAATGCCGGGTAAGGTCAGCACCTGGCGCAACCCCATGCGATTTTCGGCGGGCTGGCCGGCAAAATCCGGGAGCTGCCAACGCGCCCAGACCAGCAGTATCAGTGTCAGCCCGGTCATGATCGCAAAACTCAGGCGCCAGCCCACAACGGTACCCAGCAAGGTGCCGGCTGGCACGCCCAGTGATAAGGCCAGTGGTGCGCCAAGCATCGCCACGGCAATCGCACGACCTTGCAGATGTGGTGCAACCATCCGGCTGGCATAACCAGCCAGCAACGCCCACAGCAGCCCGGCGAATACCCCTGCAAAGAAGCGTGCCACCAACGTCAGCCCATAGTGACTGGATAAGGCGGTCACGCTGTTGACCAAGGCAAAACCGCCGATGGCGAGCAGCAACAACGGACGTCGACGCCAACCGCGGGTCAGCAACGTCAGGGGAATGGCTGCCAGCAATGAGCCCAATGCGTAGAGGGTGACCAGTTGGCCAACCAGTGCAGGCGACACGCCCAGGCCTTCGCCCATCTGTGGCAACAGCCCGGCGGGCATGGCCTCAGTGAGGATGGTAATAAAGCCCGCACTGGCCAGTGCCAGCAAGCCGCCCAGCGGCAGCGTATCCGGGGAGTCGCTAACAAGTGAAGTCATGACGCTGTATCCATGCAAAGGGCAAGGACGCAGAGTAGGGGGCTGCCGTCTGCGGAAAAACAGGCTAAGGTTCCGAACTTATCGGACACAGTCGTCCGTAATGCAGGGTCACATCATGGACAGTTTGGGCAGCCTTTCGGTATTTGTGCAGGTCGCAGAGACCCGCAGTTTCACGGCTGCGGGGCGCGTCTTGGGCGTGTCATCCTCGGCGGTGGGCAAAAGTATCGCGCGTATGGAAGAGCGCCTGGGCGTGCGGTTGTTTCATCGCAGTACGCGCAGTATCACGCTCACCGGCGAAGGCACGTTATTCCTTGAACGCTCGCGGCGTATCCTGGCCGAGGTCGAGGCCGCCGAATGCGAGCTAACCGAAGCCAGTGCGACGCCTCGGGGCAAGTTGCGCATCAGTCTGCCGCAGGTGCGTGGGTTGTTGATGCCGGTGCTCAGCGACTTCATGCGTGCTTACCCTGAGATCGAGCTGGATGTGGATTTTTCCGACCGTATGGTAGACGTGATCGAAGAGGGGTTCGACGCGGTCATTCGCACCGGCAAACCGGAAGATTCACGGCTGATGGCCCGCCACCTGGGGCACTACCAATTGGTGTTGGTGGGCACCCCGGCTTACTTCGTTCAGCACGGCACTCCGCAGCACCCCCACCACTTGAGCGACCACGCCTGCCTGCGTCACAAATTCTGCGCGACAGGCAAACTGGAGCCTTGGCCATTGCGTCTTGCGCCCGGCGCCGCAGAGCCGGTCTTGCGCGCTCCGTTGGTCAGCACCACCATCGAATCCCTCAACCATGTGGTGCACGAGGGGTTGGGCATTGCCTGCCTGCCGGATTACATGGTCAACAGGGCCGTGGGGAGGGGCGCCTGCAACGGGTATTGGATGATTACCTGGAGCACCGTGGCAGTTTCTGGATGTTGTGGCCATCAAGCCGCCATGCCTCGGCCAAATTGCGCGTGTTTATTGATCATATGTGTGCAGGGCTTTTTCCTGCAGGCACCGTCGCGTAGGCCTGTGACGTTTTACCGACAGGAATGCGCGCGCCAAGGCCTCGTTCTGTTGCACAATACCGCCCGGACCGTTTTCCTCAGGATTTTCAATGTCGACATCATTTCACTTGCGTAGCCTCGGGCTGGCGCTGGTGCTGGCGGGCGCCGCGGGCTGCTCGTCACCCAAGACCGCTATTTATGAACATGAGAATTTCGACGACTCCGGCACGTTTTCGCGCGATTACCCGGTCAGTGATGTGGCAGCGTGTGAAGCCGCGCGCCGCGCCTTGCTGAGCCAGGGCTACATCATTACCAGCAGCGACCCGAAGCTGGTGGTGGGTAACAAGAGTTTCCAGCAGACCGGCGAGACCCATCTGCAGATCAGCTTCAACGTGGTGTGTGCCGATGATGGCAAAGGCACCAACCATTCGACGATGTTCGCCAACGCCTTGCAGGACCGCTATGCGCTGAAGAAGGTCAACAACTCGGCGAGCCTGGGCGTGGGCGTGTTGGGGTCGGTATCGATGCCGATTGGCTCCACGGATGACTCGATGGTGAAGGTGGCCAGCGAAACCGTGTCCGCACCGAAGTTCTACGAGCGTTACTTTGCGCTGGTGGACGTGTTCTTGCCGCAAGAGGTGAAGAAGGCCGAGCACATTGCCGAGAAGCCAAAGGCTGACTTGGGCGTGCCGGAGCCAAAAGTCGCACCGGCTGCCGAGAAGGTCGAGGCGCCGAAGGCAGAGCCCGCAGCGTCGGAGCCGGTCGCACCGCCTGTCGAGCCTGCGCCGATTGCGCCGCATGAAGAGCCGGCCGCCGCGCCCGCGACGACCAACCCAGAACTGCCAGCGCCGACAGAAGCGATTCCACCGCTGCCGACGCCCGCGCAGTAAATCAGACCGCTACGGGGTCGGCCTTGTCGACGTTGATCCCGTAGCGCCTGATCGCCTCACTGACTTTATCGCGGCCGATCACGCCGTCATCCGCCAACGCCTTCAAGGCCGCCAGTGCGATGAAGTAGCGATCTACCTCAAAGAACGCCCGCAAGGTTTCCCGCGTATCCGATTGCCCGAAGCCATCGGTACCCAGCGCGACAAAGCGTCGGCCCGGTACAAATGGGCGGATCTGGTCGGCGAATAGCTTCATGTAATCCGTGGCGATCACCAGCGGTCCAGCTTCGTTGGCCAAACATTGTTCCACATAACTCACACGCGGCTCGCTTTCCGGGTGCAGCAGGTTCCAGCGTTCTACGGCATGCCCTTCACGGCGTAACTCGGTGAGGCTGGTCGCGCTCCACACGGCACTGCGCACGGCGAAATCCTTTTCCAGCAACTCAGCGGCGGCGATCACCTCCCGCAGGATCGAACCGCTGCCCATCAGTTGCACCTGTGGTTGTTCGCTTGCGCTCAGTCGGTATATGCCCTTGAGAATCCCATCCTCGACACCTTCGGGCATGGCCGGGTGTGGGTAGTTTTCGTTGAGCAGGGTGATGTAGTAGTAGATGTCCTCCTGTTCGACATACATGCGCCGCATGCCCTCGCGAATAATCACTGCAAGCTCGTAGGCAAAGGTCGGGTCGTAGGACACGCAGCACGGGATCACCGACGACAGAATGTGGCTATGGCCGTCGTCATGCTGCAAGCCTTCGCCCATCAGCGTGGTACGTCCCGCCGTGGCCCCCAGCAGGAAGCCGCGTGCGCGTGCGTCGCCCGCCGCCCAAGCCAGGTCGCCTACGCGCTGGAAGCCGAACATCGAGTAAAAGATGTAGAACGGCACCGTCATCAGGCCATGGTTGCTGTAGGACGTGCTCGCCGCAATCCATGAGGAAATGGCACCGGATTCGTTCAGGCCTTCCTGCATGATCTGTCCGTCTTTGCTCTCCTTGTAGTAGCTCAATTGCCCGGCGTCCTGTGGGGTATAGAGCTGGCCGACGGCGGAGTGTATGCCGATCTGACGGAACAGGCTTTCCATCCCAAAGGTGCGCGATTCGTCTGGCACGATAGGCACGATCAGTTTGCCCAGGTGCGGGTCCTTGAGCAGGGTGCCGAGGATGCGCACAAAAGCCATGGTGGTGGAGATCGCGCGGTCGCCGGTGTCCTTGAGCTGGTGGCGAATGCGCTCAGCTCGGGGATCTGCAGCGACTGGACGGCACTGTGGCGCGCGGGTACATAACCGCCCAAGGCTTGGCGGCGCGCAGCAAAGTAGCGGGCTTCCTCGCTGTCGGCGGCGGGCTTGATGTACGGGATGTCGGCGAGCTGCTCATCCGCCACTTCCAAGTCGAAACGGTCGCGGAAGGCTTTCACCGCGTCGGCACCCATCTTTTTCAGTTGGTGATTGATGTTTTGGCCTTCGCCGGCTTCGCCCATGCCGAAACCCTTGACGGTCTTTGCCAGGATCACCGTCGGTTGGCCGGTGTGGCGCACAGCGGCAGCGTAGGCGTTGTAGACCTTGTCGGGGTCATGCCCGCCCCGTGAGAGTTTCCAGATGTCGTCGTCGGACATATCCGCAACCAGCGCAAGCAACTCCGGGTATTTACCGAAGAAGTGTTCGCGCACGTAGGCGCCGTTCTGGGATTTGTAATTTTGATAGTCGCCGTCCACGCACTCCATCATGCGCTGGCGCAATAGGCCGCTCCTGTCCCTTTCCAGCAGGGCATCCCAACCACCGCCCCAGATCACCTTGATCACGTTCCAGCCAGCAGCGCGGTACAGGCTTTCGAACTCTTGGATCACCTTGGCATTGCCGCGCACCGGGCCGTCCAGGCGTTGCAGGTTGCAGTTGACCACGAAGATCAGGTTGTCGAGTTTCTCGCGCCCGGCCAGGGAGATGGCGGCCAGGGATTCCGGCTGGTCCATTTCGCCATCACCGAGGAAGGCCCACACTTTGCGGCCCTGGTGTTGCTTGAGGTCACGAAATTCCAGGTAACGCATGAAGCAAGCCTGTGGGTGCGGGTTGCCAGAAGAGGAAAATGCCTTCGCCACCGGCTTCGCGGCGGAAGTTATCCAACTGCGCTTCGCTGATGCGGCCTTCCAGGTAGGCGCGCCCGTAGATGCCTGGGGAGGAGTGGCCCTGGATGTACACCAGGTCGCCGTCGAAGCTGTCGGTACGCCCACGGAAGAAATGGTCGAAACCTACGTCATACAGCACGGCGGCTGACGCATAGGTCGCGATGTGCCCACCCACACCTGAGTGTTTGCCTGCACGCAGTACCATCGCCATGGCGTTCCAGCGGATGTAGGCATTGGTGCGGCGTTCTATGGCCAGGTTGCCGGGGTAGGGCAGTTGGCGGTCCACCGGGATGGTGTTGACGTAGGGGTGGTGACCCGCCCGTAGAAGTCGCCATGCCGCGCCACGTCGAAATCCAGCAACTGATCGATCAGGTAATGAGCGCGCGGGCGGCCTTCGGTGGACAGCACCGATTCGATGGACTCCAACCACTCGCGGGTTTCCTGTGGATCGTCGTCGCGTCTGACTGCGTTATTCGGGGTCATGTGAGGCTCCAGGGTAGGCGGGTTTCAAGTGGCGGGCTCCTTGTGGGAGTGCCGTCAAAGTAATTGCAATTGCAACTACATGATCGAATCTAGCGCGGGATGAGCTACTATTGCAACCTTCTTGAAATTCCCCGGATGGTGTTGCATGTCGTCGAAAGAGCCTGATGTATGGTTCCGTTTTGTCAGGGCCCACAGGACGGTCATCCGTGAAATCGAACGGCGCCTGGCCGATGCCGGCTTGCCGCCCTATGCCTGGTATGACGCGTTGTGGGGCCTGGAAAGCGGCCCCGACGGCACCCGCCGCATGCACGAACTGGCCGATGTACTGGCTATCGAGCGCTACAACCTGACACGCTTGGTCGACCGCCTGGAAAAGGACGGCCTGGTGGTACGTTCGCGTTCCGACGGCGACGGCCGTGCGGCGTTTGCCACCATCACGGATACCGGGCGGGTGTTACGTAAAGAGATGTGGAAGATCTACGAGAGCACAGTGGATGAGTTGTTCCTGTCGCAAATCGAGCCAGAGCAGCGCCAAGGCTTTGCCGATGTGTTGGAGCGAGCGGCGGGGATGGCGGTGGAGGCGGGTGTGCAGACCCGTGGCCGTCGCAAAACCTAACGAACAACCGAAAACCCTTGTGGGAGCAGGCAAGCCAGCTCCCACAGCTAATTGCATTCCAGTGCATAACGATTCATCGCTATCTCGACCTGTCGCCAATCCAGGCGCTCTTCCTCCACCAGCGCCCTTAGCGCCGACACCACAACCCAATACCGGCTCGGCGCATGTCCCAGCGCGACAAACCTTGCGTCGACGTACCCCGCCAGTTGATCGACGATCGGCTGCGGATAACCGGTGACGGCAATCACGGGCGCCTCGCTTCCCATAAGGCATTCGCGCAAGTGGCAGCTACGCTTGGTGGCCGTGGGATGCAGGCGATTCCAACGCTCAGCGACGGCTGCCTCGCGCGCTAATCGGGTGTAGCTGGGGCAGCTCCACACTTGCGAAGTCACTCCCCAATCCTGCTCCAGCAATTGCGCTGCCTGGATGACCTCCTCAAGGGCCTGCCCCGCGCCGAGCAATCGTACATCACCATTTGGTCGGCGCTGGATGGGGTACATACCCTGGAGTGCCGCCTCACGGTCCCTTTCATCCAATGGCATTGCGCGCTCGTGATCATGCAGCGCCAGGTAGTAAAACCCCGGCTGGCCCTCGACATACAAGTTGCGCAACCCGGCCAGCACAATCGCTCGGGCTTCTTCGCCGCAGGATGGGTCGTACGGTGTGCAGCGTGGATGTGTGGTCAGCCAGAGAGGCAAGGACGGCTGTGCGCCCTTGGGCCACGGGGAGGGTGGTTCTCGATGTCGTTGCACAAAATGCCGCGCTGCGCCGTGGCCTCCGACAGGGCACACAACTGCGCCGACGATGCCGCGCTGTGCAGGTACAGCATTGGCTTTTCCGAGGTATTGCGTGCAAACCAGGTGGGCCAACTGCCCGGGCGCCGAGAGCGTGTCTGGCCCCGAATCACCCACGCCTGACGGCAGAGTTCCAGCGTATTGGCCATGGTCATCACGGTGTACAACGGCGAATGGCAGGATTGGCCGGCAGTGCCCAGAGCGTCGAGGCAGAGTTGTGCCGCGTGGGCGGTAGAGGCGGGCATGGGTTGAGTCCCCTGATGGCGAAGGCCCATACCCTACTGGAGAAATGTATTTGATTGCAATTGCAATGATTGCAATAGTTGGTGAAAACCCAGGTGCTAAATTCCTGCAACGCTGCTACGTTTAATCCTGAAGCGCAGGAACGTCATGGCGTCGACATTTTTTTGTGATGACGGCACTTTAAGCTGGTGATGCAGGTCACTTATCTGCAGCCGCTTTTAATTCAAGAAGGAGTCCAGCATGGACGATTACCAGGAAGAACTGCTCGAGTACCACGCGATTGAGCTGGACCCGCTGGAACCGGCAGACGACGCAACCGAGCTGTAAGACCGACTTCAGGCGGAATGCCGCTGACTGCGGCGAAATTCCCCTGGGGTCTGGTTGTTCCACCGCCTGAACGCCCGTTGAAACGCTTGGGCTGAGGCAAAACCGAGCAGGTAGGCTATTTCGCCGAATGCCAGTTCCGTATCGCGAATGTAGGTCATGGCCAGGTCGCGGCGGGTATCGTTGAGAATCGCGCGGAACTGAGTGCCTTCTTCGGCCAGTTTGCGGCGCAGTGTCCAGGTAGGCAGCTTCAAGCGTGCCGCCACTTCTTCCAGGTCGGGTTCCCGGCCACCATTGAGCATCGGCCCGAGCAACCGGGTGATGCGCTCGCGCAGGCTGCGGGTGCGCGTCAACTGCTCAATTCCCGTTCACACAGCTGCAACAACAGGTGCCAGGTACTGGGACAATGCTGTGGGTTGCGCAATGCCAGGGTGTGCTGGTTCAGACGCAGTTGATTGGACTCGGCGCCGAACAGTAGGTGACTGTCCCCCAACACGCTGTACTGCTCGCTGTAGTCGGGTGCTTCGAACTCGATTTCGATGCGTTGCGCCTGCACCGGTTGCTGTACCAACGCCGACAACTGAAACAGCCAACCGGCAATGATCGAGTCCACCACAAAGCGGTTGTAGGCGTTATACGGGCTGATGGAATAGAACTGCAGCCAGGCGCCTTCGGCATCTTCATGAAAGCTCGATTGCCCGCGATAATTGGAGCCGTACAGCGCTTCGAAGCGAGTGAGGGCGCGCGCGGCCTCGCGGACATTGGGCGCTTGGGCCGCCGTCACGCCCGCAAGGCCCGCCTGGCTCAAACGGCTGAGCTGGCCCATGCGCAGGCCCAGGCCGGGGTTGCCGGTGAGTTGGATGGCTGCATGGCCCAGGCGCATGTAGCGCGGGATCGACAAGCGTGCCCCGGCCTCGGCGAGGCGTGCCGGATCAAGGCCGTATTGCAGCAGCAGCGGTTGCGGATCCAGGCCGTGGCTTTGAATGGCATCGCCCAGGGTGTGCACGAAGCCCACCGACAGATCCCCCAGCCGTACCGGCTTCACAACCACACATTCAACAGACGCGCGCCACGGGCACCGTCGTCGGCGCTGATCTGCCCGTTGCTGCTCAGGAAGCTGTGCCCGGCGGTGCCCAGGTCCCAGAACTGCCCACGCAGGAACACACTCATGCCCGCAGCGGCTTGGCTGATGGGTTGTTGGCTGATCAAGGTCAGGCGACGCCACGCTTCGCCCTCACTGAGTTCTTCGGGCCTGAGGCTGATTTCTGGCGGCGTGGATACGCTTTTGAAGCCGCGCCAAGGCCGGTCCCAAGTGTCGCGACCGAGTACGAACGCCGGCACCGCAATCAATTGCGCGCCTTGCTCGTTGAGCTTGCGGTAGTTGTCGGGGTACCAACTGTCACTGCCAACCAGCACGCCCAAGCGCCCAGCCGGGGTGTCGACCACGCTCACGACGTTTTCGTCGCCGGGTGCGATAAACCCGCGCTCATCGTAGATCGGGTAGAGCTGGCGCTGGGGCTGGCCCACGGGCAAGCCGTCGGCGTTGAACACCAGGCTGGCATTGAACAAAGCGCCATGGCCGACCTGCAATTGTCCTTGGCTCACACTTGGGTTGGGCAAGGCGATGGAGCCGGCCACCAGGGTGACGCCAAACTCCTTGGCCAGGCCGCCAAACAGCGCCTGGTAGTCGCGGGCCATGCCGGAAGCCTTCATGCGCAGGTAGGCGTCATCGGTGCGGTTGTCGCCGGTCGCGCTGATCCAGGCGCGGGCAAACTGCAGTGGATTACTGACTGACAACCAGTTCATCGCATCCTTTGCATGCAACGCCTGGTACACCTCATTCTTTTCGCCCTTGAGCATCAGCCAGGTGCCGATGTGCTCGGGCAGCACCACGATGGTCTTGTCGTTGATCAACCCCTGGTCGCGGGCCTTTTGCAGGTAGGCCGCGAGTTTCAGGTGCAGGCGCTCCAGGCTCTGGTAATCCGCCGGGAACAGCTCCGGCTGGATGCCCAGCAAGTTGCCGCGATCGGCCGGCAGGCCTTCGTTCACGGCGAGGGTGATCCGCAGGTCCGACAGGTAATGCGCCACGGGGCGCTCCTGGGTCCAGACCAGATACGCGGCGATGGCGGCAACCAAGGCCAGGGAGACGGTAAAAGCTAGAAGTTTACGCATGGGGCAACAGACAACAGACCGTGTGCAGGGTTCGCCGACTAGGGTAGGGCCCGCGCAACGGATTGCCAAGGGGCGCTGTGCATTTGGATCAATAACTTGTCAGTTTCGGTCATTGAGCCGTCGTCCACTGCCTCTTAGTCTGTGGGACATAAACCGATGGCGGGCCATTCGAGCCTGCCACGTCCCGTGATGATCTGTTGTGGAGCTTGACCATGACCGCTGCTGCCTACCCGCATCTGCTGGCCCCGTTGGACCTGGGTTTTACCACCTTGCGCAACCGCACCCTGATGGGCTCGATGCACACTGGCCTGGAAGAAAAGCCCGGTGGTTTCGAGCGCATGGCGGCCTATTTTGCCGAACGTGCCCGTGGCGGCGTGGGCCTGATGGTCACCGGCGGCATTGGTCCAAACGATGAAGGCGGCGTGTACGCGGGGGCAGCCAAGCTGACCACCGACGAAGAAGCGCAAAAGCACAAGATCGTCACCCAGGCGGTGCACGCAGCGGGCGGCAAGATCTGCATGCAGATCCTCCACGCCGGCCGTTATGCCTACAGCCCCAAGCAGGTTGCACCGAGCGCGATCCAGGCGCCGATCAACCCGTTCAAGCCCAAGGAGCTGGACGAAGAGGGTATCGAGAAGCAGATCCAGGACTTTGTCACCTGCTCGCTGCTGGCCCAGGTCGCCGAGTATGACGGCGTGGAAATCATGGGTTCCGAAGGCTACTTCATCAACCAGTTCCTTGCCGCGCACACCAACCATCGCACCGACCGCTGGGGCGGCAGCTATGAAAACCGCATGCGTCTGGCAGTGGAAATCGTGCGTCGGGTGCGGGACGCGGTAGGCCCAAACTTCATTATTATTTTCCGCCTGTCGATGCTCGACCTGGTGGAAGGTGGCAGCACCTGGGAAGAAATCGTGCAGTTGGCCAAGGCCATCGAGAACGCCGGTGCGACCATCATCAACACCGGCATCGGCTGGCACGAAGCGCGAATCCCGACCATCGCCACCAAAGTACCGCGCGGTGCGTTCAGCAAAGTCACTGCCAAGCTGCGCGGCGCCGTGCAGATTCCGCTGATCACCACCAACCGTATCAACACCCCGGAAGTGGCCGAGCAAATCCTGGCCGAAGGCGACGCGGACATGGTCTCGATGGCACGGCCGTTTCTTGCCGACCCGGAGTTCGTCAACAAGGCGGCGGCCGGGCGTGCGGATGAAATCAACACCTGCATCGGTTGCAACCAGGCCTGCCTGGACCACACCTTTGGCGGCAAGCTGACCACCTGCCTGGTGAACCCGCGGGCGTGTTATGAGACTGAGCTGAATTACTTGCCGGTGAAGCAGATCAAGAAGATCGCAGTGGTCGGCGCCGGCCCTGCTGGCCTCGCCGCTGCCACGGTCGCGGCTGAACGTGGCCATCAAGTGACCCTGTTCGACTCTGCCAGCGAGATCGGCGGCCAGTTCAATATCGCCAAGCGCGTGCCGGGCAAGGAAGAGTTCTTCGAAACCCTGCGCTACTTCAAGCGCAAGTTGCAGACCACCCATGTGGAGCTGTGCCTCAACACCCGAGTGGATGTCGAGCAACTCAAGGCGGGCGGCTATGACGAGATCATCCTGGCCACCGGCATTGCACCGCGCACGCCGGCGATTCCCGGCATCGAGAATGCCAAGGTGCTGAGCTACCTGGACGTGATCCTGGAACGCAAACCGGTTGGCAAGCGCGTGGCAGTGATCGGTGCGGGCGGTATTGGTTTCGACGTATCGGAATTCCTCGTGCACCAAGGCGTGTCTACCAGCCTTGACCGCGAAGCGTTCTGGAAAGAGTGGGGCATCGACACCCAACTGCAAGCCCGTGGCGGCGTGGCCGGTATCAAGCCTGAGCCTCACGCCCCGGCACGTGATGTGTTCCTGCTGCAACGTAAAACCTCCAAGGTCGGCGACGGCCTGGGCAAGACCACCGGCTGGATTCATCGCACCGGCTTGAAGAATAAACACGTGCAGATGCTCAACAGCGTCGAGTACCTGAAGATTGACGATGAAGGCCTGCATATCCGTATTGGTGCCGACGGCGAGCCGCAGGTGTTGGCGGTGGACAACATCGTCATTTGCGCCGGCCAGGACCCGCTGCGCGAGCTGCAGGACGGCCTGGTTGCGGCAGGCCAGAACGTGCACCTGATCGGCGGCGCTGACGTGGCGGCCGAGTTGGATGCCAAGCGCGCTATCAACCAGGGCTCACGCCTCGCTGCCGAGCTGTAAGGCCAAAGGAGGGGCGGTGATAGACTACCGCCTCTTTTATGACGCAGATGCACTTCGATGGGCCCCTTCGATTGGCTTCCCAATGCCCCGCTTGAACCCTTGCAGCTCGATTGGCTGCAAGGTGTGGAGTTGGCCGTGTTACGGCTGGACTGTATCGACCCGCTGATCAGCGGCAACAAGTGGTTCAAGCTCACCGGGCACTTGGCCCAAGCGCACTGCGCCCACGGCATCATCAGCCTGGGCGGTGCGTATTCCAATCACCTGCATGCGTTGGCGGCAGCGGGGAAACGCTTTGGTTTTCCCACCGTCGGCCTGTTGCGCGGCAACCCTCAAGAAAACGCCACCATCCACGACCTGAAAGCCTTTGGCATGCAACTGCATTGGCTAGGCTATGGCGGCTATCGTGCGCGGCATGAGCCGGATTTCTGGCAACCGTGGCGCGAGCACTATCCGCATCTTCATCCAGTGCCCGAAGGCGGTGGCGGGCTTGCCGGTGCGGTCGGTTGCGGCGTGCTGCTCGAACAGGCGCGCGCGCAGTTGCACACGTTGGGCTGGGACGATTACGACGCGTGGTGGCTGGCGGCAGGTACGGGGACCACGCTGGCGGGGCTGGTGTTGGCGGAGGCGGGGGCGCACCCGGTTTACGGCGCCATGGCGGTGCCGGATGACCACGGTATCGCGCAGAACGTGCAGGCTATCGTGCAGGGTGAGTACGAGCTGTTCGACGCTAGCCGAGGCGGTTTCGCCAAGGTCGACCCGGTGTTGCTCGAGTTTATTCAAACCACGGAGCAAGCGTGCGGCTTGCCACTGGAGCCGCTCTACACCGGCAAAGCGCTGTTGGCATTGAAGCAGCAGGTCGAGGCCGGGCGCTTTCGCCCCGGCACTCGCCTGATCTTCATTCATACCGGCGGCCTGCAAGGCCGTCGAGGGTTTAATAGTTAGCGCGCTTACCCGGCATCATCCGCAACGCGGTGTTATCCCGCAGGATGTAGTGGTGATAGATCCCCGCCAACGCGTGCAGCCCAATCAGCCAGTAACCGACCTTGCCGAACAGCACGTGCCAGCCTTCTATTTCCTTGGCCAGCGCCTTGTTTTCGGCGATCAATGGCGGCAACTCGATGCCGTAGAACATCACCGAATGCCCCTCGGCACTGACGATCAGCCAGCCGGCAATCGGCATGCCGATCATCAACGCGTACAACGCAAAGTGCATCAGGGTTGCCAACAGGCTTTGCCATTGCGGCGGTGCGGGCACGATCTTCGGTGCCATTCCCAGGCTGCGCGCAAACAGGCGCAGCCATACCAGTACAAACACGGTGAGGCCGAACATGAAGTGCATTTCGACGATCAACGTTCGCCCACCACTGCCTTTGGGGAACTGCCCGCGTAACTCAATGCAGGCGTAGACCACTGCCAGCAGCACCACCATCAACCAGTGCAACGCAATCGACATGGTGCTGTAACGCGTATCGGAGTTTTTCCACGGCATCGCTGTGTTCCTCACTCATCAGGGCAAACCTCCGTTCTTTGGCGACGGAGTCCTTTAACTGTATGCCGGTTTTGAGCGCTTTGCCTGGCGCAATGCCGTTGTCTTGACCTCTATCAGTGGCTTTGCGGCATTTCACCGCGGGCCAGGCGCAGGTTGATATCGGCGATCACCGCTGGCAGCTCGTTGATGGTGTCGATCAGGTAGTGCGGGCGTGAACCTTCGAACATCGTTTCGATGCGCGTGCGTTCGCTCGCCAAGGTCGCGGCGTCCAGGGCGCGGAACTGCTCGTAGGTCAGGCCCAGCGCGTTGCCGGAGCAGGTCAACGCCACGGTCCACATCCCCGCGCGGCGACCTTCGAGGATGCCCGGCACGGTGTCGTCGACCTTCACGCAGGCCGCCACATCATCAATGCCCAAGGCAATCACGTTGGCCAGGGCCTGGGCCGGCCAAGGGCGACCGTTGGGCACCTCGTCGGTGGCCACCACGTGGTCGGCGATATAGCCGTTGGTGGCGGCCAGGGCGACCACTTTGTCCATGACTTGCTTGGGGTAACCGGAGCAGGAACCGATCTTGATCCCGTTCAGGCGCAGCCGCGCAATGGTGTCGAGGGCGCCGGGAATCAGGGCCGAGTGCTCGGCGATCTTCTCGATTTGCAGTGGCATGAAGCGCTGGTAGATCGCGGTCACGTCATCATCCGTCGGCTTACGGCCGAAGGCCTTGCGGTAGCGTTCAGCAACCTGCGGCTGGTCGCAGAGGGTACGGATATGGTCCCACTTGCCCATGCCCATCGGGCCACGGGCTTCGTCGATGGACACCTGTACGTCGAACTCGGCAAACGCCTCGACAAAAATCTGCGTGGGGGCGAAGGAGCCGAAGTCGACCACGGTGCCGGCCCAGTCGAGGATCACCGCTTGCAGGGTGTTGGGTTTTGATAGTTCATGCGTGTGCTCCAGAAGAAGAAAGGGTGATGCCCATGGCCTGCAAGGCGTGTGCAATGGCGGTGACGGCGGCGTGCATGTCGGTGGCATCGACGTGGCCGATGCAGCCCACGCGGAAGGTGTCCACTTGGGTCAATTTGCCCGGATACAAGATAAAACCCTTGGCCTTGACCCGTTCGTAGAACGCCTTGAACTGGTAGCGCGGGTCCTGTGGCGCGTGAAAGGTCACGATGATCGGCGCCTGGATCGCTTCGGGCAGGAAGCTGCGCAGGCCCAGTTCGGCCATACCGTCCAGCAGCGCCTGACAGTTACGCGCATAACGTTGATGACGCGCGGGCAAGCCGCCTTCTTCAGCGTATTGCAGCAGCGCTTCGTGCAGGGCTGCGACCACGTGCGTCGGCGGGGTGAAACGCCACTGGCCGGTCTTGGTCATGTAGGCGTGCTGGTCGAACAGGTCCATCGCCAGCGAGTGGCAGTTGCCTTGGGCGGCGGACAGCGCCTGTTTGTCGGCGAACACAAAACCCATGCCTGGCACACCTTCCAGGCATTTGCCCGAAGCCGCGATCAGCGCGTCGAACGGCACGGCACGTGCATCGATCGGCAGTGCGCCGAAGGAGCTCATGGCGTCGATGATCAGGCGCTTGCCGTGGCGTTTCACGACTTGGGCGATTTCGGGCAGCGGGTTGAGGATGCCGGTGCTGGTTTCGCAGTGGATCAACGCGACGTGGGTGATGGCCTTGTCGGCGTGCAGCAGGCGGTCCACGTCGGTTGCGTTGGTGGGTTCGTCTTCGGCGGTTTCAAAGGTACTGAACTCACGTCCCAGCACGTGGCAGATGTTCGCCAGGCGTTTGCCGTAGGCGCCGTTGATCAGTACCAGAACCTTGCCATTGCGCGGCACCAGCGTACCGATGGCGGCCTCGACGGCGAAGGTGCCGCTGCCCTGCAACGGCACGCAATGGTGGCTGTCGGCGCCGTCGATGATTGCCAGCAATTGCTCGCAGACGCTGGCGGTGAGCTGGTTGAAGCGCTCGTCCATGAACCCCAGTCCACCATCATCGCCTGGCGGGTACGGGCGGAGGTGGTCAGGGGCCGGGAGTGAGCAGGATGGGCGCAGCGGTGGTCATCACAAATCCTCGCAAAGCTTTGGCTGAATCTACGGCGCCTAAATTGCAGTTTGGCTTGTCATCAATCAAATTGTTTGTTGTTATGCGAGCTATCAGTGAGGCCGATAGCTATGAACCTGTTCCAACTGCGTGCATTCGATGCCGTGGCCCGCGAGGGCAGTTTTACCCGTGCGGCGGCGCGGCTGTTTATCAGCCAACCTGCGGTGACCGGGCATATCAAAGCCCTCGAGGAGCACTACCAGATCCCGTTGCTGCGCCGCACCGCCAGGTGCGTGGAGTTGACCGAGGAGGGCGCACGACTGGCGGCGATTACCCGGGCCATCTTTGGCCTGGTGGACGAAGCGCAGACCCTGCTGGAGGCCAATCGTCAATTACTGACCGGGCGTCTGGAAGTGGCGGCGGACGGCCCGCACCTGGTGATGCCGATGATCGCCAGCCTGCGGGCGCGCTACCCCGGCATCACCGTCAACCTGCGTTTGGGCAATGCCCAGGAAACCTTGGCGGCGCTGCTGTCCGAGCACGCGGACGTGGCGGTGCTCACCGAGGTGGAACCGCGCAGCGGCCTGCATCTGCAGCCCTTGAGCAAATCGCGAATCTGCGCCTTGGTGCCGGCCAATCATCCATGGGCGGCGCAGTCCGGGGCATCGACCTCGCGCAATTGAACGAAGTGATCATGGTGCTGCGCGAACCCAGTTCCATCACCCGGCGCACCTTCGATGACGCCTGCCAGGCCGCCGGTGTGCAGCCCAAGGTGCTGCTGGAGTTGGACAGCCGCGAGGCGGTCACCGAGGCGGTTGCCGCTGAGTTGGGGATTGGGGTGGTGTCGTCGATGGAGGTGAGCCCGGACCCGCGAGTCAAGGCCATCCCGCTACAGGGTAACGGGCTGGTCAACCGGCACATGCTTGGCTGCATGGAGCGCCGCCGCTCATTGCGCCTGATCCAGGCGTTTTTCGAGTGGGTGCCTTGATGGTTTTTTGGTGGATCGATGGGTTTTTGCGCTATAAACTCTGCCCCCAAAGCGCCGGCCAGTAGACGTTTGGGCGCGATGGACGAAAAGAGAGTGAGTCATGGGCGCACAGTGGAAAGTCAAACATAAAGAAGCGGCATCCAATGCCAAGGGCAAGATCTTCGGCAAGCTGGTGAAAGAAATCACCATCGCCGCACGCAACGGTGCCGACACCGCGACCAACGCCCACCTGCGTCTGGTGGTGGAGCAGGCCAAAAAGGCCTCGATGCCCAAGGAAACACTGGAACGCGCCATCAAGAAAGGTGCAGGCCTGCTGGGTGAAACCGTGCAGTACCACCGTGTGACCTACGAAGGGTTCGCCCCGCACCAGGTGCCGTTGATCGTCGAGTGCGTGACCGACAACATCAACCGTACCGTGGCGGAAATCCGCGTGGCGTTCCGCAAAGGGCAACTGGGGCTTCCGGCTCCGTGTCCTGGGACTTCAACCACGTTGGCCTGATCGAAGCCTCGCCGGACACCCCGGACGCTGACCCGGAAATGGCCGCTATCGAAGCCGGTGCCCAGGATTTCGAAGACGGCGAAGAAGAAGGCAGCACCTTGTTCATCACCGAGACCACCGACCTGGATGCCGTGCAGAAGGCGTTGCCGGAGCAGGGTTTCACCGTGCTGTCGGCCAAGCTGGGCTACATCGCGAAGAACCCGGTGAGCGGGTTGACCGATGAGCAGATGGCTGAGGTTGAGGCCTTCCTGGAAGGTTTGGACAACCACGATGACGTGCAGGATATGTTCGTCGGGCTGGCTGGCTAAGCAACTGGAGTCAATGCTTGACCAGTGTGGGAGCTGGCTTGCCTGCGATAGCGGAGTGTCAGCTTTCACATCTGTGACTGATAGACCGCTATCGCAGGCAAGCCAGCTCCCACATTTCGATTGGGTTTATTCAGGCAGACTGCAGCAACGCTTCAATTTCCTCGAAACCAGGCCGCGCCAATACATCCGGCTGACAGCATCTGTCCCTTAGCGCCAGCAGCTCCCCACTCACCCCCGCTTCAACCCGCTCCAACAACTCCCCCAACAACACCCCCGAACGCCCGCACTTCAATGCGTTGCAGCGCGCGGGTTTCCAAGGTGTCCGCCGTGGCATGGAACGACGCCGCGCCAAAGTCCCCCAGCAAGCAATCGCCCGCTTCATTCCACAGGATATTGTGGCCATACAGGTCGCCATGGGTGATGCCGTGCCGGTGCAGGTGCGCCGCTACCGAGGCAATCCCCGGGTCATACGCAACGCCACCTCGATGCTGAAACGGGTGTCGGGCGCATAGATATCGCGGGTGCACGAGGCCAGGCTCGGCAGGGCGGCGAGGTTGCGGTAGCTCGGGTCGATCAGTTCCATCACCAGCGCGGCTTGGTCATCCGGATGGCCGACTACGCGGCCTTCCACCTTGATCAAGTTGGGGTGCAGCCCGGCGGCAATGCACGCCTGCATTTCGTGCAGCGGCGAGCCGTCGCTGGTGATGGTGCCCTTATAGAGTTTCACCGCCACGGGCTTGCCCGAGGCTTTCCACAAGGCCTTGCGGATGACCCCAGAGGCGCCTTCGCCCAGAACTTCGGCCAGGTCCAGCTCGGCCCATGGGATGTTCGGCGTCGCATCGTCAGCCTGAACTTCAACCGCCATTTCCACTGGATTACCGGCGTAGGCCAGCCAGGTCAGGCTTGGCAGCGCCAGCAGCCATTGCGGCAGTTGGGTGAAACGGTTGGACGCGATGCGCAGCAGTTCGAGGTTGTGGCAGTTGGCCAGGCTTTGCGGCAATTGCGCCAGATGATTGCCGGCGAGCATGAGCTTTTGCAGCAAAGGTCGCGCGCCCAGCTCATCGGGCAATTGGCTGATCTGGTTGTCGGTGAGGATCAACCAACGCAGCAGAGGCGGCAGCGCGGCAGCGGGTACAAGGCTGATCTGGTTGGCCTTGAAGCCGATCATGCTCAGCTTGGCGCATTGGCCCAGGCATTCCGGCAACGTGGTAAAGGCGTTGTCCGAGCAAAACAGCACACGCAGATGGGGCAGGCGGTGCAGGTCATCGGGCAGGCTGCTCAGGGCGTTGCCGCTGAGGTTGAGGATTTCCAGGAGTCGGCCAGTTCGAAGATTTCCCGGGGGAATTCGGTCAGCCCGCAGGACAGGTCCAGGCGCGTGATGCCAGTCAGTTGGCCGGCTTTGAGTTGGGCGAGGGTATGCATGAACAACGCGATCTCAGGGCAATGGGGCGTGAATGGCGCTCATGATACCGGGGCGGCCTGCGGGTTGGCTTGTTGTAATTGACCCAGGCGGCTGGCGGTGCGGGCAAGGTCGATGGCCTGGCCATGCAACGCGTGTTCAAGCGGCTGCTCGCCGATCAGGATCAGGTGCTTGTCCTTGTCGTAGAGCACGTCCACCAGGTTGATAAAGCGTTGCTGCACGGCAATCGGGCACTCCGCCAGGTGGGGCAGGCCGTCGATGATCCAGTGGTCGAAGTCCTGACACAACAGCAGATAGTCCATCACCGCCGTCAGTTGCTCGCACAGGTCGTTGAACGTGAAGGCGATGGAGCGACCTTGCTCGCGGCGGCAGCGTAATTGGCGGTTGCCGACCGCCAGGGGCTGCGCCGGGCAATCGGCAGCAGGGAGGCCAAGTGTTTCACGTTGGCTGGCGGTGCCCGGCCACACGTATTTGCCAGTGGTGAAACGTTGCGTGCTCTGGGCCTGAGGCAGGCTGCGAAAGTCTTGCGGCGAGCTGACCTCCAGCACGTCCATGCGCGCAGCAATCAGGTCGATCACTGGCTTGAAACGTTCGTGGTACAGGGGATTGGGCAGCAGCCCTTCGGGTGGGTAGTTGGAGGTCACCAGTACCAGTACCCCGCGTTCGAACAGCGCCTTGAACAGGCGTGTAATGAGCATCGCATCGCCGATGTCATGGACGTGGAACTCGTCAAAACAAAGCACCCGGCAACCTGCCAGTAGCTCATCCAGGGTGACGGCGAGAGCGTCGGATTGTTGGCGATGGCGGAACATGCCCTGGTGCAGTCGGGCGAAAAAATCGTGGAAGTGCACGCGTTGTTTTTCCGGCAGAGGCAACGCCTGGAAAAAACCATCCAGCAGCCAGCTTTTGCCACGTCCCACTGGCCCGTGCAGATACAGGCTGCGCGCGGGCTGGCCGGCGAGCAGGCGCTGGGTCTCGCGGGCCAGGGCATTGATAGCCGAGGTCTGGCCGACGCTGAGGGTGTAGCCCTGCTGCTCGGCTTTTTTCTGAAAAAAAGCTGGAATGGGCGAGGCGTCGAGTGTGTCGGTTTTTTTGCGAACAAACGACGGATCAGGGAACGCGCGGCCAAGGCAAGTCACTCTGCATTTCAGTGGTCGCTCACTTTAGGGCGCTCATCGCGATTTGACCAATAGAGAAGGGCGCGCCCAGCTATCTCGAAACGGCATGCCGTCGGTGCATTTCCCCGAACACTGGCAGATTCCCGCTGACTGACTAACCTCTTACAACGTAGTCACCCCTGTACAAGGATTTGGGGCTGTGAAGGGACGAGCAGTAGGGTTAGTCATGAGCGCGATGCTCTGCAACACGGCTTACGGCGCACAACTGCAGGTTGAGGTGCGTATTGACGTGCAGCGGGGCTGCCAGTTGGTGGGCATGACCCGCGAGGCGGGTATCGAGCAACTTGGCGTATTGGATTTCGGCAGCGGCCCGCGTCTGGATGACCCGGCCGGGCCCCTGAGTGCGGCCTTGATCAGCCAGCGCCAGCCACGCCTGAGTGCAACCCCGACACGCCTTACCAGATGCGTGTCGACGGCGGACTGCATGGTGGCACCGGTGAAGTGCGTTACCTGAGCGCCGCCGTTCCTTCGAGCAAACCCATTCCCTATCGTATCTACGCCGATGCTGCACGGCGTATCCCGTTGCCGGTGGATGTACCGCTCAGCGGTCGTGTACCGGATTCCGGCAGTGTCGACTTGCCACTATACGGCCGCATCGAACCGCTCAAGGACATTCCCGCCGCCGGTCGTTATTCCGACCTGCTCAAGGTCACGGTCACATGGTGAGCCGTTGCCTGGCCCTGGTGGCCATGGGTGGCCTGCTTCTGCTGGCGGATGATGCGCAGGCGGCGGCTGCCACCGGGCAGATCCACGCGCGCCTGGTGATAACGGCCAGTTGCGAGGTGAGCAAAGGCGTCGAAAGCGCCCCGGTGACCCCGGACAGTGGCTCGGCCTTGCTCGATTTCGGCAGTCATGGACCCACCTGGGACAACCGCCTGACCAGTGGCGTCACCGACAGTGACAAGGCGCCGTTGGCCGTGTCCTGCAACCCCTCGCTGGTCAGCAGTTTCACCGTGACCATCGATGGTGGCGTAAACGGCGACGGCACCACACGGCGCCTTAGCAACGGTCGCCAGACCATTCCCTATCGTTTGTCGGCTGACCCGCTGGGTCGCAGCACCTACAGCATCGGCCAGCAACGCAATTTCGTCGTGACCAAGGGCGCCCAAGTACCGATCCCGGTATTTGGCTCGGTGGTGGCGAATACCAGGGCCTTACCGGCCGGGATCTACACAGACACCCTGACGGTGACTCTGGATTGGTAAACCATGAGGATGAATATCATGCATGCACTTGTATCCAAGGCAGTTTTTCCATTACTGGCACTGGCGTGGGTGTCAGGATCACAGGCGGCCACGGTGGCCGGCACAGTGACTGCGACGCTGATACTGACCAGTAGTTGCCAGGTCAACGGCGCGGCGGCGACCGGTGGGATGAGCTTCGGTGCGTTGAACTTCGGTACAGCCAATAGCCTGTTCACCGAAGCCGATGGCCAGGTGCTGGGGGGCGGCGGCGGCGCATTGTCCATTCTTTGCTCGGCGGGAACATCGCCGACGCTGACGGTATCGGCCGGCGCCAACGACGGTAAATCCGTCGGTGGGGGGCGTGCGTTGTACGACGGCGTGGCCAACTACGTCCCTTACGACCTCTATACCGACAGTGGCCATTCGACCTTGCTGGCGATCGGCGGGGTGATCAACCTCGCGCCCAGCACGGGCGTGGCCCAGGCAGTGAATATCTATGGCAAGGCCAACGGTAAGGCGGGGCTGCCGGCCGGTACTTATACCGACACGGTAAACGTGACGCTGACGTTCTAACGAGCATGAACCGTGTGCGTTGGGCGGCGCTGGCGGTGTGCATCGGCTGGGGGATGCCGGTGTCGCTGCTGGCTGTGACCAGCCAATCGTTCCAGGTCAGCGCGACGATTACACCGGGCTGCCTGGTGGCCAGCGGCGGCACCAATTACGGAAGCCTGGCCTTTGGCAGCTATTCGGCACTGGCGACCAGTACTGCGTCGGTGGCACTGACCAGTTCGGTGGTTCTGCAATGCACGCCAGGGGTCACGTTGAGCATGACGGTCGATGGCGGTTTGTATAACAGCGGCGGTCGGCGCATGCAGCTCAATAGCGGCACGGCCAAGGTGGCCTATCAGCTGTTTCGCGATGCGGCGTTCAGCCAAAGCCTTGGCATCAGCCAAAGCGTCAGCATTGTCTACAGCAACGCCAACAACATTACCCTGCCGATTTACGGCCGGGTGCAGTTACCGGGCAACACGCCTGGGGGGACGTACAGCGACACGCTGCAGGTGCAGCTGACGTGGTAAGGCGATTGGCATAAGGAGTGGGACCTATGTTTTCAGCTTCCCGGCGGTGGTGGGTAGCGGGTTGTTTCGGTTTGCTGGGTTTGGCGGTGGGGCAGGCACAGGCGGCCAGCTCGGTGTTGATCTGGCCGATTGATCCGGTGTTGGAGGCCGATCAACAGGCCAGCGCGTTGTGGCTGGAGAACCGTGGTACCGAGACCGCCAACCTGCAGATTCGCGTGTTTGCGTGGAGCCAGAACGGCTTCGATGAGCAATACCAGAGCCAGCGTGATGTGATCGGCAGCCCGCCGGTGGCGAAGATCGAACCGGGACAGAAGCAATTGGTTCGCCTGACCCGTACGAAGGAGGTGCCGCCAGGTCAGGAGTTGGCATACCGCATCATCATCGATGAGATCCCGTCGGCAGTGCCCGTGGCGGCTCCGGCAGATGGCAAGACCGCCGCAGCGGTGCGTTTTCAGATGCGCTATTCGGTGCCGTTGTTCGCGTATGGTCCAGGCCTTTGGAGCAAGGTCGACGGCACCCGTGACCGTGACCCCAAGACCGCCGGTAAACCAGACCTGAGCTGGAAGAAAGTCACCGTTGCTGGCCACAATTATGTGGAGATGCGTAACCAGGGCGCAGTTCATGCCCGCCTGACCGATGCCAGCTTCAAGCAGGGCGGCCAGTCACGCCCGCTGGTGGACGGCCTGATGGGCTATGTGCTGCCGGGCGCGACCATGCGCTGGCAAGTGCCGGACGGTTTGCCCGTGGACCAGCCCTTGCAGGTGCGGATCAATGGCGCAACACAACTGGAGAGTCTTGCACCGGGCCGATAGCGGCGTGCAACAGGGCAGGGAATAGCCCTTGGTTTTAGCGGATGGAGATGTCCATTGATGGACACAAAGCCTTGGTGAGCCTGGATCAGGCTC
The DNA here is from genome assembly GCA_004000515.1 of Pseudomonas poae. Taxonomy (GTDB): domain Bacteria; phylum Pseudomonadota; class Gammaproteobacteria; order Pseudomonadales; family Pseudomonadaceae; genus Aquipseudomonas; species Aquipseudomonas cremoris. The sequence goes on from CP034537.1 coordinate 4,023,889, forward strand.
GTTGTCTATGGCGGTTGGTGTGGGTCGCGGGAAGCGTGTCTGGCCTGGTGTTTGCCCCGCTGGGCATGGCTGCGCCGTTGCCGCCCCCTCCCAGCAGTATGGAGGCTGTAGCCGATGCTCAGTTGTTCCTGGAACTGGTGGTCAACCAGCGGGATACCGGCCGGGTGGTTGCCGTCAGTCAACGAGCGGGGAGCTTGTTTCTGCCGGCGAGCGTGTTGCAGGAGATCGGGATGAAACTGCCGGGAGACCTGCCCGTCGAGGTCGACCTGGACAAGTTGCCGGGCCTGCACAGCGACTACGACACCCAGGCCCAGCGCCTGGTGCTCACGGTGCCCCCAGCGTGGTTGCCGGAGCAGTTTATCGGCAATCGCAATAACTACCCGCGTGGCCAAGCGCTGACCAGTTTTGGCGCGCTGCTCAACTACGATGCCTACCTCAACGACACCGACGACAGTGGCACCTACCTGGGCATCTTCAACGAAGTACGCCTGTTCGATACCTGGGGCACGCTGTCCAATACCGGCCAATACCGCACCACCATTGGCCGTGAAACCGAAGGCAGCACCCTCAACAACGGCTACCGACGCTACGACACCACTTGGCGTTTCTCTGACGATGAGCGCTTGCTGACCTACGAAGCGGGCGATGTGATCAGCGGCGCGTTGCCCTGGAGCAGTTCGGTGCGCCTGGGTGGGGTGCAGGTGTCCCGCGATTTTGGTGTGCGCCCGGATTTGGTGACCTACCCCTTGCCGCAGTTCGCCGGGGAAGCCGCGGTGCCGTCGTCGGTCGACCTGTTTATCAACGGCTACAAATCCAGCAGCGCCGACCTGCAGCCCGGGCCCTATACCCTGACCAACGTACCGTTTATCAACGGTGCTGGCGAAGCGGTGGTGGTGACGACTGATGCCCTTGGGCGGCAGGTCTCGACCACGGTGCCGTTCTATGTCACCAGCACGTTGCTGCAAAAGGGCCTGACGGATTTTTCGGTGTCGGCCGGTAATTTGCGTCGCGACTACACCGTGCGCGACTTTGGCTACGGGCCAGGGGTGACCAGCGGCACGTTTCGTTACGGGCTATCGGATGCATTGACCGTGGAAGGGCATGCCGAAGCGTCGAATGACCTGACCCTCGGCGGTGTGGGTGGCAACCTGCGATTGGGCAATTTTGGCGTATTGAATACGGCAGTGAGTCAAAGCCAGTTCGATGGCGGTTCGGGGCAGCAACTGAGCCTGGGGTATCAGTACAGCAGCCAGCGCTACAGCCTGTCCTATCAACGGATTGAGCGCCGTGACCAATACGCCGACCTCACCCTGATCGACACCCCTTACGCCAGCCTCAGCAAGCGCAGCGAACAGGTGACGCTGAGCCTGAACCTCAATGACTTCGGCAGCCTGGGCGTGGGCTATTTCGATGTGCAGGCGGCGGATGATTCGCGCACTCGCCTGCTCAACCTGACGTGGAGCAAATCGCTGTGGCGCAACACCAGTTTTTATCTCTCGGCCAACCGTGAGATGGGTGACAGCAACTGGGCGGTGCAGGGGCAATTGATCGTTCCGTTCGATGTCTACGGCAGCCTTAGCATGGGCAGCGAGCGCAGCAATACCGGCCAGGTGCAACAGCGGGTCAATTACAGTCGCGCGGTCCCGGCGGCGGGCGGTGTAGGTTTCAACCTGGGCTATGCCAGTGGCGACGCCCCGACCTACCGCCAGGCTGACCTGACTTGGCGCTTGCAGTCGGTGCAGCTGCAGGCCGGTGTGTATGGCACCCGCGATGCGCAAACCCGTTGGGCCGATGCCGCCGGCTCGCTGGTGTGGATGGACAAGCAGTTCTTTACCGCCAACCAGGTCAACGATGCCTTTGTCGTGGTGAGTACCGACGGTTTTGCCGGGGTGCCTGTGCGCTACGAGAACCAGGTGGTCGGCGAAACGGACCGCAATGGGCACTTGTTGGTGCCTTGGAGCAGCGCCTACTACCGCGCCAAATATGAGATCGACCCGTTGAACCTGCCTACCAACGTGCAAGTTGCCAACGTTGAGCAGCGGGTGGCGGTACGTCGGGGCAGTGGCTATTTGCTGGAATTTCCGGTGCGCCGGGTGGTGGCGGCCAGTATCACATTGGTGGATTCCCAGCATCAGGACTTGCCCCTGGGCAGCCAGGTACGCCACGAACAAAGCGGTGGGGTGGCGGTGGTGGGCTGGGACGGTTTGGTCTACCTGGAAAACCTGGCGGCGCATAACACCCTGCAGGTCACGCTCGGCAGTGGGCAGAGCTGCCAGGCAACCTTTGATCTGGACACTTCCCAGGAGCAGGTGCCCTGGTCGGTCCGCTGGTCTGTCAATGAGTTAAGGAGTGTGCGTGTGCGGGGCAAGGGACGGCTGTGGGGTCTGTTGGTAGCGGCGAGCTTGGGGATGGCGGGGCAGGTACACGCCGCATGCAGTGTGGTTGCTACCTCACCGGCCAGTTTTGGCTCGGTGAGTTCGATGTCGGTGCTCACCACGGTGCAGCCCAGTTCCACCCCCAACGCCGGCTTGAGCTGCGCACCGCTGTTGCTGTCGGTGCTGGGGAGTGGCGACCACTTCATCGCTACTGTCACGGGGTCGACCCAGGGCGGAATGCTTGGGCCGACGGGCGACGTGATCCGCTATACCCTCTATGCCAACAACACCACGACCTATCCGATGACACGCGGTACCGCGTTCGACTTTGGCGGCAGTGGTGGTATCGCTCAGTCTTATGGGCTGGTGTTTGGCCCCGGCACAAAGACCCTCCCGCTGTACCTGGGCAGCCTCACGGGTAGCAACGTGGCAGCGGGCTTGTACAGCGAAACCCTGAGCATTGTCTGGAGCTGGAACTATTGCTCGGGCATTAACCTGATCGGCGTCTGCCTGGGCCGCGACACTGGGACCAATACGGCCACGTTGACCGTCAGCATGCTGGTGACCAACGACTGCCAGATCACCACGCCCCCCATCAGCTTCGGCAGCGCGCCGGTGGTCAGTGGTTTTTCCACCGTGACCGGTCAGGCCAGCGTCAACTGCACCAAGGGCAGTGCCTATACCGTCGGCCTCAGTGATGGCCAGCACCCGGTCAGCGTGGGAGGGCGACGGCAGATGATTTCCGGTACCAACCTGTTGGCCTACGACATTTTTGTGAGTGCCGGAACCACCCGCTGGGGCAGTGTGGGCGCGACGCGACGGGCCAGTGGCACGGCTGACGTCAACCCCGGTAACGGCCTGGGTACCGGCAGCCAGATCTTCAACTACAACGCCAAGATCTACACCGACCAGCCAACACCACCGGGCGGCACCTATCTGGATAACGTGATCCTGGACGTCGGGTTCTAGAACGTCTGCAGCGGCGACGGCTGATCTACCGGGCTGACCATCGCGTAGTTGTAGCCGCCGCCCGACCAATACTCGGCTTGCAAGCCGTCGGCGCTGCGGCTGCCCCGAGGCAGGAAACCGTTATCCGGGCCTGGCGGGCGGATGTAGAAACTCATGCGCCGACCTTGCTGGTCCTCATACAACACCATCGCCGCCGCGCCTTGATCGGTGGTGAGCAAACGCCCGCTGACCGGCGTAAACCCCGCTGCGCTCAAGTCCGGCAGGCGGTGGGCCTGGTTGAAGTAGCGGTCGAGCCAAGCCTGCATATTGCCACCACCCTGGGCCTGGTAATCGGCGGGCATGATGCCGTCCTGGGCAAACAGCCGGTAAGCCTGCATCGCATCGGCCATCGGCAGCAGCGGCGGTTGCGTGGCTTCGCGGGCATGCCAGCCCCCAGGCCACCGAGGCTGACGGCAATCAGCAGCAGCGCCGCCGTGGCTAAATGCCGGCGTGATTGGTGCTTGATGCGCTGACGTATCAATGCCGGGTCCAGGTCCGGGTTGGCGGGCTGTTGCAGGGCACCGCCCAACGCGGCACGCAGCAAGTGCGCATCCTGCTGCCAGGCATGGACCTGGGCGGCTACGTCGGGGTGGGCTGCCATGTAGGTTTCAAGCACACGGCGGTCGCTTTCCAGGAGTTGGTGATCGACGTAGGCATGCAAATCGCGTTCGCTGGGGGGCAGGTTGATCATTTGAGTATCCGCAGGGAAGGGCTGGCAATTTCGCCATCACTGAGTTGGCGCAGGGCTTGGCGTGCCCGGGACAGGCGCGACATCACGGTGCCGATGGGCACATCGAGGATCTCGGCGACCTCTTTGTAGCTCAAACCCTCCACCGATACCCACAGCAACAGCGCGCGTTGCTCAGTGGTGAGTTGATCGAAGGCTTGCAGGGTCGACTGGGCGATGACCGTGCGTTCCACCGACGGCTGCGCGTCATCACGGCCAGTAAAGAATTCCAGCATGCGGGCATAGCGCCGCGAGCGGCGGTGGGCGTCGAGGAACTGCCGGTAAAGGATCGAGAACAGCCACGCGCGCAGATCACCTTCCAGGCGTTTATCGGCCCAACGGGTGATTGCCCGTTCCAGGGTCGATTGCACCAAGTCGTCGGCGCTGCTGGCGTGACGGGTCAGGGACACGGCAAAGCGCCGCAGCCTGGGGATGAGTTCACGTAACTGTTCGTCGAGTTCATGCATGGGAGTCTGGTTGGTCACTACGCTGGGACTAGGGAGACGTCCGGCTTCGACGGTTATTCCAGGCTGCGAAAAATAAATCCAAGGCCTGGGAATAGAGCGGATTGGCGTTCGTCCTAATGCTCCGACCTTATGTTTCACCCCCTAAGGCCTTTGGCCCTGGAGTTCCTTCATGGTAGATCACTCATCACCGCCCCGTCCCCCGTTGAGTAAAGCGAGCCTGATCGCGCGACTCGCGGCGATTGGTGGCGTGGTTGCGGTTGTGGCGGGGGCGTTTGCCTACGTCAATGGCACCCTCGACCCACAACGCCTGCGCCCGAAAACCTTGGTCAACGCACTGGAAACCAACAATGGCGTGCACCCGGGCTTCCGTCGTAACCATGCCAAGGGCGTCTGTGTAGCCGGATACTTTGAAAGCAGTGCCGAGGCGCGAGCGTACTCCAGTGCCCAGGTGTTCAGCGAGGCCAAGACCCCGGTGATTGGGCGGTTTGCCTTGCCCAGCGGCAACCCTTACGCGCCGGACAGCAGTGTGCCCATCCGCAGCTTTGCCGTGCAGTTCAGCCAGGCCAACGGCCAGCAGTGGCGTACGGGGATGAACAGCATGCCGGTGTTCCCGGTCGGTACGCCCGAGGCGTTTTACCAGATGCTCAAGGCTGGCGCGCCCGATCCGGCCACGGGCAAGCCGAACCCTACAGCGATGCCAGCGTTTTTTGCCGCTCATCCCGAGACGGCGCCTTTCCTGGCGTGGGTCAAGACCGCCAAGCCGTCGGCGAGCTACGCAACCGAAACCTATAACGGCATCAACGCGTTTTACCTGGTGAGCGCCGACGGCAAGCGCCAGGCCGTGCGGTGGGGCGTGGTTCCACAGAGTCAGGATGCCGTGGGCGATAGCGCACCGGCCGGTGGCGACTTCCTCGAAAAAGACTTGGGGCAACGTCTGGCTGCTGGGCCTTTGCGCTGGCAATTGACGATGACCTTGGCCAACCCAGGTGACCCGTTAGACGATGCGAGCAAGACCTGGACTGGCGAGCACAAGGTGTTGAATGCCGGCACCCTGATTTTGCAAAGCAGCCAGCCACAAGCTGACGGTGATTGCCGCGACATCAACTTCGACCCGCTGATTTTGCCCAGTGGCATCGAAGCCTCCAGTGATCCATTGCTGGCCGCCCGCTCGGCGGCGTATGCCAGTTCGTACCTACGCCGCGCCGGTGAAGTCGACGCGTTGCACAGTGCCCCCAGGAGTCGAAGCCATGAATGCTCAACCACGGTTTTTTGCTCCGTTGGCGCGCCTGCTGCACTGGTTGATGGCGCTGATGATCATCGCCATGTTGTTTATCGGCGCAGGCTTGGCGGCATCGGTTTCGGAACGGCATGAGTGGTTGATCCACCTGCACAAACCGCTGGGGATTGCGATTTTGGCGTTGGTGATCGTGCGGCTGGTGGTGCGCTTTTCCACGCAGCAACCGCCGTTGCCCGCTGACTTGCCGTTGTGGCAAGTGCTTGCGGCCAAGGCGTCCCATCTGGTGTTGTACGGCTTGATGCTGGTGTTGCCGTTGCTGGGCTGGGCAATGATTTCAGCCGCGGGGGACCCGGTGATGCTCAGCAGTTCGGTGCAGTTGCCGGCGCTGGTGGGGGCCAATGCGCCGTTGTTTGCGGTGTTGCGCAAGGCCCATGGGTATCTCGCCTACCTGTTGTTTCTGACGGTGCTGCTGCACCTTGCGGCGGCGCTGTTCCATGGGTTGATCCGCCGCGATGGTGTGCTGCAGAGCATGACCGGCACCAAACCCTAGCGCAGGACGTTGACGATATCGGCGATGCTGCTCAACACGTCCTTGCCCAGTTGCATCGAGCGTTTGCCCGACCAACCGGTGTGCGCGTTGGGGGCGTCGTTGTTGTCTTTGAACGGCATTTCCAGGGTCAGCGACAGGCAGTCGTATTGTTCACCCACGGCGTTACAGGCCAGCGTCATGTTGGCTTCGCCCGGCAGGTCGCGGGTGTAGCCGTGGGTGGTCTGGAAGTCGCGGGTCAATGAGCTCAAGTGGCTGCGAAAATGTTTCTCCAGCTTTTCGATGCGCGGCGAGTAGCCGGGGTTACCTTCACAACCGGCGGTGAAGACGTAGGGGATTTCTTCGTCGCCGTGGATGTCGAGGAAAAGGTCTACGCCGTAGTGTTCCATTTGTTGCTGGACGAACAGCACTTCGGGGCTGATCTCCTGGCTGGCACTCTGCCAGGCTCGATTGAGGTCCTGGCCCATGGCGTTGGTGCGCAGATGGCCATGGAAAGCGCCGTCCGGGTTCATGTTGGGCACCAGATAAAGATCGGCAACTTTCAGCAGCTTTTTCATCTCGGTATCGCCGTCTTGCTGCAGGCGTTCGATGATGCCTTCCATAAACCATTCAGCCATGTGCTCGCCGGGATGCTGCTGGGCGATGATCCAGATCTTGCGTCGACCTTCGCCACCCTGGCCCCGACGTAGCAGTTGGATATCACGGCCTTCGGCACTTTTCCCGGTCGCCAACAGTTTTGTACCGGCGCGGTTCAGCGCCTGGTCGATCAGCCAGTCGTGACGCTCACGGCTATAGGGTTCGAAATAGGCAAACCAGGCGTACTTTTGACGTGTCTGGAGGCTGATATGCAGGATTTCCCCATCAAAGCGCGAAGGCACCCGAAACCAGTTGATATGGTCGTAGGATGCTACGGCGTTGTAGTCACTCCATGCGTGTGGGTAAGAGGACTTGCCCGCATTGCTCAGGCGAAACGTGTGGGTGTGGCCCACGTGCATGCCTTCGGCCTTGAAGTGGAACCATTGGAAATGTTGGCTGCGTGTGTCGGGTTTGATTGCCAGCAGCAACTGATAGGCGTCATGGGCATCCAGTACCTGGATATTGCCACTGTCGAAGTCGGTGCTGATCCTGATGGACGTCAAGGCCACGGTCATAGTCTGGTTGCCTGAATATGAGTGTTGTGGCAGATATCTTACACAGGCGCGGGGCAAAATCTTGACGCAAAATTGTTGCAGGGAGGAGGGGCGTCGTCCTTGACGCCGCAGCAGCTTAGAGTCTATGAGATTGATTCTCAAGCGCTAATTCGCAAAGATCCGGTCTAGAGCGCTGGTTCGGCTTTCTTTTGGCGATGGTCTTTTGCTACCATGCGCGCCATCGAGCAACACATAGTCTTCATTAGCCTGAAGCCACGCCAGGGAAACTGGCAAAAAAAGACCCGGCCAAAGAGCCGGGTCAAAAACCGTGATTAGCCTGATGAGGAGATATTCCAAGAGTCCGACCTAAGGTCCCTTGGTCTATCGACTGATCTCGCGATCAGCTAGGTCCAATAATAATCATTATCATTTGCAAGTCAAATGTTTTTATCCATGAGATAGAAATATTTTTGCTTCGTGTCTGTTATGCGTTCGCTTGAGCCTCTGGCGCCTGCAACGATCGCTCCACCATCGCCTTCGCCATATCAATCAAATACACCACGGAAAACGCCAGGTCACGTTGGTTGCCCTGATGGCTGCTTGCTGATTCATAAGCGGTAGCGGCGGCGCTGCGTAGCAGGTCAGAGGCATGTACCAGGGCTTCTTCCTGGCTGATGCCGGGTTTTATCGCAAACAACGCCCCGTCCGGGTGTTGCGCCGACAGTTCTTCTTTCAGGTAATAGTCCAGCGCACGTTGGGCTGCGCCGCTGCTGCGCATGTCGTGCAGTTCATCGTGTCCAGGTGGTTCTGGCAGGTGGCTGGGGCTTGTCGTCATGGCGGGCGGTGCTCCGGGTGGGTGTCGAAAACCTCATACCCGATAATAGTACGTATCGTATTTATGTCGTTTTATGGATTACTACAAACTGTTTATTGCCCTGCAAAATACCTCGCGTATGGTCACGCTCCATGGATAACTGGATAGCGTTGGTCAAGGCCAACATGAAAGAGCGCAAGGTCACTCAGGGCGAGCTAGCTGAACGCTTGGGCATGACCCAGGGCGGCGTGGGCCACTGGCTCAACAAGCGACGGGTACCGAGCCTGGAAGACATGAACCGCCTGCTCCGCGAGTTGGGGCTCGGTGATCTGGAAGTGGTGCTGGAGATTCGCGAACGCAGCGAAGATGAACCCCGGTCACCGCAAAAACACTACAACCCGTATTTCCGCTATCCGGTCAACGAATGGAAAGGCCTGTGCGAAGTCCGTGAAGAACGTGCAACGTATGGTTCGCAGCGCTTCGAACTGACGGATTACCACGCCGCAGGCGAAGCCTACTGGTTACCCGTCACGGGCGACGCCATGACCGCGCCCAGCGGCTTGAGCATCAGTGCAGGCATGATGATTCTGGTGGACCCGGCGATTACCGCCGAACCCGGAAAACTGGTAGTCGCCCAATGGGCCGATAGCGCCCAGGCGACCTTCCGCCAGTTACGCGAAGAGAGCGGCCAGCTTTACCTGGTGCCGCTCAATCCGACGTATCCCAAAGTCCTGTTCACCGACGACTGCCGCGTCCTTGGCGTCGTGGTGCAGGCGACAGCCAAGTTTTAATCCGCCGTATCGAGTTCCACCAGCGCGCTGCCTTCGGCAACCATTTCACCCTCCTGGCAGAACAGCACCTTGACCACCCCAGCCTGGGGCGCGCGGATACTGTGTTCCATCTTCATCGCCTCAAGCACCACCAACTGTGCGCCGGCTTCAACCGATTGGCCCACCGCCACCAATACACGTACGATGCTGCCGTTCATTGGCGCCGTCAGGCCGCCCTGGTGGCTCTGGTTGGCTTCCACCGCGGCAATCGGGTCGAACAGGCTTACCGCGTGCATCTCGCCATCCCACCGCAGATACACGGTTGCTTCGTTGCGAACGGCCAGATGGGCGCGACGCACGCCCTGATCTTCAATCAGCAACTGCTCACCGTGCAGATGAGACTTTCCAGTCAGCGTGACCAGCCGATCCTGACCATTACAGCTCAAATGCAGGGACACTTCGGCGGGTAAGCCCGTGCGGAACCCACGCGTGTCCGCCCAAGGCCCATCACCCGCCGGCAAGCTCTGTATGAAGGCCGAACCGGCAGCCTGCCAGAACGCCTCACTCAACGCTCCGGGCTCGGGCAGCAACTCATCCTGATAGCGCGGAATAAATCCGGTATCCAGCTCAGCTGCCGCAAAGGCCGGGTGGCCGATGATCCGGCGCAAAAAGCCCAGGTTGGTCTTGAGCCCGCCGACGGCGAATTCATCGAGCATGCTCAACAACCGCAACCTTGCCTGTTCACGGTCCTCGCCCCAGGCAATCAGTTTGCCAAGCATCGGGTCGTAAAGGGGAAACGCTATCCCCTTGTTCCACGCCACTGTCCACGCGCCGTCCCGGGCCTGGTGCGGACTCGCGATACAGCGTCAGGTTGCCGGTGGCCGGTAGAAAATCATTGGCCGGGTCTTCGGCATACAAGCGTACCTCGATCGCATGTCCAATCAGCGGCACCTGCTCTTGAGTGATTGGCAATGCCTCACCCAGGGCCACACGAATCTGCCAGGCGACCAGGTCCAGGCCGGTAATCGCTTCCGTTACAGGGTGTTCCACTTGCAAGCGCGTGTTCATCTCCATGAAGAAGAACTCGCCGCGCGCATCCAGCAAGAACTCTACGGTGCCCGCGCCCACGTAGCCGATGGCCTGGGCCGCACGTACGGCGGCTTCGCCCATGGCTTTGCGTTGCTCAATGCTCAGGCCAGGCGCCGGTGCTTCCTCGACGACTTTTTGATGGCGGCGCTGGATCGAGCAGTCACGCTCATTGAGATACAGGCAATGCCCATGCTGGTCGGCAAACACCTGGATTTCCACGTGACGCGGCTTGAGCAAGTATTTCTCCACCAGCATCTGCCCATTGCCGAACGACGATAGCGCCTCACGCTGGGCGGAGGCCAGGGCGTCCGCAAGCTGGCTGACGTCTTCGACCACCTTCATACCCTTGCCACCGCCGCCGGCCGTGGCTTTCAGCAACACCGGGTAACCGATGCGCTCGCACGCCGAACGGAAGGTTTCCAGGTCCTGGGCTTCACCGTGATAACCCGGCACCAACGGCACGCCAGCCGTTTCCATCAGGGCCTTGGCCGCAGACTTGCTGCCCATGGCGTCAATGGCCGAGGCGGGCGGGCCGAGGAAGATCAGCCCTGCGGCTTCAATTGCACGTGCAAAGCCTGCGTTTTCCGACAAAAAGCCATAGCCTGGGTGAATCGCCTGGGCGCCGCTGGCGTGGGCCGCTGCAATCAATTTGTCGATTTGCAGGTAGCTGTCGGTGGCCTTGCTGCCGCCCAGGTCCACACGGATATCGGCTTCACGGCTATGTCGGGCATCTCGGTCGATGGCACTGTGTACCGCCACGGTAGTCAGACCCATGGCCTTGGCGGTGCGCATTACCCGGCAGGCAATCTCGCCGCGATTGGCCACCAGCACGGTGGTCAGTGTGCTCATGAGCGCGGCTCCTGTGCTTGCCAGCTCGGCGCACGTTTTTGCAGGAACGCGCGCAATCCTTCCTGGCCCTCGGCGCTGACACGGATACGCGCGATGGCATTTTCGCAATAGCGGCGTAGGGCCGGGGTAAGGGCGCCGTTGCCGACTTCTCGCAGCAGGTCCTTGCTGGCGCGCATCGCCGCTGGGCTGTTCTGCAGCAGGTTGGCGATCCACTGTTCCACGTGCAGGGCCAATTCAGCGCTTGGGTAGCTTTCCGCCAGCAAGCCGATTTCCCGCGCTCGCTGCCCGCCAAAGCGTTCGGCGGTCAGTGCGTAACGCCGCGCCGCCCGTTCGCCGATGGCTTGCACAACAAATGGGCTGATCACCGCAGGGGCGAGGCCGATGCGCACTTCCGACAGGCAGAACTGCGCATCATCGGCGCCAATCGCCATATCGCAGCAACTGATCAGGCCCAGCGCGCCGCCGTAGGCTGCGCCTTGCACCACCGCCAAGGTCGGGATTTTCAGCTTGGCCAGGTTGTACATCAGTTCTGCCAGCTCACGGGCGTCGTCCAGGTTGGTGTGGTAATCCAGCTCGGCCGATTGCTGCATCCAGGCCAGGTCGGCACCCGCGCTGAAATGCTTGCCGCGCCCGCGCAGCACCAAAAAAGCGCAGGAGGGATCGCCCTGCACGTGGTCGAGGGCGATGATCAGTTCGCGGATCATTTGGGCATTGAACGCGTTGTTCTTGGCTTCACGACTGAGCCACAGCGTGGCAAAGCCACGGCTGTCGGTGATCAGTTCGAGGGTGTTGAAATCGCTCATGGGATACAGCTCCATTTACATGCGGAACACGCCGAAGCGGCTCGGCTCGATGGGGGCATTCAACGCGGCAGAGAGCGCCAGCGCCAGCACGTCGCGGGTTTGCAGCGGGTCGATGACACCGTCATCCCACAGGCGCGCGCTGGAGTAATAAGGGTGGCCCTGGGTTTCGTACTGGTCGAGGATCGGCTGCTTGATTGCGGCTTCTTCTTCGGCACTGAACGCCAGCCCTGCGCGTTCGGCCTGCTCGCGCTTGACCTGCACCAGCACGCCGGCGGCCTGTTCGGCACCCATCACGCCAATGCGTGCATTCGGCCACATCCACAAGAAGCGCGGGTCATAGGCGCGACCACACATCCCATAGTTACCGGCACCAAAGCTGCCGCCGATGATCACCGTGAACTTCGGCACCTTGGCGCAGGCCACGGCGGTCACCAGCTTGGCGCCGTGTTTGGCGATACCGCCGGCTTCGTATTTCTGGCCGACCATGAACCCGGTGATGTTCTGCAAGAACAGCAGGGGGAATTCCGCGCTGGCAGGCCAGCTCGATAAAATGCGCGCCTTTTGCGCGGCTTCGGCAAACAGAATCCCGTTGTTGGCCAGGATCGCAATCGGGTAGCCATGCAGGTGTGCAAAGCCGCACACCAGCGTCGTGCCAAACAGCGCCTTGAACTCATCGAACACCGAACCGTCCACCAGCCGCGCGATCACTTCGCGCACATCAAAGGCTGCTTGGCATCGGCGGGTATCACGCCGTACAACTCTTCGCTGCTGTACAGCGGCGCCACTGGTGTGCGTTGCAGCAGTTCGCCTTGTTTGCGCCAATTGAGGTTGGCCACGCTGCGCCGGGCCAGCGCCAGCGCGTGTTCATCGCTGTCGGCGTAATGGTCGGCCACGCCGGAAATTTTACAGTGCACGTCGGCACCGCCCAGGTCTTCGGCGCTGACCACTTCACCGGTCGCGGCTTTCACCAGCGGCGGCCCGGCGAGGAAGATGGTGGCTTGCTGGCGCACCATGATCGCTTCATCCGCCATGGCCGGCACATAGGCGCCACCGGCGGTGCACGAGCCCATCACCACGGCGATCTGCGGGATGCCTTGGGCGCTCATGTTGGCCTGGTTGAAGAAGATGCGCCCGAAGTGCTCGCGGTCGGGGAACACCTCGTCCTGGCGTGGCAGGTTGGCGCCGCCGGAGTCCACCAAATAGATGCACGGCAGGCGGTTCTGCTCGGCGATGGTCTGGGCGCGCAGGTGTTTTTTCACGGTGAGCGGGTAGTAGGAGCCGCCTTTTACCGTGGCGTCATTGGCGACGATCATGCATTCGACGCCTTCCACCCGGCCGATCCCGGCAATCACGCCAGCGGCGGGCACGTCTTCGCCATACACCTGATGGGCGGCCAATTGGCTGAGCTCCAGGAATGGCGAGCCCGGGTCGAGCAGGCGATTGATGCGCTCGCGCGGCAGCAGTTTGCCGCGCGAGGTGTGCCGCTCCTGAGCTTTAGCGCCGCCGCCTTGCTGTACATGGGCTAGCAGGGAGTGCAGGGCGTCGACCTGTTGGCGCATCGCCGCGCTGTTGGTGGCGAACTCCGCCGAACGCGGGTTGAGTTGGGTGTGCAAGGTGGCCATGGCGCGCTCCTTCAGCGGGTTTCGTTGAAGAGTTCGCGACCGATCAACATCCGACGGATCTCACTGGTGCCTGCGCCAATTTCGTACAGCTTGGCGTCGCGTAGCAGGCGTCCGGCAGGGAATTCATTGATGTAGCCGTTGCCGCCGAGGATCTGGATTGCATCAAGGGCCATCTGTGTGGCGCGCTCGGAACTGAACAGAATCACCCCAGCGGCGTCCTTGCGCGTGGTCTCGCCGCGCTCGCACGCCTGGGCCACTGCGTACAGGTAGGCGCGGGAGGCGTTGAGCTGGGTGTACATGTCGGCGACCTTGCCCTGGATCAGTTGGAACTCGCCGATGCTTTGGCCGAACTGCTTGCGGTCGTGGATGTACGGCACGATCAGGTCCATGCACGATTGCATGATGCCGATCGGGCCACCGGCCAGTACCACACGCTCGTAGTCCAGGCCGCTCATCAACACTTTCACGCCGCCGTTGAGGCTACCGAGTATGTTTTCCTCAGGCACTTGCACGTCATCGAAAAACAGCTCGCAGGTGTTGGAGCCGCGCATGCCCAGCTTGTCGAACTTGCTGCCCCGGCTGAAGCCTTTCCAGTCGCGCTCGACGATGAAGGCGGTGATGCCGTGTGGGCCTTTTTCAAGGTCGGTCTTGGCGTAGATCACGTAGGTGTTGGCGTCGGGGCCGTTGGTGATCCAAGTCTTGCTGCCGTTGAGCACGTACTGGTCGCCGCGTTTATCCGCGCGCAACTTCATCGAGACCACGTCGGAACCGGCGTTTGGCTCGCTCATGGCCAGCGCGCCGATGTGTTCGCCGCTGATCAGTTTGGGCAGGTACTTGAGCTTCTGGGCGTGCGTGCCGTTGCGGTTGATCTGGTTGACGCACAGGTTGGAGTGGGCGCCGTAGGACAAGCCCACCGAGGCCGAGCCGCGGCTGATCTCTTCAATGGCGACCACGTGCGCCAGGTAGCCCAGGCCGGCGCCGCCGTATTCCTCTGGCACGGTGATGCCCAGCAGGCCCATGTCACCGAACTTGCGCCACATATCGACGGGAAACAGGTTGTCACTGTCGATCTGTGCCGCACGGGGTGCCAGTTCCTTGGCCACGAAGGACTGCACTTGATCGCGCAGCATGTCGATGGTTTCGCCGAGGGCGAAGTTCAGGGACGGGTAACTCATGACAGGCACCTTAAATTGAACGTTGTTTTTGTGTGGCGGGCGGTCGGGGAGGGCGCTCACCTTTACGTTAACGTAAGCCTTGCGTTGCAAGGCTGTCAATCGTAGTTTACGTTTACGTCAACCAAGCGCTATCCACCTACAACAAAGACAATAGGGGTCGTTATGGAACAACCGAACCAGAGCTACAGCCGGGGCTCTCAGGACAAGACCTTGTTGGCCATGACCATTGGCCACGCCTTCGATAGAACCGCTGCGCACTACCCTGATGGCGAGGCGTTGGTGGTGCGCCATCAGCAGCGCCGCTACACCTGGCGGCAGCTGGCCGAGGCGGTTGAATTGCACGCACGTGCCTTTATTGCACTGGGCATGCAAACCGGCGACCGCCTGGGGATCTGGGCGCCCAACTGTGCCGAGTGGTGCATCAGCCAGATCGCCAGCGCCAAACTCGGGGTGATCCTGGTCAACATCAACCCGGCGTACCGCAGCAGTGAGTTGGAGTACGTGCTCAAGCAGTCCGGTTGCCAGTGGCTGGTCTGTGCCGGCTCGTTCAAGAGCTCCGATTACCACGCCATGCTGTTGGAGTTGAAGCCGGACCTGCGCGGTATGATCAGCCTGGACCAAAGCCCGCCGCCGGAGTTCATGCCCTGGTCGCAACTGGCGGCCCTCGGCGCTGGCGTTCCGCCCGAACAGTTACAGACGCGCCAAGCCAGCCTGCACTTCGACCAGCCCGTGAACATCCAGTACACCTCCGGCACCACCGGTTTCCCCAAGGGGGCCACCCTCAGTCACCACAACATCCTCAATAACGGCTACATGGTCGGCGAAAGCCTTGGCCTGACCGCGCAGGACCGCCTGGTGATTCCGGTGCCGCTGTACCACTGCTTCGGCATGGTGATGGGCAACCTGGGCTGCATCACCCACGGCACCACGATGATTTATCCGAATGACGGCTTCGACCCGCTGCTGACCCTCACTGCTGTCGCCGAAGAACGCGCCACCGGCCTGTACGGTGTGCCCACCATGTTCATCGCCATGCTCGATCATCCGCAACTTGGCGACTTTGACCTGTCAACTCTGCGCACCGGCATCATGGCCGGCGCCACATGCCCCATCGAAGTGATGCGCCGGGTGATCAGCGAGATGCACATGAATGAGGTGCAAATTGCCTACGGCATGACCGAAACCAGCCCGGTCTCGCTGCAGACCGGCGCCAACGACGACCTGGAACGCCGTGTCACCACAGTAGGGCGCACTCAGCCACAGCTGGAAAACAAGATCATCGACCCTGCCGGCAACACTGTCGCGCGCGGCGAGATCGGCGAGTTGTGCACCCGTGGCTACAGCGTGATGCTCGGCTACTGGAACAACCCCGACGCCACCCACGAAGCCATCGACGACGCCGGCTGGATGCACACCGGCGACCTGGCGAGCATGGATGAGCAGGGTTATGTGTGCATCGCCGGACGCAACAAGGACATGATCATTCGCGGAGGCGAAAACGTGTACCCGCGTGAGCTGGAAGAGTTTTTCTTCACTCATCCTGCGGTGGCGGATGTGCAGGTCATCGGCATTCCCGATGAGCGCTACGGCGAAGCCATCGTCGCCTGGGTCAAGTTCCATCCCGGTCACGTGGCCAATGAGCTTGAGTTGCAAACGTGGTGCAAGGGGCGGATCGCACACTTCAAGACGCCCAAGCATTTCAAGTTTGTGGAGGAGTTTCCGATGACAGTGACGGGCAAGATCCAGAAATTTCGCATGCGCGAGATTTCAATCGAGGAGCTGCGAACCCGATCTACCTGACGCTATAGATCCGATGTGGGGCGAGCAAGCCCGCTCCCACATTTTGATCAAAATTCGACAGGGAATTATCAAACACCAGAAAGCACAAAGGGGACCCAAAGGTCCCCTTTAATTTGTCGTTGCGTGCTCTTTTTTTATTATTGAGGGGCGGTCTATTGTTGTTTTTGGCAACCGTTACCCTTTACCACTGTTTTTGGCGACCCCCATCCGGGGTCAAGAGCAAACGTATTTTTTTGAGCGCTGATCTGCTTCTTCGTTACCGATCCAACCAGTGGGTAGCTACCTGAGGTAGTTTTATTTTTCTCTAACCGGTTGCGGGTTTCGGCATTGCCGTTCCCTGCGAAGCACATCTTCTCCAAAAAAATCTGTTAGCTGCGTCTCTGCCGTGTTGTTTTTGTTATGTCAGAGTCGTTTCGTCTTATTTTTATTAGGTTTGGCGCTTTTTATTCTTGTTATGCAATAGAGATAGCAGAAGCCGTGCCAACTTTTTAAATTCCTTTAAAATCAATAGGTTGTATTTTGTGAAGGAAATGCCCTACGGCAAATGCGACAAAATATGTTCCCGTGTTACTCGATAGGTAGGCGGGCGGTAACACATTGTCACGGCTAAGCTACTCAACCGGCGTTACGCGCCTTGGCCACGCGTGACCCGCTGGGCCGGCCCAGCACGCTGCTGATTTGCTGGCCCGCGCCAATCAATGCCTCCAGGTCGATACCGGTCTCGATGCCCAAGCCATTGAGCAGGTACACCACGTCTTCGGTGGCGACGTTACCACTGGCGCCCTTGGCATAAGGGCAGCCGCCAAGGCCCGCGATAGAGCTGTCGAACACGTTGATCCCTTCCAGCAGGCTGGCGTAGATATTCGCCACGGCCTGGCCATACGTGTCGTGGAAATGCCCCGCCAGTTTGTCCCGTGGCACTTGAGCGCCCACCACCTCGAACAACCGCCGCGTGGCGCCTGCGGTGCCGGTGCCGATGGTGTCGCCCAGCGACACTTCGTAGCAACCCATGGCATACAGTTCCCGCGCGACCGCCGCGACTTGCTCCGGGGCGATCTCACCTTCGTAGGGGCAACCCAAAACGCAGGACACATACCCACGCACACTGATGCCATGTCTCTTGGCCGCCGCCATGATCGGGGCGAAGCGCTCCAGGCTTTCACCGATGGAGCAATTGATGTTGCGCTGCGAAAACGCCTCGGACGCTGCTGCAAACACCGCGACTTCCTTGACGCCGGCCGCCAACGCGTCCTCAAAGCCACGCAGGTTCGGCGCCAGTGCGCCGTAGGTCACCCCGGGCTTGCGCTGGATCTGTGCAAACACCTCGGCAGAACCGGCCATTTGCGGTACCCATTTGGGCGAGACAAAACTGCCCACTTCGATATAGCTCAAGCCTGCGGCACTCAGCGCGTCCACCAACCGGACCTTGTCCGCCACGCTGATAGGTTGGGCTTCGTTCTGCAAACCGTCGCGCGGGCCGACTTCCACCAGGCGCACATGGGAGGGGAGGGACATGGCAGTTACCTTCTGATCAATGGCCAACCTGGCTCATGGTGTGGGCGAGGGCCTGGGTGCAGCGCTCTTCGGCGGTGTCCAACTCCAGCTTCATCTGTTCGATGTCCAGCAGTTGCTGTTCCAACTGCTCGCGACGCTCGGCGATCTTGCCCAGCATGCTGTTGAGTTGCACATGGTTGCCGCTGGTGGGGTCGTAGAGTTCGATGAGTTCGCGGCATTCGGCCAGGGAAAAACCGATGCGTTTACCGCGCAGGATCAGCTTGAGGCTGACCTTGTCCCGCGCCGAGTAGATGCGCTCCTGGCCCCGGCGTTCCGGGGCCAGCAGGCCTTGTTCTTCATAGAAGCGAATGGCGCGGGTGGTGATGTCGAGCTCGCGGGCGAGGTCGGAGATGCTATAGGTGGTGCTCATGGACGGCGCTCAAGAAAGTCTTGGCGTTAAGCTAAAGGCAGGTTGACGTTAACGTCAAGCCTGCTTGCCATCCAACTTCTTTTCATGGGCCGTGACCTGTTGGCACAACTCGATCATCTGCTCGCGCATCCAGCGGTTCGCGGGGTCCTGGTCGGTGCTTTCGTGCCAGTACAAATGGGTTTCCACGGGCGGCACGTCGTTCACCGGCAGGTTGAACCAATGCAGTTCGTGGCGGCGCGCGAAACGTTCGGGCACGGTCATCACCATGTCGGTCTGCTGCAGCACCTGCGAGGCCATCAAGTAATGCTGGGAGCGCAGGGCGATCTTGCGTTGCAGGCCCATCTTGCCCAGGGCCAGGTCGACATGCCCCAGGCCGTTGCGGCGGCTGGAGATGTGAATGTGGGTCAGCCCGAGATAATCATCCAGCGTCAGCTTGTCCTTGCCCGCCAGCGGATGGCCCTTGCGCATCGCGCACACGTATCGGTCTTCCATCAGTTTGACGTGGCGCACCTGCGGGTCGGTGTTGAGCGGTGCATCTACGGCAAAATCCAGGCGCCCGGCGGCGAGTTCCTTGGTGGTTTCACGGCGTTTGGACAGGAAACTCTCGATCACCACCGTGGGCGCGAGGCGGCGCAGGCGCTGGAACAGCAGCGGCAAAATCACCGCTTCGGTAAGGTCCGTCATGCTGATGCGATAGGTCTTGGCCGCCTGCTGCGGGTTGAAAATGCGGCTTTCCTGCACCGACACCCGCAGCAACGACAGCGCGTTGCGCACTGGGCCGATGATGTTCTGCGCCATGGGCGTCGGCACCATGCCTTGGGCGGTGCGCACGAACAGCGGATCGTTGAAGGTTTCGCGCAGACGCGCCAGCGCGTTGGACACCGCCGGTTGAGTGATGCCCACAATCTGCCCGGCGCGGGTCAGGTTGGCTTCGGTGTAGATCGCGTCGAAGACGATAAAGAGGTTGAGGTCGACCTTGCTCAGATTCATTTCGTTGCGCTCTTATTGTTAGGTGGCCATACGTCGATCATATATCGGTGATGAATGTTAATACACGCCGAGAATAGGTTAGGTAAATTTTCGTAGCTCATCTAGCATCGAACTCATGACCTAAACAACCTCTCAGAGAAGGGAGCTGCTCATGGATTTCGCCTATTCGCCCAAGGTTCAGGAACTGCGTGAACGCGTCACCGCGTTTATGGACACTTACGTTTACCCGGCCGAGCCGGTGTTTGAGCGCCAGGTCAGCGAAGGCGACCGCTGGCAGCCCACCGCGATCATGGAAGAGTTGAAAGCGAAGGCGAAGGCCGAAGGCCTGTGGAACCTGTTCCTGCCGGAATCCGAGCTGGGTGCCGGCCTGACCAACCTCGAATACGCGCCGTTGGCCGAAATCATGGGCCGCTCGCTGCTGGGGCCGGAGCCGTTCAACTGCTCCGCACCTGACACCGGCAACATGGAAGTGTTGGTGCGCTACGCCAATGAAGAGCAAAAACAACGCTGGCTGGAGCCTCTGCTGCGCGGCGAGATCCGCTCGGCCTTCGCCATGACCGAGCCGGACGTGGCCTCCTCAGACGCCACCAACATGGCTGCCCGCGCCGAGCGCCAGGGTGATGAGTGGGTGATCAACGGCAAAAATGGTGGACCTCCGGCGCCTGCGACCCGCGCTGCAAGATCCTGATCTTCATGGGCTTGAGCAACCCCGATGCGCCGCGCCACCAGCAGCACTCGATGATCCTGGTGCCGGTGGACGCCCCCGGCGTGAAAATCGTGCGCCCGCTGCCGGTATTCGGCTACGACGACGCGCCTCATGGCCATGCCGAAGTACTGTTCGACAACGTGCGGGTGCCGTACGAAAACGTCCTGCTCGGCGAAGGCCGTGGCTTCGAAATCGCCCAAGGTCGCCTTGGCCCAGGCCGCATCCACCACTGCATGCGCTCTATCGGCATGGCCGAGCGCGCACTGGAGCTGATGTGCAAACGCTCCGTCAGCCGCACCGCGTTCGGCAAGCCGCTGGCCCGTCTGGGCGGCAATATCGACAAGATCGCCGACTCGCGCATGGAAATCGACATGGCGCGCCTGCTGACCCTGAAAGCGGCGTACATGATGGACACCGTGGGCAACAAAGTGGCGAAAAGCGAAATCGCCCAGATCAAGGTCGTCGCGCCGAACGTGGCATTGAAGGTGATCGACCGCGCGATCCAGATTCACGGCGGTGCCGGGGTTTCCAACGACTTCCCGCTGGCCTACATGTACGCCATGCAACGCACCCTGCGCCTGGCCGACGGCCCGGATGAAGTGCACCGGGCGGCGATTGGCAAGTTCGAGATTGGTAAGTATGTGCCTCGGGAACTGATGCGCAGCGGTCAGTAAGACCGCATCGCGGGCAAGCCCGCTCCCACACGTTGATTTGTGAACACATTCAAAATGTGGGAGCGGGCCTGCCCGCGATGAGGCCAGTGCCAACACCAGAAAACTTTCTGCCTCAGTACACCCAAACCTCCACCCGCCGATTCTTGATCCGCCCCTCATCCGCCGTATTCGCCGCCACCGGCATCTGCGCGCCAAACCCTTGGATATCCCTTAGCACCACGCCGTTCTTCACCAGCTCCCGGCGCACCGCCATCCCTCGCAACTTCGACAGCAACGCTGCGCGCTGCGGGTCATTCTTGGCGTCACCGAACCCCACCAGTGTCACCTGTTTGTCGAGCTTTCCGTGCTTCTTCAGATACGCCACTACCCGCTGCAAATCCTGGCGCGCCTTGTTGTCCAGGCTCGCGCTGCCTTCTTCAAAACGGAAGTTCACGGTCAGGCGCTGGGCATCCCGTGCGATGGCTTGATAACCCTCCGGCATCGACGGGCGCGGCTCTACAGCCATCGCCTGCACTTGCTGCGCGATAAACCCGCTGGCCGCCACAATCGCCTGGCCTTTGCTGCTCTGGGTAAAGTCCACCAGTGCCTTGGCCCAAGGGTTGTGGCCCGAAGGCGGCAGGTAGAAAAACAGCCGCCGTGACAACGGGTAATCCTCGGTGGCGATCAGGCTGTTCAAAGGCAGCATCGGTTGAGAGTCACCGTCGACAATCGCCACCGCTTTGGCCTGGCGCACATAGGGCAGGCCGATAAAGCCGATGCCCTGGGGGTCATGGCTCACTGCATCGGACAACTGCTCGCTGGACTCGAATCGCTTGGCCGCAACCGCCAAGGGCTTACCGCGCCGGCTCAGCACCAGCTCCTTGAAGGTGTCGTAGGTGCCGGACTGATCATCCCGAGCATATAAATGAATGCTTCCACCGACGCCGCCCAACGCTTCCCAGGTACCGACCTCGCCATTGAAGATCTGCGCCAGTTGTTCGGTGTTCAGGGTATTCAACGGGTTTTGCGGGTTGAGGATGATCGCCAGGCCATCGATGGCAATGACTTGTTCGGCGTCGGGGCTTTTCAGGTCGCCCAGGGGTTCGAGGTCGACCAGCTCGCTGTCCTTGATCGGTCGGGAGGCTGCCGCCAGATCGGCAGTGGACTTTTTCAGCGCGCTGAACCCGGTGCTGGAACCGTGGGCCGCAACTTCGATCGTCACCGTCTTGCCCTGGCGAGTCTTGCCGAGCACGCGCTGTTCATTGGCGCCCGCACCGGGTTCACTGTGCACCGCCTGCAGGCCCTGATGCTCCATCAACCCTTTGACCAACGCAGGGCCGAGGGCGGCGCCAATAGTGTTGGAACCCTGGATGCGCAACGCGGGGCCTTGATCGGGAGCGGGTAGGGGGACAGCGACAGCGACAGCGGACAGGGGGAACAGGACCAGCAGGAACAGAACGCGCAGCCTCATGCCGGCACCTTCTTAAGCCAAAGGGAGTGCCGCGAGAATAAGTCAGTAAGATTTCAGCAGTGTGACTGGCACACTGCTGATCAAAAAGGTTATCAGCTCAGTTCTAGCCAGATCGGCGCATGGTCTGACGGCTTTTCCAGCCCGCGCAGCTCGTAATCCACTCCGGCATCCTTCACTCGTGGCAGTAAGCCATTAGACGCCAGGATCACATCAATGCGCAGCCCGCGCTTGGGTTCATCCTCAAACCCACGGCTGCGGTAGTCAAACCAGCTGAAACGGTCGGCCACGTCCGGGTTGAGGTGGCGAAAGCTGTCCACCAGGCCCCAGTTTTTCAGGCGGGCCATCCACTCGCGCTCTTCCGGCAGGAAGCTGCACTTGCCGGTCTTTAGCCAGCGCTTGGCGTTGTCGGCACCGATGCCGATGTCGATATCTTCCGGGGAGATGTTGATGTCACCCATCACCACCAGCGGTTGCTCGTTGCTGAACTGGCTTTCCAGCAGTTGCTGCAGGTCCTCGTAGAAGCGCTGCTTGGCCGGGAACTTAGTCGGGTGGTCGCGGCTTTCGCCCTGAGGGAAGTAGCCGTTCATGATGGTAATCGGGTTGCCGTTTTCATCGGCGAAGCTGCCCCAGATAAACCGGCGCTGGGCGTCTTCTTCGTCGGTGGCAAACCCTTTGTGCACGCTCAGGGCTTCTTTGCGCGAGAGCAGCGCTACGCCGTAGTGGCCTTTCTGGCCGTGGTAGTACACGTGATAGCCCAGGGCTTGTACTTCGGCGAGCGGGAACTGGTCATCGTGGACCTTGGTTTCCTGCAGGCCGATCACATCCGGTTGGTGCTTCTCGATCAGTGCCGCCAGCTGATGAGGGCGCGCGCAGCCCGTTGATATTGAAGGAGACGATTTTCATGGTCGGCAGTCCAGTCTTGGCAAAGGGCGATGCTAGCCGACAAGTCGGATGGGGGCCAGCGTGGCGGTAGGACAGTTGCACTGCTAATGTCTGGGAACGACTCGTGCTGTGTAGGTTCGTACCCATAAGAACGCTGCCTTTTGAGCAGCGCCCAGGGAGATTGACTGTATGCCGGACACTTCAACTGCACCCGCTGAAATTCGCCTGCTCAACAGCGGCTATTCCCGCGAAGCCCGTTCCCTGTTGTACCAGGCCTATCGGCATGAGCCGACCTTCGCCTACATCTTCGAAGCCGAGCGCCCAGGCTACGAACAACGGGTGCGGGCCACGGTGCGTGAACTGGTCAAGCAACATTTCTTTCAGAAACTTCCCGCCATCGGCCTGTTCGTCAACGACCGGTTGATCGGCATTGCGCTGATCGCGCCGCCGCAACGGCGC
This sequence comes from Pseudomonas poae, assembly GCA_004000515.1. Lineage (GTDB taxonomy): Bacteria > Pseudomonadota > Gammaproteobacteria > Pseudomonadales > Pseudomonadaceae > Aquipseudomonas > Aquipseudomonas cremoris. The sequence continues at coordinate 4,047,387 of CP034537.1, forward strand.
CTGGGCATTACCGAGAGTTGGGCCTGGCAACTGCGCATGTGGCTAAGCACCGGCGTACGCGGTACCCGGCGCTATCTGGACTACCACCATGCGGTGCTGGCATGCCTGCCCAGCGAGTCGGTGCACGTGCTGCCATTGTTGGGCATTCACCCGCAATTCCAGGGCAAGCACTACGGTGAACAACTGCTGGAAGCGGTGCACAACTGGTGCGCCGAAGACCCGCATTCATCCGGCGTGGTACTGGACACGGGGAACTCTCGCTACTTGGAGTTCTACAAACGCCAGGGTTATGAGGAGATCGGCGAGGTCGCCGTGGGACCTATCCTGGAGCATGTGTTTTCCATCCCAACCCTCAGCCGTTACATGCTGCAACGCCTTGATCCAGAATTATTCAGATAAATCCAGGTTCAAAGAATCTCCCTTGCTCGTGTAGCATCCCCGCCTATGAAGTTTCCAGGAAGATACACCAGCGGCTTGATTCTGCTGTTCACAAGCTGCTGCGCGTTGGCGCAAAGCGAACTGGACGTGCGGATCAAGCCCTCAAACGACGCGTTGAAAGCCAACATCGAAGGCTACATCGGCGGGGTGGGCGATCGTGATGAAGAGGCGTTGCTGCGGTTCAGCCGCGGCGCCGAGGAGCAGGCGCGCAAAGCCGCCCAGGCTCTGGGCTTCTATCAGCCACAGATCGAAAGTGACGTGAAGGGCGGCAAGAACCCGCGCCTGATCCTCAGCATCGACCCCGGCGAACCGGTGCATTTGCGCAACGTGACCATTCGGGTCGACGGCGAGGCCGCGAACCTCAAGGCGTTTCGCGTGCCCGCCAGCGACGACCTAAAATCCGGTGCCGTGCTCAACCACGGCCATTACGAAGACGCCAAGCGTCTGATCCAGAACCAGGCCTCGCGCTACGGCTTTTTCAGTGGGCGCTTTACCCGCCAGAAGCTCTCGGTGGACCCGCAGGCCGGTGTGGCCGATATCGAACTGATCTACGACAGTGGCCCGCGCTATACATTGGGCAAGGTCAACTTCAAGGGCGATACACCCTTTGATGACGAACTGCTGCAACGCATGGTGCCGTTCAAAAGTGGCACCCCTTACGACTCCGAACTGATCGCCGAACTCAATCAGAACCTGCAAGGCAGTGGCTTCTTCGAAGGCGTGCGCGTGGACGCAGCGCCAGCCGCTTCGACCAACGATGTGATCCCGGTGGCGGTGCAACTGGAAACCCGCAAGCCGCGCACCATGGGCCTGGGCCTCGGTTACTCCACCGACGTCGGCCCGCGCGGCAAAGCCAACTGGACCCGGCACTGGGTCAACCCCCAGGGCCACAGCTATGGCTGGGAGGCCGAGTTGTCGGCGCCGCGCCAGAACGTCGGCCTGTGGTACGACATTCCACTGGACCCACCGCTCACCGACAAGCTGCGTTTTGCCGGTGGTTACCAGAACGAAGAAATCGCCAACACCGACACCGTGAGTAAATTGCTCACCCTCGGCCCTGAATGGCACAGCAAGTTGCCCAGCGGCTGGACCCGGGTGATCTCACTCAAATATCAGCGCGAAGAATATCGCCTGGGCAATGATTCCGGCCTTAGCAACCTGGTCATGCCGGGCGTCAGCTATTCCTACCTGCGCAGTGACAACCGCATCGACCCGCACAATGGCTATCGCCTGCAGTTCGATACCAAGGTGGCCAAGGAAGGGCTGGGCTCCGACACCAACCTGCTTTATGGCACGGCCATGATCAAGGGCCTGACCACCCTGTGGGATAACCACCGCTTCCTAGCGCGTGCGCAGTTCGGCGGCAGCGCCACCAATGGCTACAAGTCGGTGCCGCCGTCGCTGCGCTTCTTTGCCGGTGGCGACCAGAGCGTGCGCGGCTACGAGTATCAGACCTTGTCACCCGAGAACGATCGGGGCGACCGCATCGGTGGTCGCTACATGGTAGCCATGAGCGCCGAGTATCAATATTCCATCGCCGAAAAATGGCGGATCGCGACCTTCATCGACCAGGGCAACTCCTTCAACACCCTGGAAATGCCCAGTTTGAAAACCGGCGTCGGCGTCGGTATCCGCTGGGTTTCTCCGGTTGGCCCGATTCGCCTTGACCTGGCCCATGCCCTCGAAGATCCGGGCGGCATTCGTTTGCACTTTTCCATGGGGCCTGAGCTGTGATGCGTGGTTTGAAAATAGTGGGGCTGGCCGTGTTGACCATCCTCGCGTTGGTGTTGCTGGCGCTGTGGACGGTACTCGGTACCCAAGCGGGCAGCCGCTGGGCCCTGGGCCGCGTGCCGGGTTTGACCGTCGAGAACTTCCAAGGCCACTTGGGTGGCCAGTGGAGCGCCGATCACCTGCTGTGGCAGCAGGATGGCAGCCGTGTCGAGCTCACCACGCCGACGTTTGATTGGTCGCCCGCGTGCCTGTTGCGCATGACCTTGTGCATCAATCAGTTGGATGTAGAGCAGGTCAGTCTGCAATTTGCCCCCAGCACCGAAGAAAGCAGCGGGCCGATCCAATTGCCCGAGCTGAAGCTGCCGGTTGCCATCCAGTTGGGCGACGTTCGCGTAGGTAGCTTGCTGTATAACGGCAGCGAAGAACTCAAGGGCCTGCAATTGGCGGCGCATTGGACCTCTGCTGGCATGCAGATCGACTCGGTGCACCTGCAACGCGATGGCCTTGTCTTGGACCTGGCCGGGTTGCTGCAACCTGTCGGCGATTGGCCGTTGACCGCCACCGGTAACTTGAGTTTGCCGTACGCGCCGGATGGCGCACCGTGGAAGGTCGCGCTCAAGGTCGATGGTGACCTGCTCAAGACCCTCAAGCTCGACGCCGACAGCAGCGGCTACCTGCCCGCCAAGCTCACGGGCGAGCTGCAACCTCTGGTGGAGAACCTGCCAGCCCAGGTGCATATCACCGCCGATGGCTTCAAGCCCAGCGCCGACCTGCCCGACACCCTGCAACTCAATCAACTGGACCTCACCGCCAAAGGCGACCTGAGCCGTGGCTATCAACTGCTGGGCAAAGCCGTGCTACCTGCGCAAAAGGGCCCGGTGGACCTGCTGCTGCAAGGCAAGGTCGACGCCAAGGGCGCGCAGATTGCCGGCTTGGACCTGACGGCAGGCGAAAAACAAAGCCTCAAACTCACCGCCCAATTGGACTGGCAGCAAGGTTTCAGCGCCGCCGCCAAGATCGACTGGCTGGATTTCCCTTGGCATCGCCTCTATCCGCTGATCGACGAGCCTCAGGTCGCGTTGCGTACCTTTAATGGTGAGATTTCCTATAAAGACGGCAACTACCTGGGCAACCTCAAGGCCGACCTCGACGGCCCGGCGGGCAAGTTCAATGTGGTCACGCCGTTCAGTGGCGACCTCAAGCAAATCTTCCTGCCCGAGCTGAAACTCACGGCAGGCCAGGGCAAGGCCGAAGGCCACCTGAACGTCCAGTTCGCCGATGGCATCGCCTGGGATACGGCGCTGGATCTGTCGGCACTGAACCCGGCGTACTGGGTCGCCGAGTTGCCTGGCACCCTCGCCGGGCCGCTGCGCAGCAAGGGCGAGTTCAAGAACGAGCAACTCAAGCTCAATGCCGACCTCGACCTCAAGGGTCGCCTGCGCGGGCAAACCGCCGTGCTGGCGGCCAAGGCCGAAGGCGCGGGTGAGCAGTGGACCCTGGCCAACCTGGATATTCGTCTGGGTGACAACCGCATCAACGGCAGCGGTAGCCTGCAACAACGCCTGGCCGGGCAGATTGATATCAAGTTGGCGCGCCTGGCCCAGTTGTGGCCGCAATTGCGCGGGCAGATCAATGGCCGTCTCGACGTGGCGGGCAGCCTCAAGGCTCCGCAGGGCAAACTCGATCTCAAGGGCCAGCAACTGGCTTTCGCCGACAATCGCCTGCAAAACCTCACCCTCGACGCGACCCTCGATAACGCCCAGCGCGCGAAGATCGACCTCAAGGGCAGCGGCATTCAATCCGGCGACACTCAGGTCGGCACGCTCACCGCCAGCGCCCAAGGCGATATCAAGAGCCAGAAGGTGCAACTGGACCTGGCCGGACCGCTGGTCAAGTTGGCCCTGGCGTTGGACGGCAACCTCGACAAGGGCAATTGGCGCGGGCGCCTGGCCAGTGGCGATGTGCAGGCCGGTGGTCAGGACTGGAAGCTGCAAGCCCCAGCGAAGATCGAGCGCCTGGCTGACGGCAAGCTGACCTTCGCCGCACATTGCTGGGTGTCCGGCCCGGCGAGCCTGTGCGGTGAAGACCAGCGCCTGATGCCCGAGCCCAAGCTGCGTTACCACCTCAAGCAATTCCCCATCGACAGCCTGGCGGCGTTCTTGCCCAAGGACTTCGCGTGGCAGGGCAAGCTCAACGCCGACGTGCAACTCGACCTGCCCGCCAGCGGCCCCAAAGGCGTGGTGTCGGTAGACGCCAGCGGTGGCACCCTGCGGGTCAAGGACAAGGACCACTGGCTGGACTTTCCTACGACACGCTGAAGCTGGAAACCACTCTCAACCCCAAGCGTATCGACACCCAGTTGAATTTCCGTGGCGGCAAGCTCGGCGAGCTGATGGTGCAGGCGCAGATCAACCCGCTGCCCAACAACAAACCCATCACCGGCAATTTCAGCCTCACTGGCCTGGACCTCGCGGTGGCGCGGCCATTTGTGCCGATGGTGGAAAAACTCAACGGCAAGCTCAACGGTAACGGTCGCATCTCGGGTGGTCTGTTGGCGCCTCAGGTCAACGGCAATGTGAACTTGATCGGCGGTGAAGTCTCCGGCCCCGAGCTGCCCATCAGCCTGGAAGGCCTGAATGTGCAGGCGCTGATCGCCGGTGAAAGCGTGCAGCTCAATGGCGCGTGGCGCAGCGGCAAGGCCGGGCAGGGCAGCCTCAAGGGGCAGATCGATTGGGGCCAAGCGTTGGTGGTGGACCTCAGCCTGCAAGGCTCGCAGTTGCCGGTCACGGTGGAGCCCTACGCCGTGCTGGAAGTGGCGCCCGACCTGAAAATCAGCATGAAGAATGACAAGCTGGCCATCGCCGGCAAGGTGCAGATCCCGCGCGGCGATATCACCGTGCGCGAGCTGCCACCGTCCACGGTCAAGGTGTCGGATGACACCGTGATCGTCGGCAGCCAGACCGAAGAGGGCAAGCCGCCGATGGCCATGGCCATGGATATCGACGTGGCAGTGGGAGAGGACCAGCTCAACTTCTCGGGCTTTGGCCTTACCGCCAAGGTCCAGGGCCACGTGCATATCGGTGACAACCTCGACACCCGAGGCGAGCTATGGCTTAACGATGGCCGCTACCGCGCCTACGGCCAGAAACTCGATGTGCGGCGTGCGCGCCTGCTGTTCGCCGGTCCGCTCGACCAGCCGTACCTCGACATCGAGGCCATCCGCAAGACCGACGACATCATCGCCGGTATCCGCCTGAGCGGCAGCGCCGAGCAGCCCACCACGCAGATCTTCTCGGAGCCGGCCATGAGCCAGGAGCAGGCGCTGTCCTACCTGGTGCTGGGCCGTCCGTTGAGCAGCACCGGTGAAGACAACAACATGCTCGCCCAAGCCGCATTGGGCCTGGGCTTGATGGGCAGCGCCGGGGTTACTTCGGACCTGGCCAAGAACCTGGGCATCCAGGACTTTGAACTCGACACCCAAGGCAGCGGCACCTCCACGGCGGTGGTGGCCAGCGGCAAGATCACCGAAAAGCTCAGCCTGCGTTATGGGGTGGGCGTGTTCGAGCCGGCCAGCACGATCGCGTTGCGGTATTTGTTGAGCAAGAAGGTGTATCTGGAAGTGGCAAGTGGTGTGGCCAGCTCGCTGGATATCTTCTACAAACGGGATTTTTGAGGCTCACAGGCAAAGAAATGTGGAGGAGGCTTGCCCCTCCCACATTGATCAGGGGTGTTTCTAGAGTTTGGGAGCGCATGTCAGCGCAACCCGCTCATAGTTCAGCGCCTTATTGCGTTCCCCCAGCGCATAGCTTGCCTCGCATTGCCGCTCGGCCCACTTGATGATTAGCGTGCCGGTGTCCTGTTCAACCAACGCCAGCGCCTTGCCGCTGGGGTCGGCAATGGCTACCTGCTTGCCGGCACGGTCTTCCAGCGAGGCGCCGAACGGGATCGATTGGTGTTGGGCATCAAACAACTCGAACTGCACCCGTCGCCCGCTCTTGCTGGCATAGCGTGCCAACACCACTGCCCCGCGTCGCGGCACCACTTGCTGGGTGGCGTTATCAATCTCGATGTCGCCGCCCAGGTCACGCGTGTCCAGGCTGATCCAGTTAACTCGGTAGGGTTGCGCATTCGGCACCACTGCATAGCCGTTTCCGGCGGTCTTTGCCCCGCTGAAACTGCCGATCTTCACCCCCGACACGCCTTCGACCTGCGCCAGTGCAAACGTCTCGCCCACGGTCTGCCCCAGGTTGATACCGCCCGCGTGGGCCACCACCGATCCTGCCACGTTGAGGTTCTGTGTGTTGTACCCACGGCCCTGGCTGTAGCCGCCGCTGATGTCCATCACCGAGGTGCGGGTGCTGAGGTTGGCTGAACCGGTACTGCCGCCGGAGCTGCTATTGCCGCCTTGCAACGAGTAATAGGTGTCGCTGTTCTGCGTCAGGTAGCCGTTGATGCCCATTTGCGTGGTGTCATTGTCTTTTGCGTACTGGCAGAAACGAACGCCCTTGGCGCGCGCGGCGCCGAGCCCAGCGGGAAGGACAATGACAGGTTGACCAGAGTGTCGTTGTTCGCCGGTCCATAGTTGCCCACATCCTTGGTGTAGGTGGCGCCAAGGTTGTAGCTGACGTCGCCCCAGTAGTTGCTGTAGCCCGCCGACAGGCTTTGTGAACCGCCGCGGCCCCAGTAACGCTGGTCACTGGCGTTGACGTACACGCTGCCAAACTGCTGGTTGCGGCCCAGGCTCTGGTTGACGGTCAGGTCGGTACGGGTTTTCGAGTTGCCCGTGCGCTTCTGGCCGTCGTTGCTCAACTCGTCGACATGGTCGCTCAAGGTGCGGTAGCCCTCGGTGGAATACCGATAGGCCGCCAGGGTGAAGTTGGTGTCAGTGCCGGTAAAAGTCTTGGCATACAGTGCGCGCAGGCTGTTACCCGTGACCTGCTGGCCAAAGGTGCGGCTCACGGAGTGAGTCATGTCCAGTGACACTGCGCCAATCACCGTGTTGCGCCCGGCTCCGACCGACAGCGCCTGGAAGTCTTGGGTGGCTTGCACCCCGACAATCCCCGACAAGTTGCTGCTCACGCCATACGCAAGGGTGCTGCTGACAAACTGCGGCTTCTTTTGCGTATCGCTATTGCTGTTGTATTGGCCAGCCGAGACGCTGTATTTCAACTGGCCTTCACGCACCATGATCGGCAGGCTGGAAAACGCCTGCACGGTCACCCGACGTTGGCCATTGGCTTCGATCACGGTGATCTCGAGGTCGCCGTTGGAGCCGCTGGGGTAGATGTCGCTGATCTCGAACGGGCCCGGCGGTACGTTGGCGGTGTAGAGGATGTAGTTGTTCTGGCGAATTTCCACGGTGGCGCTGGACTGCGCAATGCCACGGACGATCGGCGCGTAGCCGCGTTCGCTGTCAGCGCGCATGCCGTCATCGGAAGCCAGCTTCAGGCCGCGATATCGCACGCTGTCGAACAGGTCCGCATCCGAGAAAATATCCCCGGCACTGAACTGGCCCTTCAACACGGTCACGTCATGTTGCAGGTAACTGCGGTTGCTTTTGAACGTGCTGGGGCTACCGGTGCTGCTGTTGAAGTTCGACTCGTTGCGCAGCCGCCACGCGCCCAGGTTAATGCCGTTGCGCAGGCCCAGGTTATTTGAAAGCGTCGTGTCGGCGTCGGTGCTGCTGCGGTTGCTGCTCAGTTGGTAATTGATAAATGCAGCGGGTACGCCTTCGTCCCACAGGGCCGGGTCGACATAACCGCGACGGCCACGCGCCATGGCGCGTTGCGGCACGCTGACCAGCAGGCGCAGCCGCGGTATGTCGTAGCGCACGCTGGCATGCTCGATCAGTGCGGGCAGGTCCAGGCAGGCATTCGGGTCGGTGTCGACGAGCTTGCCGCTGGCCTGCAAGGCATCGGTATCGACCCCCAGTTGTTGCAACATTTCCAGGGTCAGGCAGGCTTCTATTCGACCGTTGCCGGGGTTGCGGCGAAAGTCGATATCGCGCCGGCCCACCAGTATCTCGTTGCCGTAGAGGTCGACCCGGTAATTACCCGGCACCACACTGCTGCTGGAGAGCAGGGCGTGCAGGTCGACGGAAGAGGCCGCACCTTGTAAAAAAGACGTGTTGAACTGTTCATCGCCTTCTGCCTGGCACACCGAACTGAAGCCCAAGGCAATCAATAACGGTGCCAATCCATCGCGCTTAAATACAAACATGCAGGAACCCTATATCACCTCCGATACGAACTAGCGGAGCGAAGAGAAATACAGTGAAAGTGCGGCTGCGTTAAACGCAGGCGCGTTATGGCGACTCTTTGTTCAAGCCGGCCCGAGTGGGCGCGCTATTGGAAAGTTGCGCGGTGTAACGGTCTTGTGCGCCGTAGTCATTGATGCTGCTGAACTTCAACTGCAACGGCTGGGTGGACTTGAGTTGCTTGAGCACAAACTCTTTTCGTTCACCGGGCGCAATCATCATCGAATCGAACGGGTGTTCACTGACGGCACCGGCCTGTAGCGTGATGTCGGCAATCGACACGTGATAAACCCCGGGGTTGCTGACCTTGAGCACGGGCTTGCCATCAAGTTCGGCCAACTGCCAGGCCAGTTCGGTCGGCGCCAGGTAAGCGTTGTTGTTCAGCCCCGCTGGCGGAAGAACACCTTGATGCGCTGGCGCACGGCAAGCTGCAAGGTGTTCTGGGTTTTCGAGGCCTGGGGGATTTCCTGCACGTTGAGCCACACCACCGACTCACGGTCAGTGGGCATGCCCGTGCCTTCGTAGATCACCCGCAACAGTTGCTGCTCATTGTCCCGGACCCTTGCCAACGGGGGGTCACGGCAAAGGGCACCGTGCTGGCATCCGCGGTGTCGACCCAGGACTGGATCAACACGTCTTCACCGCTGTTGCGCACGGTGATCCCAGCTTCTTTGTGTTGTCCATCGAACACCAGGCGTGTGCTACTCAACGAAATACCGGCTGTGGCCTGGCCGACCGCAAGCAAACCGAGCAGGCCTGCGCAGAAGGACAGTGAAGGGCGAAAAAACATAATGGCTACCGCTAGGATCGAGAGATGTGCGAGGCCCGCAGGCCCCGCATCGGGCTGGAGTTATTCGTACTGCAGGGTGAACGGCAGGGTCGCGTCGCCGCGTCCGGCCACGGCAGAGGCCGCGTCGACGGTGGTGACATAGGCGGCCGAGAATTTCAGCGTGGTGTTACTGTCCTGCAGGGTGTTCTCGATCTTCGCGGTGCTCGGCGAGCTCAGGTCGATCAACGCACCGTTGGCATCCAGCAGGGCGATACCCACGTTCTTGGCAGCGCCCAGACCGTCGATCAGCTTCAGCACTTTGGTGCCGGTGACGATGCCGGAACCCGCGCCTTTGGTCGGCTCGAAAATCATCGCCACCTTGGTGCCAGCGTTGCAGTTGATCTTCATGTCGAAGTTCTCGGCGCTCAGGGTGCCGTTGCCTTTCGGCGCGGTCGCGGTGCCCATGTCCTTGATCGACACTTCGCCCATGTTCACCGAGATGGTTTTGTTAGCCCCGATACCCTCGACGGAGCAGGCATCGTTGTTGATGGAGCCGGTAAAGTTGATGGTGCCGCTGCCGGCCTTGGTCGGTGTTACCGGAGGGTCGGCGGCGAACGCAGTGCCGGCGGCGAAGATCGACAGGGCCAGAAGAGTGCGAGACAGCTTCTTCATGTTGTTTTCCTTGGTGGGGTTAAAACAACACGATAAGGCGCCGGTGATTAGTCGGACATCAGACGATCCCTAGAAGTGAGTGTTAGTTGAACAAGTTGCGCTCTATGCAATAAGCCAACAAGTCTTGGTCGCTGCTGACTTCCAACTTGCGCATGGCCGCGACTTTTGTGTGCTGATGGTTTTGGCACTGCGGTTCAACCCGCGTGCAATGTCATTGACACTTTGTCCTGATACAAACAAACGCAGAATTTCGTGTTCCTTAGGGGACAGCCGAGTGAAGCGCTCGTCAAGATCGGACGATTCCAGTACCGAGGTCGGGTGTGGGCTCTTGCTGCGAACCGGACTGCCTCGGGCAATGGCCTTGAGCGCCGCCTGGATCTCGTTGTGCAGTTGGTTTTTCTGGATCACCGCGAGCACGCCCAGCTCCTGCAAGCGCGTGAGGATCAACGGGTTGGAGATCATTGTCAGTACCAGCACGCGCACGTGGGGAAAGTGTCGCACCAGATACTCCACGAGCTTGAGGCCGTCGCCGTAGGGCGAGTCCGCGGGCATGTTGAAGTCGGTGATCACCAAGTCCACGGCGGTGCTTTGCAGCAGCTCGATCAGTTCGTTGGAACACACGGCTTCGCCCACCACGCGAAAGCGTTCATCGCGCTCGACCAGTTCCCGTACCCCGACCAGCACGATGGGGTGATCGTCTGCAATGACAACGTTGAGGGTTTCCATCGGTTGATTATCCAGAGTGAGGTTATTCAAGAGTGTCGATCAACGCGGTGAGTCGAGCGAGGGTCTGCCGTACGTCCAGAGCCAGGGCCGGGGTGACCGCCATGCCAGTCAGGCGCAGTTCAAGCTCGACAAAGGCACCAGCCATGTCAGCGACCTGTACCGCGCCCAAGGCTCCGGCCATGCTGTGCAGTTGCTGCGCCGCGCCATTGGCGTCCCGATTGTCTAGCGCGGTCAAGGTGGCCTGCACATCCTGACGCAGCGTCGTGACAAACAGCTCGCGCATTCTGGGCGACAACGGCGGCATGTCGACGACGGCAGGCACCTCGATCTTGCAGTGTTTTTCCAACTGCGTGCGCAGAGTGGCTAGGTTCAGCGGCTTGACCATCCAGGCATTCATACCGACGGCTGCACACTGTTGGCCTTCTTCGCGCAGGGCATTGGCGGTGATCCCGATGATCGGCAGTGCGGTGTCTTGTCGGCGCAGTGCCTCGGTCAACTGATAGCCATTCATCACCGGCATGTTCACGTCGGTCAGCACCAGGTCAAAGCGCCCTGGCACCCACTGCATCAGCGCCTGTTCGCCGTTGGCAGCCAATGTCACCGTGCAGCCCAGCGCTTCCAGTTGTTCCTTGATGATTGCGGCGTTGATCACGTTGTCTTCGGCCACCAACACCTGCAGGTTCAACGGCCGTGCTGTGGCGGGTAGTGCAGGGCGGTGACCGCAGGTGGCACCTTGCTGTGCCAGGTGGACTGCCCAGGCGATCGCACGGATATCGTCAGCGTCGACGGCCCAATCGGCACCGCTTGGCTGCGCCGGGTTCGGCCCGCCTGCCGTGGCGAGAATGCGTGTGCCGGACCAAGCCAGGTCGTGGCCCAGATCAACCAGCAACGCGCCGGGCGGCATGTCGTTCGAAAACGCGCGGCCATCGAGCCCCAAGCGCTTGAGCCAATTGACCAGGTGATGCACCCGTTCAGGCACTTGAGCGCGTACATACACGGCAGGCATGCCGGGGCTGAAGACAGGGCAGTCTGCCAGCGCGCCGGGGGCGGGTTCCAGGGCGATTTGCAGGGTAAAACTGCTGCCCAGGCCGGGTTCGCTCACCACGTTCAATTGGCCTTGCATCAGCTCGCACAGCCATTTGCAAATCGCCAGGCCCAGGCCGGCACCGGCCTGGCTGGTGGCGTCTTCGGCCTGGTAGAACGGGTCGAACAGCTGTTGTTGCTGCGCCTGGGAAATGCCCACGCCCGAATCACTGACCTGCCAGTGCAGGCTCACCCGGCCCTCGGTATTGTCCAGGACGCGCAGGCGCAACACGACGTGGCCGTTATCGGTGAACTTGATCGCATTGCTCAGCAGGTTATTGAGGATCTGGCGGATGCGCAGTGGGTCACCGCGCAGCCGATCCGGCAGGCCTGCGTCGATACAGGCATACAGTTGCAAGCCCTTTGACCGGGCAAAGGCGCTGTAGGTACGCACACTGTCTTCGGTCAGTTCCAGCGGGCAGAACTCCTGGAGTTCGAGCGTCATCTGCCCGGCCTCGATCTTCGACACGTCCAGCACATCACTGATCAGTTGGAACAGGGTGGTGGAGGAGCGTTGGATGGTCTGCAGGTAATCCTGCTGACGCGGCGCGAGGGGCGTCAGGCCGAGTAGCTCCAACGTCCCAAGTACACCGTACAGCGGCGTGCGGATTTCATGGCTCATGGTCGCGAGAAAACGGCTCTTGGCCTGGTTCGCCGAGTCGGCGGCCTGGCGTGCGTCTTCCAGGGCGGCAGCGTCTTCAATATGCCGGGTCACGTCATGCATCGCGCACAGCCAAGCGTCCTGGCCCTGGTAGCGGGTGGGCAGGAAGGCGACATGCAAGTGACGGCCATCGCTCTCAAGGTCGGCCTGGCCGGGTGCAGTCGAGTGCTGTTGTTTGAGTAGGTCGAACAGCGGGCGCGCGTCTTGCCACTGCTGGGCGCGCTGGTTCTGCAAGAGCACGCGATGATCGCTGCGACGAATTACGCACAGGCCGGTGGGCGCCGTGTCGATGACGGCGCGGCTGAACGCTTCGCTTTCGGCGATGCTGGCATGGGCTTGATGGGCGGGCAGTACCACCCGCGCCCTGTACCAACGATTGAAAACGCGACCGCTGCCGAGTATCGCCAGCACCAGCGCCACCAGGCAGAGCAATGGCCACAGTGCGTAGTCGAGAAAACGTTGCAGGCTGATCACATAGATCGCCGTCCAGTGGTGTTCGCCCTGGCTGGTGAGCTTGAACACCAGGCCGTCACGGTTGAAGTTCACGCCTTCCTGCAGTGCTTGGCCGGGTTTCACGGCACCTGTCAGGACTACGCCACCGGGGGTGATCAACGTGAAGTCGTCGTAGATCGACCATTGCATCAGCCGCTCGATGTTATTGACCTTGGACAGGTCAAGCAGCGAAGCCACCACCACCAAGTGTTGGCGCCGTCGATGGTCAGCGCGGTCGACGCCAGGTTGATATCGACATAGCCCAACAGCATGGGGGCGTCCTTGCCATCGGGGGCGGTGTCATAGGGTTCCCAGTGCACGAGGTGATCCGTGAGTGATGCGTTCTGTACACGCAGGCGCTCATTCAATTGGGTCATCACGTCTACCAGCACGCCGATGTGCACGTGGCCGCCATCACGCAGTCGGCCAGTGGCGGGCACGCTGATGTCGAAATTATCCGGCCCGTTGACCACCACCACCTGCGGGGCCTGGTAATGGGACGCTGCCCAGAACGCGCTGTAGTACGCCGACAGGTAGGTGCCCAGGGCGAAGACTTTGGGGTATTGGTACGTGCTGATTTTGTCGGGGTTGATTTTCAGGCTGTAGGGCAAGGAGAACGGCAACCCACGGCCTTCATAAATATTCGGGCCTTCTTCAGGCAGCGGCTTTTGCATAAACGGCGGCAGCAGGGCCGAGGGGTTGAATTCGCCCTTGGTGCTTCCTTTTGAGATATCGCCGAGAAAGGCTTCCTGCTCGCGGATGTTTTCCATCAGCCGGGCGAAGTGAAACTGCAAGGTGTCGCGCTGCTCATCGACCATGCGCAGCACCCCCAGGTAGCTGATGCCCAGCAACAGCAGCACCAACGCGCCCAGCACCAGCAAGCCTTTATTCAGGCGCAGCGAACTGCTGGTGAGTTTCTCCAGAAAGGCGTTGGGGTGATGCATGACGCGGTGACCTCGCAAGCAAGCGGTGTTCGTTCACACCCGGCCAGCGGGTCAATAGGCACTCGCCGGCCCGTCCTGGGTCAGCAAGTACTGGAACTGATCCGAAGACACGGCGTGGGAGATCAGGAAACCTTGGACCTGAGTGCAGTCGATCTTACGCAACAGCGCAAGTTCTTGCGCGGTTTCCACCCCTTCGGCCACTACGGTCAAACCGAGCTGGCGGCCGAGGCTGACGATACTGGTCAGCGCCTGGGCCAATTCTTCGTTGGCGTTGCAGCCTTGCACCAGTGCCCGGTCGATCTTCAACTCGGTGAAAGGCGCCGACACCAGGTTCATGTACGAGCTGTAGCCCTTGCCGAAATCATCCTGGGACAAACCGAAGCCCTTGATCCGCAAGCGGCACGCCCCGGCGTAGAAGTTGCTGATGTCGTCGGGCACTGAGCACTCCATCAACTCGAAACAGATACGCGCGGGCAACCCCTGGTGCTTCAACACGAAGGCGAGGATACGGTCGGGCAGGTCGTGGCTGTTGAGCAAGTGCGTGGGCAGGTTCACCGATACCGGGATGTCATAGCCTTGTTGGCGCCATGCGGACTGGGCCGCCATCGCCTGTTTCAGCACGCACCACAGCAAGCGCTCCTCCAGCCCGCAGGCGATCAGCGCCGGCAGGAACGCACCGGGGAGCAACGTGCCATGTTCGGGGTGTACCCAGCGCACCAAGGCTTCGGCGGCGACGATGCGGCCATTGCTCAAGGCTTTCTTGGGCTGGAACCAGGCTTGCAGGGCGTCGTTATCCAGTGCCGTCACAATCGCCTGGCGGTCGATGCCGGGATGGCTGTCGACCGGAGCGACCTGGCGCAATGCCTGCAGTTGATCGGTCAGGCAACGCAGTGCGGCGGCATTCACCGGTTTGGAAATCAGCCCGATGACCTTTACCTGCAGGTTGCTGGCCACCAGGCTTGCGCCCATCAACATGCGCCGTGACGCGGCGCTCATGATTGCCAGGGCAGGGCGCGAAGGGTGCGCCGCGAGACCCTGGATAAATTGCACGCCGTCCATGCCCGGCATCAGCAGGTCGGTGAGCACTAGGTCAAAGTCCCGGTGTTTCAGGCAGGCCAGCGCTTCTTCGCCGTCCCTGGCGCACACCAGATCGAAATCCCCCGGCTCGTTGAACAGGTTCTGCAAATACACATGCTGAAAGGGGTGGTCTTCGACAATCAAAATGCTACAGGGCTTCATGGGTGACTCGTTCGTAGGGAGCCAGGACAGTGAACAAGGCTCGTAGCGTGAAGGGTTTGACCAGGCAGTGATCCATGCCGGCCGCCAGACACAAGGCATCTTCACCGCGCAGGGCGTTGGCGGTGGCGCCGATGATCGGGAGAGTGCAGCCCTGGCGTCGTAGGGCCTCGGCCAGTTCGTAGCCGTTGAGGCGGGGCATGTTGACGTCGCTGAGGACAATATCGAAGGTGCCGTCGTGCCAGCGCGACAAGGCGTCTTCGCCGTCACCGGCCAATTCCACCGTGCAGCCGAGCTCTTCGAGTTGGTCGCGCAGGATCAACTGATTGATGACGTTGTCTTCGGCCACCAGGATATGCAAGTGCAGGGGCGCAGGTCGCGCAGTTCAAAGCGCTCCTGAGGCTGGGCCACTTGCCCGCCTTGGGCATGGTGTACTGCCTGTTGGATGGCGTTCAGGTCGTTGAGGTTGACCTGCCAGCTGTCGCCGCTGAGCTGTGGCGCGTGGGCGCCGTTGCAACTGGCAAGTACCCGCGGTCCCTGCCAGCTCAGGTCGATGCGGCGTTCGACCAGTTCCAGCAGTACAGACGACGTGGACAGGCCGGTACTGGACGGCAGGCCGACTTGCGCGCGGGCGCCCCAGCGCCGCAGCCACCCGCAAAGGCTGTCGGCCAGCTCAGGGATAGGCGAGAGCACGTAGACGGTGTCCGGCGCCAACGTCGGCAGGCTCGGCAACGAGCGGCCGCACGGTTGTTCCAGCGGCACGGTCAAGGAAAAACTGCTGCCCAGGCCCGGCTCGCTGACCAGGCGCAGGTTGCCGTTCATCAAGTGGGTCAAGCGCAGGCAGATGGGCAGGCCCAGGCCGGTGCCGGCGACGACATTGGTGTTGCCTTCGGTCTGGTAGAACGGCTCGAAAATAGCCGCTTGGTCGTGATGGGCAATGCCTTTGCCGGTGTCCGAGACCTGCCATTGCAGGCATACCCGTTCGCCTTCGCGGCTCAGCGCCTTGACCCGCAGCACCACGCGCCCGGAGTCGGTGAACTTGACCGCGTTGCTCAGCAGGTTGTTGAGGATCTGGCGAACGCGGCTGGCATCGCCGATCAAGCGTTGCGGCAGGTGCGGGTCGAGACAGGCGTACAGCTGCAAACCCTTGCTCTGCGCCGCTGCTGCGTAGCCCTGCACCACTTCCTGCGCCAGGGTTGGCACGCAGAACTCGCTCAACTCCAGGGCCAGTTGCCCGGCTTCGATCTTCGACACGTCCAGCACATCGCAAATCAATTGCAGCAAGGTGGCGGAGGACCCTTCGATGGCGTGCAGGTAGCTTTTCTGCTGGGCATCCAGGCGGGTGCGGCCGAGCAACTCCAGGGTGCCGAGCACGCCATACAACGGTGTGCGGATTTCGTGGCTCATGGTTGCCAGGAACAAGGTCTTGGCCTCATTGGCGGCATCGGCCGATTGGCGTGCCTGTTCCAGTGCCGCTTCGATTTGCGTGCGTGCACTGATGTCGCTGAAAGCACACAGCAGCACGTCTTCACCTTTGTAGCGGGTAGGCGCGCAACTCAGGTAAAGGTGGCGGCCGTCGGCGGCTTCGAAGTAATCGGTGAGGCATGGGGCGTCTGGGTCGAACGCATGGCGAATCCAGCCGGGGCCGAGGTGTGCGCCGCACTCACCGAGCCATTGCTGGGCGAGGGTGTTTTTCAGCACCACCGCGCCGTCGGTTCGCCGCAGCACGCACAGTGCCACGGGGGCGGTCTGGATCACGTCGCGGCTGAACAGCTCACTTTCCACCAGCGCCTGGATACGGTGGATCGCCGGGGTGATGAAGCGGTGCTCGAGGCGGCGAGTGAGCAGGCACACCAGGCTGATGCTCAGCAGGCAGAACGCCAATGCACCGAGCATCTGGGGCCAGAGCGCCGCCAGCACTGCGCGCAGGTCGATTGAGTAGGTGAGCTGCCAGTCCGACGACTTCAATTGTTTGCGCAACACCAATTGCTCGGGCAGCCAGCCGTCGCCGACAAAGCCGAAGAAGTCTTGCTGGCGCAGATGCGGCAGGTTTTGCCCGGGCGGCGGTTTGTGGCTGTTGCTGTTGCTGAACAATGGCATGCCTTGGGCATTGAACATGGTGAACTCGCCGGCGCTGTGGTCGCTCAAGGCGTTGGAGACTTCACGGTCATCCATCTCCAGGCCGAGCCAGCCGGAGTTCACGTCGCGTTCGTCCAGGCGGATGAAGATGTACAACTGCGAATGGTCGTCGGAGGCATGGGTCAGCCATAGCTCCTGCAAGGCGCCGGTAAGCTTGAGGGCTTCGAGTTGCTCCAGCAGGGCCAGGGGGAAGTCGCCGCTGACTGGGGTGGCGTTGTACAACCGCAGTACCTGGGCCTCGGGGCTGACATACAGCAGGTTCAGCTGCTTGGCCTTTAAATAGTCGCGCATGCGCTGGGTCAGCCAGATGCTCCACTGCTTGCCCGGGGTTTGCCCCAGCAGCAGGCGGATCTCTTCTTCGGACACCGGCTGGTTTGCGTCGGCCTTGCGTGTGGCCGACAGGCTGAGGCTTTCCAGCAAGGCTTCTCGGGTGGTGAAAAACGTATGGGCTTCTGCGATGGCGCTGCTCATGTAGCTGCGGCGTTGGGAGACTTCATTGTTGAAGGTAAACAGCAGGAAGCTGTACACGCCCCCAGGATGCCCACCAGCAGCACCAACGCAAAAATGCGCAACAGGCGCCTTGCGGCATGGGGCGTGGACAGGACGGGGCTGATCTGATGAAGGTAGCTCTTTAGTCTCATCCGGGCACTCTATGGGCGGCCCGGCGTAGGGAAAATCAGACGATCCTTAATTTGTTACAGGTAGTTCACGATAAAGGTGACTTCGGTGTTGGCACTGCCGGCCTTGAGATCGCCGGTCGGCAGGCGGTAATACGCCGCGGACAAGGGGATCTTGAAACTAGTACCGGTGGTGGTGAAACCGTTGAAGGTGTAGTCAGTGCCGAATGCGACAGGTTGCCCGGTTTCGTTCATCAATTGCAGGCCGATGCCGGTGGCAGTGGAGCCGGCATTCAGCGCCACTACACCTTTTGTCGCGTCGATGACTGGTGTCGTGGCCTTGAGCGAATAGGTCACTTTTTTGATGCCGGTCTGGCACTGGTTCAAGCCGATGTTGAAGCGAATGGTCCGAGGGGTCGAGCCGGCATCGCGAAACTCCCAGAGCTGATAGTCGTCGCCCATGGCCACCGGTACGGACGGGGTTTGGCAGGACGCGGCGTTCAGCACGAGCGCGTTGGTCAGGTTGAACTTGGAGATGATCAGTTCGTCGTCTTTCAAGGTGGCCAGGTTGCCAGACGCAATCTTGACCTGTGAAGCCAGCGGCCCGGACTTGATGATTTCCAGCCGGACCGACCCCGCCTGAATGCCATAACCACCGGCCTTGAGGGTGAATGGCGCAGTCTCATAGCGACTCAGTGTGTCGATCCAGATCCGGAACGACAGCCCCGTCTTGCCCAGGGGGAAGGTCGACCCAGTGGTGACTGTGCCAAATACAGGGTTTATCACCATGCCGTATTGCGAGGCGGCACTGCAGCTCCAGCTGTTTTGAGCGGATTGCACGGTTTCCTGGTAAACCACCGTGCCGTCGGGTGTGTCAGCGGGAATTGTCAGGCTGCCGGTGGCCAGGCTTGCGCCGAAATTGAGGGTTTCATTGGTATTGACGCTGGCTGTGCAATTCGCGGCGAAGGCGGCGGGCGTGCCTATCAAAGTGAGCGCTGTGAGGCAGGTTAGCTGTTTCAAATAGGTCATGGGGAAAGGCGACAACGGTTGGCCAAGGGGTTATGAAGACTAATCGGCCGATGTGTTGTGGCCCATCAGGCAATCCCTAGAACGCCACCGCTCATCCGGCAATTAGCAAGCAAGCTAATTATTCCATTTGACATTCGCTGCCTAAGCAGTAACATCTGGTCATACTTTCACTGCCTAGGCAGTAATAAGGTGACTTCCCAATGAAACACTTCACCCCCGACAACTTCCACAACTGCCACCTCGGCCTGTTGCTGGGCCGCGCCGCATTGCTCAAAGACCGCATCATCGACACCCACATGGAGCCGTACGGCATCACCGCCGCGCAGTTCAAGGTGTTGGTGATCATGGCGCTCTACGGCATCGACACCCCGGCCGAGCTGTGTCGCCACCTGTCGCTGGACAGCGGCTCGATGACGCGCATGCTCGACCGCCTGGAGCAAAGGGCCTGCTTGAACGCCAACGCACCGCCCAGGACCGTCGCCAGGTTCAGCTCGTATTGACGGCCGAAGGCCAGAAACTCGCGGACACCTTGCCCCACGTCGGCACCGACGCCTTGAACCAATTGGCGGGCTCCCTGGAATCCGGCGAGCTGGAAGCCCTGGAACGGATTCTCAAGAAAATTCTGATAGCCGCAGGTGACTCGATCACGCTGTTGCGGGTAGGTAAATGATGAACACACGCGCACTTAGCCTCGTGTTGGTGGCCATGAGCATGGCCGGTTGCGCCAATTTCAGTGGTCTCGACACCCAGGGCCAGCGCCTCGATGCCAATACCCTGCAAACCGGCAAGTCGTTGAGCGGCGTAACCTTGTCGCAGGCTGCCTGGCCCACCGCTGACTGGTGGAAAAGCCTCGGCGACCCACAACTTGACGGCCTGATCCAGGAAGCCCTGCAGAACAGCCCCGACATGCAAGTAGCCAGCGCCCGCGCCCACCAGGCCGAAGCTGCGGCCTTTGCCGCCGACGCCGCGCGCATGCCGACCCTGGACGCCAGCGCCGGTATCAGCCGATCGCGCCTGGCCAAGGACCAAGACCCGCTGGGGCAGGGCGATGCCTACGCCACCGTGCGTAATATCGGCGCCAGCTTCAATTACAACTTCGACCTGTGGGGTGGCCAGCGCGCCGCCTGGGAAGCCGCGCTGGGCCAGGCCCGCGCCGCCGAAGTCGACCAACAGGCCGCCTGCCTGACCCTGGCCGCCAACGTGGCCAAGGCCTACAGCGACCTGGGCCAGGCGCATATCGTGCGTGACCTGGCCAGCGATGACCTCAAGCGCACCCGCCAGATGCTCGACCTGGGCAAGCGTCGCTTGAGCTCGGGCATTGACAGCCAGTACCAGTACCAGCAGACCGAAAGCCTGGAAGCCAGCTCCCAGTCGCAATTGATCGACGCGGAAAAACAACTGTCGAGTGCCAAGATCGCCCTGGCCGTGTTGCTCGGCAAAGGCCCTGACCGTGGCAGCGAGTTGACCCGCCCCAACGTGCTCAAGCCTAGCGCCGTGGCCGTGCCTTCGGTGTTGCCTGCCGAACTGCTGGGTCGCCGCCCTGACCTGATCGCCGCCCGTTGGCGTGTCGAGGCCGCGAGCAAAAACGTGGCCGCGAGCAAGACCCGCTTCTACCCCAACCTCAACCTGAGCGCGAGCGCTGGGGCGGAGTCGTTGCTGGGGGATGCGATGTTCGGTTCGGCCAGCCGCTTCTTCAGTATTGCGCCGACCCTTTCGCTGCCGATCTTCGACGGCGGTCGCCTGCGTGCTGACCTCGATGCGCGCGACGCCGACTACGACCTGGCCGTGGCCCAGTACAACAAAACCCTGGTGCAAGCCCTGGGTGACATTGGCAACACCCTTGCTCAGTTGCGCGACACCGGTCGGCAGATCCAGGCCCAGCAACATGCCGCTGACATCGCCCAGCAGTCCTACGACACCGGCGTGCAGCGCTACAGCTCCGGCATCGGTAATTACCTGGATGTGCTCAGCATTGAGCAGCAATTGCTGCAGGCCCAGCGTCAGCTGGCGACCTTGAATGCCGCGCAGATCGATCTGTCGATTCAATTGATGCAAGCCCTGGGTGGCGGGTTCAACGCCGCAAATGTGGCAGCGGCCACCCCAGCAACGCGTACGGAATAATTTGAGGTATTAGTCATGGCCACTGCCGACAGCAACGCCGCAACAGAAAAAGACACCAACCCACGCAAGCGCAAGGTCATGCTGATTGGCCTGGCGCTGATCGTCATCCTCGGCGTCGTAGGCGTATGGGGCTGGTATGAGCTCTACGGGCGCTTCAGCGAAAGCACCGACGACGCCTACGTGAATGGCAACGTGGTGGAAATCACCCCGCTGGTCACCGGTACTGTGGTGAGCATCGGCGCCGACGATGGCGACCTGGTCCACGAAGGCCAGGTGCTGGTCAACTTCGACCCGAACGACGCGGCCGTCGGCCTGCAAAGTGCCCAGGCCAACCTGGCCCGCACCGTGCGCCAGGTGCGTGGTTTGTACAGCAACGTCGATGGCATGAAAGCCCAGGTATTGGCGCAACAAGCCAACGTGCAAAAGGCCCAGGACAACT
This sequence comes from Pseudomonas poae, assembly GCA_004000515.1. Classification (GTDB taxonomy): domain Bacteria; phylum Pseudomonadota; class Gammaproteobacteria; order Pseudomonadales; family Pseudomonadaceae; genus Aquipseudomonas; species Aquipseudomonas cremoris. The sequence goes on from CP034537.1 coordinate 4,068,740, forward strand.
ACAACCGTCGTAAGAACCTTGCCGCCGGCGGCGCGATTTCCCAGGAAGAACTGTCCCACGCCCGTGACGACCTGACCTCGGCGCAAAACGCCCTGGCCAACGTGCAGCAGCAGTTCAAGACCAGCAGCGCGCTGGTGGATGACACCGTGATCTCGTCCCACCCGGACGTACAAGCCGCCGCAGCCCAATTGCGCCAGGCCTACCTGACCAATGCGCGCAGCACCTTGATCGCACCGGTCACCGGCTATGTGGCCAAACGCACCGTGCAGTTGGGCCAGCGCGTACAGCCAGGCACGGCCTTGATGGCCGTGATCCCGCTGGACCAGCTGTGGATCGACGCCAACTTCAAGGAAACCCAACTGCGCAATATGCGCATCGGCCAGCCGGTGGACATCGAGTCGGATATCTACGGCAGTGATGTCAAGTTCAGCGGCACCATCGACAGCCTTGGCGCCGGCACCGGCAGCGCGTTCGCCTTGCTGCCGGCGCAGAACGCCACCGGTAACTGGATCAAGATCGTGCAACGGGTACCGGTGCGCATCCACGTCAACGCCGACGAACTGGCCAAGCACCCACTGCGGGTAGGGCTGTCCACCGTGGTCAACGTTGACCTGCACGACCAGAGCGGCCCGGTGCTGGCGCAACAAGCGCCGCAAAAAGCCTCGTTCACCACCAGCGTGTATGACCGCCAATTGGCCGAAGCCGACGCCATGATCACCCAGTTGATCCATGACAACAGCCTCGCCGCTCCCAAGGCTGTGCAACGCTAATGAGCAATAACGCCTCCTTCACGCCACCCAGCCTGTTGATGGCCACTATTGGCCTGTCGCTGGCGACCTTTATGCAGGTGCTCGACACCACCATCGCCAACGTGGCGTTGCCGACCATTTCCGGCAACCTCGGCGTGAGTTCGGAGCAGGGCACCTGGGTGATCACCTCGTTTGCGGTGAGTAACGCTATCGCCTTGCCGCTGACCGGTTGGCTGAGCCGCCGGTTTGGCGAGGTGAAGCTGTTCCTGTGGGCGACCATCCTGTTCGTACTGGCCTCGTTCCTGTGCGGTATTTCCACGTCCATGCCCGAGCTGATCGGCTTTCGGGTGCTGCAAGGCTTGGTAGCGGGGCCGTTGTACCCGATGACCCAGACCTTGCTGATCGCGGTCTACCCACCCGCCAGGCGCGGCATGGCCCTGGCGTTATTGGCGATGGTCACGGTGGTCGCGCCCATTGCGGGGCCGATCCTCGGCGGCTGGATCACCGACAGCTACAGCTGGCCGTGGATCTTCTTCATCAACGTACCCATCGGCATTTTTGCGGTGATGGTGGTGCGTTCGCAGTTGAAGAAACGCCCGGTGGAAACCAGCTATCAGCCGATGGACTACGTCGGCCTGCTCAGCCTGATCGTCGGGGTGGGTGCCTTGCAGATCATCCTCGACAAGGGCAATGACCTGGACTGGTTCGAATCCAACTTCATCATCATTGGTGCGGCAATTTCGGTGATTGCCCTGGCGGTGTTCATTATCTGGGAACTTACCGACAAGCACCCGGTGGTCAACCTGCGGCTGTTTGCTTATCGCAATTTCCGCATCGGCACCATCGTGTTGATCCTGGGGTATGCGGGCTTCTTCGGCATCAACCTGATCTTGCCGCAGTGGCTGCAAACCCAGATGGGCTACACCGCCACCTGGGCCGGGCTGGCGGTAGCACCGATCGGTATCCTGCCGGTATTGATGTCGCCGTTCGTGGGCAAGTACGCGCACAAGTTCGACCTGCGCTTGCTGGCGGGCCTGGCGTTCCTAGCGATTGGCTTGAGCTGCTTCATGCGGGCCGGCTTCACCAATGAAGTGGACTTCCAGCATATCGCCTTGGTGCAGCTGTTCATGGGTATTGGCGTGGCGCTGTTCTTCATGCCCACCTTGACCATCCTGATGTCCGACCTGCCGCCGCACCAGATTGCCGACGGCGCTGGTTTGGCGACGTTCCTGAGGACCTTGGGCGGTAGCTTCGCGGCGTCCTTGACCACCTGGATCTGGATTCGCCGGGCTGACCAGCACCATGCGTACATGAGCGAGAACATGACCACCTACGACTCGGCGACTCGCGATGCGTTGCAGGCGCTGGGTGGGGCAGGGCACAAGGCCTACGCGCAACTCGACCAGATTCTCACCAGCCAGGCGTACATGATGTCCACCGTGGATTACTTCACGTTGCTGGGGTGGATGTTCATGGGGTTGATGTTGCTGGTGTGGTTGGCGAAGCCGCCGTTTACAGCGAAGGCGGGGCCAGCGGCTTCAGGCCACTGATCAACTAAGATTGAATGCAATCCCCTGTGGGAGCTGGCTTGCCGGCGATAGCATCACCTCGGTCTATCAGATGTACCGAGGTGTCCGCATCGCAGGCAAGCCAGCTCCCACATTTTGATCAGTGTTGAGACTGAGATTTAGGCGCCAGGCAACGCCAACTGCGGGTTCACAAAATCAAACGCCGCTAACTGAAACCCTTGCTCATCCACCTGCAACGCCCATCCTTGTTTGTCCCAGTCCCCCAGCACAATACGCTTGGCCGCTTGGTCGCCAATCTGCAGCTTATGAATGGCGGGGCGGTGGGTATGGCCGTGGACCAGAGTGCGCACGCCAAACTGTTGCATCACCCGTGGCACTTCCTCGGGTGTCACATCAACGATGTCGTTGGCCTTCATGCGCGTTTGCGCACGGCTCTCGCTGCGCAGCTTGCGCGCCAGTTTATGGCGGGTGCTGAGCGGCAGGTGTCGCAGGATAAACAGCACAATCGGGTTACGCAGGATGCGCCGCAGCTTCATATAGCCAACGTCGCGGGTGCATAGGCTGTCGCCGTGCATCAACAGCACGGGTTCACCTGCCAACTGCACGACACTCGGGTCCTTGAGCAAGGTGGCACCTGCAGCTTTGCAGAACGCCTTGCCGACCAGGAAATCGCGGTTGCCATGCATGATGAAAATCGGGGTGCCGCTGTCGCTCAGTTCGCGCAGGGCTGCGCAAATCGAACGCTGAAAGGGTGTCATCCCATCGTCGCCAATCCAGGCTTCAAAAAAGTCCCCCAGAATGTACAACGCCTGGGCGCCACGGGCGCGGCCGTGGAGCAGATCCAGAAACGCCCGGGTGATGTCCGGGCGCTCCTCTTCCAGATGCAAGTCTGAAATCAGCAATATCACCCAACGATCTCGGCTTTCTCGACGATAACGTCTTCTACCGGAACGTCCTGGTGGCCGGCTTTACCGGTGGTTTGCACGCCTTTGATCTTGTCGACGACGTCCTGGCCTTCGGTGACTTTACCGAATACCGCGTAGCCCCAGCCTTGTACGTTCTTGCCGCTGTGGTTCAGGAAGGCGTTGTCGGCGACGTTGATGAAGAACTGCGCGGAGGCCGAATGCGGCTCCATGGTACGGGCCATGGCGACGGTGTACTTGTCGTTGGAAAGGCCGTTGTCCGCTTCGTTCTGGATGCTTGGGCGCTTGTCTTTCTTTTCTTTCATGCCAGGCTCAAAACCGCCGCCCTGGACCATGAAGTTGCCGATGACACGGTGGAAAACGGTGTTTTCGTAGTGGCCGGCGTTCACGTACTCGATGAAGTTGGCGACGGTGATCGGCGCTTTCTCGGCGTTCAGCTCGATGACGATGTCACCGTGGTTGGTGGTCAGTTTGACTTGAGTCATGGTCGTTTCTCTTTCAAGGAATTCGTGGGTGTGGACGCATGCAGCGCCTTACCGGTTTGGCGAAACTTGGGCCAAGGCGCGCAGTTTAGCGTGCCCAGCAGGAATTTCGAGGTGGTTTTTTATCGCGTTCGTCATTAAAGCAGTAATTAAAGCAGCAGTTTTTGGTCGCGACCTGTCAGTGTCTTGACCGCTTCGGCTATTATGAGCGCTTTGTTTTATCTGGCCCCAACCGGCCACGAACCTGTCTGTTCAAGGATCCTATGAGCAAGCCCACTGTCGACCCTACCTCGAATTCCAAGGCCGGACCTGCCGTCCCGGTCAATTTCCTGCGCCCGATCATCCAGGCGGACCTGGATTCGGGCAAGCACACGCAGATCGTCACCCGCTTCCCGCCAGAGCCCAACGGCTACCTGCACATCGGTCACGCCAAGTCGATCTGTGTGAACTTCGGCCTGGCCCAGGAGTTCGGTGGCGTCACGCACCTGCGTTTCGACGACACCAACCCGGCCAAGGAAGACCAGGAATACATCGACGCCATCGAAAGCGACGTGAAGTGGCTGGGCTTCGAATGGTCCGGTGAAGTGCGCTATGCCTCGCAATACTTCGACCAGTTGCACGACTGGGCCGTCGAGCTGATCAAGGCCGGCAAGGCCTACGTCGACGACCTGAGCCCGGAGCAAGCCAAGGAATATCGTGGCAGCCTGACCGAACCGGGCAAGAACAGCCCGTTCCGCGACCGCTCCGTAGAAGAGAACCTCGACTGGTTCGCCCGCATGCGTGCCGGTGAGTTCCCGGACGGTGCTCGCGTGCTGCGCGCCAAGATCGACATGGCCTCGCCGAACATGAACCTGCGCGACCCGATCATGTACCGCATCCGCCACGCCCATCACCACCAGACCGGTGACAAGTGGTGCATCTACCCGAACTACGACTTCACCCACGGTCAGTCGGACGCCATCGAAGGCATCACGCACTCCATTTGCACTTTGGAGTTCGAAAGCCATCGCCCGCTGTACGAATGGTTCCTGGAGCACCTGCCAGTGCCGGCGCAGCCGCGTCAGTACGAATTCAGCCGCCTGAACCTGAACTACACCATCACCAGCAAGCGCAAGCTCAAGCAACTGGTCGATGAGAAACACGTGCATGGCTGGGACGACCCGCGCATGTCCACGCTGTCGGGCTTCCGTCGCCGTGGCTACACGCCTGCGTCGATCCGCAACTTCTGCGACATGGTCGGCACCAACCGTTCCGATGGCGTGGTGGATTTCGGCATGCTCGAATTCAGCATTCGCAACGACCTCGACCACAGCGCGCCTCGCGCCATGTGCGTGCTGCGTCCGCTGAAAGTCGTGATCACCAACTACCCGGAAGACAAGGTCGACCACCTCGAACTGCCGCGTCATCCGCAGAAAGAAGAACTCGGCGTACGCAAGCTGCCGTTCAGCCGTGAAATCTACATCGATCGCGATGACTTCATGGAAGAGCCGCCAAAAGGCTACAAGCGCCTGGAACCGGCGGGCGAAGTGCGCCTGCGCGGCAGCTACGTGATCCGTGCCGACGAAGCGATCAAGGACGCCGATGGCAACATCGTCGAACTGCGTTGCTCCTACGACCCGGAAACCCTGGGCAAGAACCCGGAAGGCCGCAAGGTCAAAGGCGTGATCCACTGGGTGCCGGCTGCGGCCAGCATCGAGTGCGAAGTGCGCTTGTACGATCGCCTGTTCCGCTCCCCGAACCCTGAGAAGGCCGAAGACAGCGCGAGCTTCCTCGACAACATCAACCCTGACTCCCTGCAAGTTCTCACTGGTTGTCGTGCCGAACCCTCGTTGGGCGACGCACAGCCGGAAGACCGTTTCCAGTTCGAGCGCGAAGGTTACTTCTGCGCGGATATCAAGGACTCGAAACCAGGTAAACCGGTATTCAACCGTACCGTGACCTTGCGTGATTCGTGGGGCCAGTGATTAGTCAGAAGGGTTCATCGTGCTAACGATCTACAACACACTCAGCAAGACCAAAGAAGTCTTCAAGCCGCTCGATGGCAACAAGGTGCGCATGTACGTGTGCGGCATGACCGTGTACGACTACTGCCACATCGGCCACGGCCGCAGCATGGTTGCCTTCGACCTGGTGACCCGCTGGTTGCGTTTCAGCGGCTATGACTTGACGTACGTGCGCAACATCACCGACATCGACGACAAGATCATCAACCGCGCCAACGAAAACGGCGAGTCATTCGACGCGCTGACCGAGCGCATGATCGCCGCCATGCACGAGGACGAGGCACGCCTCAACATCCTCAAGCCAGACATGGAGCCGCGTGCCACGGACCACATTCCGGGCATGCACGCCATGATCCAGACCCTGATCGACAGGGTTACGCCTACGCCCCAGGCAATGGCGACGTGTACTACCGCGTCGCCAAGTTCATGGGCTACGGCAAGCTGTCGCGCAAGAAAATCGAAGACCTGCGCATTGGCGCACGGATCGAAGTGGACGAAGCCAAGCAAGACCCACTCGATTTCGTGCTGTGGAAAGCCACCAAGCCGGGCGAGCCGAGCTGGGAGTCGCCATGGGGCGCGGGCCGTCCGGGCTGGCACATCGAGTGCTCGGTGATGTCCACCTGCTGCCTGGGCGAGACCTTCGACATTCATGGCGGCGGCAGCGACCTTGAGTTCCCGCACCACGAAAACGAAATCGCCCAAAGCGAAGCCGCCACCGGCAAGACCTACGCCAACGCCTGGATGCACTGCGGCATGATCCGCATCAATGGCGAGAAGATGTCCAAGTCCTTGAACAACTTCTTCACCATTCGCGACGTGCTGGAAAAGTACCATCCTGAGGTTGTGCGTTACCTGCTGGTGTCGAGCCACTACCGCAGCGCGATCAACTACTCGGAAGATAACCTCAAGGACGCCAAAGGCGCCCTGGAGCGGTTCTACCATGCGTTGAAAGGCTTGCCCGTTGTCGCCCCTGCCGGCGGCGAAGCGTTCGTTGAGCGCTTCACCCAGGTGATGAACGACGACTTCGGCACCCCGGAAGCCTGCGCCGTACTGTTCGAAATGGTGCGCGAGATCAACCGCCTGCGCGAGAGCGATCTCGACGCAGCGGCAGGTCTTGCGGCGCGCCTGAAAGAACTGGCCAGCGTGCTGGGCGTGTTGCAGATGGAAGCCGATGACTTCCTGCAAGCCGGCGCTGAAGGGCGTGTGGATGCGGCAGAAGTGGATGCGCTGATCCAGGCGCGTTTGGCTGCACGTACCAACAAGGACTGGGCGGAATCCGACCGACTCCGCGACCAACTCACCGCCATGGGCGTGGTGTTGGAAGACGGTAAGGGTGGGACGACGTGGCGGTTGGCTGATCAGGCTTGATCGGTAAACGCTGAATAAAAAACGCCCCGACTGGTTCGGGGAGTTTTTTTGCAAAATAGCGATGCCCCCCCTTAGCGTTTCCACCACCCATTTAAGTCACGCTTTACTGGGAATGCACTTGCATGCAACAGAAAACAGGTAAGTGCTAGCCATCCGATGAAGATGTGTTCGTTAATTATTTCAGGCCTGTGCCCTATGAGTGGATATTCATCAAATGCCGCAATTTTGTAATGTATTCTCATGGCGAGCATGTTCGGTATTAAACCTAAGAAAAGTCTTATGTATCCTAGATTTTGACTGGAGAGTATTACTCTCAGTGAGAATGCGCAGAGGACTCCAGTGATTGACAACAGAGGGAATAACCAGATAGTCATTTTTTGTTTCCTGATACAGCTGTTCTAATGTAATGCTATCTATAATTGCTTCAGCTCCCAATGAACTTGGTCTCATGATTTTATAGGCGCGTATACGGTCGCTGTCGAGGTATCTGAATAAGCGCCAAGCATCTGGCTTTAACACATGCCTTACAACACTGTAGGCGGACAGTCCGATATCAACTGAGCCATAGGCCATATTAGCCTCTCGTTCACCGTGCCCCATAGCTAATGCAGCCGACTGATAAGCGCTGCGAACCGGACCCACCGTATCCGATTGCCCTGTCATCATGTTACGCCCACCCTCATATACGTTATTTGCACCATGCGCCATTAGCGGCACTCCCGCGATAAGGCAGAGCGTACCAACAGAGGCGTAGCAAACTCCGGCCCCCGTCGCTATTTGTAGCGCGCCCGCAACAACTCCGATGCCATTTCGTCCAATCGCTATGGATTGGTCCAGCAAGCTCCGCTGTTCTCGCTTTATTTCGGTGAGCCCTTCCGTGACAGTTTTTTTCCCTGTTTTACATCGCCAACGATACTGCGGGCGTAATACGCAACTTCCCGATTGAATATTGACCGTGTAATACCATCCTGCAGATGGCGCGCGCTGATGGTGCACGCTTGGCTTGTCAGTTTTCCCGCAGCTTGGCTGACTTCCCATAAGTCTTGAAACGTTGGGGCCTGGTTTTGCTTTTCGATGTCATCGCCCGGCTTCCCATGAGCCGTAACCACTGGTGCCCGCGAGATGATGGGTCCAGATGATCTCTCGATAACGAAGGGCCAGGTGTTCCTGCGCTTCTACATCGGTTAACAGGACAGCGTGCGGCACCTCGACCGTCAGGTTGGCGATGATGCACCCCCTGATATCGACGGTGTAGTACTTCTCGCGCTGACCCGACGGCGACGTGCGATAAAAGTTAATCACGCAGTCCAGTTCTTCTCTGTTCGATAAAGCCACGGCCAACAAGGGCGATGATTTATCAATGTTTTTTGTAATGACCACTGGGCCGTGGGTGGATGCCCTGACGTTGCCCGTATTGAGCATGTTGTGGTTATAGGACATCACCATGATTTCGTCTTTATGACCCTCCTGGCACTTATTGCCGATAGAGTCCTGGGTCGAACAGCCCGCCGAAATCAGGCCTTGGGATTGTCCTTTGATGGACATGTAGCCGTGGTATGCCATGGGGTAAACACTCTGAGTTGTCTGCCCCGAACATACGGAAAAAATGAAATAGGAAATATCGGACGCTTCGCTTTTTATAGTGCGAGTTGGATGTAGGAATATTCTAGGTTTGCAGCTGGAAGTACGAAGGGCGTGTGGATACGGTAGAAGTGGATGCGCTGATCCAGGCGCGTTTGGCTGCACGTACCAACAAGGACTGGGCGGAATCCGACCGACTCCGCGACCAACTCACCGCCATGGGCGTGGTGTTGGAAGACGGTAAGGGTGGGACGACGTGGCGGTTGGCTGATCAGGCTTGATCGGTAAACGCTGAATAAAAAACGCCCCGACTGGTTCGGGGCGTTTTTGTCTGTGGATTAGTGTGCTTTACATTATGTTGATTTATAGCCTCTTCATCAAAACCACCATCTGATTTCCCATCTGACAGGTAATGCTCCTGCGTGAATAGGAATACAGAAAAAAGCAATCCATCCAATGAATGGGTAGTTGGAAATAAGATCTGGCTGGTGCCCGAGTAAAAGGAATTGATGCTGTTCGATCATGCCTAAGTATGTGATCGCAAAAAACCATTGAATGCTAGGCAGAGTGAGAACTTTGCGAAAAGTATTGGGTACCAGAAAAACGTATTTTGAGTGTGTATGCGCAAAGGACTCCCCATGTGGCGAATAATGGAAAAACCCAGACGAACCAAAGTATCAATTTTTCTCCTCGTTATACATTTGTTTTATCGTTTGAAAATCTGTGTAAGCCTCGACGCTCATCGTAGTTGGAGTCATCGTTCTATACGCTCGAATGTAATCGGTTGGGATGTATCTAAATAGGCGCCAAGCATCAGGCTTTCAGCACGTGCCTCGCGGCACTGTAGACGGATAATCCAATATCCACTGCACCATAGGCTATGTTCGCTTCTCGCTCACCATGGCCCATGGCGGATGCTGCTGCCTGGTAGGCATTACGAACAGGGCCGGAAGCATCTGATTGCCCCGTCATCAGGTTATGCCCGCCCTCATATACGTTGTTTGCGCCATGCGCCATCAGCGGCACCCCGGCAATAAGGCAGAGCGTGCCAACGGAGGCGTAGCAAATTCCAGCACCTGTGGCCATTTGCAATGCACCTGCTACAACTCCAATGCCTTTACGGCCAATCTCCAGTGACTGATCCAGCAGGCTTTGCTGCTCGGCTTTTATCGCCACGAGCCCCTGTGCAACCGTCTTTTTTCCCTGCTCCACATCGCGAACGATACTGCGCGCGTAATACGCAACTTCCCGATTGAATATTGACCGTGTCATACCATCCTGCAGATGGCGCGCGCTGATGGTGCACGCTTGGCTGGTGAGTCTTCCTGCAGCTTGGCTGACTTCCCATAAGTCTTGAAACGTTGGGGCCTGGTTTTTGCTTTTCGATGTCATCGCCCGGCTTCCCATGAGCCGTAACCACTGGTGCCCGCGAGATGATGGGTCCAGATGATCTCTCGATAACGAAGGGCCAGGTGTTCCTGCGCTTCTACATCGGTTAACAGGACAGCGTGCGGAACCTCGACCGTCAGGTTGGCGATGATGCAGCCCCTGATATCGACGGTGTAGTACTTCTCGCGCTGACCCGACGGCGACGTGCGATAAAAGTTAATTACGCAGTCCAGTTCTTCTCTGTTCGATAAAGCCACGGCTAATAAAGGCGATGATTTATCAATGTTTTTGTGATGACCACCGGACCGTGGGTGGATGCCCTGACGTTGCCCGTATTGAGCATGTTGTGGTTATAGGACATCACCATGATTTCGTCTTTATGACCCTCCTGGCACTTATTGCCGATAGAGTCCTGGGTCGAACAGCCCGCCGAAATCAGGCCTTGGGATTGTCCTTTGATGGACATGTAGCCGTGGTATGCCATGGGGTAAACACTCTGAGTTGTCTGCCCCGAACATACGGAAAAAATGAAATAGGAAATATCGGACGCTTCGCTTTTTATAGTGCGAGTTGGATGTAGGAATATTCGAAGTTTGCAGCTGGAAGTACGCAGGGCGCGCAGCTATCAACAGTTGTGTGGATTCGCCTTTTCTACCGCGCGGCGCACGTAATCCACCCACTCATATTCAAGGCCTTGGTGTTCCCTGACGCCATGACGGCAAACCTCGCTGAACTCACTCTCGAAGCTGGGGAATTTGGCCTCACCTTCATGATCATCATTGAAGAGGGTGAGGTACAGCCTGTCCACCTGGTCTATCACCTGGTCATAAAGCTCCGGCCCGCCGCCGATATGAATCTCTTCGGGCGCAAACGCCGCTGCGCATTCCAGGGCCGATGCCAAGGATCGGCAGATAATCGCGTGTTCGTGCCGATACGCAGGATTGCGCGACAGCACGATATTGGGCCGATCCACAAGCGGTCGCCCGCTAAGCGCAATCACCGACTCAAAGGTCTTGCGCCCCATGATCACCGGCTTGCCGATGGTCTTGGCAGCGAAGCGGCGCATGTCATCGGGGACATTGCGCAATAGCCCGCCGGCTTTGCCGATGGAGCGGTTGTGGCGGCCCATGCCGGCCACCAGTGCGAGGGGAATGCCCATCATGACGTCACTGCTTTCGCAATGGCATAGCGGCTCTGCACAAAACCGTTGTCCGACGCGTAGGTGCCGAGATGGCGAAGTTCATGCGCGCTGCCCACCTGGCTGAACAACGAAATCCCTTCGCCCAGCAACACCGGAATACGCGTGATGATCAACTCGTTGATCAACCCCGCTTCAAGAAACGCCTGGACCGTCTGCCCGCCGTCGATATACAGATGTTTCATGCCGCGCTCGGCCAACAGCTCGACCAGGGCGCTGACATCCGCCTCAAGTACTTCGACCTTGCCTTGCAAATGCGCGGGAATCTCCAGCGGTTGGTGAGACAACGCTATGACGGGCAAGCCTTCATACGGCCACTCAGGAAACGACAGGACTTTCTCCAGGGTCTTGCGCCCCATGACCAACGTGTCGACGGTGGCGATAAAGCTTTCATACGTCACGCCGTTCAAGGCTGCAGTTTCGTATTCCGGGCGGTGTAGCCATTCGATGTCACCGTCTGGTCGTGCAATGAAACCGTCAACGCTGGCTGCGATAAATACGGAACATTTGATATCCATGGCGGGCTGAAACTCCTTTTGTTTTGACGTGTGCCGAATCCTAGCTTTAGATGATCGCCACGAGCAAACCCACTACTGAAATGGCAGTGATTAAAATGGATTGTATTTTCTGCAACATTGTCCGCAAAACCTCCCCAGCCCACATCCTCTGGGAAGACGACCAGCACATGGCCTTCCTCTCGATCTTCCCCAATACCCCCGGTTTCAGCGTGGTGATCCCCAAGCAGCATTACGGCAGTTACGCGTTTGCGCAGTCGGATGAGGTGCTGGCGGCGCTGGCGGTGGCGGCGAAGAAGACGGCCTTGCAAATCGACAGGGCGTTTCCTGATGTGGCGCGTACAGGGTTGATCATGGAGGGGTATGGCGTGGATCACCTGCATGCGAAGTTGTTTCCCATGCATGGGACGGGCTCGGACAGTACGTTCAAGCCGCTGAGTTCGAAGGTGGACAAGTTTTTTGAGGCGTATGAAGGCTATGTATCGTCCCACGATCATGTGCGGGCGGATGATGCCGAGTTGGCAGAGTTGGCGGCCAAAATCCGATCTTTCGCCTAGCGCAAAGCTGGGAGCGGGCTTGCTCGCGAATACGGTGTGTCAGTCAAAGATATATTCACTGATACACCGCATTCGCGAGCAAGCCCGCTCCCACATTTTGAACTGTGTTTGCCTGAGAAATCAGCGACGGCTGCTGACCTCGGCGGGCACATCATCACCCGCCATGCGCTTGCGGAACAACGCCGTACGCGCCAACAGCAACGTGGTCACCGGCACGGTGATCGACAACAAAATTGGAATCAACCAGCCGTGCAACACCGGCCCGGACTTGAGCACCGAGAAATACACAATCGACGCCAACGCCACGCACCAAGCCCCCAACGTCGAGGCCAGTGCCGGCGGGTGCATGCGCTGGAAGAAGTCTTTCATGCGCAGCAACCCAATCGCGCCAATCAACGCAAACACGCTGCTCAGCACCAACAGCACCGCCACGATCACTTCCACCCATAACGGCATCATTCAATCACCTCGCCACGCAGCAGGAATTTCGCCAGGGCAAACGAGCCCACAAAACCGAACAGCGCAATCAGCAGCGCCGCTTCAAAGTAGGTGTCACTGGCATAACGAATACCCAGCACCAGCATCATCAGCATCGCCAAGATGTACAGGTAGTCCAGCGCCAGTACGCGGTCCTGGGCCGACGGGCCTTTGAACAGGCGCACCAGGGTCAACACCATGGCCAGGGAGAACAGGAACAGGCTGAACAGGATCGCATTGGAGAGCAGGGCGCTCATTCGAAGATCTCCATCAAGGGCCGCTCGTAGGTGGTCTTGAAGTGCTCGATAAACGGCGCTTCATCCTCCAGGTCGAACACGTGCAATAGCAAAATGCTGCGGTCCAACGCCAGTTCCGACCAGATGGTGCCGGGCACCACGGTAGTAATCATCGACAGGGCGGCAAGGCCGTTGGCGTCGCGCAGGTCCAGGGGGATCTTGATAAAGCGCGAGCGGGCGGGCGTGAGCCGCAGGTCAGCACGCCCCAGGCCACTTGCAGGTTGGAGACGATCACGTCGCGGCCCACCAGGAAAAACAGGCGAATGATCACCCCAGGACGGCGGATGCGGATCGGCAACGGGCGCAGCGGCGCCATCAGCAGCGGCGCCAGAAAGCCCAGCAGCGCGCCCAGCAACAGGTTGCCGGGGCTTACCGACAGGTTCAGCACCAGCCATAACAACCACAACGCCAACGACAACCACGGGGCAGGGAACAGGCGTTTCATGGTTGCACCTCCAGCGCGGCGGCCTTGGCTTCAGGGCTAGGCACGGGACGCGTGGCCATCACCGCCATCACGTAGTGTTCCGGGTTGTTCAGGCTGACGGCGGTGTCCTGGGTGTAGCGCATCAGCGGTTCGGCCTTGAAGGTCAGCAAGATGCTCAGGCCCAGCAGGAAGAAAATCGGCACACACTCGTAGCGGCGCAGCAGTGGCGAAGGGCGCTCTTCCGGGGTCCAGAAGCGTTGGATGCCGAGGCGGGCGAAGGCGATCAACGACGCGAGGCCAGAGAGAATCAGCAGCGCCACCAGGCCCCACGCAGCAGGGCGGATCGGTGCGTCAACGCTGACTCCAAGGCCCAACGGATTGACCAGCGCACTCAACAAGCTGAGCTTGCCGATAAACCCGGACAGCGGCGGCATGCCGATGATCAGCAGGGCGCAGGCAATGAAGCTCAAGCCCAGGAATGCCATGGTCCAGGGAATCACCTGGCCTACCACCGCCTGTTGCTCATCGTCGAGGTTCACGCCAGGACGCGGATGCAGGGATTCCATGGCTTTAGGCAGCGCATCGATTTCTTCGTCCAGCGGCAGGTCGTTCGCCGAACGTGAACGCTCGATCAGTTCAGCCAGCAGGAATAGCGCGCTCAACGCCAGGGTTGAGCTGACCAGATAGAACAGTGCACCAGCGGTCAGGCTGGGTTGGGCGAAGCCGACGGCCGACAGCAAAATCCCCGCCGACACCAAAATGCTCAAGCTGGCCATACGCTCCAGTCGCTGCGCCGCCACCATCGCCAACCCGGCGCAGATGATCGTCGCCATGCCGCCATACACCAGCCAGTCGCCGCCAAACAGTGCCGACGCACCGGCCTGGCCCGAGAACAGCAAGGTCCACAGGCGCAGCACGGTGTACACGCCGACCTTGGTCATGATCGCAAACATCGCCGCCACCGGCGCACTGGCCGAGGAGTAGGCGGGAGCCAGCCAGAAGTTCAGCGGCCACATGCCGGCCTTGGCCAGGAACGCCGTGGCAAGAATCGCCGCACCAGCATGCAACAGGCCGCGATCGGCTTCCGGCACCAACGGAATTTTCAATGCCAGGTCAGCAAAGTTCAGGGTGCCGGTGACGCCGTAGATCATGGCCGCGCCAATCAGGAACAGCGACGACGCCAACAGGTTGATCGCAATGTAGTGCAACCCCGCCGACACCCGTGCGCGGCCCGAGCCGTGCAGCATCAAGCCATACGACGCTGCCAGCAGCACCTCGAAGAACACGAACAGGTTGAACAGGTCGGCGGTGAGGAACGCGCCGTACAGGCCCATCATCTGCACTTGGAACAACGCATGGAAACTGGTGCCCGCGCGGTCCCAGCGGGCCATGGCGAACAGCAGCGCGCTCACGCCGATGATGCCGGTGAGCACCAGCATCAGCGCCGACAGTTGGTCCACCACCAGCACAATGCCGAACGGCACCTGCCAGTTGCCCGGCAGGTACACGCCAATCGAACCGGGGCCGCCTTTTTGCGTCCAGTACAGCAGCAGCACCGCGATGCCCAGGCCGATCAGGCTGGAGACCAGGTTGATCTTGGCCTTCAACGGCCGACGTTTTTCGCCGAGCATCAGCATCAATGCGGCGGTCAGCAACGGCAGCAGGATCGGCGCGACGATCAGTTGATTCATCCACGTCATTCCTTGGGCTCCCGGCCGTCTACATGGTCAGTGCCGGTCAAGCCACGGGAGGCGAGTAGCACCACCAGGAACAAGGCCGTCATGGCGAAGCTGATCACGATCGCCGTGAGTACCAGGGCCTGGGGCAGGGGATCGGTGTAGTTGAGCAGGTCTTGCGGTACGCCGTCCTTGATGATCGGCTCCTTGCCGATAAACAGGCTGCCCATGCTGAAAATGAACAGGTTGACCCCGTACGACAACAGGCACAGGCCCATCACCACCTGGAATGTCCGTGGCCGCAGGATCAACCACACGCCGGAGGCCGCGAGGACCCCAATGGCGATTGCGATGACTTCTTCCATCAAGCGGCTCCTTCTGTTGCGGCAACCACTTTGGCCTGGTTGCTCGGTTTATGCGCGCGCACCGACTGGTGACCGAGGGCGGTGAGCATCAGCAGTGTCGAGCCGACGACCATGGCGTATACGCCGACGTCGAAGAACAAGGCGCTGGCGACATGAATATCCCCGAGCAGCGGCAGGCTGAAATGCCAGGTGTGTGTGGTGAGGAACGGGTAACCAGCAAACAGCGCACCGAGACCGGTAAGGGTCGCCGAGAACAGGCCGAAGCCCATCCAGCGCATCGGACGCAAACTCATCTGCGCCTCGACCCACTGCGTGCCCGCCACCATGTATTGCAGGATAAATGCTACGGACATCACCAGGCCGGCGACAAAACCGCCGCCGGGTTGGTTGTGGCCGCGCATGAACAGGTAGAACGACACCACCAGCGCAATCGGCAGCAGCAGGCGCACCAGCACCGCCGGCACCATCATGAAGCCCAGGGCGGTGTCGCTGGCCTGGCGCGGGTTGACCAGGTCGGTGGCCACGTCCGGCGCCAGTTGGCGCTGTTGGGCGGGCAGTTGCATGCTTTCTTTCGACGGGCGGAAGCGACGCAGCAGGGCGTACACGGTCAGCGCGACGGCGCCGAGTACGGTGATTTCGCCCAGGGTGTCGAAGCCCCGGAAGTCCACCAGCATCACGTTCACCACATTGCTGCCGCCGCCTTCGGGCAGCGCGCGGCTGAGGTAGAACGAGGAGATGTCGTTGGGCGTCTGGCGCGTCAGCATCGCGTAGGACAGCAGCGCCATGCCGCCGCCGACCACGGTGGACAGCAGGAAGTCGCGCAGGCGGCGGATACGCGCCTTGCGCAGGGAGCTTGGCAGTGGCGAGACTTCTTCGATCCGCCGTGGCAGCCAGCGCAGGCCCAGCAGGATCAGCACGGTGGTCACCACTTCCACGACCAGTTGCGTCAGCGCCAGGTCCGGCGCCGAGAACCACACGAAGGTGATGCAGGTCATCAGGCCGCACACGCTGACCATGGTCAGGGCCGCCAGTCGGTGGTATTTGGCTTGCCAAGCAGCGCCCAGCGCGCAGGCAATCGCTAGCAGCCACAGGGTCACGAACACGATGGAACCCGGGATTTTCGGCCGGTCGCCCCAGCTGAGGCCGCTGTGCAACATCGGGATCACACCGGCGATCACCGCCGCCAGCACCAACAGAAACAGCTGGGTTTGCAGGCGCTTGGTGCTGATGCGTTTTTCGATCTTGCGCACGCCGCGCATCATCACCACCAGGCAGCGCTCAAAGCCGCGCTTGCCGTTGAAGTAGCTGATCAGGGGCGGGTATTTGAAGCGGCCACGCTTGAGTTGCTTGCGCAGGATCAAATACAGCACCACGCCGCAGCTCATGGCCACCAGGCTCATGATCATCGGCGCGTTCCAGCCGTGCCAGATCGCCAGGCTGTATTCCGGCAGCACGCCGCCTACGACCGGCAGGGCGGCAGCGGCCAGGATCGAACCCACCACCTGGGCCGGAAAAATCCCTACCAGCAGGCAGGTAAATACCAGCAACTCCACCGGTGCGCGCATCCAGCGCGGAGGCTCATGGGGCGTGTGCGGCAAGTTGGTGGCGGTGGGGCCGAAGAACACATCAACGGTAAAGCGCAGCGCATAGACCACGCTGAACGTACCCGCGACGGTCGCGATCACCGGCAGGGCGAATTCCACCCAGGCCGTCGACGAGATAAACACGGTCTCGGCAAAGAACATCTCTTTGGACAGGAAGCCATTGAGCAAGGGCACGCCGGCCATGGATGCACTGGCGACCATCGCCAGCGTCGCGGTAAACGGGATCAAGCGGACCAAACCACTGAGTTTGCGAATGTCCCGGGTGCCGCTTTCGTGGTCGATGATCCCCGCCGCCATGAACAGCGAAGCCTTGAAGGTGGCGTGGTTGAGGATGTGGAACACCGCGGCGACGGCCGCCAGCGGGCTGTTGAGGCCCAGCAGCAAGGTAATCAAGCCCAGATGGCTGATGGTGGAATAGGCCAGCAGGCCCTTGAGGTCGTTCTGAAAGATTGCGCAGTACGCGCCGAGGAGCAGGGTGATCGCGCCGGCACCGCCGACGATGTAGAACCATTCTTCGCTGCCGGACAGCGACGGCCACAGGCGGGCCAGCAGGAACACGCCGGCCTTCACCATCGTCGCCGAGTGCAGGTATGCCGAAACCGGCGTCGGTGCCGCCATCGCGTGGGGCAGCCAGAAGTGGAAGGGGAATTGCGCGCTTTTGCTCAAGGCGCCGATCAGCACCAGGGCCAGCATGACCGGGTACAACGAATGCGCGCGAATCTGTTCGCCCGCCGCCAGTACCAGGTCCAGGTCGTAGCTGCCGACGATATGCCCCAGCAACATCACGCCCGCCAACAGGCACAAGCCGCCCGCGCCGGTGACCATCAACGCCATATAAGCGCCACGTCGCGCATCGGCGCGGTGGTGCCAATAACCGATCAACAGGAACGAGAACAGGCTGGTCAGTTCCCAGAAGAACACGATCTGGATCAGGTTGCCGGAGATCACCAGCCCGAGCATGGCGCCCATGAAGGCCAGGAAAAACGCAAAGAAGCGCGGCACCGGGTCGTCCGGCGACATGTAGTAGCGTGCATACAGCGACACCAGCGTGCCGATGCCCAGCACCAGCATCGAGAACAGCCAGGCAAAACCGTCCATGCGCAGCACGAAGTTCAACCCAAGACTGGGCAACCACATGAATTCTTCGCGGATCACGCCACCGTGGGCGATCTGGGGGTAGAGCAGGGCGACTTGAATGGTGCCGACCAGGGCCACAAGGCCGGCCAACAGGGATTCGGTGTTACGTGCATTGTGCGGCAGCAAGGCCGCCAGACAGCTGCCGAGAAACGGCAGAAGCAGTAGAACTATCAGGGACATAGGCTTCTAATCTGCGGGAGTTTGGGATGCATCATACGTGCCGCTTTCACGATCACCAAACGGCAACATGTGGCAGGATCCTACAAGGTAAGCCGAAAACTCGTATAACGCACTGACAGATAGATCGTTCCCACGCTCTGCGTGGGAGCGATCATCAGCTCTGACGTTCTTGCTCCAAGTCGCCTTGCGCCGCCAACGCCTTCTGCCCCTTGGTCTTCATCTCACTCACAATCACCGCCGCCACAATCAACGCCGCCCCCAGCATCGCAATCGGCGGGAAGCGCTCCCCGGCAATCCGCCCAACCACGCCTGCCCACACCGGCTCCCCGGCATAAATCAACGTCGCCCGTGTTGGCGAAACACTTTGCTGCGCCCAGTTCATCGCCACCTGAATCACCGCACTGGTCAGGCCCAGGCCCACTGCGCTGAACAGCAGCAACCACGAGAACCCCGGTAGCGCCTCACCCATTGGTACCACCATCATGAACGACAGCACCGAAGCCGTGGCCAGTTGCACCACGGTGACCCGGCGCACATCCACCTGGCCGGCAAAGGCGCCGATCAGGATGATCTCGGCGGCAATCGCCACCGCGCCGATCAACGTGGCGATTTCACCAGGGCTGAAATTCAGCGAAGCGCCCGCAGGCCCGGTCAACAGCATCAACCCGGTAAACGCCAGCATGATGCCAATGCTCGGCATCAACCCCGGGCGACGTCCCAGCACCAGCCACTGCAACAGAGGTACAAAGGGCACGTATAACGCGGTGATAAACGCCGACTGGCTGCTCAAGATCGTCTGCAGGCCAATGGTTTGCAGGCCGTAGCCAAACATGATCGCCACGCCGATAAACACCCCGGCCTTCAACTCGAACAAGGTCAGGTCACGCAGGGTGCGCAGCGAAAAGAAGCCGACCACGATGGCGGCGGCAGCAAAACGCAGGCCGACGAAGAACATCGGCCCGCTGACGGTCATGGCGTGCTGCACCAGCAAAAAAGTGCCGCCCCAGATCATGGTGATCACCACCAGGATGCATTCGGCTTTGCTGAAACGGTTGAAACGCGAAGGGGATTTTGGGGTGGTCATGGCGGCTCGGTCTTGCAAGGAAAGGCACGGATCGCACAATGCGCCGCACGCTGGGCAGTATACTGCTCACACCCACCTGTTGAGCAATATAGTGCACAAAGAAAATCCGCAACGGGCCTCGGTCCTGCAGCACGTCAGCCAGAACGTTCGTCGCCTGCGCCACGCCGCCGACTTGAGCCAGACTGCGCTCTCGGAAAAGTCCGGGGTCAGCCGGCGCATGCTGGTGGCCATCGAGGCGGGGGAGAAAAACGTAAGCCTGTCCACATTGGACCGGGTGGCCGAAGCGTTGGACGTGGCTTTCAGTGACCTGATCCAGGCGCCTGACGTGCGCGACCACAGCCGCATCAACGAATTGGCTTGGGCAGGGGAGATCGATGGCAGCAAGGCGGTGTTGCTGGCCAAGGCCACCGCACGCCGCGAAGTGGAGTTGTGGGAATGGCGCCTGGAACCCGGCGACCGCTATTGCCCCGACCCCGATCTGGAAGGCTGGAGCGAACAATTATTTGTGTTCGAAGGCAGCCTGACCCTAGTGGTGGCAGGCGTGGAAAACCTGATCGGCGCCGGCGAGTTCTTTATGTTCGCCAGCCACCAGCACCACATCTATCGCAATGACGGTGACGTGGCTGTGCGCTTTATACGTAACGTGGTGATCTAACTGTTCGCCAGGCAACAGTGGATGGACACTTTGCTGGTTTGAAACGTCGCCCTTCACGCGATTTCATCGGCAACCTGCTGATTTTACTGACGATTCAATTCAGGCACGACTCCTGCAAACACTCCAGTATTCCTTCGGAGCCTGGAGTCGGCCCATGTCAGCCCACCCTCTACACCCTGCCCACATCATCCGTTCGGACGCGGAAGCCATCGAAGTCGCGACCCGTCTGGCCAAACGCTTCGCCGTTGACGCCAGCGTGCGTGATCGCGAGCGCCGTTTACCGGTGGCCGAGCTTGACGAATTTTCCGCCAGTGGCCTGTGGGGCATCACCATTCCCAAAGCCTACGGTGGCGCCGAGGTGTCCTATGTGACGGTGGCCGAGGTGATCAAGTTGATCTCCGCCGCCGACCCGTCCCTGGGGCAGATTCCGCAAAACCACCTCGGCGTGGTGGACATCCTGCTGCAAACCGCCACCGAGGAACAAAAGCGTTACTACTTCGGCAAAGTCCTGGCTGGCTACCGTTTCGGCAACGCGTTCTCCGAAGCCAAGAGCAAGAACGCCGGCACCTTCGATACCCAGATTCGCTTCCACGGCGACACCGCGCAAATCAACGGTGAGAAGTTCTACTGCACCGGTGCGCTGTTCGCCCATATCGTGCCCACGGTGGGCAATAACGAAAAAGACCAGGCGTTCATTGCCTTCGTCGATCGTGACGCCCAAGGCTTGAGCGTGATCGACAGCTGGGATGGCTTTGGCCAGCGCACCACCGCCAGTGGCGGCGTGACGCTCGATGGCGTGACTGTGCCCCTGAGTGCGGTGATCCCTGCCCATCTGGCTTTTGACCAGCCCACTGCCAACGGCCCTATTTCGCAGATCATCCAGGCAGCGGTGGATACCGGTATCGCCCTGGGTGCCCTTGAACAAGCCAAGATTTTTGCGCGCCAGGCCCGCCCCTGGATCGACAGCCAGCAGGACCATGGATGGCAAGACCCGTTCACCATTGCCGCCATCGGCGACCTGCAGTGGCGCGTACACGGCACTGAGGCCATTCTCGCCAAAGCCGGAAAAGCTGTGGACCAGGCGCTCGCCGAACCCAGCGAAGACACCGTCGCCCACGCCTCACTGGTCGTAGCCCAAGCCAAAGTGCTGTCCGCCGAAACCGCCTTGCTCGCCAGCAGCAAACTGTTCGAACTGGCCGGCACCCGCTCCGTCACCGGCAAGCACAACCTCGACCGCTTCTGGCGCAACGCCCGCACCCACACCCTGCACGACCCGGCCCGCTGGAAATACCACCTGATCGGCAACTTCGTGCTCAACGGCGTGAAGCCTGCACGCCACGCCTGGAACTGAGGAGCTTACACATGACCGCCCTGAACCTTGCGCGCCAACTACTGAACAGCACTCGCCGCCATGTGGAGACCAGCGCCGATCCCTACGTGATCAGCCGCTTTGGCGACCTGCAGATTCGCGTCGATGTGGCCGCCGCCCTGCTCGAACGCGCCGAAACCCACCCAAGCCCCGTGGCCGCGACCGAAGCACAAATCGCTGCTGCCGAAGCCTTGATTGCCGCCAGCAACGCCGAATTCGAACTCACCGGCCAACGCACTGCGCTGCCCTCGACCCTCGATGACCCCCCTGCGCGCCAAATACCAGATTGTCGGCAACTACCACCTCAACGGAGTGCTTTGATGTCCCGTGAAATCCGCTTGAATGCCTTCGATATGAACTGTGTCGGCCACCAATCCCCCGGCCTGTGGGCACACCCGCGTGATCGCTCCTGGCAGTACAAGGACCTGGAGTACTGGACCGACCTGGCCAAAATCCTTGAGCGCGGCAAGTTCGACGGGCTGTTTATCGCCGACGTGTTGGGCATCTACGACGTGTACAACGGCAACGGCGAAGCCGCCATCCGCCAGGCTACTCAAGTGCCGGTCAACGACCCGCTGTCGTTGATCGCACCGATGGCGCTGGTCACAGAACACTTGGTTTTGGCCTGACCGCCTCGCTGTCTTTCGAGCACCCATACCCGTTTGCCCGCCGCCTCTCGACACTCGATCACCTGACCAAAGGGCGCATCGGCTGGAACATCGTCACGTCTTACCTGGAAAGCGGCGCAAAAACATCGGCCAGAAAGCCCAGACCGAACACGATGCGCGCTACGACTACGCCGAGGAATACCTGGAGGTCTGCTACAAACTCTGGGAAGGCAGCTGGAAGAGGGCGCGGTGCTGCGCGACCGCGAGCGGCGGATTTTCAGCGACCCGAGCAAAATTCATGAGATCCGCCACGTGGGCAAGCACTTCCAGGTGCCCGGCATTCATCTGTGCGAACCGTCGCCGCAACGCACGCCGGTGCTGTACCAGGCCGGTGCGTCCAGCCGTGGCAAACAGTTCGCTGCCGAACAGGCCGAGTGCGTATTTGTTGCCGCGCCGTCCAAGGTGCTGCTGAAAAAACCGTCGCCGACATCCGCCGCCGCGCCGCCGAGGCCGGGCGTGATCCAAAGAAAATCCTGATCTTCAACCTGCAGACGGTGATCGTCGACGAAACCGACGCCAAGGCCAAGGCCAAGTTCGAAGAGTACAAGTCCTACGTCAGCTACGAAGGCGCGATGGCGCTGATCTCCGGCTGGACCGGTATCGACTTCAGCCAGTTCAAACCGGATGAACCGCTCAAGCATGTTCACACCAACGCCATTCAGTCGGCAGTGGAAGCGTTCTCCACGGCCGATCCGAACAAGGTGTGGACGCCGAATGAACTGGCCGACTGGGTGGGCATCGGCGGCTTTGGCCCGCTATTCGTCGGCGGCCCGGAAACCGTGGCGGACCTGTTGCAGGAGTGGGTCGAAGAGACCGACGTGGACGGCTTCAACCTTGCCTATGCGCTGACTCACGAGACCTTTGTCGACGCCGTTGAATGGCTGGTGCCGGAGTTGCAGAAACGTGGCGTGTACAAGACCGAATACGCCCAAGGCACGTTGCGCGAGAAGTTGTTTGGTGAAGGCGCGCGGTTGGGTGCCAATCACCCAGGCGCCGGCTACCGCGACTTGGCGGGTTCACACAAAACCAATGTGGGAGCGGGCTTGCTCGCGAATGCGGACTGACATTCAACATGATTGCTGACTGAACCACCGCTTTCGCGAGCAAGCCCGCTCCCACATTTTTGCCCCTGCGTCAATTCAAATAACTTGGCCAGCGGACCACCGCACGCACACCCCCAATAGGAGCTTTACCCCTATGAGCGTGCATGAACTCAAACGCCCGCAGGTTTTGGAATGGCCTGCCGAACTGCTCGGCCATCTGCCCAAGGCACTGGAACAACTGCACCACTGGGCGCAGATCACGCCGCTGCACACCGCCCTGCGCCACAAACGCTACGGCCAGTGGTATGCATGGCGCTGGATCGACGTGTTACGTGATGTGGAGCGCCTGGCCGATGGCTTGCGCCAGCAGGGTTTCAGCGAGCAATCGCGGCTGGCCCTCAGCGGCGCCTTCGAACCGAACCTGCTGCTGTTGGCCCTGGCCGCCCAGACTATCGGCGGGCAGGTGCTGACGCTGGCCGACACACTGGAACCGGAGGCGTTGCAGCAGCACCTATGGCGTATCCGTCCCACCCATTGCTATACCCAAAACCGCCAACAGGCACGGCATTGGCAAACGGCCAACCTGTTGGATTTTGCCCAACTGCTCGGCCCGCTGGACCCGGCACAGCACCTCACACGTTGGTGGCAACCCAGCGGCGAAACCGCGTTGTGGAGTGAAGAGGGCACCGATTGGCAGGGCGGCCTGGCGGTGGTGCTGGAGCAGTGGTTGAACAGCGGCCACGGGTTGGCCTTCCCGGAAAGCCTGGGCTCGGCGCAACGTGATCGCCGGGAAGTGGCCCCCACCGGCCTGCTGTTGTCGCCCGCCCGCTTGCAGCATTTGGCCGATGAGATCGAAAGCCGCCTCGCACCCCACGGCACCTGGCGCCGACGCTTGTGTGACTGGGCCATCGCCCACCCGCACAGCGGCCTGCGTCGCCTGCTGAAAAATCGCGTACGCAAACTGCTGGGCTTCCAACGCCTGGCCTATATCTGGCAACCCCTTAAATCCACTCCTTCGCCTGCGTGGCTGGCTGAATTCAAACGGGATATCGCATGAGCCAAGCCATTCTCCAGGTGCGGGACATTTCGCTGTCGTTCAAGGGGGTCAAGGCCATCAATGCCTTGTCTTTCGACGTGCAGCGCGGCGAGATCTGCGCGCTGATCGGGCCTAACGGTGCGGGCAAGAGTTCGTTGCTCAATGTGCTCAACGGCGTGTATCGCTTTGATGCCGGCGAGATCGTTTTCGAAGATCAGCACTTTCACCGCATCGACCCGTTGGGCGCTGCTCGTCGTGGCATTGGCCGTACCTTCCAGAACAACGCGTTGTTCAAGAAGATGAGTGTGCTCGACAACATCCTCACCGGCCTGTCACGGCACATGCGCAGCACCTTTATCGAACAGGCCCTTGGCTTGCCCCGCGCCCGGCGTGAGGCGCAAGCCTTCCGCCAGCGCGCCCAGGGCATTCTCGAATTCCTCGAGTTGCAAGCTCATCGCGATGTGCTGGTGGGCAACCTGTCCTACGGCTTGCAAAAGCGCGTGGAGCTTGGCCGGGCGTTGATCGCCGGTCCCAGCTTGTTGCTGTTGGATGAACCGATGGCCGGGATGAACGCCGAGGAAAAACAGGAAATGGCGCGCTTCGTCGCCGACGTCAACCGCGACCTCGGCACCACGGTGGTGTTGATCGAACACGACATCGGCGTGGTGATGGGCCTGTCCGACCATGTGGTGGTACTCGATTACGGACGCAAGGTCGGCGACGGCACACCCGCCGAGGTCCAGGCCAACCCCGAGGTGATCGCCGCCTACCTGGGAGCCGTGCACTGATGACCTTCTTCTTTGAAACCCTGCTCGGTGGTCTGCTGGCCGGCACTATGTATTCGCTGGTCGCGATCGGTTTTGTACTGATCTACAAGGCCAGCGGTGTGTTCAATTTTGCCCAAGGCTCGATGCTGCTGTTTGCGGCGCTGACCTTTGTCAGCCTGCATGACCAGGGCGTGCCGTTTGCCTTGGCGCTGCTGCTCACGGTCATCGTGATGATCGTCGGCGCCTTGCTCATCGAACGCCTGGTGCTGCGGCCGCTGGTGAACCGTTCGCAGATCACCTTGTTCATGGCGACGCTGGGCCTGTCGTTCATCATCGAGGGCCTGGCCCAAGGCTTGATGGGCTCGCAGGTACGTGCCCTGGACCTGGGCATCGACGACGTGCCGTTGTTTGTCGGGCCGCTGATGCTCAGCCAATTCGACCTGATCGCCGCTGCCGCAGCGGTGGTGTTGGTGACGGTGTTGGCGCTGCTGTTCAACAAGACCCGCATCGGCGTATCGCTGCGCGCCGTCGCGGATGACACCACGGCGGCGCTGTCCATCGGCATCAACCTCAACCGCATCTGGCAGATCGTCTGGGCGGTGGCCGGGGTGGTCGGGCTGGTGGCCGGGTTGTGGGGCGCACGCCAGGGCGTGCAGTTTTCGCTGTCGCTGGTGGTGCTCAAGGCGTTGCCGGTGTTGATCATCGGTGGCTTCACCTCGATTGGCGGGGCGATTGTCGGTGGGCTGATTGTCGGCGCGGCAGAGAACCTGGCCGAGGTGTATATCGGCCCGTTGATCGGCGGCGGCATCACGCCGTGGTTCGCTTATGTATTGGCCCTGGCCTTCCTGTATATCCGTCCCGCCGGCCTGTTCGGCGAGCGCGCCATCGAGCGAGTCTGAAACCATGTCGATCCCTATTGCTCAAGAAACCGCGCCGTTGCTGCTGGTCCAGCGGCGCATCCCTTGGGGCCTGCTCGGCCTGTTGGCCCTGGCGTTTATCGTGGTGCCGCTGTGGGGCAATGACTATTGGCTGAATGCGATCCTGATCCCGTTCCTGGTGCTGTCCCTGGCTGGGCTGGGGTTGAACCTGCTTACCGGGTACACCGGGCAAACCTCGGTGGGCGCGGCGGGGTTCATGGCCGTCGGCGCGTTTGCTACGTATGGATTCCTGCTGCGCCTGCCAGAGTTGGGCTTGCCGGTGGCGCTGCTGGGGGGCGGGATCATCAGCGCATTGGTCGGCTTGCTGTTTGGCTTGCCCAGCTCGCGGATCAAGGGTTTCTACCTGATGGTCACCACGTTGGCCGCGCAGTTTTTCCTGGAGTGGCTGTTCGTCAAATTTCCCTGGTTTTACAACTATGGATCGTCCGGGACCATCTCCGCGCCAAAGCTTGCGCTGTTCGGCCATGACCTCAATACGCCGCTGGGCCGCTACTTGCTGACGTTGGTAACGGTGGTCGTGCTGACCTGGACCGCTATCAACCTGGTGCGCAGCCAGGTCGGGCGCAACTGGATGGCGATCCGCGACATGGACACCGCCGCCGCCGTGGTCGGCATCCCCGTGGTGCGCTACAAGCGCCTGGCGTTTGCGGTCAGCTCGTTCTACCTGGGCATTGCCGGTGCGCTGTGGGCCTTTGCCTACCTGGGCACGGCAAGCGCCAGCAGCTTCGATATCAACCGCTCGTTCCAGATCCTGTTCATCATCATCATCGGTGGCATGGGCAGCATCGCCGGCAACTTCGTCGGTGCGGCGTTTATCAGCCTGTTGCCGATCTTTCTCAGCCACGCCGGGCAGGCCTTGTTCGGCGGTTCGGTGGATGCGGGCAGTTGCAGAACCTGCAGAAAATCATCTTTGGCGTGTTGATCATCGTGTTCCTGATCAAGGAACCCGAGGGCTTGATTCGCCTGTTGCACAACCTGCGTGACCGTGTGCGGCAGTGGCCGCTGCGTTTCTAACCCCACAAGAGAATCCTTCATGCGTGCATCTTTGAAACGTTCCTTCGCCGGTGCTGCCTTTGCACTGGCGGCATTGGCCGGTGCTGTGCCCCAGGCCGTGGCTTCGCCGGACCAGCAGTTCATTCCCCTGGCCACCTACCGCGTCGGCGCCTATGCCTCCAGCGGCGTGCAGGTGTGGGCCGGGATGATCGACTACCTGCGGTATATCAACGAGGTCGAAGGCGGCATCAACGGCGTCAAATTGGTATGGCAGGAATGCGAGACCGAGTGGACGGCAGAGAAGGGCATCGAGTGCTACGAGCGCTTCAAGAATGGCCTGGATGGCGCGCCGGTGGCGGTGTACCAGCCCAATGGCGCGCCGGCAGCCTATGCGCTGAGCGAGCGGGCGGAAGTGGACAAGATCCCGTTGATCACCCTCGGCTATGGCCGCACCGAAGCCACCGACGGCACGGTGTTCCCCTACAACTTCCCGGTGATGCTGACCTTCTACAGCGAGGCCTCGACCTTGGTGAACTACATCGCCCAGCGCGAGGGCGGGCTCGACAAGCTCAAGGGCAAGAAGATCGCCACGGTCTACCACGACTCGGCCTACGGTCGCGAAACCCTTGGCCCGCTGAAATTGCTCGCCGAAAAGTACGGCTTTGAAAACATCCAGATTCCGGTCGCCGATCCCGGCAACGAGCAATCCGCGCAATGGCGCCAGGTGCGCCAGGCCAACCCGGATTGGTGTTCCTGCGCACCTGGGGCGTGTCCACCCCCGTCGCGGTGAAGACTGCTGCACGCTTCGGCTTCCCGGTGGACCATATCATTGGCGATATCTGGGCCAGTTCCAGCGAAGACGTATTGCCTGCCGGCGCCGCTGCCAAAGGCTACCTGGCGCTGACGCCGTACCCGGCAGGCAGCGACTTCGAGATCCACAAACGCCTCAAACAGTACGTCCTCGACAAGGGCCACAGCGACCTCAAGGATTTGAAAAACTTCGGCAGCGTCTACTACAACTCAGGCCTGGTGAACGCCGCCGTGGCGGTGGAAGCGATCCGCACCGGCCAAGCCAAGTTCGGCAAGCGCCCGCTCAATGGTGAAGAAGGCCGCTGGGGCCTGGAGCACCTGAATATCGATGACGCACGGTTGAAAGCCATGGGCTATCTGGGCCTGATGCAAAACCTCAAGCTTTCGTGCCGCGATCACGAAGGCGGCGGTTCGGCGCGGGTGCAGCAGTGGGACGGTGCCAACTGGACCCTGGTGAGCGAGTGGATTGCTGCCGACCGCGCATTACTGCGTCCGCTGATCGACGAAAAATCTGCCGCGTTTGCCAAGGAAAAGGCCTGACGCCACGCACCTGCACCGGGGATGAATAAACCATGAGCCAGCCCGCCACCGACGATGCGAACCCGTCGCTACTGACCGTCAACGACATTGAAGTGATCTACGACGGCGCGATCCTGGCGGTGGCCGGGGTGTCGTTGCAGGTGCCCAAGGGTGCCATCGTGGCCTTGCTCGGCGCCAACGGCGCCGGCAAGAGCACCACCCTCAAGGCCATTTCGGGGTTGGTGCGGGCCGAGCGCGCCGAGGTCAGCCGAGGGGTGATCGAATATGCAGGCCTGGACCTGGCGGGTGTCGACCCCAGCCAGCGCGTGCGCCAAGGCATGGTCCACGTGTTGGAAGGCCGCCATGTGTTCGGCCAACTGAGCGTGGAAGACAACCTGCGCAGCGGCGGCTTTGTACGGCGCCTGAGCCGCAAGGACATGGAGCACGACCTGGAACGTATCTACGCCTGGTTCCCAAGGCTCAAGACCAAACGTCACACCCGCGCCGGCCTGACCTCGGGCGGCGAGCAGCAAATGGTCGCCATTGGCCGTGCGTTGATGACCCGTCCTACTTTGGTACTGCTCGATGAACCGTCCATGGGTTTGGCGCCTATGATCGTGCAGGAGATTTTCGCGATCATCGCGCAGCTCAACCGCGAGCAGCAGGTGAGCTTTTGATCGCCGAGCAGAACATCAACGTCGCGTTGAACTATGCGTCTCACGGTTACGTGCTGGATACTGGCCGAGTGGCCTTGAGTGGCAGCGCCGCCGAATTGCTGGCGCGGGGCGATTTGCATGACATTTATCTGGGTAAACAGTAAAGGCGAACTTGCATGACTGAATCCATCCGCAACGCTGATGTCCTGATCATCGGCGGCGGGCTAAGCGGCACGATGCTCGCGGCACAACTGTTACGCCTGCCGGGCCAGCGCGAGATCCTGGTGATCGAACCGCGCGCCGAGCTTGGCCGTGGCGAGGCCTACAGCGCCGTCGAACTGGGCCACACCCTGAACGGCAATGCGGCGCGCATGAGCGTCGATCCCGACAACCCTGACGACCTGACGCAATGGCTCACCGACTACATCGGCGCCGGTGGCTGGCCGGAGTCGGACCAGCAGCATGTGCCGATCAGCGAATTGTTCCCGCCTCGCGGGATCTTTGGCTTGTATGCGCAGCAACGGCTGGCCGAAGCCAAGGCGCTGTCGGCGTCCACGGTTGCGCATGTGCGCGGCGAAGTGGTCGACCTGCAAGTCGATGAAGCCTCGACGCTGCTGACCCTCGATAACGGCCAGCAACTGCGTGGTGCGTTTGCTGTATTGGCCACCGGTATGTTCCCGGCGGCGCGCACGCCACAGACCGAGTCCAGCGGTTTGAACGCGGCGGCGGTAGACCCTTGGGACGTACAAACCATGACGCGGATCGACCCGCACGCCACGGTGCTGATCATCGGTTCCGGACTGACCATGGTGGATGCCGTGGTGTCCCTGGAACAGGCTGGCCATCGCGGGCCGATCGAGATTTTTTCGCGCCACGGCCTGCTGCCCCATGTGCGTCGGCAACCGCCGAGCTGGGTCGACTTTCTGGGCGAAGACCACAGCCTGCGCAGCCCTAGGCAGTTGTTGCGCGAGGTGCGCCGCCAATGCCGGATTGCGCAGGCGCAGGGCATTGATTGGCAGTCGCCGCTGGACACGGTTCGCGCGCATATCGGCCGCTTGTGGAGCCAGGCCAGCGAGCGTGAAAAACGTCAGTTCGTGCGGCATGTGCGACCGTGGTGGAAAGCCATCACCACCGTTCGCCACCGCTGAGTGCGCAGTTGGTGGCACGCTTGCATGAAGCGGGGCGGTTGCGGATTCGCGCTGCGTCGTTCAAGGGGCTTGAGCCTTCGTCCGACGGCGTGACCATCCGCTTGCGCCACCGTGGCGAGCACGCCGTTACGCAGGTGTCAGGTGCCGCGCTGATCAACTCCAGCGGCATCGAATACGACTGGCGCCGCGTGGCCCGGCCGTTGCCGCAGCAGTTGCTCAAGCGTGGGCTGATCCAGCCCGGGCCGTTGGCGTTGGGGATTGCGGCGGATAAGTCGGGGGCGGTGGTGGATGCGGCGGGGCAGGTGAGCCAAAGACTGTTTGCCATGGGCCCGCCATTGCGCGGGATGTGGTGGGAAAGCACGGCGGTGACCGATGTGGCGATCCAGGCCAAGGCGCTGGCCCTGAGGCTGACAGAAGTCTGAATGTGGGAGCTGGCTTGCCTGCGATGGCGGTGGTTCAGTTGAAGGTGTATCTACTGACAGCCCGTCATCGCAGGCAAGCCAGCTCCCACAATTGATCGGTGTTTCAACTCCCTACCTTCACAAATCCAGGCTTCAAGCCAAACACCTCAACGCCCTGCGGAGTTGACTGCCCGGTGGTGACTTTCACCCGCTCCACCGGCTTGTCCATCGTTTCCCGATATTCCACCCTCACCCCCGTGATCGCTTGCGCCGGCACTACAATCGCCTGCTCATTGTTGTAGGTCACAATGGTCAACCGCGCGCTCATGCCCAACCGCACGCGCTGCAACTGCTGCGGCGTGAGCTTGGGAATCGACAGGGTCACCGGAAACTGCGCACTGCCCGGGCTATCGTTGGCAATCGCCAGCCCACTCACCACGCTGACAGACCCTGTCAGCCGTTCGCCATCGAAGCCGTCACCCAGCACTTCCACCGCCTGGCCCTGGTGCAGCTGGTTGATGTCCAGCTCCGACACCTTGGCGGTGATTTTAAGCCGCTCGATATTGGCCAGGCCAAACAGCACCTGACCCTGGCTGACCTTGCTGCCGGCCTGGACCGGGGCGTTGTTGTTACCTCCGCCCTGGGACGAGGAGCTATTGCCCGGTGCAGGCACCACGATGCCGGAGAACGGCGCCTTCACCTCCCTGCCATCAAGCAACTGGTGCAGCGCGTCGAATCGCACGGTGGCGTTGGTCAATTCCATGTCGGCGATCTGGCGGTATTCGCCTTTGCCTTGGTCGAGGGCCTGTTGCAGCTCGCTGCGGGCCGAGACGAGGTCCAGCTGTTGTTGCTGGGTTTGTTGCTTGAGGTCGTCCAGTTCGTTGCGCGGGATGATGCCGCGTTGAAACAGGTTTTCACTTTCGGTGAGTTTGCGCTGAGTGTTGCCGGCGGTCATTTCGGCGGTGCGCAGGGTGCGGCGGGCGCGGGCGACGGCGGGGCTGCTGTCCCAGTCTTGCATCTCTTGTACGGTGCGCCGCGCCTTGAGCTGGGTGGACAGGGCGTCACGCAGTTGCACTTCAAGGGTGGACGGGTCCATGCGCAACAGCACTTGGCCGGCCTCGACGCGTTGGCCTTGCTCCACCAGGTTGGCCTGCACATTGCCGTCGAACGGCGCGGTGAGGGTGATGGTGGTGTCGGGCTCGATCTTGCCCACCAGGCCGATCTGGTGCACCAGCGGGTCAGGTTTGACTGCCAGCCATTGCTCGGCCGTGTTGGACGATTCGGTGGCCGGACTGCGCAGGCCGAGTAGCCCGACAGCGACAAGCACTAGCACCACGGCAGCGCCGAGCAGGCGTTTTTATTAGTAGTCATTGAGGGCGATTTCCCAACTTTCCAGCGTCATGCCCAGGGTCAAGTCGAGCTGGGTCTGGGCGTTCAGGTAAGCGATCAGCGCATTGAGCTGCGCGTTTTCGGCGTTGCGCAAGTCAGTCTCGAAACTCAGCACCTGGAAGTTGGTGGAGCGCCCGGCGCTGAGTTTTTCCCGTTCGATCTCGATCTTGCGTCGTGACAGTTCCACGGCGCGCTGGGAGATTTCATATTGGCGCCAACGCGTGCCCAGGTCGCGCACCACGTCGTTGACGTTGCGTTCCAGTGCCTGGCGGGCGTCGGTGATGCGGATCTCCTGGTCTTCCACGTTGACGCGGGCGCGCACCTCGGCCTGGCGCGTGCTGATATCGCCGATAGGGATTTGTACCTGTACACCGGCATAGCTGTCCCAGGTGCGATTGTTGCTGCTGCCGGCGTCGTTGTTGTAGACATCACGGACCTGGTTTGCACCCGCCACCAAATCGACCTGCCAACGCCCGGAATCCTTGGCGATCACCAGGTTAAGGTCCGCCTGTTGGCTGCCGAGCAGGGCGGCGAGGTATTCCGGTTGCTGGTTCTGCGCCAGGTTGAACGCCTGGCGTTTGTCGATCTGCATGGGTTTGGCTTCCAGGGCTTCGCTGGCGCGAACTGGCGTGGACAGGTCCAGGGCCAGCAGGCGCAGCAGGGACAGACGACTGGTGTCGAGTTGGTTCTGCGCTTCTTCCACCCCCAATTGCTGGGTGGCGATATCGGCCTCGGTCTGTACGATTTCAAATTCGGCCATGCGCCCGGCGGCGATCAGCGCCTTGTTCACTTCCAGCAAGGTGCCGGAGCGTTTGAGCGCGTCCTGCACGATGGTCAGTTGTTCTTGGGCGCGCAATAGCTCGCGGTAGGTGGCGATGATCTGGCTGATGGTCTGCGCCACGGTGGCCTTGAGGTTCAGCCGGTTGGCCTGCTCGGACAGGCGCGACAGGCGCAGCGGCGCGGTGGTGGCGTCCCAGCCGGCGCCACGCATCAAGGGCTGGATGATCGCCAGGTCGAGGCCATCGCTGCGGTAACGGCCGGCGCGGTCGGCGTTGTTCAGTTGCTGGGTCCAGGCCATGCTCAGGCGGGTGCCGTACTCGCCGAGCAGGCTGGTGGCGGGTGCCACATTGGCGTTGCGCGCGTTGTCGGCCGAGCCTCGGGTATTGCGGTAGTAACTGTTGAGGGTGAGCTTGGGGTTGAAGACGTCTTCGGCCACGCGCAGGTCGAACTTCTGTGCGACCCGTTGCAAGTAGGCACTGCGAATCGCCGGATTGTTGCGCAGGCCCAGGTAGACCGCATCCCCCAAGGTCATGGTGGTGACCTGGGCATTCAACGACACGCCACGGTCGTAGCCGCTGCGGGTGCTGCTGGGCGCCGAAGGGTTGATCACCACGTTGGTGGCCATGGCAGGCAGGCTTACAAAGGTCAGCAGTACGAGCCATTTATTCATCGCGCAGGGCCTCCACCGGTTGCAACCGTGAGGCTGACACCGCCGGGTAGATGCCAAAGAACAATCCCACCAGCAAGGTACTGCCCACCCCCAAGGGCAGCGCGGCGACCGCCAGGGAGAACGCCCAACCCGACAGCCACGCGTAGAACCACGCGGCGGTCATGCCCAGCACCGCGCCGCACAGTGCACCGACGGCGGTGAGCGTGACGGCTTCAAGCAGGAACAGGTTGCGGATATCTCGCTGGCGGGCACCCAGGGCCATGCGGATGCCGATCTCGCGGCGACGCTCCGAGACGTTCATCAACATCACATTCATCACCCCGACGCCGCCGCCCACCAGGGAAATCGCCCCCAGCGCCAGCAACAGGTAGGCGAAGGTGCGGCTTTGGCGAGTCATGCCGTCGATCATTTGCTGGGGTACCTGGATGTCGACCGTGTGGTCGGGGAGCTGGCGTTGCAGCGCTGCCGCTGCGTCCTCTGCCATGCGTTCCATGTCTTGGCCGGGCAGGGCGCGGATGATGACGTTGCCGATCTGCGGGGCGGCGTAGATGCGGCGCATGCCTTCGGCGGGCATGAACAATGATTCGCCGCCCTGAATGGGCATCAGCAGCGCGCGGGGTTGGTCGTGCAGGATGCCGATAATCAGGAACAGGTAATCGTTGATGCGCACTCGGTCGCCCAGCTTCAACGGGGCGCCGGGGAGCTCAGTGCTTGAGCGACCTGGGCACCGATCACGGCGTAGGTTTCATTGGCGTCGAAGTGCGACAGGAAGCGGCCTTCGCTCAAGGTCAGGCGCATGGCCTGTTGGATGTCGGACGTGCTGCCGACAAAGTTGGCATTGGTGGTGCGCCCATTGAACACCGCCGGCCCGCTGAACAGGCTGATTGCGCCGATATGGGCGATGCCCGGCACGGCTTGACGCACGGCGTCGAGGTCCAGGTGCGTGCGCATGGGGCGGTTGCTGCCGACTTTGCTAGGGAACTGTGCCACCAGGGTGTCGGTGCCCATGTCCTTGAAGATCATGGCGGCATCCACCGCCGCGTTGTGGCCGATGTTGATCAGCGCCACCACCGACGAGCTGCCGATCACGATGCCCAGCAGGGCCAGCACCGAGCGCTTGCCCAGGGTGCGCAGGCTGACGAACGCTTCATGCAGCAATTGGCTGAGGCTCTGCTTGACCCGCAGGCTCATGGGCGTACGTCCTCATGGACGACGCCGTTGCGCACCAGAATCTTGCGTTCCAGGCGCTCGGCAATATGCGGGTCGTGGGTGACGATGATCAGTGTGACCTGTTGCTCACGGTTCAGCGCCAGGAGCAGGTCCATGATGTCCTGCGCGGTGGTGCTGTCGAGGTTGCCGGTGGGTTCGTCGGCGAGGATCACTGAGGGCTTGCCGACTAACGCGCGAGCGATGGCGACCCGTTGGCGTTGGCCGCCGGAGAGGTCGGCAGGGCGATGATGGGCGCGGTCGGCCAGGCCGACCTGATCGAGCATGCGCAGAGCTTGCTCCACCGACTCATGGCGCGACACGCCGCGATAACTCAACGGCAGGGCGACGTTGTCCAGGGCGCTCAGGCGCGGCAGCAAGTTGAAACTCTGGAACACGAAGCCTATCTGCTGGTTACGAATCGCGGCCAATTCATCCGGGGTGGCGTTGAAAATGTCGTGGCCGGCAAAGTGATACTGGCCGCAGTTGGGCAAGTCCAGCAGGCCGAGGATATTGAGCAGGGTACTTTTGCCCGAGCCGGAGGCGCCGAGGATGCCGCAGCTGTCGCCACTGTCGATAGACAGGCAGACGTCATTGAGAATGGATAGGTGTTGCCCGGCCAGCTGATAGCTTTTGCCGATGCCCTGCAGGGAAATCAAGCCTGGGTGCGCGGGGGTATCTGTCATCATGACTACGCCTTCAGTCTCGACGGTGCCGTCATGCCCCCGGTAAAGGCTTGTAACAAGTTCGGGAGCTGCCTGGTACGCGTCACGGACTGGTTTTGTTTCTTGTTTTTAAAATATTGTTTGAATAGTAACCGCCTTCCCTGCGGTTCGCCAGCCGTGGAGGTAGAGCGGTTTTACCGTTTGAAACGATTTTTCCAGGGGCATTACGGGCCTTCCAAAACCCCTTCGACTACCCTCAGCGAGCCCGCAGGCAAGGGCTTTGGATAATATGGCG
The DNA here is from genome assembly GCA_004000515.1 of Pseudomonas poae. GTDB lineage: Bacteria > Pseudomonadota > Gammaproteobacteria > Pseudomonadales > Pseudomonadaceae > Aquipseudomonas > Aquipseudomonas cremoris. The sequence continues at coordinate 4,104,285 of CP034537.1, forward strand.
GTGTGTCACTACTTGCTTTCGACGGACAGCCCCGGTATAAAAAAATCAAATTATTTTTTAAAACAATATTTCCGTCGTGGAACTCTTATGGTCGCGAAGAAACTCAGCGCTCCAAACGTTACCAAAACTCGATTGCTGGATGCGACTGAGGCCCTCTTCATTAAGTACGGATACGACGCGGTTTTGTTACGCCAGATTACTGAGCGTGCCCAGGTCAACCTGGCCGCCGTGAACTACCACTTCGGGGATAAGGACTCCCTGATGCAAACCCTGCTGAAACAGCGCCTGGAGCCGCTCAACGAGCAGCGCCTGGAACTGTTGGCGCGCTGCGAGGCCGAGTCCGACGGCCCGCTGGACTGCGACACGCTGCTGGTGTGCTATTTGCTCCGGCGATGGGCCTGGAGCGCAGTGATCCGGCCGGAGCCAATGGGGAAGGGCGTTCGTTCATCCGCTTCCTGGGCCGCGTCTACAGCGACACATCGCCGTTTATCCAGGAATACCTCAAGGTGCACTACCAGCCGGTGTTCCAGCGCTTCTTCGAAGCCTTCGCCCTGGCTTTGCCAGACCTGCCGCGTAACGAACTGGGGGTGCGCCTGCAGTTTGCCCTCAAGGCGATCTCCGGCGTGATGGCCGGTACTGAGTTGCGCCTGCTCATGAACTCCATGAGCCTGGGCCGCCCGGCCACGGATGCCGAGGTGATGGCCAAGCTGATCACCCTGGTGTCGGCGGCGATTCGCGTGCCACAACAAAGCCCGGAAGCCGAAAATGCGTTGGCCAAGGTACTGGATACCCAGCGGGCCATTCGTGAACAAGCGGCGGTGCCCACCGCTGTAAAGGCGACGCGATAAGCCAAATTCGAGGCAAAAAAACCCGCTGGGGCGGCGGGTTTGATGTGCAACATTTGTAACGGATGAGGCTTCACACTACGTTCCGGGATGTGAATAAAACGTGAAAACTTTGTAAGGCAAAGTGTGAAAAGTTTGAGAATTGTAAAAAAGTCGGAAGTTTACGATTGCGCCTGTCGGGTTCAGATTTTCCAGTGGCCAGCGCTCTTGGCCAGCCGCTGACGCATGCCATCCACATTCTGCGCCAGCTGCAACGTCAATAGCCGGTAGCCATCCAATGCGCTGTAAACCGGTGCATCCAGCGCGGGTTCAATGGCGGCGTGACTCGGCCGCTCCAGCCGCTCGGTCACCCCCGACTTCAACGCCCGCGCCATTCCCACCAGTTGCACTCGGATCTGCCGGTGCTCGGCTTTCAGCATCACCTGCATCCGTGCCATCGCCTGTTCGTCACGAGGGTCGGGGCGGGTATTGCCGAGAATCTCCAGGGTGCTGATGCACATGCGCAGATGGCGTTGGATGGCATCCAGCTCCGTCATGGAGATGCGCACTTCCTTGGACACCGAGGGCATCAGCGAGCGTAGTTGCAGCATCGCCGCATTCAAACGGTTGAGCAGCTTGAAGTGTTCATCATCAGTCACCGACCGGCCACTGATGATCCGGCTATAGATCTCGGCGCAATCACGCAATGCACTGGCCAGGTTGTAGCGCCACGAATACACGGCGTACAGCGGCAAGGCGAACGAGAAGGCCAGGGCCAATACAATGCCGATCAGGATATCCACGGTACGCCACAGCCCGTCCGACACCGGGTTGTCGCCATGCCCGGCGACGATAAACACCGTGATCGCCGACAGCAGCGCGATGTAGCCGCCCTTGCCGATGGCGTGATAGGAAAAGAACCCGCACACCACAGACATCAGCAGATACGTCAGCAGCGGCTGGCCCAGGTAAGCCTGTTGCACCACCAACAGCAAACCCACGCTGGCGCCGATCAACGTGCCATAGGCGCGCTCCACGGCTTTTTTGCCGATGTTGCCGTGGTGCTGCAAGCCGCCGATCACGATCAGCATGGTCACCGACGCCCACTCGCCGTGGGGCAGGTTGATGCCGGTGGTCAGCAGGATCGTCGCCAGCAGGCCGATGGACACGCGCACCGCGTGGATCAGCTTGGCGTGGCGGTAGCGGCGGTACGGGTCGAGCAGCGGGCGCAACAGGCGCCGGGCAAACATGGGCAGGTTCATCGGTAGTAAAGGGGCCTCGATATCAGGGATGTGCTCGATCTAAATGTTGGAGCAGGCTTGTGTGGGAGCTGGCTTGCCTGCGATAGCATCAACTTGATCTCATGCAAAGACCGAGGTGCCTGCATCGCGGGCAAGCCCGGCTCCCACACTAGCCCGACTCCTGCCTTGAGTACGGCGTCGTTTTTAGAATATGTAGTCGGTCGTCAGGAAGCTCGAGTCACGGTTTCGCAAGATATCGCTGACCAACGCCTTGTTGCTCTCCTGGAACTTGGTCGCCACCAGGGTACGGATCGAGAACACCCGCAACGCGTCATGTACCGACAGCGTGCCTTCGGCCGAGTTCTTGCGGCCGTTGAACGGAAGGTGTCCGGCCCGCGCTGGCACTGGGCGTTGATATTGATACGGCCCACTTGGTTGGCGAAGGTGTCGACCAAGCGCCCGACTTCCTCAGGGTCGGTGCCGAAAATGCTGAGCTGCTGGCCGAAATCCGAATCCAGTACGTATTCGATCACCGTCTCCAGGTCACGGTAAGGCACGATCGGCACCACGGGGCCAAACTGTTCCTCGTGGTACACGCGCATCTGCGGGTTCACCGGGTACAGCACCGCCGGGTAGAAGAACGAACCTCGGCTGGTGCCGCCATTGTCATTCACCACCTGCGCGCCGTGCTGCGCAGCATCGGCCACCAGGCCATTGAGGTAATCCACCTTGCCCACTTCCGGCAACGGGGTCAGCGACACACCGTCTTCCCAAGGCATACCGGGCTTGAGTGTGGCCAGTTTCTTGTTGAATTTCTCGATGAAGCTGGCAACCACGTCTTCGTGCACAAACAGGATTTTCAACGCGGTGCAGCGCTGGCCATTGAACGACAGGGAACCGGTGACCGCTTCGTTCACCGCATTGTCCAGGTCCACCTCAGGCAGCACGATGCCGGGGTTTTTCGCGTCCAGGCCCAATGCTGCGCGCAAGCGGTGGGGCTTGGGGTGCAGCTTTTTCAAGTCACTGGCGGCCTTGTTGGTGCCGATAAACGCAAAGATGTCGATCTTGCCGCTGGCCATCAACGCGCTGACGGTTTCGCGGCCGCTGCCGTAGATCACGTTGATCACCCCGGCCGGGAAGCTGTCGCGGAACGCTTCGAGCAATGGGCGTATCAACAGCACGCCCAGCTTGGCCGGCTTGAACACCACGGTGTTGCCCATGATCAGCGCCGGGATCAAGGTGGTGAACGTCTCGTTCAGCGGATAGTTGTAAGGGCCCATGCACAACGCCACGCCCAACGGCACGCGGCGGATTTGACCGAGGGTGTCCTGTTCCAGCTCGAAGCGGCTGGAGCGGCGGTCGAGTTCCTTGAGCGCATTGATAGTGTCGGTGATGTAGTCGCAGGTGCGGTCGAACTCTTTCTGCGAGTCCTTGAGGTTCTTGCCGATCTCCCACATCAGCAGCTTGACCACCGCGTCGCGTTGTTCACGCATGCGGCGCAAGAACGCCTCGACGTGCTGGATACGATCGGCCACGCGCATTGTCGGCCACTCTCCCTGGCCTCGGTCGTAGGCGCGCACGGCAGCGTCGAGGGCGGTGAGGGCGGTCTCGGCATCCAGCAGCGGCGTGCTGCCGATATGCACCCGCGTGTCGCCAAGTTGCACCGGGCTCTGCACTTGGGCCAACGGGCCGTTCCACACCTGCAACTGGCCGTCGACCAGGTAATCACGCTGTTCAATGGGCGCCGCCAGGCGGAATTGTTCGGGAATATCGGCGGCGGAGGCTGGAAACAGCTGTGCGAGCAAGTTGCTGGTGGTCATGTCGCTACCCCTGGAATAGTTGCAAAACATGACTAGAGAGTCACCCAACACAGGGCTCTATGGCAAGGCTTGTGCGCTTTCTCCTACGCAGCGCGCTGATCGCCGGTTAAACTGCGCGGCTTTCTTGAAGGAGTTCACATGAGTCACTACCAGCCGGGCATTCTTGCCGCACCGGTGCCGTTGCAGGCACGCCATCTGTTTTTTGCCTTGGATTCCCTGGCTGCCGTACCCGCTGCGCTGGACGCGCTGGTGCAGTTGACCGATTCGGCGGCAGTGGTCGGTTTTGGCGAGCCGCTGGTAACCGCACTGGTTGCACGCATCGACGGCCTACGCAGCTTCCCCTGCCGTCAGTGGGCCCGGCGCGCATAACCCATCTACCCAGCACGCGTTGTGGGTGTGGTTGCACGGTGTAGACCGCGGTGAACTGTTGCTGCGCAGCCGTGCGTTTGAAAAAGCCCTGGCCCCGGCGTTCAGCCTGGTGCAGATGACCGAAGGCTTCCGCTACAAGACCGGTTTCGACCTCACCGACTACGAAGACGGCACCGAAAACCCCCACGACGATGCTGCCGTTGAAGCCGCCCTGACCGACAGTGGCGCCAGCTTCGCCGCGATCCAGCAGTGGCAGCACGACCTCGACGGTTTCGCCGCACTGCCGGCCCAGGAGCGCGACCACATCATCGGCCGCCGCCATGGCGACAACGAAGAACTCGACGACGCCCCTGAATCCGCGCACACCAAGCGCACCGCCCAGGAAAGCTTCACTCCGGAAGCCTTCGTGGTGCGCCGCTCGATGCCATGGGCCGAGAACGGCCAGGCCGGGTTGATGTTCCTCGCGTTCGGTCATTCGTTTGATGCATTCGAAGCGCAATTGCGCCGCATGAGCGGGCTGGAAGACGGGATCGTCGACGGCCTGTATCGCATCAGCACACCGTTGACCGGTGGCTACTACTGGTGCCCGCCGATCAACGCGGGGCGCCTGGACCTGAGTGCACTGGCAAGCTGATCACTCAACCCAAAGCCATAAAGAACGCGCCATGACCCCGACGGTCATGGCGCGTTTTATGGCTGTGTATCACACTGTGTCCCCGGGCCCCTCTGATACACCGCCATGATCTTGCTGGCAGTTCGCGACACAGACCGGATACACGCCTGGCTTTAAATCTGCCTACCAGCTGGCGCACCTACCGCGCCCTGGTTTCTTCAGACAAGCCAGGAGACTCACCCCATGAAGCGTCCTTACGCTGCCCTCGCTGCAACCCTCGCCCTGTCCCTCAGCGCCTTCGCGGCGGTGGCCCATGCCGATGAGGCCAAGCCCCAGGAAAAATGCTTCGGCGTGTCCCTGGCCGGTGCCAACGATTGCGCCGCCGGCAAGGGCACCTCGTGCGCCGGTACCGCCACCGCCGACTACCAGGGCAACGCCTGGGTGCTGGTGGACAAAGGCACCTGCACCCAGATCAAGACCCCCAAAGGCTACGGCAGCCTGACGGAGCAACCGTGATCCAGCGGCTGTTGCCCGAAGCGCTGCTGTTGCTGGTGGCGCGCGTGGGGATCGCGGCGGTGTTCTTCCTGTCGGGGCGCACCAAGGTCACCGGGTTTCTTGAGCTTAAGCCGTCGACCTACACGCTGTTCCGTTCGGAATACGCCTTGCCGCTGATCCCGCCGGAGTGGGCGGCGCACCTGGCGACCTACGCCGAGCACCTGTTCCCGCTGTTGCTGGTGTTGGGGCTGCTGACCCGCCCGGCAGCCGCTGCGCTGCTGGGCATGACGCTGGTGATCGAGGTGTTTGTGTACCCCGATGCCTGGCCGGTGCACCTGACCTGGGCGGGCCTGTTGCTGCCGTTGCTGGCGAAGGGCGGTGGGGCTTGGTCGCTGGATCGCCTGTTAGCGGGCAAACGTTTATCACTTTGATGGAGACTTCTTATGCGCATGCTTTCTTCCCTGGCCCTTGCCGTGGCCATGACTGTTCCCGTACTGGCACAGGCCGCTGATGCGCCGCAGCCCGGCACCGGTAAAAGCGTGGTGATCGTGCCCGGCTCGTTTGTCGACGGTTCCGGCTGGCGGGTGGTGCACGACATCCTGATTCACGAGGGCTACAAGGTCACCGTGGTGCACCAGGGCCACGAGAGCCTGGCCGCCGATGTGGCCGAGGCGCGTGAGGTGCTGGAGCAGCAAGTTGGCCCAGTGGTGCTGGTGGGCCACAGTTCCGGCGGCGGGGTGATCTCGATTGCCGGCGACCGTGGCAAGGTCAAGTCGCTGGTCTACGTCTCGGCCCTGCAACCGGAAGTAGGCGAGAACATGGCCCAGTTGATCGGCTCCATGCCGTCCCCAAGCGATGACATCAAGCCGAGCCGTGACGGCCACCTGTTTTTCGATCGCGCCAAGTTCAACGCGGATTTTGCCGCCGACCTGACCACCAATCGCACCGACTTCATGGCCGCCTCGCAAGTGCCGGCCACCGCCACGCTGTTCGGCGGCACCGTGTGGGCCGCCGCCTGGCATAACAAGCCGACCTACGCCGTGGTGTCCACCGAAGACCGCGCCCTGAGCCCCGACCTGCAGCGTTGGATGTACAAGCGCGCCGGTTCCAAGGTCACCGAAATCAAAGCCAGCCACGCGGTGTACATCTCCCAGCCTGAGGCTGTGGCGAAGGTCATCGAAGACGCGGCTTCCGTTATCAAATAACCCATCACACCCTGGAGCAATACCCATGAACACTGCACTTAAATCCCGCTTGAGCCTCGCTGCTGCCGCTGCCTTGATCGCCATGGCGTCTGCGTCGTTCGCCACGGCTGCCAGCGCCGCCGACCAGCAGGAAAAACCCGGCCGTTGCTACGGCGTCAACACCTGCAAAGGCACCAGCCTGTGTGCCACCGCCAAGAACGACTGCAAGGGCCTCAACAGCTGCAAGGGCGAGGGCGTGATCGTCAAGACGCCGTCCGAGTGCCTCAAGGCTGGCGGCACCCTGACTGAGCCGAAATAACTCAACCTCCACCAGGGGCGGTTTTTTGTGGTGAGGGCGCCACAAAGAGCTCGCCCTACAGGTTCAATCGAGAATCCCTCATGCCGACACCCAACCCACACTTTTCAGGCTACGGCCTGGGGATGCGCAAGGAGCATTACTGCGATTTCCTGGAAACCACCGTGCCTGTGGATTTTGTCGAAGTGATCTCCGAGAACTTCATGGTCGCCGGTGGCCAGCCCCGGCACATCCTGCGTCAGGTCCGCGAGCGCTACCCGGTGGCGCTGCATGGCGTGTCGATGTCCATTGGCACTGCCGAAGGACTCGATGCCGACTACCTGCGCCGCCTCAAAGCGTTGGTCGATGAAATCGACCCGCTGTTTGTTTCCGATCACTTGAGCTGGTCACGCAGTGGCGCCTTCAATTCCCATGACTTGCTGCCGGTGCCTTATACCGACGAAGCGTTGGACCGGGTGTGCGCCAATATCCATCAAGCCCAGGACCTGCTGGGCCGCACGATGCTGTTTGAAAACCCGTCCAGCTACCTCGCCTTCGAGGGCGCGTCCATGAGCGAGTGGGAATTTATCGCCGCTATGGCCAAACGCACCGGCTGCGAACTGTTGCTGGACGTCAACAATGTGTTTGTCAGCGCCAGTAACCATGGCTTCGATGCGCTGGCGTTTCTGGATGGCATCCCTGCCGAGCGGGTGCGTCAGGTACATCTGGCTGGGCATAGCCAGGGCCGCGGGCTGTTGATCGACAGCCATGACAGCCCGGTGTGCGCAAGCGTCTGGGAACTGTATGCCCAGGCCATGGCCAGGCTGGGCCCGGTGGCAACCATGATCGAACGCGATGATGAAATTCCGCCGCTGGGCGAGTTGCTGCTAGAGCTGGGCATGGCCCGAGCCTTGGGAGCGCAGCGATGACCCTGGCGCAGTGGCAACAGACGTTTCGCCATTGGTTGGTAAGTGCGGCGGATGAGTCTGCACAGCGCCTGGGCAATAACCACGCAGGCCTGGCGGTTTACCAGAACAACTACCGCGCGCAGTTGGTGGGGTGCCTGGAGCAAGCGTTTCCTAACGTGCGGCGCTGGGTTGGCGAGGAGGCGTTTTGACAGCCTGCATTACGCATATCGACCAGCAACCGCCCCATGCCTGGACGCTTGACGCCTATCCCGAAGGGTTTCACTCGACCTTGAGCGCGGTGTTTCCCCATAACCCGGACGTACTGGAGTTGGCCTGGATCGAAGGGGCATTGAATGAAGCGTTTGTCGCCGCCGATGCCCAGGCCTTGCCGCTGGAAACCTTGGCCAGCGCGGATTGGGACACGGCAGTGTTGCAACTGACACCGTCGCTGCGTTGCCGCGCCTTGACCACCAACGCTGAAGCCATCTGGTCGGCGCTGTGGCAGGAAGCATCGGCGCCCGAGGCGGTGATGTTGGCGCAGGCCGGTGGGCTGCTGGTCTGGCGCCGCCAGTTCACCTCGCGCCTACGTCAGGTGGATACCCTGGAGTTGCAGGCCTTGTTGCACCTGCAGGGCGACGGCAGCTTCGCGGGCTTGTGTGAGTTTCTGGTGACGCACCTGGACGAAGCGGCAGGCGTAGCGCAAGCCGGTGAATACTTGGCCACTTGGCTGGGCAGTGAATTGATCGTAGGGGTGAGTGATTTTTGATCGTCGTGGTTTTTTGCTGTTGGCAGCCGTGGTGGCAGCGGCACCGGCATTGGCGGTGCAGCGGGTGAGTACCGACGATGACCGGGAGATCCGCTATGAGCAGTTCGGACCGGAGGAAGGGCGCGCGATTATCCTGTTGGCCGCAGATGGGCAGGTGTTTGCCCAGGTGACTGCACCGTTGGCGGCCCAGGGGTTTCGGGTGATTGTTCCGTACCTGCGTGAGCAGGACGATGCGGTGCTTGGCCAGGATGTGCTTGAGCTGATGAACGCCCTGCATATCCCAGAAGCCGTGCTGGCCGGAGTCGAGCAGGGTGGGCGTGTGGCTATCCGAGCGGCTGGCTTGAAACCGAGCCGCTGCGTGGCGCTGTTGACGTTGAACAGCGCACCCCTGGCGGGTTTTGCCGAGGCGGTCGGGCTGATGGCCAAGGCCGGATACTGGCGGACCTGATTAGGCGATCAACTCCACGGCGCCGCTGTGCAGCCGGTAAATGCCGCCGACGATACTGAGCTTTCCTGCGCCAAGGGCATCGGCCAGCAGCTGGGATTCACTGTTGAGCCGGGCCACAGTGTCCCGGACGTTCTGCGCAATCGCGTTATCCAGCAGAGTGCCGGGAGCTTGCAACACCTTGCTCACCGAGGGTTTGAGCGCATCGGCCAGGCCCTGGATCTTGCCGGGGAAGGTGGCGTTGTCCTTGACGGCCTTGACCCCGGCAGCAACGGCGCCACAACTGTCATGCCCCAGCACCAGGATCAGCGGCGTACCGAGTACCGCGATGGCATATTCAAGGCTGGCGAGCCCTTCGTCAGTGACGAAATTGCCCGCAACCCGGACCGAAAACAGCTCGCCCAGGCCGGTGTCGAACACGTATTCGGGGCGATCCTTGAATCCGCGCAGGCCAGCACCGCCGCGAAGGGGTGCTGGCTGTCTAACAGCGCGACGCGTTCGACCATCAGGTCACGGCGCTTTGTCACGTCGGCGGCATAACGCTTGTTGCCCTCCATCAGCCGTGCCAAGGCTTGCTCCGGGTTGACTACCGTGAGTGGCGTGGGCGCCGCTGCATGGGCGATAGCGTTCGGCAGCGCCCCGACAACAGCAGGCCCCGGCGCTGGCAGTGGCCAGGCGCAAGAAGTTTCGACGATCGTCAGAAGGAGCCTTGTCGCGATTGTTACGCATCGGTTGGGTTCTCGGGGGGACGGGGAGACGCGCCAAGGTTGCAAACAATGCTGCGCAAAAAATGTAGGGGGTTTCCTTTAATAAACGTCCAGGGTTGTAGGGCTTGAACATGAAAAATCCGACAGCCAAGCAATCCCTCACTGAAAAAATCGCCACTCCCCGTAATCTAATGGCCTTTGTTACCTGCGCGGACCATTCATGTCTTCTGTTGCCGATGGGTTGCCCCTGAACAAACGCCTGCCGGCTGTGATCGCGATCTCCCTGGGGATCGGCATGGCGACCCTGGACACGGCCATCGTCAACACCGCATTGCCTACTCTGGCCGAGGGCATCGGCACGGACTCCGCCTCGGTGATCTGGGTGGTCAATGCGTACCAGCTGGCGACTATCGCCATGGTGCTGCCGTTCGCGTCGTTAAGCGAAGCGCTGGGCCATCGCCGCGTGTACCTCGGTGGGCTGCTGGTGTTTATCGTTGCGTCGCTGTTCTGCGGGTTGGCCGGCTCGCTGGTCACCCTGACCGTTGCCCGAGTGATGCAGGGGCTGGGTGCGGCGGCGATCATGAGCGTGAACACTGCGCTGCTGCGGCATATCTACCCGTCGAAAATGCTCGGGCGGGGCCTGGGTTACAACTCGCTGGTGGTGGGGCTGGCGTTTACGCTGGGGCCCACTGTTGCCTCGGCGATTCTGTCGGTCGCGACCTGGCATTGGCTGTACCTGATCAATGTGCCGTTGGGGGTGTTGGCGTTGGTACTGGGCGTGCGCTCACTGCCGGCTCTGCCGATCACCGGACACGCGTTCGACCGTTTCGCCGCGTTGCTGTGTGCTGGGTTGTTTGCCTTGCTGGTGCTGGGCTTGGGGTCTGCGGTGCACGGCGCCCAAGGCGCGTTGACGCTGGGCCTGATCGCTGTGGCGCTGGTGTGCGGCGCGTTGCTATTGCGTCGTCAGGCCGATCACCCGGCGCCGATGTTGGCCGTGGACTTGTTCAAGCGGCCACTCTTTGCGTTGTCTTCCCTTACCGCAATCTGCGCGTTCGCCGCTCAGGGGTTGGCGTTTGTGTCGCTGCCGTTCCTGTTGCAGACGGTGCTGGGGCACAGCCAGGTGGAAACTGGTTTTCTGATGACGCCTTGGCCGGCCGTTGTTGCGGTGATGGCGCTGGTGGCGGGGCGCCTGGCGGATCGCATGTCGTTGGGCGTGTTGTGTGGCATCGGGTTGTTGCTGCTCAGCGCGGGCATGGCGACGTTGGCCACGTTGGAAAGCGGCGCCTCGGCTTTCGATATCGGTTGGCGCATGGCGTTGTGCGGCGCCGGTTTCGGCTTCTTCCAGTCGCCTAATCTCAAGGCGTTGATGACCAGCGCACCGCTCGCCCGCAGTGGCGGGGCCAGTGGCATCGTGGCGGTTTCGCGCCTACTGGGGCAGACGCTGGGGGCGTCGTTGGTGGCGCTGTGTTTCCACTTGTCCCTGGGCAGCGGCCCGCAATATGCCCTGTGGTTGGGCTGCGGATTTGCGTTGGTGGGCGCTGCTGCCAGTGGTTTGCGCTTGCTGCCCTATGGGAAAAGGGCGTGATTAAGGCTACCGTGGCGGCCTGAATATTTCGGGATGTTTCAGAATTATGACCAGCCAGGCCCTTCGCACCGCCGACACCCAGTCCCGCCGCGCCGCGCTGACCCTGGCGCTGTGCTTGCCCAGCGACGTGTTGCTCTACCTGCTGCTGCCCATGGAATCCCAGGCCTTCGGTATCACCTTGGCCCAGGCGGGTATGCTGCTGGCCGCCAACCGCCTGGTGCGGATTTTCGGTTACCGGCATGTGCTCAATTTCTACGCGCGCAACGGTGACCGTCTCACCTGCATGATCGCCGCCGGCGCCGCAACGCTGTGTGCCGTGGGTAACTCGATGTTGTCCGGCTTCGCCGCGTTGCTCGGCCTGCGATTGGTGTGGGGCCTGTGTTTTGCAGCGCTGAACCTGTCGACCCAGGTATTGGCCACTTCTGAACCGACGGGCGCCGCACGTAGAGCCGGGCGCTCGCGGGCATTGATCGCCCTTGGGCCGATGCTCGCGCTGCCTCTGGGTGGGTGGCTGACACTGTGGGCCGGGCCACGTCCAATTTTTCTGATCCTGGCGGGTTGCTGCCTGGTGGGTTTGTGGATGGCGCGCGGCTTGCCGACACTCGGCCACAACCTGCACAGCACGCCGGGACGGCGCTTCAAGTGGCCGGACAGCGTGGCAATGTGGTCGTTTATCGAAGGCGTGGCACTGGATGGGCTGTTTATCTTCGGCTTGTCGATCCAGGCGCAGAAACTGCTTGGTGGCGATGCGGTGCTGATCGCCGGCGGCTTGATGGCGCTGCGGTATGTCTCTGAAATGCTTCTGAGCCCGTTGGGCGGCAGGGCGGCACAGCGCTTTGGCGCCACGTCGATGCTGTTGCTGTTTTCGTTCCTCAGCGCCCTGGCCCTGAGCGCATTTGGCAGTTACTGGGTGATTGTCGGCGCAGCGGCGGTGCTGGTGCTGCGTGCGTTGCAACTGCCATTGGTGACGACGTTGGTGGCCGAGCGCAACCCAGGGTCGATGCGCGTCTCGGCACTGGCGTCCAACGCGGTGTGGCGGGATATCGGTGCAGGCCTGGGGCCGTTGCTGGCCGGCCTGCTATTACCGATAGCCTCGGCGCCCTGGGTGTTCGGCGTGGCCGGCGCAGCGATTGCCGTGAGCGCGGTGTTCTGCTGGCGAGCAAAGGTTTCCACGCCGTAATCGTTGGTGTCGACACTTCACGCCGCCATCATTCAAGCGTTTTTCAAACCGTCGATCCACGCGGGGTCAAAGCGCGTTTGCTCGGTATCGATGCCCAACGCCTGCATCTTCGCCTTATGCGCCTCGATCTCACCCACCATCTGCGCCTGGGCGCTGGAGTTGGCGTCCAGTTCGTGCATTTGCGTCAGCCCCAGATGATAGAAACGCAGCACTTTGATCGCCGTCGGATCATTGGCCTGCACCCGCTCAGTGACCTTGTGCATCACATTGGTCACGCTCATCAGGCAGCGCTTGAGCTGCCAGCCGTACACCGCCGCCGCCAGCCACGGCTGTGTCCAGAACGGGCCCCGTACCAGCGCCACGGTAATCAGCACGCCGGCAAATACACCGCCCACATTGAAGCGAAAGTTGTCGCCGCCAGGTTCACCGAACAGCATCACTGCCAGAGTAGACAGCACCATGGCCAGCACCAGGAACAGCACGGCCACGATCAACGTGCTGCGGCGGGTCTGCTGGCGGAAGGTGACGGGGTCGCAGGGTTTGAGTTCGAACATCCGGTTCAAGTCTCCAGAAGGGGCGGGGTGGCATCTTCGCATGTCTGGGCAATCAAGTTGAACGATGCCTCATCGCGGTTTCTCTAAACCTGTGTAGACCCATTGAGGTGAACCATCATGGCCGAATACAAACAGCCGCCACCCGGCACCCCGAATCCTGACCGCACACCCGGCGAAGAGGAGCGCGACAACGATGCGTTGCGTCCCAACGACCCGGCGGAGCGTCAGAACGACGACGTGGAGCAAGTCGAGGAAAACCTGGAAAACCTGCACGACAAGGCCCGTCCACTGTAAGCGAGGAGATTGCTGTGAATAATCCTGCGAAAGGCCCGCATTCGGGTGAGCATGGGAGTGGTAAGGATGAGCTGGGGTTTGATCCGGATTCGCCGGATGTATCCGATCCTCAGGTGGACCCGGTCGGTCCGGCCATCGCGCCGTTGGACAAGCAACAGGCGCCTCAAAAAAAGCCGCCCTACGATCCGTTGGGCGACCTGAAGAAAGTAAGCCAAGCCCCGCCGTCGTGCGGGGCTTGTGGTTCATTTAGGTGCGATCCACGTGACCTCGGTAATTCCAAACTTTTCTGCCCAAGGTCGAGTCGTTTTCTTCACCTGTTCATGCCCAACGCGCCCTACGCGGCTCACATGCGCAATATCCGCATCCACCGCCGCCCAGTGCCAGGCCTCGGCGTTGTTCATCACCTCGGCGCGCACCACAAAGGACTTCGGTTGACCGTGCAGTTGATAGTTAATGGTGTAGATTTTCGCGGTGCTCATGTTGCCTCCCTGTGTTGTTATCAATGGATAGGGAAGTCTTTGAAAAGGTTCATTCAAAATGACAACCTGCGTGCTGGCGCGGCATAGTGATGCCTTCGCCCTGTGCCCAAGGATCGCGCAATGTCCCGCCTGACCCATCGCTCGCTCTACCTTCAACGCCTGGGCTACGACGCGCCGCCGCCGCCCACCCTGCAAACCCTGCAGGATCTGCAACTGCGCCACGTCTGCACCTTTGCGTTTGAAAGCCTGTCGACGCTGCTGCACCTGCCGGTCCCCATCGATCTGCCCAGCGTGGAGCAGAAAGTGCTGCTGGATGGACGGGGCGGCTATTGCTATGAGTTGAACCAGATGTTCCTGACGTTGCTGCAGGAACTGGGTTTCGACGCCCGTGGTATCACCGGCCGAGTAGTGATGGGCGGTCCGGCAGATGCGCACACGGCGCGTACTCATCGCCTGAGCCTGGTGACTCTGGACGGTGCGCGCTACATCACGGATGTCGGCTTTGGCGGCATGGTGCCCAGCACTCCGTTGTTGCTGGACAGCGAAGCGGTGCAGCCCACGGCCCATGAGCCGTATCGGCTGACGTTCGACGGGCAGGGCAGTTACACCTTGTGGGCGCAGGTCGCCGAGGAGTGGCGTGGGCTGTATGTGTTCGACCTGCAAATGCAGGGGGATATCGACTACACCATCGGCAACTGGTACGTGTCCACGCACCCGGAGTCACCGTTCGTAGGCCAGCTCAAGGTTGCACGCTTGGCCGAGGGTAAACGCCATACCCTGAACAATGCCAACTACGCCGTGCACTACCTGGATCGGCCGAGCGAGAAATACACGGCCCAGAGTGCCGATGAGCTGCTGACCTTGCTGCAGGAGACTTTTGGCATTCGCTTACCCGCCCATTCCCACCTTCGGCAAACGCTGGATGCACTCGTTCTGCCTAAGTACTGAGCGCGTCGAGATAGAGCCTTCGCTGAGCTTTCGTCCCCTGTTTGCAATACCACGCTAACGCGCGACGAATGCAATATAGCGCTCTGGCCCGAATCCTTACTTACCTTTACGCAGAGTTAAGTCCCACAACTCTGCATGATTCCACCTACATTTCTTCGTAGCCCATTGACCTATAAATCCCAACCGAGCTTGTTCTACTTCCAGAACACGTTGAACGAGGGATTTGAGATGGGCCTGCCCACCAACGCTCAACCATTGGATTTCACCGCGCTTGCCCAGCCCTTGGGTGAGGTCGATGGCGGTGGCCAGAACCTTGAATATGCCCCCGAATTCCTGGAACTGGAAGAGGAGGTCCTGGGTAAGCCCGAGGTGCAATACGGCGACACCATCACCCAGGCCATCGACCCCAATTGGCAGCGGGTGACACTGCTCGCCTTGCCGCTGCTGGAGAGCAGCCGTGACTTGCGACTGGCCATCTGGTTGACCCGTGCGCAGCTCAACGTGCACGGCATTGCGGGCCTGGCTGCCGGCCTGCAGTTGATCCATGGGTTGCTGGATAACTGCTGGGACGGTCTGCACCTAACTCGACCCCCTCGACAATAACGATCCGCTGCTGCGCATCAATATCCTGGCGTTCCTGTGCGAGCCCGGCGGTCTGCTGCGTGACCTGCTGGATGCGCCACTGGTTCGCGCCCGCAGTGTGGGGACGCTGAATCTGCGGCAGATCGATCTGGCCAACGATGAGCCAACCGGTGACCTCAGCCCGGCCTTGCTTGAGGGCGCCCTGGCCGAGGCTGACCCGCGCGAGCTGGGCGCTACCGCCCAGGCTTTGGCACAGGCCCTGGCCCTGAGCGTGCAGATCGAACATTTACTGACGGAGAAGGTTGGCGTCGGCCGCGCCATCGATTTGAGCCGTCTGGTCACACTGTTGCGGCGTGCGGCGCACGCCACTCGGCGTGACCCACCGCAAATCGATGTGCCTGCGGTTGGCGTTGCTATGCCGACGACGCGGCTCATCCGTGACGAGATCAACAGCCGTGAAGACGCGCGCCAAGCCATCGACCGCGTGTGTCGCTACTTCCAGGTTCACGAGCCTGCCAGCCCGGTGCCGTTTTTGCTGCTGCGGGCCAAGCAGTTGATCGACAAGAACTTCATGGAATTGCTGCAGGACCTCGCTCCCGACGGTCTTGCCCAGTTGGCGGTGGTCAGCGGTATGCGTGACAGCGGCAACTGATCCCTTGCATCAGCCTCACTCAACGGAGCCAGTCCTGTGGCTAAAGAAAGCAGTCAGAAATTCATCGCGCGCAACCGGGCGCCACGCGTCCAGATCGAATACGACGTGGAGATCTACGGCGCGGAGAAAACCGTGCAGTTGCCTTTTGTCATGGGTGTGTTCTCCGATCTTTCAGGTAAACCTGCCGAGCCCTTGCCGCCGGTGGCTGAGCGCAAGTTCCTTGAGGTCGATGTCGACAATTTCGACGAACGCCTCAAGTCCATGAAACCTCGCGTGGCATTCCAGGTGCCCAACACCCTGAGCGGCGAAGGCAACCTGCCGGTAGAAATCACCTTCGAATCGATGGACGACTTCAGCCCGGCCGCCATCGCCCGCAAGGTGCCAAGCCTCAACCAATTGCTCACCGCACGCAGCCAATTATCCAACCTGTTGACCTACATGGACGGCAAGGTCGGCGCCGAGGCGTTGCTGGCCGGCGTGCTGGCCGATCCAAGTGTGATGCAAGCCTTGAGCGCTGCGCCCAACCAACCGGAATAACCGACTGACTGCTCACCTTGCCGGAGCCTCGTTTGCCCCGGCACGAGGACGCTTTTGCCAAAAATTGAAGGATAACGTCATGTCCGCTACACAATCGGAACAGACCGGACAGTCGCCAGTCACAGCTGAGTTCGACACCGGCGACTTCGCAAGCCTGTTGCAAAGAGAGTTCAAGCCCAAGACCGACAGGGCCCAGGAAGCCGTGGAAACTGCCGTGCGTACCTTGGCTGAGCAGGCATTGCAAGGCACCTGCCTGATACCCAATGACGTATTGGGCACTATCGAGGGGTTGATCGCTGCGCTGGACCAGAAGCTCACTGAGCAGATCAATCACATCCTCCATCACGAGGAATTCCAGGGCGTTGAAAGCGCCTGGCGTGGCCTGCATTACCTGGTCAACAACACCGAGACCGACGAGTCGTTGAAGATCCGGGTGATGAATATTTCCAAGAGCGAAGCGCACAAGACCTGCGCAAGTTCAAGGGGTGGCCTGGGACCAGAGCCCGCTCTTCAAGAAACTCTATGAAGAGGAATACGGCCAGTTCGGCGGTGAGCCCTACGGTGCGTTCGTCGCCGATTACTACTTCAACAACAGCGCGCCGGATGTAGAGTTGTTGACCCAGATGGCGCGCGTCAGTGCTGCGGCCCACTGCCCGTTGATCACCGCCGCCGACCCCAGCGTGATGCTCATGGAGTCGTGGCAGGAACTGGCCAACCCGCGTGACCTGACCAAGCTCTTCCAGACCCCGGAGCACGCAGCCTGGCGCAGTTTTCGCGACAGTGAGGACTCGCGCTATGTGGGCCTTGCAATGCCGCGCTTTCTCGCCCGTGCGCCTTATGGTGCCAAGACCAACCCGGTGGACGCGTTCGACTTCGAAGAAACCACCAGCGCCACTGGCGCCAAGAACTTCACCTGGGCCAACGCCGCCTACGCGATGGCGGTGAACATCAACCGTTCGTTCAAGCACTACGGCTGGTGCTCGCAGATTCGCGGTATCGAATCCGGTGGTGTCGTGGAGGGGCTGCCGGTGCATACCTTCCCGACCGACGACGGCGGTGTGGACATGACCTGCCCGACCGAAATCGCCATCAGCGATCGGCGTGAGGCAGAGCTGGCGAAGAACGGCTTCATGCCCCTGGTGCACAAGAAAAACAGCGACCTGGCGGCCTTTATCGGCGCGCAGTCGATGCACCGACCCGCCGAGTACGACGACCCAGACGCCAGTGCCAACGCCAACCTGGCCGCGCGCCTGCCGTACCTGTTTGCCACTTGCCGTTTCGCGCATTACTTGAAGTGCATCGTGCGCGACAAGATCGGCTCGTTCAAAGAGCGTGACGACATGCAGACCTGGCTCAACAACTGGATCGGTCGCTACGTGGAGCACAACCCGGCCACGGCCTCCGACGCCGACAAGGCGCGCAAACCGCTGGCCGGTGCCGAAGTGGTGGTGGAGGAAATCGAAGGCAACCCAGGCTACTACAGCGCCAAGTTTTTCCTACGCCCGCACTACCAGCTTGAAGGCCTGACCGTGTCGTTGCGGTTGGTTTCGAAGCTGCCTTCTACAAAATCAAATTAACCCACCTGAAAGGCAATCCGCATGATCCTGATGAACTTCACTGGCACCCCAATCAAAGGCACCTCCACTGTTGACGCGCACAAAGACTGGATCACCCTCGACGCGCTTCAAATGGGCGTGGGCCGGGCGATTTCCACCAGTGGCGGCGGCGACCGTGACACCAGCAATCCATCGTTTTCGGAAATCTCCCTGACCCGGGTTACCGACCTGTCTTCCGCCGACCTGTTTATGCAAGCAGTCTGCGGCAAGAGCCTGGGGGATGCCGAGATCCACTTCATCCAGACCGGCGGTTCGGACAAGAAACAGCAGGTGTTTCTCAAACTCATCCTGGGCGGCGCGATCATCAGCGCCTACTCCGCCAGCAGTAACGGCGAGCGCCCGACTGAAACCATCGCCATCAACTTCACCACCATCAGCTACGAGTTCAACGCCTTTGCCGGCGACACCGTGAAAACCGGCACGCCGAAGAAGTGGGACCTGGAAAGAACCAACCCATCTGAGCCTTGTAGTGAGCGGGCTTGTCCCGCGCTGGGCTGCGAAGCAGCCCTAATTTAACCGACGCGCTCTGCCAGGTAGAGCCCAGTTTTCCGGTTTTGGGGCCGCTTCGCCCCCCAGCGCGGGCGGTGCGACGATTCGACAAGCCCGCTCACTACAGGAGCAATAAATCCATGGGGAGCTGACCAGTCGGGAGCGCCTGCAACCGTCGTTGCTTGACCGTCTGAGCGATGACGACCGCGGGCAGGTCGTAGAGCCGCGGGACAAACGCGTGTTGTCCATGCGCGATTTGCGCAAGGCGGTGCTGCGCGATCTTGGCTGGCTGCTCAACAGCAGCAGCTTGGGCAGTTTTCGCGACCTCAGTGCCTACCCGTTGGCCAGTCAATCGGTGCTCAATTTTGGCCTGTTGGACTTGGCCGGCAAAACCGCCGCCGGGTTGGATCGCGAAGCGTTGGGGCGGCGTATTCGTCAGGCAATCTGGGATTTTGAACCACGCATTTTGCGTGACAGCGTACGCGTGATACCAGTCGCACCGTCCGGCAAAACAGCGGGCCCGAACCAGATGGCCTTTGAAATTCACGGCGAACTGTGGGGCCAACCGTTGCCCGAGCGCCTGTACCTCAAGACCGAACTCGACCTGGAAGCAGGTGAGGCTCGGCTATTCGATATCGAGACAAGGGACGTGCGGTGAACGCCAAACTGCTGCGCTATTACGAACGTGAACTGGCTCACCTACGGGAGGGCGGTGCCGAGTTCGCCCGTGACTACCCCAAGGTCGCCGGTCGCCTGGGCCTGGAAACCTACGCCTGCGCCGATCCCTATGTGGAGCGCTTGCTGGAGGGGTTCAGCTTTCTGGCGGCGCGGGTGCAGTTGAAGATCGATGCGGAGTTCCCGCGTTTTACCAATCACCTGCTGGAACTGGTCTACCCGCAATACTTGGCGCCCACGCCATCGATGGCGGTGGTGCAGCTTCAGCCGGACCTGAGCGAGGGTAGCCTGGCCGCCGGTTTCAAGGTGCCCCGTGGCACTGCACTGCACAGCCAACTGGGCAAAGGCGAGCAAACGGCCTGCGAATTTCGCACCGCCCACGACGTGACCCTGTGGCCAGTAGAGCTGGTAGAGGCGCGCTACTTTGCCTGTGGCGGGCAAGTCGCGGGTGTCGACCTGTCGCGTCTCGGCCCGGTCAATGCCGCCTTGCGCCTGCGCCTTCGCACCGGTGCCGGCCTGGCATTCAGCGACCTGGCGCTTGATCAGTTGCCACTGCACATGCGTGGCGGCGATGCCATGCCCGCACGCATCCTCGAACACCTGTTGGCCCAGGCGGTCGGCGTGTTGGTGATGCCGGTACAAACGCCTGTGGACTGGCACCACTTCTTGCCAAAAGTGCGATTCGCAGCGCCGGGTACAGCGACAGCGAAGCGTTGCTGCCCAGCGGCCCGCGTTCGTTTCAGGGCTATCGGCTGTTGCAGGAATACTTCGCCTTGCCCGAGCGTTTCATGTTTGCGCAGGTGACCGGGCTGGCAAGCAGCATCAGCCGGTGCGCTGCTGAACAACTGGACGTGATCGTGTTGTTCAAGAAACTCGACCCGTTGCTGGAGCAAGGCCTCAGCGCCGCCAACTTCGCCTTGTACTGCACCCCGGCGATCAACCTGTTCCCGATGCGCGCCGAGCGCGTGCACCTGTCCGATCAGCAAGCGGAGTACCACGTGGTCCCCGACCGTACCCGTCCGATGGATTACGAGGTCTACCAGATCCAAGGCGTGACCGGTTATGGCAGTGATACCCAGGCCAGCCAAACCTTCGAGTCGTTCTACCGCGCCAATGACCTGCAAGGGCACACACCGGCGAACGCCTATTACCAGGTGCGCCGCGATGCGCGGGTGTTGTCCGAGCAGCAGCAACGTCAGGGCCCGCGCTCCAGCTACCTGGGCAGCGAAGTGTTCCTGTCCCTGGTGGACGCGTTTGACGCCCCCACAGCAGTGATCTGCGCCAGTTGGGCATCGACACCCTGTGCAGTAACCGCGACTTGGTGCTGAGCATGCCGGTGGGCACGGGCCGTACCGATTTCAGTGTCGAGTCTGGCGCACCAGTGCAGGCGGTGCGTTGCATGACCGGGCCCACGATGCCCGCGCCATCCTTTGCCGAAGGCGAGACGGCGTGGCGGCTGGTCAGCCACTTGTCTCTCAATTACCTGTCGTTGCTGGGCCAGGACAAGGAGCAGGGCGCCAACGCCTTTCGCGACCTGTTGCGGCTGTATTGCCGTGTCGAAGATGAGGTGGCCCACAAGCAGATCGAGGGCCTGTGCTCGGTGAGTGCCCAGAGCATTGTGCGGCGCCTGCCATTGCCGGGGCCGATCAGTTACGGGCGGGGTTTGCAGGTCTGCGTGACCCTGGACGAAGCGGCGTTCGAAGGTGCCGGCGTGTTTGTTCTGGGGCGGTGCTGGAGCAGTTTTTTGCCAGGTACGTGTCGCTTAATAGCTTCACCGAAACACTGATCAAAAGCACCACGCGTGGAGTGATCATGCAGTGGCCAGCACGGGTGGGCCGATGCGAGATCCTCTGACCTTGCTCGATGCCCTTGAAGCGCACCCGGCACGTTTTGATTTCTATGCGGCTTTGCGCCAGTTGGAGTGTGCATTCCCGCACTTGCCGCGGATCGGTCAGGCTGCGCGTTCTGCGGATGAGGCGGTGCGTTTTGGCCAGCAACCGTCACTGGCGTTCGAACCGGCGATGCTCGCAGCGCTCAAGCCGGGTAACACGCCTAAGCTGCTACTGAATTTCTTCGGCCTGATGGGCGCCAATGGCCCCTTGCCGATTCACTTGACCGAGTACGTTCGTGACCGCCAGCGCAATCGGAATGACCCGACGCCCGCTGCATTTTTTCGATGTATTCCATCACCGCATGATCAGCCTGTTCTACCGCGCCTGGGCCAGCGCCCAACCGGCGGTGAGCCTGGACCGGCCAGGGGCAGATCGGTTCGCCCAGTACCTGGGGTCATTGATAGGGATCGGCCAGGCATCGTTGCTGGGTCGCGACACGCTGCCGGACGTGGCCAAGCTGCATTTTGCCGGACGCCTGGGGCCCCAGGTGCGCAATGCCGAAGGCCTCGCTGCGTTGCTGGGTGATTACCTTGGGATGCCCGTGCAGGTGAAGCAGTTTGTCGGCCACTGGATGAAGTTGCCCGCGGATGGCCTGTGTGTGTTGCGCAGCGGCCCGCAAGCCGCTGTGCTCGGCCAGGACACGGTCATGGGCAGGAAGGTCTGGAATGCCCAGCACAAGTTCCGCCTGGAAATCGGCCCTCTGGACCTGGCACAAACCCGGCGCCTGCTGCCCGGTGGTGACAGCTTGCCACGGGTGCGGGACTGGGTCCGCCAGTACGCCGGCCTGGTAATGGATTGGGATATCAACCTGATCGTCAAGAAACAACACCTGCCAGGCTTGCGCCTCGGTTCCGCGCCCTTGGGCCGCATCAGTTGGCTGAGAAGCATGGCCCCTTTGGCAGATGACCGGCAGTTGCTGATCAATCCACGTCTCTCTTTTACTTCGCAAGGACCTGCCCATGGCTGATATCAGTCGCGTCACGCTGTTCGGCAAACTCAACAGCCTGTGCTATCAGGCGATTGAAAGCAGTACAGTGTTCTGCAAGCTGCGTGGCAACCCCTATGTGGAACTGGTGCATTGGCTGCAGCAGTTGCTGCAACTGGCCGACTGCGACCTGTTGCGGCTGGTGCGTCACTACGGCCTTGACACGAGCGTACTGGCACGCGACCTGGCGGCTGCTCTAGACCGTCTGCCCCGTGGTTCAACTTCGGTTACCGACCTTTCTTCGCAGGTGGAAGAAACCGTCGAACGCGCGTGGGTCTACGCCACGCTGATGCTCGGTGAGACCCAGGTGCGCTCCGGTCATTTACTGCTGGCACTGCTGAAAACCCCGTCCTTGCGTAATGGTTTGTATGGCATGTCCCGTGAGTTCAACAAGGTCGGGGTCGATGACCTGAGCGAGCAGTTCGACACCTTGCTCAACGGCTCTCCCGAAGCCTTGATGGAGGCACGCGACGGGCATCAAATGCCGGGTGAAGACCTCGGGGCGCTGGCCCCTGCAAATCAGCAGGCAGCGTTGAAGCGTTTTACCGTCGACCTCACTGAGCAAGCCCGCAACGGCAAGATGGACCCCATCGTCGGCCGTGATCCAGAGATCCGCCAGGTGATCGACATCCTCATGCGCCGCCGGCAGAACAACCCGATCCTGGTGGGTGAGGCGGGCGTGGGCAAGACCGCCATCGCTGAAGGGCTTGCCCAACGCATCGCCCGTGGCGATGTACCGCCCAGCCTGAAAGACGTGCAACTGCTCGCCCTTGACGTTGGCTTGTTGCAGGCGGGCGCCAGCATGAAAGGCGAGTTCGAACAGCGCTTGCGTTCGGTGATCGATGAAGTACACGCCAGTGTCAAACCGGTGGTGTTGTTTATCGACGAAACCCACACCCTGGTGGGCGCCGGTGGGCGGCGGGCACGGGGATGCAGCTAACCTGCTCAAGCCGGCACTGGCCCGTGGCACTTTGCGCACGGTGGGCGCCACGACGTTTGCCGAGTACAAGAAGCACATCGAAAAAGACCCGGCGCTGACACGGCGTTTCCAGGTCGTGCAAGTGGATGAGCCCGACGAGGCGCGAGCCCTGCTGATGCTGCGCGGCCTTGCCGAAACCCTGCAGGACCACCACCAGGTACACATTCTTGATTCGGCGCTGGAAGCCGCCGTGCGCCTGTCCAACCGCTACATCCCGGCGCGGCAGTTGCCGGACAAGGCGGTCAGCCTGATCGACACCGCTTGCGCCCGTGTTGCCATCAGCCTGCACGCCACCCCGGCCGAGGTGGACGACAGCCGTCGACGTATCGATTCCCTGGAAACCGAGTTGACGATCATCGCGCGTGAGACGGCTATTGGCGTGGACACCGCCAGCCGCCGCACTTCGGTGCAAGCGTTGCTGGCGAGCGAACGCCAGCGTCTGGATGAGGTAGAAGGGCGCTGGAATAACGAGCTGGCCCTGGTGGAGCAGATTCAGCACCTGCGCCGCCAACTGGCCGAAGCCACCGATTGCGCCGACGGCCTGGCGCAACTGCGCCAGTTGCAGGACCAGTTGGCAACCCTGCAAGGCGAGCATCCGCTGGTGCTGACCTGCATTGACGAACAGGCCGTGGCTTCAGTGGTGCAGGACTGGACGGGGATCCCCGTGGGTCGCATGGTCAAGAATGAAATCGACAACGTGCTGCGCCTCGCCGAGCGCCTGGGCCAGCGGATTATTGGCCAGGATCACGCGCTGGAGATGATCGCGCGACGCATCCAGACCTCCCGCGCTGGCCTCGACAACCCCGGCAAACCGGTGGGTGTGTTCATGCTCGCGGGCACCTCCGGGGTGGGCAAGACCGAGACTGCCCTGGCCCTGGCCGAGTCGTTGTATGGCGGCGAACAGAACGTCATCACGATCAACATGAGCGAGTACCAAGAAGCCCACAGCGTTTCCACCCTCAAGGGCGCGCCGCCCGGCTACGTGGGCTATGGCGAAGGGGTGCTCACCGAAGCGGTGCGGCGCAAGCCCTACAGCGTGGTCCTGCTGGATGAAGTGGAGAAGGCCCATTCGGATGTACACGAGCTGTTTTTCCAGGTGTTCGACAAGGGCTGGATGGAGGACGGCGAAGGCCGAATCATCGACTTCAAGAACACGTTGATCCTGCTCACCACCAACGTCGGCACGCCGCTGATCAGCCGCCTGTGCCGTGATCCGCAGGCCGTTCCAGCCCCTGATGCGATGGCCAAGGCTCTGCGCGAACCGCTGTTGCAGGTATTTCCTCCCGCGTTGCTCGGGCGCCTGGTAGTCATCCCTTATTACCCACTGAGCGACGTCATGCTAGGCAGCATCATCCGCCTGCAATTGGGGCGGATCGAACAACGCATCGCCGCTGCTCACAAGGTGCCGTTCACCTACAGCGAAGCGGTGGTGCAACTGATCGCCAGTCGTTGCACCGAGCTGGAAAGCGGCGGGCGGATGATTGACGCGATTCTGACTCATTCGATGTTGCCGGCTATCAGTACTGAATTTCTCAATCGCTTGTTACTCGGGACACCGGCAACCCATGTGCAGGTTCGTGTAGAAAACGGCGAGTTTGCCTATGTCTTTTCCGAGTCCGCGAGGTAACGCCCTATGGCAACGACACAGACTCACCGTGAAATACAGGTCACCAGTGTCTTGGGCGCCGATGCGCTGCTGTTTCGACGCATGCAGGCCCGCGAGGGGTTGTCCGAGCTCAGCGAGTACCAACTCGAATTGTTCAGCGAGCGCGCCGACCTGAATATCGATGATGTGCTGGCCACCCAGATGAGTATCGCAGTGGACCTGCCCACGGGTGGCAGTCGCTACTTCAGTGGGCATGTCAGCCAGTTTGCATTCACCGGTCGTCAGGGCCGCTACGCCACTTACACGGCGGTGCTGCGCCCGTGGTTGTGGTTTCTGAGCTTGGCCAGCGATTGCCGGATCTTCCAGGCGCTGAGTGTGCCGCAGATTCTGAAGCAGGTATTCGCGCCCTACAGCATTGCCGATGTCGATACGTCGGGCCTCAGTGCCAGCTACGCGGAGCTGACCTACTGCGTGCAGTACCGTGAGAGCGATTTGAACTTCGTCAGCCGCCTGATGGAGCAAGAGGGGATTTACTACTACTTCAAGAGCGCCGCCGGGCGACACACCTTGGTATTGGTCGACGCCTACGGCTCGCACTCGCCAGCCCCTGGTTACGCGCAGATGCCCTACAGGCCTGGCGCAAGCGAAGCGATCCATGATTGGTGCATGAGCGGCGAGGTGCAACCGGGTGGCTACACGCTGCAAGACTTCGACTTTGAAAAGCCCACCGCCAACCTGTTGGCGAAGTCGGTGCTGGCCGGCAACTACCCGCAATCGCGCCATGAGCGTTACGACTACCCGGGTAAATATACAGAGCGCAAGAACGGTGAGTCCTATGCGCGCACCTTGATTGAGTCCTTGCACACAGGCGCCCAGCGCGCCACGGTGTCACGCACGCGCGGGGCCTGTTTCCCGGGGC
Organism: Pseudomonas poae; assembly: GCA_004000515.1. Taxonomy (GTDB): domain Bacteria; phylum Pseudomonadota; class Gammaproteobacteria; order Pseudomonadales; family Pseudomonadaceae; genus Aquipseudomonas; species Aquipseudomonas cremoris. The sequence goes on from CP034537.1 coordinate 4,129,924, forward strand.
ATTGATGACCCTCACCGAGCACCCGCGCAGCGAGCAAAACGCGCAATATTTATTGCTGGAGGCACGTTATGAGTTGTCGTCGGACACCTACGAGCCAGCGCCGCCGGATAATCCTGCGCCCGTGATGAAGTGCACATTCGTCGCGCTGTCCCGCCAGCAGCCATTCCGTGCGCCGTGCCTGTCGCGCAAACCACTGATGCACGGCCCGCAAACGGCAATAGTGGTGGGCAAGCAGGGCGAGGAGATCTGGACCGACAAGTACGGACGCATCAAGGTGCAGTTCCATTGGGACCGCGAGGGCCAGCGTGACGAAAACAGTTCGTGCTGGGTTCGTGTCGCTCAGGGTTGGGCCGGCAAACGCTGGGGCAGCCTGTACACGCCGCGCATCGGCCAGGAAGTGGTGGTCAGTTTTCTTGAAGGTGATCCCGACCAACCGTTGGTGACCGGCAGCGTCTACAACGCCGACACGATGCCCCCTGCACGCTGCCGGAACACGCCACGCGCTCGACGATCAAGAGCCGTTCATCCAAGGGGGGAGGTGGGTACAACGAGCTGCGTTTCGAAGACAAAAGGGCGCGGAGCAAGTGTTCCTGCATGCGCAGAAGAATCTCGACCAACGTGTGCTCAAGGACTCCCTGGACTGGTCGGCGGTGACCGCCACTCCAAGGTCGACCAGGACCTGCGCGAGCAGGTGGGCGGCGACCGGCACTCGGCGGTGGGGGTAATCGCCATGAGAAGGCCGGCGGTGATGTGTCGTTGGCGGCTGAGGCCAACATGATCATCAGCGGCGGGCTGAAAACCGGCATCACTGCAGACCAGGGCATCTACATCAAGGGCGGCGACAACGTGGTGATCGAGGCCGGCTCGGCCATCACGTTGAAAGTCGGCGGGACGTTCCTGACCCTGACGCCGGCAATGGTGGCGGCATCCATGCTCGCTGCTTCGATTATCCCGCAGCCCCAGCCCGGCGCCGCCTCGGCCGCCACCGCCTTGGCCCTTGCCGCTGCCACCGGGCCGGCGAGCGAGCCGTTACCGCCCAACGCGGCCGATGACGGCCAGTAGCGCTGCCCTATCAAGAGAACCTCCTATGTCCTGGAATAACAAAGTCGTCTGGACCGAAGGCATGCTGTTGCAGCCTCAACATCTGCAACAGCATGACCGCTTCCTGCAAACCCAACTGGAAGCCCGGGTCTGTAACCTGCGCGCCTATGGCTGGGGCTTTTCCAGATTGGAAATCGACCCGCAGCAGTTGGCGATGGGCAAGGTGTCGTTGCTGACGTATAGCGCCGTGATGCCAGATGGCACGCCGGTCGGTTTGCCCTTTGGCGATGAAATGCCGTTGCCCTTGGACATACCGGCTGACGCACGTGACCTGAAGGTAGTGCTGGCATTACCCAGCCTGCGCCTTGGTGTGCCAGAGGTGGACGATAATCCCGGTGTTGAAAATTGTGCTCGCTATCGCTGCGGCGAATACGAAGCCTGGGACAGCAATGGTTTGGACAGCAGCGCCTTGATGAGCGTCGGCAAACTGCGCCTGCGCCTGGCCTTTGAAAAGGATGTTGCCGATACCTGCACCACCCTTGGCATTGCCCATGTGGTGGAGAAACGTGCCGATAGCAGCGTGCTACTCGACCGTGACTACTGCCCACCGTGCCTGGATATTCGCGCGGCGACGCGCTTGGTCGGGTATGTCGATGAGCTGTTGGGCCTGGTGCCGCAACGGATCGAAGTCCTGGCTGCGCGCCTGAACCAGCCGGAAGGTAGCAACGCGGCGCAAGTTGCGGACTTCTTGTTGTTGCAGGTGCTCAACCGTTGCTTGCCGTTGGTGCGCCACCTGTCGACGATGACCGGCCTGCACCCGGAGCAGCTGTACCGCGATCTCGCCTCGTTGGCGGGTGAATTGGCGACCTTTACCCGCAACGACAGGCGCACTGCTACCTACCCGGTGTACCGTCACACGGCGCTGGCGCAAACCTTTGCCCCGGTGTTGCTCGACCTGCGTCGTGCATTGTCCCAGGTGATGGATGCGCGGGCCATCGCCATCCCCCTGGAAGAGCGGGAATATGGCATTCGCGTAGCGGTGCTGCCCGACCGTGAACTGTTGCGCTCGGCCACCTTCATCCTGGCCGTGCAGGCGCAGATGCCGACCGAAAGCGTGCGCAGTGGTTTTGCACCTCAAGTCAAGATCGGCTCGGTGGAGAAGATCCGTGACTTGGTCAACCTGCAACTGCCGGGTATTGGCCTGCGGCCCCTGTCGGTATCGCCACGGCAGTTGCCGTTCAATGCCGACTTCACCTATTTCGAGCTCGACCGTAACAGCGAGTATTGGCAATTACTCAGCCATTCGGCGGGCTTCGCGATGCATATCGCTGGGGCGTTTCCAGGGCTTGAGCTGCAGTTTTGGGCTATTCGGGATTAAGAGAAGCTGGCAGGAGGGGCGTTTACGAAAACGTCTGTAGCGCAGTGCGTTGCATGAAAAAAGCCCCGGACTTGCCGGGCTTTGCTTATCAACCTAGTGCGGCAAGTTGCGCCACGGTTTCTGGAAATCGCGCCACCAGACGAATCAAGGTCGTGGCCTGGGCATTGGTTTGGCCCGCCCTTGCTCCCAGTTCTCGAGCGTGCGGGTATTGGTGCGCAGGTACATGGCGAATATGGCTCGGGACAGGTTGAGCTGTTGACGTACAGCGATCACTTCCTCAGCGGTGAGTGGTGCCAGCTTTTGAGATGAACCTTATGTGTTCGTAGGGTGACTTTGCCTTGACGCTCGTCTGCCAGGGCGTCGAAGCCTTCGACCAGTTCGGAAAAGATTTCACGTTTCATGATGTGTTCTCGCTTTGATTTCCCTGTCCAGCATGTGTTTGAGGGCTTTACTCAGAGAGTCCTTGCGATGCCGTTCGAGGGCGGGCAGTTCAATAAATAGAGCATCCATGTTCTGTACGTACCCTGCGTATAGTTTGGTGGCCCACTCGCAATGGGTCAAGTGACCCGGCTGTGGGAACTTTCCTAAAACGCAGACACCATACGGCGCACTAAAGCGGGTAGATGCCAGATGAGGTAGGCAAGGCTTAGAGGAGTTTTCAGCAAGCGGTGAAGGGAAGCGTGTTGGTTCCGCCAATGCAAAACGGCGCCCTAAGGCGCCGTTTTGTTTACCGCATTATGCTGAGCGATCAAACACCCAACACCGCGTGCTGCACCAGGGTGAGCAACGGTTGTGGGTACACGCCCAGGAAGAACGCGAGCAGGGCGATGGCCAGCAGCATCACGCCACCTGCCTTCTGTTCCCAATGCAGCTCGGCATCCACACGGCGCAGGTTTGGCTCGATCAGGTACAGGGTGACCATCACGCGCAGGTAGTAGAACACGCCGATGGCGCTGCCCAGTACCAGGGAGGCAACCAGCCACCATTCGTGCGCTTCAACACCGGTTGCGACGATGTAGAACTTGCCGATGAAACCGGCGGTCAGCGGGATACCGGCCAGGGACAACATCATCACGGTCAGTACGGCAGTCAGGTACGGACGGCGCCAGAACAGGCCGCGGTATTCGTACAGGGCGTCGGCGTCACGGCCTTTGAATGGCGAGGACATCAGCGTGATCACGCCGAATGCGCCGAGGCTGGTGATGACGTAGGTGACCAGGTACACGCCCATGGCTTCCACGGCCAGGCCTTTGCTCGCCACCAGGGCGATCAGCAGGTAGCCGAAGTGAGCGATGGAGGAGTAACCCAGCAGACGCTTGAGGTTGTTCTGGGTCAGGGCCAGCAGGTTGCCGAACAGGATCGACGCAATGGCGATCACGGTCAGCACGTTGCTCAGCACACCGGTGTTGGCGGCAGGGGAGATCTGGAACAGACGCACCATCACCGCAAACACTGCAACCTTCGACGCGGTGGCCAGGAACGCAGCCACCGGCGCGGGGCGCCTTCGTACACGTCTGGGGTCCACAGGTGGAACGGTACCAGCGACAGCTTGAATGCCAGGCCGATCAGCATCATCGCCAGGCCCAGTTGGGCAATCGGCGCAGGCATGCTGGTGGCAGCCAGGGCGTGGCCGATACCGGTGAAGCTCAGGCTACCGGCTTCGGCATAGAGCAAAGCCATACCGAACAACAGGAACGCAGAACCGGCCGCCGACAGCACCATGTACTTGATGCCGGCTTCCAGGGAGCGCTTGTTGAAGAACGCGTATGCCACCAGGCCGTAGGTCGGGATCGACAGCAGTTCCAGACCAATGAACAGGCCGGCCAGGTGCTGAGCGCTGACCAGCACGATACCGCCGGCCGCAGCCAGCAGGATCAGCAGGTACAGCTCTTCCTTGTTGCCTGGGTAACCGGTGCCGCCTTCGCCCATGTAGGCGTGGGCGAGGGTGACGCAAGCCAAAGTCGCGACCAGGATCAGCGCGATGTACAGCAGTGCGAAGTCATCGACCATCATCAACGGCGTTACCGCCAGTGGCGCGACCTTGAGGGCCGGGATGATCGACAGCAGCGCCAGGTTCAAACCGGCACAGGACAGCAGGAACGTTTGCGAGTGATTGCGGCGCCAGGCGATGGCCAGCATCACCGCAACAACGGTGAGGCTGGTAATCAGCAGCGGCGCAAGCGCGATAAAGTGTTGGATCGTGAATTCCATAGCGCTCTTACCGGGCCGAAGCGAGTTGAGAGAAGGCGGTGCCGAACCACTGCTGCACGCCATGCATCGTCGCGGCAGAAGTGTCCAGGAACGGTTGCGGGTACACGCCGATGTAGATCAGCAGGACCGCAAGGCCGAGCACCATGATCAGTTCGCGAGCATCCATCCCTTGCAGGACAATGTCGGACTTGGCCGGGCCGAAGTAGGCGCGGTGGATCATGATCAACGAGTAAACCGAACCGAATACCAGGCCGGAGGTAGCAATGGCGCTGATCCATGGCGTTTGCACGAAGGCACCCATGAGGATCAGGAACTCGCCGATGAAGTTACCGGTACCCGGCAAGCCCAAGGACGCTGCGGCGAAGAACAGGCTGATCGCCGGCAGGTAGGCAATACGCGACCACACGCCACCCATCTCACGCATGTCACGGGTGTGCAGGCGCTCGTACAGCTGGCCACTCAGGATAAACAGCGCAGCGGCCGAAACACCGTGGGCCAACATCTGGATCACTGCGCCTTGCAGTGCCAGCTGGCTGCCGGAGTAGATGCCGATCAGTACGAAACCCATGTGGGAAACGGACGAGAAGGCGATCAGACGCTTGATGTCGGTTTGGGCGAAGGCCAGGAACGCACCGTAGAAGATCCCGATCAGACCCAGGGTCATGGCGATCGGCGCGAACTCGGCCGAGGCATTCGGGAACAACGGCAGGGCGAAACGCAGCAGGCCGTAGGCCGCCGTCTTCAACAGGATACCGGCCAGGTCCACGGAACCCGCAGTCGGCGCCTGGGCGTGAGCATCCGGCAGCCAGGAGTGGAACGGCACCACCGGCAGCTTCACCGCGAATGCGATGAAGAAGCCCAGCATCAGGATGTACTCGGTGGTCAGGGACATCTTGGTTTTCAACAGGTCGGCGTAGTTGAAGGTGATCACGCCAGTGTTGTTGAAGTTGACCAGTACCAGACCCAGGATCGCCACCAACATGATCAGGCCGGAAGCCTGGGTGAAGATGAAGAACTTGGTCGCCGCATAGATCCGGGTTTTCTTGCCGTCCGAAGAACTGTGACCCCAGAGCGCGATGAGGAAGTACATCGGCACCAGCATCATTTCCCAGAAGAAGAAGAACATGAACAGGTCGAGGGCGAGGAACACGCCGACAACGCCGCCCAAAAATCCACATCAGGTTCAGGTGGAAGAAGCCCACGTGACGCTGAATCTCTTTCCAGGAGCAGAGTACCGAAAGGATACCCAGCAGGCCGGTCAGCAGGATCATCAACAGCGACAGGCCGTCCAGGGCCAGGTGCACGTTGATGCCGAAGCGTTGGATCCACACGTGCTTGAATTCAAGCGCAAAGGTGGGATCGACACCCGGTGCCGGAGCAAATGAATAGTCGCCATGGGCCCACAGCCAGAGGCCGAGTGCGAGTTCCAGGGACATGGTCAGCAACGCAATCCAGCGGGGAGGGTGGCGCCGAAGCGTTCACCCATCCAGCAGAGCAGGCCGCCGATAAAGGGGATCAGGATTAGCCAGGGCAGAATCATGACAGGCTCGTTTCCTTTCGCAAGTTCGCAAAGATCGCAATGTTCATAGTCATACCGCTACCACAACGATGGCGCCGATCACCAGCACGGCACCGGCCGCCATCGACGCTGCATACCAACGCAGTTGACCGGTCTCGCTGCGGCTCAGGGCGGTGTGACCGGCCTTGGCGGCGCGCGGGATCAAACCGATGGTCTGATCGAGCGGGTCTTTGCGCAGTACATGGCTGATGGCCAGGTAAGGCTTGACGAACAGTTTGTCGTAGATCCAGTCGAAGCCCCAGGCAGCGAACCACCAGGCTGACAGGAAGCGGCCAATACCACTGTTGGCAACCGCAGTCACGAAGCGACGCTTGCCAAGGAACAACAGCGCGGCCAGCAAGATACCTGCGATGGCGATAGCGCCCGAGGCGATTTCAGGCTGTGCTTCGCAGCGCCGCCGGCATGCCCAGCGCTTTCCGGCAGTACGCCGGCCAACGGTGGAGTGATCATGGCGCCGATGAAGGTCGACAGCACGATCAGGACCGACAGTGGCAGCCAATGCGAGATGCCGTGGCCTGCGTGCGCTTCGGTCTTGGCTTCACCGTGGAAGGTGATGAAGATCAGGCGGAAGGTGTACAGCGAGGTCATGAACGCACCCACCAGGCCTGCGTACAGCAGGTTCTGGTTACCGCTGGCAAAGGCTTCCCAGAGGATTTCATCTTTCGAGTAGAAACCTGCGGTCACCAACGGCAGGGCGGCCAGGGCGGCACCACCGACGATGAAGCTGGCGTAGGCCAGTGGTAGTTTCTTCCACAGGCCGCCCATCTTGAAGATGTTCTGCTCGTGGTGGCAGGCAACGATCACCGCACCGGAAGCAAGGAACAACAGGGCCTTGAAGAAGGCGTGGGTCATCAGGTGGAAGATCGCCGCGTCCCAGGCGCCAACGCCCAGGGCCAGGAACATGTAGCCGATCTGGCTCATGGTCGAGTAGGCGAGGATACGCTTGATGTCGGTCTGAACCAGCGCGGCGAAGCCGGCCAGCACCAGGGTCACGCCGCCAACCAGGCCTACCAGGTGCAGGATTTCCGGCGCCAGGGTGAACAGGCCGTGGGTACGGGCGATCAGGTAGACACCGGCGGTTACCATCGTTGCGGCGTGAATCAGTGCCGACACCGGGGTAGGACCGGCCATCGCATCCGCCAGCCAGGTTTGCAGCGGCAGTTGCGCGGATTTACCCACGGCGCCACCCAGCAGCATCAGGGTCGCCAGGGTGATCCAGAAGTCGCCAACCTGGAACTTCTGCGGTGCCAGCACCAGCAGTTCCTGGATGTTCAGCGTGCCCACCTGTTGGAACAGGATGAACAGGCCGATGGCCATGAACACGTCGCCGATACGGGTCACGATGAAGGCTTTAAGGGCTGCGTTACCGTTGTTGCGGTTGCTGTAGTAGAAACCGATCAACAGGTACGAGCACAGGCCCACGCCTTCCCAACCGAAGTACAGGAACAACAGGTTATCGCCCAGCACCAGGAACAGCATGCTGGCGATAAACAGGTTGGTGTACGAGAAGAAGCGCGAGTAACCGGCTTCACCGCGCATGTACCAGGACGCGAACAGGTGGATCAGGAAGCCTACACCCACCACCACGCCAAGCATGGTGATCGACAGGCCGTCGACGTAGAGGGCGAAGTTGGGCTTGAAGCCCTCCACCGACATCCACTGCCACAGCACCAGGGTGTAGTGACCGCCTTCCGGCGGTGCCACGTTGAATTGCCAGATGACGTAGGCGGCCACGATGGCCGACAGGCCAATGGAACCCACGCCCACCAGGGCAGAGAGGTTTTCCGACCAGCGCCCGCGAGAGAACGACAGCAGCAGGAAACCGATCAGGGGGAATACGAAAGTCAGAAAGATCATGTTCATCCGCGCATCTCACTGGCAGCGTCGATATCAAGCGTGTGGAAGCGACGATACAGTTGCAGCAGGATCGCCAGGCCAATACTGGCCTCGGCGGCTGCCAGGCTGATCACCAGGATGAACATGACTTGTCCATCCGGCTGGCCCCAACGTGCACCGGCAACGATGAAGGCCAATGCCGCAGCGTTCATCATGATTTCCAGGCTCATCAACACGAACAGAATGTTACGGCGAACCATCAGGCCGACCAGGCCAAGGCAGAACAGGATGCCGGCGACCGCCAGACCATGCTCCAAAGGGATAGCAGGCATCGTCATTGCTCCTTGGCTTCGTTGCGGCCCAAGTGGAAGGCGGTGACAGCTGCAGCGAGCAGCAGCATCGACGCCAGTTCGACCACCAGCAGGTACGGGCCGAACAGGCTGATGCCCACGGCCTTGGCGTCTACGGTGGTGTGGCCGATGGCCTGGCCGCTCTGGTGAGCGAACAGCACATACAGCAGTTCACCCAGCAGCAGGGCTGCCAGCACAACCGGGCCGAGCCAGATGCCGGGCTTGAGCCAGACGCGCTCCTGGGCGACCGAGGCCGGCCCCAGGTTGAGCATCATCACCACAAACACGAACAGCACCATGATGGCGCCGGCGTAGGCGATCACTTCCAGCACACCGGCGAACGGTGCGCCGAGGCTGAAAAAGGTCATGGCCACGGCGATCAACGAAATGATCAGGTAGAGCAGGGCGTGCACAGGATTGGTGTTGGTGATCACGCGAAGCGTGGACACCACTGCAATACCGGACGCGAAATAGAAAGCGAATTCCATCTTTCTTCCTTAAGGCAGCAAGCTCTTCACGTTGATCGGCTCGGCTTCGTTTTGTGCGGCGCCTTTCGGCTTACCGGCAACGGCCATACCTGCAACACGATAGAAGTTGTAATCAGGGTTTTTACCGGGACCAGAGATCAACAGATCTTCTTTCTCGTACACCAGGTCCTGACGTTTGAACTCGGCCATCTCGAAATCCGGTGTGAGCTGGATTGCGGTGGTCGGGCAAGCTTCCTCGCAGAGGCCGCAGAAAATGCAGCGCGAGAAGTTGATGCGGAAGAAGTCCGGGTACCAGCGACCGTCTTCGGTTTCAGCTTTCTGCAGGGAGATGCAACCCACCGGGCAGGCCACGGCGCACAGGTTGCAGGCTACGCAGCGTTCTTCGCCATCGGGGTCGCGGGTCAGTACGATGCGGCCGCGATAACGTGGCGGCAGGTACACCGCTTCTTCCGGGTATTGCAGGGTGTCGCGTTTGCGAAAGCCGTGACCGAACACCATCACCAGGCTTCGCAACTGGGTACCGGTACCCTTAACGATGTCGCCAATATATTTGAACATGGGTCAAATCCTCACTGAACCGCGCCGGCGGGCGTGTTCAACAACACAACGGCAGCCGTCACCAGCAAATTGATCAGGGTCAGCGGCAGGCAGAAGCGCCAGCTGAAATCCATCACCTGGTCGTATCGTGGACGCGGAATGGAAGCGCGCAGCAGGATAAACAACATGATGAAGAACGCGGTCTTGAGGAAGAACCAGAAGAACGCCAACTGCGGCAGGATGCCGAACGGACCGTGCCAGCCGCCGAAGAACAGCGTGACCAGCAGGGCCGAGATCAAGATGATGCCGATGTATTCACCAACGAAGAACATGCCCCATTTCATGCCGGCGTATTCAATGTGGTAACCGTCGGCCAGTTCCTGTTCCGCTTCCGGTTGGTCGAACGGGTGACGGTGAGTCACGGCGACGCCAGCGATGAAGAAGGTACAGAAGCCGAAGAACTGCGGAATGATGAACCACAGGTTCTGCGCCTGGTACTCGACGATGTCGCGCATGTTGAACGAGCCGACCTGCACCACGATGCCCATCAGCGCGAGGCCCATGAACACTTCGTAGGACACGGTCTGGGCCGAAGCCCGCAAGCTGCCCAAGAGGGCGAACTTGTTGTTGCTCGACCAACCGGCGAACAGCACCGCGTAGACCGACAAACCGGCCATGGCGAAGAAGAACAGCAAGCCGATGTTCAGGTCCGCCACGCCCCAGGTCGGGGTGATCGGGATGATCGCGAAGGCGATCAGCAAGGCGCTCATGGCCACGACCGGTGCCAGGGTGAAGATCACCTTGTCGGCAAACGGCGGGGTCCAGTCTTCCTTGAAGAACATTTTCAGCATGTCGGCGGCGATCTGGAACATGCCGAACGGGCCAACGCGGTTCGGACCATAACGGTCCTGCCACCAGCCCAGCAGGCGACGTTCGACGAAGCTGAGCAGGGCGCCCGCCACGACCACGGCCAACAGGATCACGATGGCTTTGAGGACCGAGATGATCACGTCGATCACTTCAGGAGTGAACCAAGTCATTGCGCTGCCTCCTGCAGACCGTCAACGGTTTTGCCAAAGATCGCCGCTGGAATGCCGGCGACGCCTTTTGGCAGTGCAACCAGGCCGGCACCCAACTCGTCGTTGATACGCAGCGGCAGACGCAGGGTCTGGCCAGCCACGTTCAGGCTGAGCAGGGCACCGTCGTTGACGCCCAGGCGGTCGGCTTCGGACTTGGCCACGGACACGTAGGCAGCCGGGATGCGCTCTTGCACCGGTGCGGCCTTCGAGGAGTTTTCCTCACTGCCAAACAGGTGGAAGAACGGCACAACCTGCCAGGTACCTTGGGCCGGGTTGAACGGACGCGGTACGGCGGCGAACCAGTTCAGCGAGTCACCGGTGCTTTCGATCAGGCGGGTGCCCGGGTCGCCAGCGCGGATGTGACCACCGACTTCGTCCTGGAACTTGTTCCACGCTTGTGGCGAGTTCCAGCCCGGCGACCAGGCGAACGGCACCTGCTGACGCGGCTCGACCGAACCCGAGTAACCTTCCATGGAGAAGGCAAATGCGGTGTCCGGGTCTTGCGGAGTACGTGGTTCGTGCACGCTGATATTGGCGCGCATGGCGGTACGACCGGAGTAACGCAGCGGTTCACGGGCCAGTTTCATGCCCTTGATGCGGAACGCGGCGGACGGTGCGGCATCGACGATGCGTGCCAGCTGCGGCGCGCTGGCAGCGGTGGCGGCGGTCACGTGGTCGAGCTGAGTCCAGTCGATCGGCTGGTTGAGCAAGGTGGCGCGCAGGGCATGCAGCCAGCGCCAGCCTTCGTGAACCAGGATGCTGGCGTCCATGTATTTCGGATCGAACACCTGGAAGAAGCGCTGGGCGCGACCTTCCTGGCTGACCAGGGTACCGTCGCCTTCGGCGAAGGTGGCGGCTGGCAGGACGAGGTCGGCACGGTCGCTGGTAGCGGTCTTCTGGTGGTCGGCAACGATCAGCACCTTGGCGGCGTTGAGCGCGGCGTCGACCTTGGCCGAATCAGTGCGGGTGTACAGGTCGTTTTCCAGCACCACGATGGCGTCGGCATTGCCGTCGATCACCGCTTGCAGGCCTGCGTCCAGGGACTCGCCACCGAGCATGGCCAGGCCAAGGCTGTTGGCTTCCGGCACGACCAGGCTGATGGAGCCGTTCTTGTCGCGCAGCTTCAAGGCCTTGGCGATGTTGGCAGCGGCTTCGATCAGCGCCTTGGAACCCAACGAGGTACCGGCAATGATCAAGGGGCGCTTGGCCGCCAGCAGGGCGTCGGCGATACGCTGGGCCAGTTCAACGGCTTCAGTGTCCAGGCCTTCGACAGCCGGGGCGCTGGCGTCGAGGGCGTGGGCCACGGCGAAACCGATGCGGGCCAGGTCGTCGGGCGCTGCGTGCACGCATTCTTCGGCGATGTCGTCGAGCTTGGTTTCAGCCAGGCTGGCGATAAACAGCGGGTTCAGCGCGTGCTGGCCGATGTTTTTCACGGCGGCGTCGAGCCACGGCTGGACGCGCATGGCGTCGGCCATGTCTTCAGCCTTGCCTTTGACCGACTGACGCAGGGACAGGGCCACACGGGCAGCGGTCTGGGTCAGGTCTTCGCCGAGGACGAAGATCGCGTCGTGGTCTTCGATGTCGCGCATGTTCGGAACCGGCAGCGGGCTGTCGTTCAGCACTTGCAGGACCAGGCGGATACGCTCCAGCTCACCGGCTTCGATACCGCTGTAGAAGTGCTCGGCGCCGACCAGCTCGCGCAACGCGTAGTTGCTTTCGAGGCTCGCGCGGCGAACCGATACCGACGATGTTGCGGCCGCGCAGCAGGTCGGCGGCTTTATCCAGCGCGTCGTCCAGGCTCAGCTTTCCACCGTTGGCCAGCAGTGGCTGGCGTGGACGGTCCTTGCGGTTGACGTAGCCATAGCCGAAGCGGCCACGGTCGCACAGGAAGTACTGGTTGACCGAACCGTTGAAGCGGTTTTCGATCCGACGCAGTTCGCCGTAGCGCTCGCCCGGGGAGATGTTGCAACCGCTGGAGCAGCCATGGCAGATGCTTGGCGCAAATTGCATGTCCCACTTACGGTTGTAGCGCTCGGAGTGAGTCTTGTCGGTGAACACACCAGTCGGGCAGACCTCGGTGAGGTTGCCGGAGAACTCGCTTTCGAGCACGCCGTCTTCAACGCGACCGAAGTACACGTTGTCGTGGGCGCCAAATACACCCAGGTCGGTGCCGCCGGCGTAGTCTTTATAGAAGCGCACGCAGCGATAGCAGGCGATGCAGCGGTTCATCTCGTGGGAAATGAACGGGCCGAGGTCCTGGTTCTGGTGGGTACGCTTGGTGAAGCGATAACGCCGCTCGCTGTGGCCGGTCATCACCGTCATGTCTTGCAGGTGGCAGTGACCGCCTTCCTCACAGACCGGGCAGTCGTGCGGGTGGTTGGTCATCAGCCATTCGACGACACTGGCGCGGAACGCCTTGGATTCTTCATCTTCGATGGAGATCCAGGTGTTGTCGGTGGCTGGGGTCATGCACGACATGACGATACGACCACGGGTGTCGTTCTCGTCGGTGTATTGCTTGACCGCACACTGGCGACAGGCACCGACGCTACCAAGTGCGGGGTGCCAGCAGAAATACGGGATGTCGAGGCCTAGTGACAGACATGCCTGTAACAGGTTGTCCGCCCCATCGACTTCGAGCGCTTTGCCGTCTACGTGGATAGTGGCCATGGTTCAAAGTTCTTCGTTGGCCCGTTGTCAGCGGGCGTGGCTAATGGAATCTTGTTATTCATGTGCATCTACACAGCCATCAAGGCGTCAGCACATGAGAAAGCGAAGGGCACGGACCCTTCGCTTCTTTAAGCGTTACGCGCCGACTACGATCGGCCTTGCCAGAGGCGGGACGGCGGCGCTGGTAGGCGCGATGCCGGCTTCGAACTCCGAGCGGAAGTATTTGATAGCGCTGCCCAATGGCTCTACGGCGCCCGGTGCGTGAGCACAGAAGGTCTTGCCTGGGCCGAGGAAACCGACCAGACCCAGCAGGGTCTCGATGTCACCCTCGCGGCCTTCGCCTTTTCCAGGGCCATCAGCAGCTTGACGCTCCACGGCAGACCGTCGCGGCATGGGGTGCAGAAGCCGCAGGACTCACGGGCAAAGAACTGTTCCATGTTGCGCAGCAACGAGACCATGTTCACGGTGTTGTCGACCGCCATCGCCAGGCCAGTACCCATCCGGGTGCCCACCTTGCCGATGCCGCCGGCATACATCTGTGCGTCGAGGTGCTCGGGCAGCAAGAAGCCAGTACCGGCGCCACCTGGCTGCCAGGCTTTCAAGGTGTAGCCGTCGCGCATGCCGCCGGCGTAGTCCTCGAACAGCTCGCGTGCGGTCACGCCAAATGGCAGTTCCCACAGGCCAGGGTTCTTGACCTTGCCGGAGAAGCCCATGAGCTTGGTGCCCATGTCTTCACTGCCTTCACGGGCCAACGATTTGTACCAGTCCACGCCGTCGGCGATGATCGCCGGCACGTTGCACAGGGTCTCGACGTTGTTCACGCAGGTCGGTTTGCCCCACACGCCCACAGCGGCAGGGGAAGGGTGGCTTGGAACGCGGGTTGGCGCGGCGGCCTTCGAGGGAGTTGATCAGTGCGGTTTCTTCACCGCAGATGTAACGCCCGGCGCCGGTGTGCACGAACAGCTCGAAATCAAAACCGGAACCGAGGATGTTCTTGCCCAGCAGGCCCGCTGCCTTGGCTTCTTCCACGGCACGGTTGAGGTGCTTGGCGGCGGTGGTGTATTCGCCGCGCAGGAAGATATAGCCACGGTAGGTTTTCAGCGCGCGGGCGCTGATCAGCATACCTTCGATCAGCAGATGGGGCAGTTGCTCCATCAGCATGCGGTCTTTCCAGGTGTTCGGCTCCATTTCATCCGCGTTGCACAGCAGGTAGCGGATGTTGATGGATTCGTCTTTTGGCATCAGGCCCCACTTAACGCCAGTGGGGAAGCCTGCACCGCCGCGGCCTTTAAGGCCGGCGTCTTTCACGGTCTGGACGATGTCGTCCTGGGCCATGTCGGCGAAGGCTTTGCGCGCAGCGGCGTAACCGTTCTTGGCCTGGTATTCGTCGAGCCATACCGGCTCGGCATCGTCACGCAGGCGCCAGGTCAGCGGATGGGTCTCAGGCGAACGCTTGATCAGGTTGGCCGGGCCGAAAGATGTAAGGGTCATGGGTAGCCCTCAAGCAATTGGGTCACGCCAGTCGCCTGTACGTCACCGAATGTGTCGTCGTCGATCATCAACGCCGGCGCCTTGTCGCAGTTGCCGAGGCAGCACACCGGCAGCAGGGTGAAGCGCCCGTCTGCAGTGGTTTGGCCAAGGCCGATGCCCAGCTTGCTCTGGATCGCGTCAACTACGGACTCATGGCCGCCGATGTAGCAGACCATGCTGTCGCACACGCGAATGATGTGGCGGCCGACCGGCTGGCGGAAGATCTGGCTGTAGAACGTGGCCACACCTTCAACGTCGCTGGCAGGAATGCCGAGGATCTCGCCGATGGCGTAGAGGGCGCCGTCCGGCACCCAACCACGTTCCTTCTGAACGATCTTCAAGGCTTCGATCGACGCCGCGCGCGGTCTTCGTAGTGATGCAGCTCGTGCTCGATGGCCGAGCGCTCGGTTTCACTCAAGGTGAAACGGTCTGTCTGGATAAGCGTGCTGTTCATGCTTAGCGGTCCACGTCGGCCATAACGAAATCGATACTACCCAGGTACGCAATCAAGTCCGCGACCATCTCGCCTTTGATCACCGAAGGGATCTGCTGCAAGTGGGCAAAGCTTGGGGTACGAATCCGGGTGCGGTAGCTCATGGTGCCGCCATCGCTCGTCAGGTAATAACTGTTGATACCCTTGGTCGCTTCGATCATCTGGAAGGATTCGTTGGCCGGCATGACCGGGCCCCACGAAACCTGCAGGAAGTGCGTGATCAGGGTTTCGATGTGCTGCAGCGTGCGCTCTTTCGGCGGCGGCGTAGTCAGCGGGTGATCCGCCTTGTACGGGCCAGCCGGCATGTTGCGCATGCACTGCTCGATGATCTTCAGGCTCTGGCGCATTTCTTCGACGCGCACGATGCAACGGTCGTAGGCATCGCCATTCGCCGCCAGCGGGACTTCGAATTCGAAGTTCTCGTAGCCGGAGTACGGGCGCGCTTTACGCAGGTCGAAGTCGCAACCGGTGGAGCGCAAGCCAGCACCGGTGACGCCCCATTCAGGGCCTCTTTGGTGTTGTACTGGGCGACGCCGATGGTACGGCCCTTGAGGATGCTGTTATCCAGCGCAGCCTTTTGGTACTCGTCCAGACGCTTGGGCATCCAGTCGATGAATTCCTTGACCAGGCGATCCCACCCGTTCGGCAGGTCGTGAGCCACGCCGCCGATGCGGTACCAGGCCGGGTGCAGGCGGAAGCCGGTGATGGCTTCGATGACCTTGTAGGCGCGCTGACGGTCGGTGAAGGTGAAGAACACCGGGGTCATGGCGCCGACGTCCTGGATGTACGTACCCAGGAACAGCAGGTGGCTGGTGATCCGGAAGAACTCGGCCATCATGATGCGGATGGTGTCGACGCGGTCCGGTACCTTGATACCGGCCAGCTTCTCGACCGATAGCACGTACGGCAGGTTGTTCATCACGCCGCCGAGGTAGTCGATACGGTCGGTGTACGGGATGAAGCTGTGCCACGACTGACGCTCGGCCATCTTCTCGGCACCACGGTGGTGGTAGCCGATGTCCGGCACGCAGTCGACGATTTCTTCGCCGTCCAGTTGCAGGATGATACGGAAGGCACCGTGAGCCGAAGGGTGGTTCGGGCCCAGGTTGAGGAACATGTAGTCCTCGTTGGTGCCGGAACGCTTCATGCCCCAGTCTTCCGGACGGAAGCGCGCGGCCTCTTCTTCAAGCTGTTGCTTGGCGAGGTTGAGGCTGAACGGATCGAATTCGGTGGCGCGGGCCGGGAAGTCCTTGCGCAGCGGGTGACCTTCCCAGGTCGGCGGCATCATGATGCGCGTCAGGTGCGGGTGGCCCGGGAAGTCGATGCCGAACATGTCCCACACTTCACGCTCGTACCAGCTGGCGTTCGGCCAGATACCGGTCACGGTCGGGATGCTCAGGTCGCTTTCGCTCAGCGCGACCTTGATCATCACGTCGCTGTTACGTTCCAACGACATCAGATGATAGAACACGGTGAAGTCGGCGCCGCTCGGCAGGCCCTGGCGCTTGGTGCGCAGACGCTCGTCCACGCCATGCAGGTCATAGAGCATGACGTACGGCTTGGGCAGGTTACGCAGGAAGGTCAGGACTTCGACGAGCTTGGCACGCGCCACCCACAGCACCGGCATACCGGTGCGTGTGGCCTGGGCGGTGAAGGCGTCAGGGCCAAAACGGTTATTGAGTTCGACGACCACATCCTGGTCGTCTGCCTTATAAGGCGGGATGTACAGAGCGCTGCCTGTAGTCATGGTTTTTTATCGCTTTCGGTCAACGTAAAGAATGAAGCCAGGTGTTCGTTCTATAAAAGAAGCGGTGCTGGATCAGACTTCGTCAGGGCTGCGCAGGTTGGTGACTGCGATTCGCTGTTCGCGGCGCTCTTCCTTTGCGAAGGCATCTCGGCGCGGTATACGCCTTGATCGCCGACGACCCAGGAAAGCGGGCGACGCTCCTTGCCAATCGATTCCTGCAACAGCATCAAGCCTTGCAAGAACGCTTCAGGGCGGGGCGGGCAGCCAGGCACGTAGACGTCCACGGGCAGGAACTTGTCCACCCCTTGAACGACGGAGTAGATGTCGTACATGCCACCGGAGTTGGCGCACGAACCCATGGAGATAACCCACTTCGGTTCGAGCATTTGCTCGTAGAGACGCTGGATGATCGGCGCCATCTTGATAAAGCAGGTGCCGGCGATAACCATGAAATCCGCCTGGCGCGGCGATGCCCGGATAACTTCGGCGCCGAAGCGCGCGATGTCGTGGGGCGCCGTGAAGGCGGTGGTCATTTCCACGTAGCAGCAGGACAGACCGAAGTTGTACGGCCACAGGGAGTTTTTACGCCCCCAGTTGACCGCGCCACTCAGCACGTCTTCGAGCTTGCCCATGTAGATGTTTTTGTGGACTTGATCTTCTAACGGATCGGAAACGGTTTCCCGTTCGCCGATAGGGTACTGATCGTTAGGAGCATCCGGGTCGATCCTGGTGAGATTGTATTGCATCGCCAAAGCCTCATTGTTTCAGCTTCGCTTGCCGCTTACGACGAGCTTCCGGAGCCCAGTCAAGGGCGCCCACTCGGAATAGGTAGACAAGGCCTGCCAACAGAATTGCTATGAAAACGAGAGCTTCGACGAATCCGGTCCAGCCGCTTTCGCGGACAGACACAGACCAGGCAAAGAGAAAGAGGGCTTCGATATCGAAGATCACGAACAGCATCGCGACCAGATAGAATTTGGCTGAGAGCCGCAAGCGGGCGCCACCTGTAGGCAGCATGCCGGACTCGAACGGTTCATTTTGCTGCGGCCCCAGGCTTTTGACCCGAGGAGGCTGGAGACGCCGAGCATGAAGGCGCAAAGGCCGACAACACCGAGGAGGAAAATGGCAAAGCCCCAGTTGTGGGCCATGAGTCCTGTCGCTTCGGTCATGCTGGAAATCCTTAACAGAGAGCAAAGGTCTCTGAGCTCGAAAAAGTAACGATGCAGTGACGATATGTCGCACTGCAATCAATCGCGGTGATTTTATGGCTAAACACCGGGCAAGTAAAATTCCTATAGCGAAATTATTCGATGGAATAAGGACATAGTGCACCTTCGTGGGGCTGTAGCCCTTGCGGCATGGGCATTAGCGGGCTTTTGATCAATTATGTTTTGTTTAACCTGTAACGAAGTTTTCATGCGCTAAATGATAATGACTATTGTTTGCGCAGGGTTTAAGCGAATGTTTCTCGTGTGGCGGGGGAAGTTGCCGTTACTTGCTCGATTGCCGCTTAGTTGTTGGCGGGGATCTTTTAACTGATCTGGTTGAGGCAGATACCGCTCTAGATCAATGTTTTGCGCAAAATTTTCGGGCTCTACGCAAATTCCTGTGGGAGCTGGGCTTGCCCGCGATGGCGGTGTATCAGATATGGATGTGGTGTTTGACCCACCGCTTTCGCAGGCAAGCCAGCTCCCACATTGGACTTGTGGTGATCTTGAGATAAAAAACGCCCCGAACAGGTCGGGGCGTGATTGTTGTGCGGCACGGCGGTTAGGTCTTCCTTGGGGGCCGCCGTGGCCGTGTACGCGATGCTACTTAGTGGAACTGCTCTTCTTCGGTCGAACCGGTCAGCGCGGTCACGGACGAGGTGCCGCCCTGGATCACGGTGGTCATGTCGTCGAAGTAGCCGGTGCCCACTTCCTGCTGGTGAGCCACGAAGGTGTAGCCTTTGGCGGCGTCAGCGAATTCCTGCTCTTGCAGCTTCACGTAGGCAGTCATGTCGTTGCGGGCGTAGTCGTGCGCCAGGTTGAACATGCTGTGCCACATGTTGTGAATGCCAGCCAGGGTGATGAACTGGTGCTTGTAGCCCATGGCGGACAGTTCGCGCTGGAACTTGGCGATGGTCGCGTCGTCCAGGTTCTTCTTCCAGTTGAAAGAAGGCGAGCAGTTGTAGGACAGCAGTTGGTCCGGGTATTCCTTCTTGATCGCTTCAGCGAAACGACGGGCTTCGTCCAGGTCCGGCTTGGCGGTTTCGCACCAGATCAAGTCGGCGTATGGCGCGTAGGCCAGGCCACGGGCGATGGCTTGGTCAAGACCGGCGCGCACCTTATAGAAGCCTTCCTGAGTACGCTCGCCGGTTACAAACGGCTGGTCGTACGGATCGCAGTCCGAGGTCAGCAAGTCAGCTGCGTTGGCATCGGTACGCGCCAGGATGATGGTTGGCGTGCCGGCAACGTCAGCTGCCAGGCGGGCTGCGGTCAGCTTCTGTACAGCTTCCTGGGTGGGTACCAGTACTTTGCCGCCCATGTGGCCGCATTTCTTCACCGAAGCCAGTTGGTCTTCAAAGTGCACGCCGGCAGCGCCTGCCTCGATCATGCTCTTCATCAGTTCATAGGCGTTCAGTACGCCACCGAAACCGGCTTCGGCGTCAGCCACGATTGGCGCGAAGTAGTCGATGTAGCCTGCGTCGCCCGGGTTCTTGCCGGCTTTCCACTGGATCTGGTCGGCACGACGGAACGAGTTGTTGATGCGCTTGACCACGGTTGGAACCGAGTCCACCGGGTACAGCGACTGGTCGGGGTACATGGATTCAGCGGAGTTGTTGTCCGCTGCCACTTGCCAGCCGGACAGGTAGATCGCCTGGATACCGGCTTTTACCTGTTGGACTGCCTGGCCGCCAGTAAGGGCGCCCATGCAGTTGACGAAATCTTTGTCGGGACGGAAGGAAGGCTTGGCACCTTGGGTTACCAGGTTCCACAGCTTCTCGGCGCCGAGTTTTGCAAAGGTGTGCTCTGGTTGAACCGAGCCACGCAGGCGGACGACGTCAGCAGCGGAATAAGCGCGGGTCACGCCTTTCCAGCGTGGGTTTTCAGCCCAATCTTTTCAAGGGCTGCAATTTGCTGTTCGCGTGTCAGTGCCATGGGGAAAAACCTCGTCGCATAGGTCTAGGTGGAAAATTCCATTTGCCAGCCACGTATTCAGTGCGTGGGTATGGCGGCTCGCTGACCAGAAGCTTAGGTGTTCAAGCCAGGTTTGGCGGGGAAGGCGACGGGATGAACGAGTGGCTCAAGGGGAGAGTTGAGCAGGTAGGGGCGAACTGCGAACAGTCTTCGGGCGTCGTGGGCCTTTGTACGATCCATCAGTGTGTAGCCGGGTTACCTGGTTAGCTTCCGTCCCTCGGGACAACTTCGTTCCAGTCGCAACCTCGTCAAACACACCTTGTGGGCGGTACAGACACGAATCGGCTCAGGTGGGTAGCTTAGAGCGACGATCCGAAGGCCCTTGCCAGGGCCCCTGATTAGCGGGAGCGAGGCCATCATGCCCATGCTTTTTTGGATCGTCAAATGTTTTGTAGTGCTTTTTTCAAGCACTACATCTTTAGTCTAAGACGACTCATCAGTCAGTTTTTGGTGCTTCAGTTCAAGGTGTCGACCTTGACCCGCAAAGTCAGGTCATCGCGGCCCTGAGTAGAATACGTGCGGGTTGTAGAGGATTTGTCGGCCTGGGTCTCGCGGTTGATGCCGGCCAGGGTGATCCATTCGCCAAGGCGGCCGCTGACACTTGTGTCGGTGCTTTGCACGTTCACTACATCGGGACGCTCCTGGCTCATGCGGTCACGGTTGGTACTGATTGCCAAGTGAACGGTCTCACCGGTGACGCTGGCAGTGACGTAGAAACCTTGGGTGACGTTGCGATACTGAGTCTGGTTTTGCGGGCGACCATAGGCATCGGGTTGGGTCGTGGTGAGCGGTACACTCTGGCCGACCTGAATCAGCGCTGGCACGCCTTCACTGGCCTGGATCTGCTGGATGCCACCCTCGCGACTAGCGGTGCCATAGCTGATGATGCGGGTCTGGCTGTCGCCACTGTTCTGCTGGTTGGTTTCGTTAGTGTCGACGGTGATCAGCAGGCGCTTGGCCGGTGTGTCCAGTTGGGCAAGCAAGGCACGCAAGTCCTGGATCTTGCCGGCGTCTGCCTTGACGATAAGCTGGTTGCCATAGGCGCTGACGGTGCCGTCCTTGCCGATGAAGTTCTGTGCGACGGGCAGCAGATCCGCGCTGGTGCGGTTGCTCAGGTTGACGACTTCGGTGTCTGCCATGGCGGTGACGCTGGCAGTCAGGAGAAGGGCGGTGAGCAGGGTGCGTAGGGACATGTCCGTTATCTCTGCGAGTCATTTAGGCGTGATAGTGCCAGTTTGTCGGCTGGGCGGGGTGCTTGTTGAATCGTAGACGGCAAAATGCCCTGCATGGCAGGGCATTTGTAGTGGTGCTGAAATAGCCTTCGCGAGCAAGCCTGCTCCCACACTCGACCGCATTCCAAGGGATGTACTCGGTCAAATGTGGGAGCGGGCTTGCTCGCGAAGGGGCGAATCGGTCTCGAATCAGTCCCCTCGCACCATATCGACATGCGGAATTCCAACTTCCAGGAATTCCTCGCTGACGATCTTGAAACCCAGTCGCTCATAAAATGGCGCTGCATACACCTGTGCGCTGAGGAACTGCTTGGTCTGGCCGCGTTTTTCAGCCGCGCCAATCACCGCTTCCATCAGCTTGTCGCCGACTTTAAGTCCGCGCCAGTCTTTGAGCACCGAGACGCGCCCGATTTCGCCGCTGGGCAGCAGGCGAGCGGTGCCTATCGGAAAGTCGCCTTCGAATGCCAGGAAATGCACCGCGTCGGCGTCATCTGCATCCCATTCCAGCTCGGGTGGAACCGATTGCTCAGCGATAAAAACCGCTTCACGAATGCGCCGAATCTCAGCGATATCCTTTTGCCAGTCCGCGACACTTACGTGAATCTTATTCATCGGCAAACCCCAGGCTCCCTTGCTTGACCAGTTCGCACAGCAGGTCGCGCCCGTCTTCGTCCGCCAGCCATGGGCCGAGGTTTTCGGCGTGCAGGGCGTCCGCGGCGCAGATCAGTTTGAGCAGTTCGCGCAGTTTGCCCGGCAGGTAACGGCTCTGGCCGCTGGCGAACAGCAGTACGTCGTCGTCTACTTCCGACCAAGCCATGCGCGCGCTTGGGTTGCGTACCAGGATCGCACCGTCTTGCAGGGCGCTGATGAAGTCGTCTTCGCCGAGTTCTTCGCCAGCCACCAGTTCCGGGTAGCGCGGCTCGGTCATGAATTGGCCGAACCAGGTCAGCAGCATGCGCTCGTCGCTCATGTGCTCGGCCAACAAGCTTTTCAGGCGATCGAGAGCATCGGTCTGAATCTGGTGCGGGTCGCTGACCGGCTGGGCGTCAGCGTCGGTGTAACGCTCTTCGTCTGTCAGGTACTGGCTGAGGAAGTCAGTGAAGTGGGTCAACACTTCGGCGGCGCTCGGTGCGCGGAAGCCCACGGAGTAGGTCATGCAGTCATCTTCGGCAATACCGAAGTGCGCCAGGCGTGGTGGCAGGTAGAGCATGTCGCCCGGCTCCAGCACCCATTCGGCGCTTTCTTCGAATTCGGCGAGGATGCGCAAGTCGGCATGCTGCAGCAGCGGGCTTTCCGAGCTGCACATCTGGCCAATCTTCCAGTTGCGCTTGCCCTGCGCTTGCAGCAGGAACACGTCGTAGTTGTCGAAGTGCGGGCCAACGCTGCCGCCCGGTGCGGCGAAGCTGATCATCACGTCGTCGATGCGCCAGCTAGGCAGGAAGCGGAATTGTTCCAGCAGTTCGGCCACTTCCGGCACGAACTGGTCAACCGCTTGCACCAGCAGGGTCCACTCGCGCTCAGGCAGGGTGCTGAAAGCATCTTCGGCGAACGGGCCACGACGCAGTTCCCACGGACGCTCGCCGTGTTCGATCACCAGGCGCGACTCGACTTCTTCTTCCAGGGCCAGGCCTGCCAGTTCGTCGGCGTCGATCGGGCTTTCGAAATCAGGGATGGCCTGGCGGATCAGCAGGGGTTTTTTCTGCCAGTAATCGCGCAGGAATTCCCGTGCCGTGATGCCGCCCAGAAGTTGAAGAGGGATGTCAGGATTCATGTGTAACCTATTGAAAGAAAGCACTTTTCAGACTGGAATAAAAACGCCCGGCGCGGCCGGGCGTCTCAAGGTCTTGCGGTAATCAGATGCGCTTGGCTTGGGCCACTGCGTTGCCGATGTAGTTGGCCGGGGTGAGCAGTTTCAACTCGGCCTTGGCAGCGGCTGGCATATCCAGGCCATCGATGAAAGTTTGCAGTGCTTCAGGGCTGATGCCCTTGCCGCGCGTCAATTCTTTCAACTTCTCGTAGGGGTTTTCGATGTTGTAGCGGCGCATCACGGTCTGGATCGGCTCGGCCAATACTTCCCAGCAAGCGTCCAGGTCAGCGGCAATCTTCTGCTCGTTGAGCTCAAGCTTGCTGATGCCTTTGAGGCTGGCTTCGTACGCGATCACGCTGTGGGCAAAGCCCACGCCGAGGTTGCGCAGCACGGTGGAGTCGGTCAGGTCGCGCTGCCAGCGGGAGATCGGCAACTTGCTGGCCAGGTGCTGGAACAGGGCGTTGGCGATGCCGAGGTTGCCTTCGGAGTTTTCGAAGTCGATCGGGTTGACCTTGTGCGGCATGGTCGACGAACCGATTTCACCGGCAATGGTGCGCTGCTTGAAGTAGCCCAGGGAGATGTAGCCCCAGATATCGCGATCGAAGTCGATCAGGATGGTGTTAAAGCGCGCAATGGCGTCGAACAGCTCGGCGATGTAGTCGTGCGGCTCGATCTGCGTGGTGTACGGGTTGAAGCCCAGGCCCAGTTCGTCTTCGATGAAGGCGCGGGCGTTTTCTTCCCAGTCGATCTCAGGGTAGGCCGAGATGTGGGCGTTGTAGTTGCCCACGGCGCCGTTGATCTTGCCCAGCAGCGGCACGGCCGCGACTTGAGCGATCTGACGCTCCAGGCGGTACACCACGTTGGCCAGTTCTTTGCCCAGGGTAGTCGGCGATGCCGGTTGGCCGTGGGTGCGCGACAGCATCGGCACGTCGGCAAAGCGGATAGCCAGTTCGCGGATGGCGTTGGCGGTCTGGCGCATCAGGGGCAGCATCACGTCATCACGGCCTTCACGCAGCATCAGGGCGTGGGACAGGTTGTTGATGTCCTCGCTGGTGCAGGCGAAGTGGATGAACTCGCTGACCTGGGCCAGTTCCGGCAGCTTGGCCGCTTGCTCTTTGAGCAGGTACTCGATGGCTTTTACGTCGTGGTTGGTGGTGCGCTCGATCTCTTTCACACGTTCGGCGTGTTCGAGAGAGAAGTTTTCCGCCAGGGTGTTGAGCACAGCGTTGGCTTGCGCGGAGAACGCCGGCACTTCGCTGATGGCGGGGTGAGCGGCCAGGCGCTGGAGCCAGCGCACTTCAACCAGAACACGAGCACGGATCAGGCCGTATTCGCTGAAAATAGGGCGCAGGGCCTGGGTTTTGCCGGCGTAGCGGCCGTCAACAGGGGAAACCGCAGTGAGCGAAGAGAGCTGCATGGGGTGTTCTCGGACAGTCGGGCAACGAAATGGGGCGCGTATCATACATGAAAAAATCCGCCGGTCCGTCGCCAACTGACCGGCGTATTACGCGTAATGCTTGAACGTGGTGGTTGCTGCGACTTATTCGTTGCGCATCAACGGGTAAAGCTCTTTGAGCAATTTGCGACGGCTGATGACCAGCTGCCAACGATGACCCCCCAACTGGCGCCACAACCGCGCCGAACGAATACCGGCCAGGAGCAGGGCGCGGATTTTCGAGGCGTTGTTCGGTTGCTGCAAGTTGCGCATGTCGCCGTGGACCTGGATCCGCTGGCGCAAGGTGCTCAAGGTGTCCTGGTACAGCGCGCCGCAGGCCGCGATCACGTTTTCGTGGGCTGGGCCGAAATGTTCTACCTGGGACTGAATCTGTGGAAGACGCTTGCCGATGACTTCGAGCATATCTTCGCGCTTGGCCAATTGACGCTCAAGGCCGAGCATCGACAGCGCATAGCGCAACGGCTCGCGCTGCAGGGTGCTGGGGTCGCGCTCCAGGGCGCCGATCAGCGCTCTGTACCCTTCACGCAGCGCCAAGTCGTCGCCACCATAAACTTCCAGGGTGTCCTTGGGGTCGCGGATCAGCAAGCTGCCGAGCATGCAGGTCAGGCCTGCCTCGGTGACCTGGCCGGTCTTGGCGATCTTATCCACCAGTACGGCGGCGAGGAAAACCCCGCCCAGCGCCGTCAACTGCTCCTGGATTGGGTTCATGCCTTGTTGCTCCAGGCTTGCGCGACTTCAATCACGCCGCCGCCCAGGCAGATTTCGCCGTCGTAGAACACCACGGACTGGCCAGGCGTAACGGCGCGTTGCGGGTCATCAAAGGTGGCGCGATAGCCGGTAGCGGTCTTTTCCAGGGTGCAGGGCTGGTCGCTCTGGCGATAGCGCACCTTGGCGGTCAGGCGGCGTGGAGTACTCAGGTCGATCGGGTTGACCCAATAGATTTCCGAGGCCAGCAGGGCGCCCGAGAACAGCAAGGGGTGTTCGTTGCCCTGGCCGACGATCAGCTCGTTGTTCTCAAGGTCTTTGACCAGCACGTACCACGGCTCTTCGCCGGCGTCCTTCAAACCGCCGATGCCCAGGCCCTGGCGTTGGCCGATGGTGTGGTACATCAGGCCATGGTGGCGGCCGATGACTTCGCCTTCGGTGGTCTTGATCTCGCCCGGTTGTGCCGGCAGGTATTGCTTGAGGAAGTCGCTGAAGCGGCGCTCACCGATAAAGCAGATCCCGGTGGAATCTTTCTTCTTGGCGGTGGCCAGGCCGTGTTTCTCGGCGATCTTGCGCACTTCGGGTTTTTCCAGCTCGCCCACCGGGAACAGGGTCTTGGCGATCTGTTCACCGCCGACTGCGTGCAGGAAGTAACTCTGGTCCTTATTCGGGTCCAGGCCTTTGAGCAGTTCGGTGCGGCCATCGATGTCGCGGCGGCGCACGTAGTGGCCAGTGGCGATTAGGTCTGCACCCAGCATCATGGCGTAGTCGAGGAACGCCTTGAACTTGATTTCGCGGTTACACAGGATGTCCGGGTTCGGCGTACGGCCGGCCTTGTATTCGGCCAGGAAGTGCTCGAACACGTTGTCCCAGTACTCGGCGGCAAAATTGGCAGTGTGCAGCTTGATACCGATCTTGTCACACACGGCCTGGGCGTCCGCCAGGTCGTCCATGGCGGTGCAATATTCCGTTCCATCGTCTTCTTCCCAGTTCTTCATGAACAGGCCTTCCACCTCATAACCCTGCTCCATGAGCAGAACGGCGGAAACGGAAGAGTCCACGCCGCCGGACATGCCGACGATGACGCGCTTCTTTTGTGTGTCAGAAGGGGCTGGATCACGCATAGGGTTTCAACGGGTGTCTTGAAAAGGACGCGATTCTATCAGGCTCGGGCCTTCAAGGCTAAAGAGAAGGGCGGATCAATTCGAGACTGTGACGCTGGCCTGCCAAATAATCATCGATGCAGCGGATGATCAGCTCGCTGCGCCAGGCGTCGCGAACGTCCATCAGTTCGTCGCGGGTCAGCCAGCGGGCGCGCAGGATGCCTTCGTCGAGTTGATAGTCGGGGTGATGTTTCAGCGCTTTGGCGATGAAGCAAACCCGTTGATAGGTCACGCCATTGCTGGGCGCGGTGTACAGGTAGATGCCCACGATACCGGTGGCTTCGACGTCCCAGCCGGTTTCTTCGAGGGTTTCGCGTACCGCGGCCTCGGTCAGGGTTTCGTGCGGATCGAGGTGGCCGGCAGGCTGGTTGAGTACGGCGCGGCCGCCCTTGAGTTCTTCGACCATCAGGAAGCGGCCGTTGTCTTCGACGATGGTGGCGACGGTGATGTGGGGTTGCCAGGTCATGGAGAGGTCTCGAACGATCGGAGGGGCAGGCGCACATCATACAGAGGCGCCGCCCCAACCCTTTACTTCGCGGCTTTGGTAATGGCGTCGAAGGCGACCATGTCATCGATCACTTCACCGCCCGTGGCTTTGGTTTGCGCTTGCCACACAACGATCACCACATTCTGGGTGGGGTTGAGGTAGATGAACTGACCGAAGATGCCTGCGGCCGTAAAGGCTTTGTCGGCCTTGGAGGCGTCAGTCCAGGCGGGCCACCACATGGAGGCGAAGTCGCCATATGCGGGGTCGGTGCCGGTGGTGGCGCTGGCGAAGCTCATCCAGCCTTGGGGCAGGACTTGTTGGTTGCCGGCTTTGCCGCCGCTGAGTACGAACTGGCCGAAGCGACCGTAGTCCTCCAGCGTTGCGCTGATGCCACTACCGCCCACTTCGTTGCCGTTGGGGCCGTCGAGCCACCAGTTGGCGTCGGTTTGCATGCCGTAGGGGGCCCAGATCTTCTCGCTCAAGTACTGCGCCAAGGGCTTGCCTACGGCAGCGCTGACCAGTTGCCCCAGCACTTGTGTCTCGCCGGTGCTGTAGTTGGTACGGGTGCCAGGGGGCGCCGCGCTGGGCAGGCTCGCCATGAACTTCAGGGCTGAGCCGGGCACTTGTTCGGTTTGCAGCTTGAGCATCATGCGCCGGTCGGAAGTGGGGTCGGCGTATTTCTCGCTCCATTTGACCCCGGAGCGCATCGCAAGCACCTGGCGTACGGTGGCCTGGTCGTAACCGCTGCCGGCCAGTGCGGGCAGGTAGCGGGTCACTTTGTCGTCCAGGCTTTTGATGGAGCCATCCTGCAGTGCGGCGCCCACCAGGGTTGAGGTAATGGACTTGGCCACCGACATCGACATCCAGCGGGTCGCCGGTGTGTTGCCTTTTTCGTAGCGTTCAGTAACGACTTGGCCGTTCTTGATCACCAGCAAGCCTGTTACCCGATTGAGGGTGACGTAGTCATCGAGGCTGTAGTGCTTGCCTTCGTAGTCGAACGAAACCGCACCCAGGGGTTGGCTGCTGCGCGGTAGTGGAAAGGGATGGCCGCCGGCTGGAATGGTACGCACCGGAAACAGGCGGTCGATATTGCGAAAGGTGCTGACGGCGGCGTCGGGACTGAGTTTGCCGTCGTACATTGTTTGCACGTCGCCTATGGATTCTTGTGCATGGGGGTAGGTGGGTGAGTGACTTGCGCAGGCGCTGAGCAATGCAATTGCCGAGGCCCAGGTCAGCACCTTGAAATGGGTTCTTTGCATAATGACTTCCCTTTTATTGTTTTCCGAATGGCTCGAGCAAACAACACAAAGCAAGTCCTGCGCCCATTTGCAGGAAAAAGGCCAAAAAATCCGGAACCCTTTCAGGTTCCGGATTTTTCTGCTGGGTGAAGATCAGCGGGCGATCTTCACTTCAGCCACACCGTGAAGCATCACACCAGCGCAGCGATTGCCGTGTTGAGGGTGTTGCTTGGGCGCATGGCTTTGCTGGTCAGCTCTGGGTTTGGCGCGTAGTAGCCGCCGATGTCCACAGCCTTGCCTTGAACGGCGTTGAGTTCGGCAACGATGGTTGCTTCGTTCTCGCTCAGGGTTTTGGCCAGTTGGCTGAATTGCGCCTGCAGTGCAGTGTCTTCGGTCTGGGCAGCCAGGGCTTGAGCCCAGTACAGCGCCAGGTAGAAGTGGCTGCCGCGGTTGTCGATGTTGCCGACTTTGCGCGATGGCGACTTGTTGTTGTCGAGGAACTGGCCAGTGGCCTGGTCCAGGGTCTTGGACAGTACCAGGGCTTTCGGGTTGTTGTAGTTCACACCCAAATGCTCAAGGGAAGCCGCCAGGGCCAGGAACTCGCCCAGGGAGTCCCAACGCAGGAAGTTTTCTTCCAGCAGTTGCTGCACGTGCTTCGGTGCCGAACCGCCAGCGCCGGTTTCGAACAGGCCGCCGCCGTTCATCAGCGGCACGATGGACAGCATCTTGGCGCTGGTGCCCAGCTCCATGATCGGGAACAGGTCGGTCAGGTAGTCACGCAGAACGTTACCGGTCACCGAGATGGTGTCCAGGCCCTTACGGGTGCGCTCCAGGGTGAACTTCATCGCGTCGACTGGGGACATGATGCGGATGTCCAGGCCTTCGGTGTTGTGGTCTTTCAGGTAGGCCTGAACTTTCTCGACCACGACGCCGTCGTGCGCACGCTTAGGGTCCAGCCAGAAGATGGCCGGGGTGTTGCTGGCGCGGGCGCGGTTGACGGCCAGTTTGACCCAATCCTGGATCGGCGCGTCTTTGGTCTGGCACATGCGGAAGATGTCGCCGGCTTCGACGTTCTGTTCCATCAGCAGGTTGCCCTTGCTGTCGGTGACGCGGACTACGCCGTCAGCCTTGATCTGGAAAGTCTTGTCGTGGGAGCCGTACTCTTCGGCTTTCTTGGCCATCAGGCCAACGTTTGGCACGCTGCCCATGGTGGTTGGGTCGAAAGCGCCATTGGCCTTGCAGTCTTCGATGACCGCTTGGTAGATGGTGGCGTAGCAGCGATCCGGGATCACGGCCTTGGTGTCGTGCAGTTGACCGTCGGTGCCCCACATCTTGCCGGAGTCACGGATCATGGCCGGCATCGAAGCGTCGACGATGACGTCGCTCGGCACGTGCAGGTTGGTGATGCCTTTGTCGGAGTTAACCATCGCCAGCGAAGGGCGAGCGGCGTAGACCGCTTGGATGTCAGCTTCGATCTGCGCTTGCTGGTCAGCCGGCAGGGCCTTGATGCGAGCGTACAGGTCGCCGATGCCGTTGTTCAGGTTGAAGCCGATCTGCTCCAGCACAACAGCGTGCTTGGCCAGGGCATCTTTATAGAACTCGGCAACGATCTGGCCGAACATGATCGGGTCGGAGACCTTCATCATGGTGGCTTTCAGGTGAACCGACAGCAGTACGCCTTGTTTCTTGGCGTCTTCGATTTCAGCGGCGATGAAGCTGCGCAGGGCTTTCTTGCTCAGCACGGCGGTATCGATGATCTCGCCAGCTTGTACCGAGGTCTTTTCCTTCAGGACGGTCGCGGTGCCGTCTTGAGCGATCAGCTCGATTTTCACAGCATCAGCGGCTTCGATCTGCACGGCTTTTTCGCTGCCGTAGAAGTCACCGTTGTTCATGTGCGCGATGTGCGACTTGGAGTCGGCAGCCCAGGCGCCCATTTTGTGCGGGTGCTTGCGTGCGTAGTTCTTGACCGACAGCGGCGCGCGGCGGTCGGAGTTGCCTTCGCGCAGTACCGGGTTCACGGCGCTGCCCTTGACCTTGTCGTAACGTGCACGGGTTTCTTTTTCCGCGTCGGTGGTTACGGTTTCCGGGTAGTCCGGCAGGGCGTAGCCCTGGGCCTGCAGTTCCTTGATCGCGGCTTGCAGCTGCGGAGTCGAGGCGCTGATGTTAGGCAGCTTGATGATGTTGGCTTCAGGCGTAACGGCCAGGTCGCCCAGTTCGGCGAGGTGGTCCGGGATGGCCTTGGCGCCCAGTTGCTCGGGGAAGCTTGCGAGGATGCGCCCGGCGAGGGAAATATCGCGGGTTTCCACAGCAATATCAGCGGAAGCGGTGAAGGCCTCTACGATAGGCAGCAGTGAATAGGTGGCGAGGGCTGGGGCTTCGTCGGTGAAGGTGTAGATGATCTTCGAGCGGGTGGGCATATTCGGATTAACTCTCTTCTTTGCTGAAAGCGTGCGCAGAAACTCGAGATGCGCCGGGTGGAGCGCGTTCGTTCAAAGTCATCCATGAGCGAAATGTCGAGGTTTCTTCGCGGTGATGTTGGGTTGCATCAGTCGAGCGTCAAGCGTTTGGACTATTGTAATAGTCCTGCTTTCTGGCTGAAGGCCACTGTCTAGAGCGGTCAGCCGTCGTGACTCTTGGGTCAGCGGCGGCATTATACATAGGTCGCTATGCTTACGCCGAGCCTTCATACAAAAGGTGTGTCGTCCATTGGTCTAAAGGTCGCAGGTACCTCATTGCGCCCAAAGTCGCATGGCGTGCTCAAGATTGGCGATTTTGCCTTTGATTTCAGGCTTGTAGGCGACAAATTATGCTGTTTTCGATGCAAATGAGCATGGCGTGAGGTTTCAGTCGCCATTTATCTGGAGTAGGCTCGAACGCAGCCAGATGTTCAATCCATAGATGGAGTTCAGCATGGGATACAAGAAGATTCAGGTTCCAGCCGTCGGCGACAAAATCACCGTCAATGCAGACCATTCTCTCAATGTTCCTAATAACCCGATCATTCCTTATATCGAAGGTGACGGTATCGGCGTCGACATCAGCCCGGTGATGATCAAGGTGGTCGACGCAGCTGTTGAAAAGGCCTACGGCGGCAAGCGCAAAATCTCTTGGATGGAGGTATATGCCGGCGAAAAGGCCACTCAAGTCTACGACCAGGACACCTGGCTGCCCCAGGAAACCCTGGATGCGGTCAAGGATTACGTGGTTTCTATCAAGGGCCCGCTGACGACCCCGGTCGGTGGTGGCATTCGTTCACTTAACGTGGCCCTGCGTCAGCAACTCGATCTGTATGTGTGCCTGCGCCCAGTGCGCTGGTTTGAAGGTGTGCCTAGCCCGGTGAAGAAGCCGGGCGACGTGGACATGACTATCTTTCGTGAGAACTCCGAAGATATTTACGCCGGTATCGAGTGGAAGGCTGGCTCGCCGGAGGCGATAAAAGTGATCAAGTTCCTTAAAGAAGAAATGGGCGTTACCAAGATCCGTTTTGACCAAGATTGCGGGATTGGCGTCAAACCTGTTTCGAAAGAGGGCACCGAGCGTCTGGCGCGTAAAGCCCTTCAATATGTAGTGGATAACGATCGCGACTCGCTGACCATCGTGCACAAAGGCAACATCATGAAGTTCACCGAAGGTGCCTTTAAGGAGTGGGCCTACGGTATTGCCGAGAAAGAGTTCGGCGCAACCTTGCTCGACGGTGGTCCTTGGATGCAATTCAAGAACCCCAAGACCGGTAAGAATGTGGTGGTCAAGGATGCCATCGCCGATGCCATGCTCCAGCAGATCCTGCTGCGCCCAGCAGAATACGATGTGATCGCGACGCTTAACCTGAACGGTGACTACCTTTCAGATGCACTGGCGGCGGAAGTCGGGGGCATCGGTATTGCTCCGGGGGCCAACCTTTCCGACACCGTGGCCATGTTCGAAGCCACCCACGGTACTGCGCCGAAATATGCCGGTAAAGACCAGGTCAACCCGGGCTCACTGATCCTGTCGGCAGAAATGATGTTGCGCCACCTGGGTTGGACCGAGGCGGCTGACTTGATCATCAAGGGCACCAACGGCGCGATCTCGGCCAAAACCGTGACGTATGACTTTGAGCGCTTGATGGAGGGCGCGAAACTGGTCTCGTCGTCGGGCTTTGGCGATGCGATGATTTCGCATATGTAAAGAAGCGCCAGAGTAAAACAGCCACCTCAAGTTGACTGGGGTGGCCGTTTTTTGTTGGGCGCTTCACGCTCGTCGGCGGGTCAGGCCATTAGTTTCTTTTCTTTATGAGCGTATGGGCTTGCACTTTTATCAGCCACTTCGGCTTTGACTGCATCGATATTCACGGCGTGCAGTCCTTTTGGTCCCTGAATGATCTCAAAGCTTACCGCTTGGCCCGCCTTCAGCGTTTTATACCCTTCCATGATAATCGCTGAGTAATGCGCAAACAGGTCCTCGGTTTTTCCTTCTTCGTTGATGAACCCATAGCCTTTGGCATTGTTGAACCATTTGACCTTGCCATTGATCTTGACGCCAGACATAACCATATCCCTCTGCACCAGACTCCATCACTGGAGTATCATCCAGTTTATCCGTCCTAACCCGAATAAATAAGGTTGACTGCGCTGACCTTTTTTACCCACTGTGGGTTCTATTGGTTGTAACACCGATTTGCCGATAGTCAAGGCGACCAGTCGGTCAGAGTTGAAATTCTGACAGGTCGCCCCCACCACTGTATTTGAACCACTGACGAACCTTTCTTTCCATGCATGCAAACAGCCAGATTCGACTAACATTCAATCAGGATCGACCGGATCAGGACCATGATGACGACGGTTCTGCAGGCATTGCTGTTCAGGGAGGCCAAGCCTGCCTTACAGGCACCGCCGATGTATAAGGTGGTTTTGTTCAATGATGACTACACACCGATGGATTTCGTGGTCGAAGTGCTCGAGGTGTTTTTTAACCTGAACCGCGAGTTGGCGACCAAGGTAATGCTGGCCGTTCACACAGAAGGACGGGCAGTATGTGGAGTGTTTACCCGCGACATCGCCGAGACAAAGGCCATGCAGGTCAACCAGTACGCCAGGGAAAGCCAGCATCCGCTACTCTGTGAAATCGAGAAGGACGGTTAACGCCGACCACTTGGGTATGAGGTGAAGCTATGTTAAACCGCGAGCTCGAAGTCACCCTCAATCTTGCCTTCAAGGAGGCCCGTTCGAAGCGTCATGAGTTCATGACCGTCGAACACCTGCTGCTGGCACTTTTGGATAACGAAGCTGCCGCCACCGTTCTGCGTGCGTGCGGCGCCAACCTCGACAAACTCAAGCATGACCTGCAGGAGTTTATTGACTCCACAACGCCACTTATTCCCGTCCACGATGAAGACCGTGAAACCCAGCCAACCCTGGGCTTCCAGCGAGTACTTCAACGTGCTGTTTTCCATGTGCAAAGCTCCGGTAAGCGTGAAGTCACAGGCGCCAATGTGCTTGTGGCGATCTTCAGCGAACAGGAAAGCCAGGCAGTGTTCCTGCTCAAGCAGCAGAGCGTTGCCCGTATCGATGTCGTCAACTACATCGCCCACGGTATCTCCAAGGTGCCTGGGCACGGCGATCATTCCGAGGGTGAGCAGGATATGCAGGACGACGAGGGCGGTGAGTCTTCTTCTTCGGGCAATCCACTGGATGCCTATGCCAGTAACCTCAATGAGCTGGCGCGCCAGGGGCGGATCGATCCGCTGGTGGGGCGTGAGCTTGAGGTTGAGCGTGTAGCGCAGATCCTTGCACGTCGTCGCAAGAACAATCCGTTGCTGGTGGGTGAGGCGGGCGTGGGTAAAACCGCGATTGCCGAAGGGCTGGCCAAGCGCATTGTCGATAACCAGGTGCCTGACCTGTTGGCCAACAGCGTCGTCTACTCCCCTTGACCTGGGCGCGTTGCTCGCCGGGACCAAGTACCGTGGCGATTTCGAGAAGCGCTTCAAGGCGCTGCTCGGCGAGCTGAAAAAGCGTCCGCAAGCCATCCTGTTTATCGATGAGATCCACACCATCATTGGTGCCGGTGCGGCATCCGGTGGGGTGATGGACGCCTCCAACCTTCTCAAGCCATTGCTGTCGTCGGGTGATATCCGCTGCATCGGCTCGACCACGTTCCAGGAATTCCGCGGGATCTTCGAAAAAGATCGCGCGCTGGCACGTCGTTTCCAGAAAGTTGATGTGTCCGAACCTTCGGTTGAAGACACCATTGGCATCCTGCGCGGGCTGAAGGGGCGCTTTGAGGCGCACCACGGCATCGAATACACCGATGAGGCGTTGCGTTCTGCCGCCGAGTTGGCGTCACGCTATATCAATGACCGGCACATGCCGGACAAGGCCATCGACGTGATCGACGAGGCGGGGGCGTATCAGCGCCTGCAGCCGGTCGAGAAGCGTGTGAAACGCATCGACGTGCCTCAGGTCGAGGACATCGTGGCCAAGATCGCGCGGATTCCGCCTAAGCATGTCAACAGCTCCGACAAGGAGTTGCTGCGTAACCTGGAGCGTGACCTCAAGCTCACCGTGTTCGGCCAGGATGCGGCGATCGACGCGCTGTCTACCGCGATCAAGCTTTCGCGTGCGGGTCTCAAGTCGCCGGACAAGCCGGTCGGTTCGTTCCTGTTCGCAGGGCCTACCGGCGTCGGCAAGACCGAAGCGGCGCGGCAATTGGCCAAGGCCATGGGTATTGAGCTGGTGCGCTTCGACATGTCCGAGTACATGGAGCGTCATACTGTGTCGCGCCTGATCGGTGCGCCTCCGGGGTACGTCGGTTTCGACCAGGGCGGTCTATTGACCGAAGCGATCACCAAACAACCGCATTGCGTATTGCTGCTCGATGAAATCGAGAAGGCGCACCGGAAGTCTTCAACCTGCTGCTGCAGGTCATGGATCACGGGACCCTCACCGACAACAACGGGCGCAAGGCGGATTTCCGCAACGTCATCGTGATCATGACCACTAACGCCGGTGCCGAAACGGCCGCGCGAGCCTCGATCGGCTTCAGCCATCAGGATCACTCTTCCGATGCGATGGAAGTGATCAAGAAGAGCTTTACGCCGGAGTTCCGCAACCGTCTGGACACCATTATCCAGTTTGGTCGCCTCAGTCATGAGGTTATCAAAAGCGTGGTGGACAAGTTCCTTACCGAGCTCCAAGCGCAGTTGGAAGACAAGCGCGTGCAGCTGGAAGTGACGGATGCGGCGCGCAGCTGGCTGGCCGAAGGCGGTTACGATGCGGCAATGGGTGCTCGCCCAATGGCGCGTCTGATCCAGGACAAGATCAAGCGGCCGTTGGCCGAGGAGATCCTGTTTGGCGAGCTTTCCGACCATGGCGGCGTAGTGCATATCGATCTGAAGGACGGCGAGCTGACCTTCGAATTCGAAACCACGGCTGAAATGGCCTGATCGCTGATCGCTATACAGCAAAAGGCGCCGAAAGGCGCCTTTTGCTGTGTGCATAATCAGGCCGACCGCTCTTTCATGGCCTCTGAAGATCCACTGTGGGAGCTGGCTTGCCTGCGATAGCGGTGTATCAGTCACGCACGGGCAGACTGAACCATCGCTATCGCAGGCAAGCCAGCTCCCACAGGGTCAAGCAGTGATTGGTAAATAGCGCACACACAAAAACGCCCGGCATAACCGGGCGTCTTGTATTGACTTGCTTAGCGAGCGCGGTAAGTGATGCGCCCTTTGCTCAAGTCATAGGGCGTCAGCTCGACGCGCACTTTGTCACCGGTAAGAATACGAATGTAGTTCTTGCGCATCTTGCCGGAGATATGCGCGGTTACGACGTGCCCATTTTCCAACTCCACACGAAACATGGTGTTGGGCAGGGTGTCGACGACAGTGCCTTCCATTTCGAAGCTGTCTTCTTTCGACATGCAGTAAAGCCCTCGGTATCCAGTGAATGGCCCGGTGCAACTGCGCCAGGCAAAAGCGGCGTGCATTGTGCCCGAAAAAGGGTGTTTAAGCCAAGGGGTTCTAGTTAAGCGTGACCCATCTTTGATTAATCAGCAGTTCTATGGGCCGATATTGGGTCTTGTAGTTCATCTTTTTGCAGTTTTTGATCCAGTAGCCGAGGTACACCGCCTCCAGCTCCAGGCGCAATGCCTCGCCAATTTGCCAGAGAATCGCAAAACGTCCCAGGCTGCGACGCTCCTCGGTCGGTTCATAGAAGGTGTAGACCGCCGATAGACCGTTCGGCAGTAAATCGGTCACGGCCACCGCGACCAGGCGGCCATTCGCACGAAACTCGTAGAAACGCGAGAAGGGCAGGTCGCGCACCAGGAATGTTGAGAACTGGTCGCGGCTGGGGGGAACATATCGCCGTCAGCGTGCCGTTGCTCGATATAGCGTTGGTAGAGGTCGAAATACTCTTCGGTAAACCGCGGCTTGGCCGATGTCACCGTCAGGTCGGCATTGCGCTTGAGGATGCGCTTCTGATTGCGTTCTGGCAGGAACTGCGCCACGGGAATACGGGCCGGCACGCAGGCATTGCAGTTCTGGCAATGAGGTCGGTACAAGTGATCGCCACTGCGCCGAAAGCCCATCTCCGACAGGTCGGCGTAGACATGCACGTCCATAGGCTGGCTGGGGTCGAGGAACAGCGTGGTGGCCTGCTCGTCGGGCAGATAGCTGCAAGAGTGAGGTTGAGTGGCATAAAACTTCAAGCGCGCCAACTCGGTCATGATCAACCCTCGGATAAGCTTTGAAATAAGTGTAAGCCAGGTGCGCGCATGTCGCCTAAGAAACCCATGGTCCAGCGTTGGGTTGGTCCAGATGGTCGCGCAGGAAACCTGCGAAGTCGCTACGGGATATGGCGCGGGCACCCAGGCTGTGCAAATGATCGTTGGGCATCTGGCAGTCGATCAATACAAAGCCCCAGGTTTGCAATTGACGGGTCAAGGTGGCGAAGCCGAATTTCGAGGCGTTGTCGGCGCGACTGAACATGGATTCACCAAAAACAATTGACCCATTGCCAGCCCATACAGGCCTCCCACCAATTTGCCGTCGTCCCACACTTCCACCGAATGGGCGTGGCCGCGACGATGCAATTCCAGGTAGGCGCTCTGTATGCCCTCGGTGATCCAGGTGCCATCGGCATAGGCGCGGGGTGCGGCGCAGGCCTGGATGACGGCGGCGAAATCCTGGTCGAACGTCACCGTGTAGCGCTGCTGGCGCAATAACTTGCCCAGGCTGCGGGACACGTGCAATTCGTCGGGGAATATCACGGTGCGCGGGTCTGGTGACCACCAGAGAATCGGCTGGCCTTGCGAAAACCATGGAAAGCAGCCGTGGCGGTAGGCTTGCACCAGTCGCTCGGCCGACAGGTCGCCGCCGGCGGCGAGCAGGCCGTTGGGTTCGCGCATGGCTTTGGCCAGCGGCGGGAATGTCAGTGAGTCGCGTTGTAGCCAGGTCAGCATGGTATCCAGGCTTGCGGAAGGGGAGAGGAGTGGCAGGTATGGCACCTGTCGCGGCAGTGCTGATTATTGTCGACGCAGCGTCATCGGGCCAGCCCGAATCGGGCATTGAGGTGGATTAGCGTTAGCGGGTGTTTCTGCAACTCTATGCCGGGGATGCGGTCGTAATCGGGTTCGGGCAATGCAGGCCATTTGCCAAGCTGGCCTGGATTGGTAAAAACAGCTCATAAGCCTTTGTCAGCAAAGGCAATGCATGCTCAAATTGAACATGTTGTGACACTTAAATTGGCTATGCTGCTGGGTAAGGGGCAAGGGCGTGGCATCGCGGACACAAACCCGTACAATGCGGCCTTTGTGGCGCTTTCGTCATTTCGCCAAGCAATCGCCCAGTGTTAAAAGTAGATTCAACGACGCTCGTTCATTTTTCAACTGCTCGGATTGGGCAGTATTTATCGTCATTCAATAGATGGACGCGCTAAAAGGCGCAGGAAAAGACTCGTTTTGAAGAAATCCGCCGCAACACCTAAAGCAGCAGTCGTGCCGGCCTGGCGCCAGCACCTGCACTATCGACTCAAGGAAGGCGCGCTGATCGCCATCGGCGCCCTGTGCCTGTTCCTGATGATGGCCTTGCTCACCTATGGCAAGGACGATCCGGGCTGGAGCCACAACAGCAAGATCGAAGACGTGCAGAACTTCGGCGGCCCCGCCGGTTCCTACAGCGCCGATATCCTGTTCATGGTGCTTGGCTACTTCGCCTATATTTTTCCGCTGTTGCTGGCCATCAAGACCTGGCAGATCTTCCGCCAGCGCCATGAACCGTGGCAGTGGAGCGGCTGGCTGTTCTCCTGGCGCCTGATCGGCCTGGTGTTCCTGGTGTTGTCTGGCGCGGCGCTGGCGCATATCCACTTCCATGCACCCACCGGCCTGCCGGCGGGCGCTGGCGGGGCGCTGGGCGAAAGCCTTGGCGACCTGGCGCGCAAGACCCTGAATATCCAGGGCAGCACCCTGATGTTTATCGCGCTGTTCCTGTTCGGCCTCACCGTGTTCACCGACCTGTCGTGGTTCAAGGTGATGGACGTGACCGGCAAGATCACCCTCGACCTGCTGGAGCTGTTCCAGGGCGCTGCCAACCGCTGGTGGGCGGCCCGTGTCGACCGCAAGCGCATGGTTGCGCAACTGCGTGAGGTAGACACCCGTGTCAACGAGGTGGTGGCGCCAAGCACCCCGGATCGCCGCGAGCAGGCCAAGGTCAAGGAACGCCTGATCGAACGCGAGCAAGCCCTGAGCAAACACATGTCGGACCGCGAGAAGCAGGTGCCGCCGGTGATCGCTCCCGCGCCGCCCAAGCCTGCCGAACCGAGCCACCGCGTACAGAAAGAAAAGCAGGCGCCGCTGTTTGTCGACAGCGCCGTCGAAGGCACGTTGCCGCCGATTTCGATTCTCGACCCGGCCGAAAAGAAACAACTCAACTACTCCCCAGAATCCCTGGCCGCTGTTGGTCACCTGCTGGAAATCAAGCTCAAGGAATTCGGCGTCGAAGTGTCGGTGGATTCGATCCATCCCGGCCCGGTGATCACCCGTTACGAGATCCAGCCGGCTGCCGGTGTCAAGGTCAGCCGCATCTCCAACCTGGCCAAGGATTTGGCGCGCTCCCTGGCCGTGACCAGCGTGCGAGTGGTGGAAGTGATTCCCGGCAAGACCACCGTGGGTATCGAGATTCCCAACGAAGACCGCCAGATCGTGCGCTTCTCCGAAGTGCTGTCGACGCCGGAATACGACAACTTCAAGTCCCCGGTTACCTTGGCCCTGGGCCACGACATCGGCGGCAAGCCGGTGATCACCGACCTGGCGAAAATGCCTCACCTGCTGGTAGCCGGTACAACCGGTTCGGGTAAGTCGGTGGGTGTGAACGCCATGATCCTGTCGATCCTGTTCAAGTCCGGCCCGGAAGACGCCAAGCTGATCATGATCGACCCGAAGATGTTGGAACTGTCGATCTACGAAGGCATTCCGCACCTGCTGTGCCCGGTCGTCACCGACATGAAGGACGCCGCCAACGCCTTGCGCTGGAGCGTGGCCGAGATGGAGCGCCGCTACAAGCTGATGGCGAAGATGGGCGTGCGTAACCTGTCGGGCTTCAACGCCAAGATCAAGGAAGCCCACGAGCGCGGCGAGACCATTGATGACCCGTTGTACAAGCGCGAAAGCATTCACGACGAAGCGCCAAAACTGACCAAGCTGCCCACCATCGTGGTGGTGGTCGACGAATTCGCCGACATGATGATGATCGTCGGCAAGAAGGTTGAAGAACTGATCGCACGCATCGCCCAGAAGGCCCGTGCCGCCGGTATCCACTTGATCCTCGCCACCCAGCGTCCGTCGGTGGATGTGATCACCGGCCTGATCAAGGCCAACATCCCGACGCGCATGGCGTTCCAGGTGTCGAGCAAGATCGACTCGCGAACCATCATCGACCAGGGAGGTGCCGAGCAACTGCTGGGCCACGGTGACATGCTCTACATGCCGCCAGGCACCAGCCTGCCGATTCGGGTGCATGGCGCGTTCGTATCGGACGATGAAGTGCACCGTGTGGTGGAGGCCTGGAAACTGCGCGGCGCGCCGGAATACAACGACGACATCCTCAACGGCGTCGAAGAAGCCGGTAGCGGCTTTGAGAGCGGCGGCGGTGGCGGTGACGACGACGCTGAAACCGATGCGCTGTACGACGAAGCCGTGGCTTTCGTGCTCGAAAGCCGCCGCGCCTCGATTTCCGCTGTGCAACGCAAACTGAAAATCGGCTACAACCGCGCTGCCCGCATGATCGAAGCCATGGAAATGGCCGGCGTAGTGACCGCAATGAACACCAACGGCTCGCGCGAAGTCATCGCCCCGGGCAGATGCGCGACTGATCCCGCGCCGCGTGGCAGCACGCGGCACGCCCTAACGACTCAATGAGGACTCCCATGCGTCTTATCCGCATGCTGTTGTTGCCGGCACTGGCCCTGACCGCTGTTTCGGCCCACGCCGATCCGGCCTCTGTCGCCAGCCTGACCAACCTGTTGGACAAATCCAAGACCCTGACCGCGCGCTTCTCCCAGCTGACCCTGGATGCAGGCGGCACCCAGTTGCAGCAAACCGAAGGCGAAATGGCCGTGCAGCGCCCAGGCCTGTTTTACTGGCACACCGAAGGCAAGTCTGAGCAGACCATCGTCTCTGACGGCCAGAAAGTCACGCTGTGGGACCCGGACCTGGAGCAAGCGACCATCAAGAAGCTCGATCCACGCCTGAACCAGACGCCAGCGCTGCTGCTGTCGGGTGACGTGTCGAAAATCAACGAAAGCTTCGAAATTACCTCCAAGCAAACCAGCAACGTGATCGAGTTCACGCTCAAACCGAAGTCCAAGGACACGTTGTTCGACACCCTGAACCTGTCGTTCGGCAACGGTGTGATCAACAACATGCGTTTGATCGACAGCGTCGGCCAGCGCACCGATATCCTGTTCTCCGGGGTCAAGGCCAACCAGCCGGTGCCGGCCTCCAAGTTCAAGTTCGACATCCCCAAGGGTGCCGACGTGATCCAGGAATAATCTGCCCAGAGGTTTCAAGCGCTGCCCATGGATTTGTTTCGAAGTGACCCGATTGCCCAGCCCCTGGCCGCGCGCTTGCGCTCGACCAACCTGGATGAGTACGTCGGGCAAGAACACCTGCTCGCTCGCGGCAAACCATTGCGCGAAGCCCTGGAGCAGGGTGCGCTGCACTCGATGATTTTCTGGGGGCCGCCGGGGGTGGGCAAGACCACCTTGGCGCGGCTGCTAGCGAAAGTCTCGGATGCGCACTTCGAAACGGTCTCGGCGGTGCTCGCCGGGGTCAAGGAGATCCGCCAGGCGGTGGACGTGGCCAAGCAGCAGGCCGGGCAGTACGGCAAGCGCACCATCCTGTTTGTCGACGAAGTGCATCGCTTCAACAAGTCGCAGCAGGATGCATTCCTGCCTTACGTGGAAGACGGCACGCTGATCTTTATCGGTGCCACCACTGAAAATCCTTCGTTTGAACTAAACAACGCTTTGCTGTCGCGGGCGCGGGTCTACGTGCTCAAGAGCCTGGATGAAGCCGCGATGCAAAAGCTGCTGCACCGCGCGTTAAGCGAAGACAAGGGTTTGGGTAAGCGCCAGCTGAGCGTCAGCGACGAAGGCTTCAAGATCCTGCTTACCGCCGCCGATGGCGATGGCCGCCGTTTTCTCAACTTGCTGGAAAACGCTTCTGACCTGGCCGAGGACGGCAGTGAGATAGGCGTCGACCTGCTGCAAAGCCTGTTGGGCGACACCCGTCGGCGTTTCGATAAGGGCGGTGAAGCGTTCTACGATCAGATTTCGGCGCTGCACAAGTCCGTGCGCGGTTCCAACCCCGACGGCGCGTTGTATTGGTTTGCGCGCATGATCGACGGTGGTTGCGATCCGCTGTACCTGGCGCGGCGCGTGGTGCGCATGGCCAGCGAAGACATCGGCAACGCTGACCCGCGTGCACTGAGCCTGTGCCTGGCCGCGTGGGATGTGCAGGAGCGCCTGGGCAGCCCGGAAGGCGAGTTGGCGGTGGCCCAGGCCATCACCTACCTGGCCTGTGCGCCGAAAAGCAACGCGGTGTACATGGGCTTCAAGTCAGCGTTGCGTGCGGCTGCCGAATACGGCTCACTCGAAGTGCCGCTGCACTTGCGCAACGCGCCGACCAAGCTGATGAAACAACTGGGCTACGGCGATGAATACCGCTACGCCCATGACGAACCGGACGCCTATGCGGCCGGCGAAGACTACTTCCCCGATGAGCTTGAGCCGCTACCGCTCTACCAGCCGGTGCCCCGTGGGCTGGAGCTGAAGATCGGTGAAAAGCTCAATCACCTTGCCCAACTCGATCGGCTCAGCCCCAAACAGCGGAGAAAGTAGTGCTCAAGACGATTCTTGCCGTGTCCGCAGCCGGCATCGCTGGTACATTATTGCGTTTCGCCACCGGTACTTGGGTTAGCGCCAATTGGCCCAGGCATTTTTATGCGGCGACCCTGGCGGTCAACCTGGTGGGCTGCTTGATCATCGGGCTGTTGTACGGCTGGTTCCTGTTGCGCCCGGAAGTGCCGATTGAAATTCGCGCCGGCTTGATTGTCGGCTTTGTAGGCGGTCTGACGACCTTTTCATCCTTTTCACTGGATACGCTGCGTTTGCTGGAAAGCGGGCAGGCCCTGGTTGCCTTTGGGTACCTGGGTATCAGCGTGTTCGGCGGGCTGCTCGCCACCTGGGCTGGCCTGTCCTTGACCAAACTTTGATAAACGAGAGACCGACATGCTCGATTCCAAACTGTTACGTAGCAACCTTCAGG
Organism: Pseudomonas poae; assembly: GCA_004000515.1. Lineage (GTDB taxonomy): Bacteria > Pseudomonadota > Gammaproteobacteria > Pseudomonadales > Pseudomonadaceae > Aquipseudomonas > Aquipseudomonas cremoris. The sequence goes on from CP034537.1 coordinate 4,172,929, forward strand.
ACGTAGCGGACCGCCTGGCATCCCGTGGCTTCGCCTTGGATGTCTCGCGCATCGAAGCGCTGGAAGAACAGCGCAAGACCGTCCAGACCCGCACCGAAGCACTGCAGGCTGAGCGTAATGCGCGTTCCAAATCCATCGGTCAGGCCAAGCAGCGCGGCGAAGACATCGCGCCGTTGATGGCGGACGTCGAGCGCATGGGCACTGAGCTGTCCGACGGCAAGGTCGAGCTGGAAGGCATTCAGTCCGAGCTGGATTCGATCCTGCTGGGCATCCCTAACATCCCCATGAGTCCGTGCCAATTGGCGAAGACGAAGACGGCAACGTCGAAGTGCGCCGTTGGGGCACGCCAAAAGCCTTTGATTTCGCGATCAAGGACCACGTTGCCCTGGGCGAATTGACCGGTGGCCTGGATTTCGAAACCGCCGCCAAGATGTCCGGTGCACGTTTCTCGTTGCTGCGCGGCCCGGTTGCCCGTCTGCACCGTGCCCTGGCGCAGTTCATGATCAACCTGCACACCGCCGCGCACGGTTACGAAGAAGCCTACACCCCGTACCTGGTGCAGGCGCCGGCATTGATGGGCACCAGCCAGCTGCCGAAATTCGAAGAAGACCTGTTCAAGATCAGCCGCGACGGCGAAGCCGACCTGTACCTGATCCCAACTGCCGAAGTGTCGCTGACCAACATCGTCTCCGGCGAGATCCTCGACGCTAAAGAGCTGCCGTTGAAGTTCGTCGCCCACAGCCCGTGCTTCCGTAGCGAAGCCGGCGCATCGGGCCGCGACACGCGCGGCATGATCCGTCAGCACCAGTTCGACAAGGTCGAGATGGTGCAGATCGTCGAGCCGTCGACCTCCATGGAAGCCCTGGAAGGCCTCACCGCCAACGCCGAACGCGTCCTGCAACTGCTGGAGCTGCCGTACCGCGTGCTCGCGCTGTGCACCGGCGACATGGGTTTCAGCGCGGTGAAGACCTACGACCTCGAAGTGTGGGTGCCGAGCCAGGACAAGTACCGCGAGATTTCGTCGTGCTCCAACTGCGGCGATTTCCAGGCCCGACGCATGCAGGCACGTTTCCGCAACCCGGAAACCGGCAAGCCGGAACTGGTGCACACGCTCAACGGTTCGGGCCTGGCTGTAGGCCGTACCCTGGTGGCGGTGCTGGAAAACTACCAGCAGGAGGACGGTTCGATCCGTGTACCTGAGGTGCTCAAGCCGTACATGGCTGGCGTTGAGGTCATCGGCTAAATGGAATTTCTGCCGCTGTTTCATAACCTGCGCGGCAGTCGTGTATTGGTCGTCGGTGGCGGGGAGATTGCCTTGCGCAAATCCCGGCTGCTGGCCGATGCCGGCGCGTTGCTGCAGGTGGTTGCTCCCCAGATCGAAGACCAGTTGCGTGAGCTGGTACTGGGCAGTGGCGGAGAACTGATTCTGCGCGGTTATCAGGAAGCCGACCTTGACGGTTGCACCCTGATCATCGCCGCCACCGACGACGAGTCGTTGAACGCGCAAGTGTCCAGCGACGCCAAGCGCCGTTGCGTGCCGGTCAATGTGGTGGATGCGCCCGCTTTGTGCAGCGTGATCTTCCCCGCGATTGTCGACCGGTCGCCGTTGGTGATTGCCGTGTCCAGTGGCGGCGACGCGCCGGTGCTGGCGCGCCTGATCCGCGCCAAACTGGAAACCTGGATTCCGTCCACCTATGGCCAACTGGCCGGGCTGGCCGCGCGTTTTCGTGCTCAGGTCAAAGGCTTGTACCCGGATGTGCAGCAACGCCGCGCGTTCTGGGAAGACGTGTTCCAAGGGCCGATTGCCGACCGTCAATTGGCCGGGCAGGGCGCCGAAGCCGAGCGCCTGTTGATCGAAAAGGTCAACGGCGCAGCGCCCAATGCACCGGGTGAGGTTTACCTGGTGGGCGCCGGCCCTGGCGACCCGGACCTGCTGACCTTTCGCGCGCTGCGCCTGATGCAGCAAGCCGACGTGGTGTTGTACGACCGATTGGTCGCGCCCGCGATTCTAGAGCTGTGCCGCCGTGACGCTGAGCGCGTTTACGTCGGCAAGCGTCGCGCCGACCATGCCGTGCCCCAGGACCAGATCAACCAGCAATTGGTGGACCTGGCCAAGCAAGGCAAGCGGGTGGTACGCCTCAAGGGTGGCGATCCGTTCATCTTTGGTCGCGGCGGCGAGGAAATCGAGGAGCTGGCGGCCCATGGCATCCCGTTCCAGGTGGTACCGGGTATCACTGCGGCCAGCGGTTGCGCGGCTTATGCCGGGATCCCGCTGACGCACCGCGACTATGCGCAGTCGGTGCGCTTTATCACCGGGCATCTAAAGGACGGGACGTCGGACCTGCCCTGGCACGACCTGGTCGGCCCTTCGCAGACCTTGGTGTTCTACATGGGCTTGGTTGGCTTGCCGATCATTTGCGAACAACTGATCAAGCATGGTCGCGCGGCGGATACTCCGGCGGCGTTGATCCAGCAGGGCACCACGTCCAATCAGCGTGTCTTCACCGGCACCCTGGCGGATTTGCCACGCATGGTGGCGGAGCATGAAGTGCATGCGCCGACATTGGTGATCGTCGGTGAGGTGGTGGTGTTGCGCGAGAAGCTCAAGTGGTTTGAAGGCGCGCAGTCCCAGGTCTGACGTGGCTTTGTAGTGAGTGGGCTTGTCCCGCGCTGGGTGGCGAAGCCGCCCTAAACCCAAGCAATTCGGTCTTCCTGAAACACCGAGGCGGTCTTATTGGGGCGGCTTCGCCGCCCAGCGCGGACAAGCCCGCTCACTACATGCCGAATACCCGCTTGCCAATCAACCGCTCCCGATCATGCCCCGCATCAAACCCTTGCAACGGCCCCTTCGGCACAATGCCTGTCGGGTTAATCGTCCGGTGGCTGGCGTAGTAATGCCCCTTGATGTGCGCAAAATCCACGGTCTCGGCCACGCCCGGCCACTGATACAGCTCCCGTAGCCAATTCGACAAGTTCGAATAATCGGCGATCCTGCGCAAATTGCATTTGAAGTGGCTGTAGTACACCGCATCAAAGCGAATCAACGTGGTAAACAGACGCACATCCGCTTCTGTCAGGAACTCGCCCGCCAAATAGCGATGCTCGCCCAAGTGCTGTTCCAGGTAATCCAACTCGGCAAACACATCATCAAACGCGCTTTCATACGCCTGCTGCGACGTGGCGAAACCTGCGCGGTACACGCCATTGTTCACGGCAGGGTAGATACGTTCATTCAGCGCGTCGATGGTCGGGCGCAACGACTCGGGGTAGAAATCTAGCGTGTTGCCGGTTAGCTCGTTGAACGCACTGTTGAACATGCGGATGATTTCCGCCGATTCATTGCTGACGATGCGATTCAATTTCTTGTCCCACAGCACGGGCACGGTGACGCGCCCCGTGTAGTCAGCGCTATCGGCGGTATAGCGCTGGTGCATGAATTCGAAATTGTCCAGCTTATCGCCTGTAGAGCCGTGGGCCTTGTCGAAGGTCCAGCCGTTTTCCAGCATCAGCCAACTGACCACGGATACGCCGATCAGGTCTTCCAGGCCCTTGAGCTCTCGCATGATCAGGGTGCGGTGGGCCCACGGGCAGGCGAGGACACATACAGGTGGTAACGACCGGCCTCGGCCTTGAAGCCGCCTTCACCGCTCGGGCCAGGCGCGCCGTCGGCGGTCACCCAGTTGCGGCGTTGCGCCTGTTCGCGCTGGAAAGCGCCGTCTGCGCTACTTTCGTACCACTGGTCTTTCCAGTGTCCTTCGATCAGCAAACCCATGACTGGCTCCTCAACTCATAAGCGTTGGAGACCAGTCTAAAGGGATGAGTTCGATTTAAAAGCGCAAAGACTACGGGTGAATTATCGACTAAATCGATTTGTTCCGCGCATCCCAGTATTGCTGGGCCAAAACGAATGCTTGCTCACGTGGATGACCAAGACCGCGCAGTGTCAGCGCCATGGTGGCGATCAGGGCCAATTGTGGGTAGCTGTCCTCTACATCGCCACGCCACAGCGCTTTCAAATGCTCAGGCTCCAACGCAGCCGGTTTGACGTGGCGCTGGGCCGATAGGGCGGGCCATTCTTCATCCCAGCTTTCGCCGCCTGTGGTGCCGTACAGATGGCTTGCAGAGTCGGGGTTGATCTCGATTTCGCCGCCGTCGCCTTTCACCACAATCACGTTGTCACCCAGCAAGCCGCTGGCATCTCGGTGCACGCCCTGGTAACCCGGGTGGAAAATGCTTTGCAAGCCAAGACGCGCATTCAGCGGGTTAAGCAGGCGCGCCAGGGAGTGGATTGGTGAACGTAAGCCCAGGGTGTTGCGCAGGTCGATCATGCGTTGCAGTTGTGGTGCCCAGTCGCCCAGCGGGATAAACGCCAGGTTGCCGTGCTCAAAGGCACTTTCGACCTGCTGCCAGTTACGGCACAGCGGGATCTGCAAACCTTCCAGCAATTGCTCGGTGTATAGCCGACCCGCCGTGTGTGCCCCGCCGCCGTGCAGGAGGATGCGCACACCATTTTGTGCCAGGCACTTGGCTGCCAGCAGGTACCACGGCAGATGGCGTTTCTTGCCGGCGTAGGTTGGCCAGTCGACATCCACATTCAGCGCCGGCACGTTGAGGCGTTCGCGCACGGCTTCGGTGAAGCCGGCGAGTTCTTCCGGGCTTTCTTCCTTGTGGCGCAGCAGCATCAGGAAGGCGCCGAGCTGGGTGTCTTCGACTTTCTCGTCGAGCAGCATGCCCATGGCTTCGCGGGCTTCCTCACGCGTGAGGTTGCGCGCGCCGCGCTTGCCTTTGCCCAGGATGCGCACGAACTGCGCAAAGGGGTGCTCGGCGGGAGTTTCTAGGGTCAGCGGGGCAAAGTCGGTCATAAGCAATTCGTCGGCCTGGGCAGGCCCGCCAGCTTGGCGGCGAGTTTGGCGGGAGTGCCGTTGAACAGTTTGTTGAGGTGCAGGCTGTTGCCTTTTCCGGGCCCAGCTTCAAGGCGGTGTACTTGATCAGCGGGCGGGTGGCCGGGGACAGCTGGAATTCGGCGTAGAAGCCGCGCAGCAGGTCGAGGATTTCCCAGTGGTCGGGCGTCAACGCCAGCGGTTCGGCGGCGGCCAGTGCGTTGGCGACCTCGACGGACCAGTCGTTCAAGTCGACGAGGTAGCCGTCTTTGTCCAGCTCATAGGTGCGTTCGCCTACGGTCAAGGTGTTCATAGCCAGCTGTTGACCTTGTCGTAGTCGAGCGACAGTTGCACGAAACCTGGGTAGTCCACGCTGTCGGCCCAGTCCGGTAAGGGCAGGTTGCGCGCCTGCATGTCTTCGGCCAGCACAAACACCTTCACGCCCTTGGTGTGTAGGGCGGGGCGTGCAGCCCGTACGCGCCGTCGCCGCACAGCAGGATCGCGTCCTCGGCGCCGCAGATACGCAGGCAGCTGTCGAGGCGGCTATCGGAAAACGGCGAGTGAGACACCACATGTAAAGTCGACATCAGAGGGTAATCACCTGGTCGTAGCGGTCAATCAATTGGGAAATAGCCTCGTTGCTCAACGGTTGCGCCTCGGTCGGTGGCGTCAAGCCACGCACGGCCATGCTGTGGCGGCAGACAAATACATCATCGATGCCGAACAGCCCCAAGGCCTGCAGGTTGGCGCTGAGGTCCTTTTGTTGCACGGCCTTGGCGTTCTGGTGCGGCGCGAGCTGGAACACGCCGTCATCCAAAAACAGCAAGCCGATCGGCAGGTCAAACGCGCCGCCGGCCAGCACGATATCCAGCGCTTCGCGCGCACTCGGCCTGACCATGGCGCCTGGCGGCTGATCACCAATAAGGATTTGGACATTTCACGGCCCTCCAAAACAGATCAGGCGGTCGGCCGTTTGGGCGGCGTCGTGCAATTGGCCGAGGCCCGACAACGCCCACGGCGCCTGCAGGTTCACCGCGCTGCGTTGGTAGCGCGCGGCCTCTTCGGCATTGAGCACGCCACGGCGCAAGGCCGCGGCAATGCACACCACGCCATCAAGCTGATGCTGGCTGACAAACTCACGCCACTGGCGGGCGATATCTTGCTCATCTTGGGGCGCTACGACGTTGCTGGACGCGCTGTACACGCCATCCTGATAAAAAACAGCCGCACAATCTCATGCCCGCCGGCCAACGCCGCCTGGGCGAACAGCAAGGCGCGGCGCGAGGAGGGCGCATGGGCGGCGGAAAACAGGGCTATCGCAAACTTCATGGAACACTCTGCAAGTAAACGTGGGGCAATGATAAAGCCGCCGCCACGAAAAAGCCCGCCGTGATCAAAACGGTCACCGTTGCTGAGCGTTCTGACGATTGCCGGTAGGCGCAAGGCTGCCTAGTCTGTGGGCAATCGAAACGGAATTGGAGTGCCCATGTCAGGTCCCTTGGCGTCCCTCAAAGTGCTGGATTTTTCCACCTTGCTGCCCGGCCCGTTTGCATCATTGATGCTGGCAGACATGGGCGCCGAGGTATTGCGCATCGAATCGCCTACGCGCATGGACCTGCTGCGGGTGTTGCCGCCCCATGACCGAGGGATTTCGGCGAGCCATGCCTACCTCAATCGCAATAAGCGCAGTTTGGCACTGGACCTCAAGCAGGCTGAGGCGTTGGAGGTTGTGCGAGCGCTGGTTAAAGACTACGACATCGTGCTCGAACAGTTTCGACCCGGTGTGATGGAGCGGCTGGGATTGGGCTATGAGGCGCTGAAGGCGATCAATCCCAGGCTGATTTATGTGTCGATCACCGGTTACGGTCAGACCGGCCCCTACAAAGACCGCGCCGGGCACGATATCAACTACCTGGCACTGGCCGGCGTGGCCAGCTACACCGGGCGCCAGGACAGCGGGCCGGTGCCATTGGGCGTGCAATTGGCCGATGTGGGCGGTGGTTCGTTGCATGCGGTGGTGGGATTGCTGGCGGCGGTCATTGCGAGGCAGCAGAGCGGGCTAGGGCAGTACCTGGATGTGAGCATGACCGACTGCTCATTCAGCTTGAACGCCATGGTGGGCGCGGGCTACCTGGCGTGTGGCGTGGAGCCGGTGCGCGAGGGCATGTGTTAAACGGCGGCAGTTTCTACGATTACTACCGGACGCGGGACGGGCGTTGGATGTCGGTTGGCAGCCTGGAGCCTGTGTTTATGCAGCAACTCTGCACGGCATTGGGGCGTCCGGAGCTAGCGGCGCAGGGCTTGGCGCCGGAGCTTAAGGTTGCTCTGCAAGTCGAGTTCGAAAAGCGCAGCTTTGATGAGCTGTGTGAGTTGTTTTCGGGGGTGGATGCCTGCGTCGAGCCGGTGTTGAGCTTGAGCGAGGCGGTGGAGCATCCGCAGCTTAAAGCCCGCGAACTGATCAGTCAGGTGCCCCGGGAGGATGGTTCGACGCAGGCGCAATTGGCCTGTCCGTTGAAATTCTCGCAAGGTTTGCCGGAACCACGGCATATCGGGGTTGCCGTTGGGGCGCACAGTGATGAGGTGTTGGCGCAGTTGGGGTTCAGTGCTCAGCGGATAGCGGAGTTGCGGCGTGCCAAAGTAGTTGGGTAGTGCCTGGACTGGCGCTATCGCAGGCAAGCCAGCTCCCACATTCGACCGCGTTGTCAGGTTGATCACCGATCAAATGTGGGAGCGGGCTTGCTCGCGAAGGGGCCCTCACTCCACCCGAGTTTCCCCAGTGAACACCAACGTCTGTCGACACCGCCGACACAAATACCGTCGCCCCTGAGCCACCAGCCCATGGCGCTGCGAGGAAAACGGAAAGTCACTGTCCGCACACGGGCATCGGTAGATAAAGCGGGTCACCTGGCGACGCTTCACTTCATAGGTATGACAACGGTCCGGCGGCAGCTCGTAGACCCCGCGCATGATCAATTGCCATTCCTCACCATGGGGCTGTATGCGTTCGCCAAACAATTGGTGGGCAATCAAGTGCGCCACTTCATGGGCCACGGTCTGTTTCAGGAAGTGCTGGCTGTTTTCACGGTACAACTGTGGGTTGAAACGCAGCAGGTTCTCGTGCAAATGCGCGACACCGGCCTTCTGGCCCCGCAGCTTGAGGCTGACCTGGGGGCGTTTGAAGCTTCGTTTGAAAAAGGATTCGGCTTGCAGGAAACAATCTTCGACGCGGGTATTGAGTTGCTCGGGCATGCTGACCATATCTCCAGAGACCCCCAGTATGCCGCAAAACCAGGTGTTTCCGAATCTGTCAGGCGCCGAATGGTCATGCACAACGCACAAAGCCACCTTGCGGTGGCCTTGCTCACTGATTAAAACCGTTTAGTTGGTGTAGATCGGCCCTACGCCCAGGCCCCAGACAATCACGGTGAACGCCATGATTGCCACCAGTACAACCAGGCCCACGGCGAGTACCGAACTGGAAAACAGGAAACCTTCGTCCGGATCAATGTTCATGAAGGTCGGCAGCCCCACATACAACAGGTACACCGTGTAGCAAATCGCCGCTGTGCCGACGACCATGCCCAGCCACATATGCGGATACAGCGCCGCCAGCCCGCCGATAAACAGCGGTGTGGCGGTGTAGGTGGCGAACGCCACGCAACGTGACATGCTGGGGTTGGCGTCGTAAGTGCGCGCCATCCAGTGAATGAACGCGCCCATCACCGCTACGCCGCCGAGCATGGCTGCGTACGACATGATGGTCATCCACAGTGCGCTTTCCTGGGTCAGCATCACGGGCGCGCGACTGCCGATGACCCAGCCGACCTGGGTGGTACCGATAAAGGCTGATACGGCGGGGATCGCCGCGAGAATCAGGGTGTGAGTGAGGTACATGTGGCCGATGCTTTCTTCTTTATCGCCACGGATTTCCCGCCATTCCTGGTCGGGATGGGTAAACAGCCCCACGACGTGATGGATCATGCCAGTCACTCCTGTCGTTATTACCATCGCCCCCATCGGAGCGCCCACGGGCCAATTGGCCTGAAAGGTCTGGATATATGTGCGACCTCAAGTCGCAGTATAGGAAGGGATGGCCGGAATAACTGTAGGGTCTTTAGAGCAAATTGCGCTGTAAATAGTGGGGCTAATCGCGGTGAGGACTGTCAGGTACGACTGGGTAGAGGTGGGAGCTGGCTTGCCTGCGATAGCGGTGGGTCTGTTTATCTATTCGGTTCTGATAGGCCGCAATCGCAGGCAAGCCAGCTCCCACAATGGAACTTGGCCAACCTTACCGGTAAAATGCCCCGCTTTTCGTCACACACCTCCAGCGGATCCAAGCGCCATGGGCACTCTTACGGTCAACCAGAACAAACTGCAAAACGCCTGCGCCGCCTGGCCGGTGAGGCGGTCGCCGACTTCAACATGATCGAGGACGGCGACAAGGTCATGGTCTGCCTCTCCGGCGGCAAAGACAGCTACACCATGCTCGACGTGCTGTTGCACCTGCAAAAGGTCGCACCGATCAAGTTCGAGATCGTTGCCGTCAACATGGACCAGAAACAACCCGGTTTTCCCGAGCACGTGCTGCCGGCCTACCTCAAAGAATTGGGCGTCGAGTATCACATCGTCGAGAAAGACACCTACTCGGTGGTCAAGGAGCTGATTCCGGAGGGCAAGACCACCTGCTCGCTGTGCTCGCGCCTGCGCCGTGGCACGCTCTACACCTTTGCGGATGAAATTGGCGCGACCAAGATGGCCCTGGGGCATCATCGCGACGACATCGTCGAGACCTTCTTCTTGAATATGTTCTTCAACGGCTCCCTCAAGGCCATGCCGCCCAAGCTGCGCGCCGATGACGGGCGCAACGTGGTGATCCGCCCGTTGGCGTATTGCAACGAGAAGGACATCCAGGCCTACTCCGACCTCAAGCAATTCCCGATCATCCCGTGCAACCTGTGCGGCTCCCAAGAGAACCTGCAGCGCCAGGTGGTCAAGGAAATGCTGGTGGATTGGGAGCGCAAGACGCCAGGCCGTACCGAAAGCATCTTCCGCAGCCTGCAGAACGTGATCCCGTCGCAATTGGCCGACCGCAACCTGTTTGACTTCACCAGCCTCAAGATCGATGAGAGCGCCGCGTCGCGCTTTGTCAATGTAGTGAACCTCTAAGGTTCTTCAACGCTCTGAAAGACGGCGCTCATGGGCGCCGTTTTCATTTGAATCCCCAGGAGAGGGCATGCGCGATTACAAGTGGCTGCACGAATATTGTCTGAACCGCTTCGGTTCGGCGGCCGAGTTGGAAGCCCACCTGCCTGTGCCGAACACCCCGGCGCAATTGCGCAAGATCAGTGATGATCGCTATTTGTCGACCCTGGCTCTGCGGGTGTTTCGCGCGGGGCTCAAACACAGCGTGGTCGACGCCAAGTGGCCGGCGTTCGAGCAGGTATTTTTCGGCTTCGACCCGGAGAAAGTCGTGCTGATGGGCGCCGAGCACCTGGAGCGATTGATGCAGGACACGCGCATCATCCGCCATTTGGGCAAACTCAAGAGCGTGCCGCGCAATGCGCAGATGATCCTGGACATCGCCCAGGAGAAGGGCAGCTTCGGTGCCTTCATTGCCGACTGGCCAGTGACCGACATCGTCGGGTTGTGGAAGTACCTGAGCAAACACGGCCACCAACTGGGAGGGCTGTCGGCGCCGCGCTTTTGCGCATGGTGGGCAAGGACACGTTTGTGCCGAGCTATGACGTGGTGGCGGCGTTGAACGCGCAGAAGATCGTCGACAAGGCGCCTACCAGCTTGCGGGATTTGGCGACGGTGCAGGGCGCATTCAACCAGTGGCACGCCGAGAGTGGACGGCCGATGTGCCAGTTGTCGATGATGCTGGCTTACACCGTGAATCATTGAGACCGGGGTGATCTATCGCAGGCAAGCCAGCTCCCACATTTTGAACTGTGTCGCCTATCAAATGTGGGAGCTGGCTTGCCTGCGATGGCGGTCGTTAGGCCGCCACAGGTTCCGCCAACCGCCGATTGAGCTGATGCCGCCACCGCACATACAGCAGCGCCGTACAAAACACCGCCAGGCTCGCCAGCATCTCCAGCACCCCGAACCACTGCCGGTTCGGGTCATACGCCGCCAGCGCGCCCTTGATGAAGTACAGGTTCACCACGAAGCACATCCACGAGTGCCCACGTGCACTGCCCAGCAGCATGCCGGGCGCCAGCACCAGCAGCGGCACCAGTTCGATCAGCAGGATCACCCACGGACGCGCGCCGTGCAGGTCGGCCACGAACAGGTAATACACGCACAACAAACCCACCAGGCCCAGAAACGCCAGCAGGCTTAACGCGCGCGCCACCTTGACCCGTGGCTCCAGCCACGCCTGGGGTGGCAGGACCTTAGGCTTCCTGGCCACGGCCACCCTCCAGCAGGGTAGCGGTGTTCGCCAGGCGCAAGCCGAGGGCGCGACACAGGGCGATTTCGTGTTGGTCGAGCATGCGCTTACCGTCAGGCCCGGAGTGGTGACTGGCGCCGTAAGGCGTGCCGCCGCCCTTGGTGTCGAGCAGGGCTTGTTCGCTGTAGGGCAGGCCGGTGATCAGCATGCCGTGGTGCAGCAGCGGCAGCAGCATCGACATCAGCGTGGTTTCCTGGCCACCGTGCAGGCTCGCGGTGGAAGTGAACACGCCCGCGGGTTTACCGACGAGGGCGCCGGTCAGCCACAGGTTGCTGGTGCCATCAAGAAAGTACTTGAGCGGTGCGGCCATGTTACCGAAGCGGGTCGGGCTGCCCAGGGCCAGGCCCGAGCAGTGTTTCAAGTCGTCCAGGCTGGCATACAGTGCGCCTTCGTCCGGGATGCTCGGCGCCACGGCTTCGCACTCGGTGGAAATCGCCGGCACAGTGCGCAGGCGTGCTTCCATCCCGCCTTGCTCGATGCCCCGGGCAATCTGCCGGGCCATTTCGCTGACCGAGCCATTGCGGCTGTAATACAGCACCAATACATATGGCGTAGTCACGGCAGGATCTCCAGCACGTTTTCCGGCGGACGACCAATGATCGCTTTATCGGCGGTTTCAAGGATCGGACGTTCCATCAACTTGGGATGCTCGGCGATGGCGGCGATCAATTGCGCTTCGCTGAGGCTGGCGTCGGCCAGGTTGAGCGTCTTGTATTCGTCTTCACCGGTGCGCAGCAATTGGCGGGCGCTGATGCCCAGCTTGGCGAGCAAGGCCTTTAATTGCGTGGCATCCAGCGGGGTTTCCAGGTAGCGCACCACGGTTGGAGTGAGGCCGCGGGCTTCGAGCAGTTCCAGCGCACCGCGGGATTTCGAGCAGCGCGGGTTGTGATAAAGCGTCAGATCGGTCATGTGCGGGTCGCATCTTGCGTAAGGTGGCGGGTATTCTACCCGCGCTGCGGCCCGTCCTTAAACCGTAAGAGGCGATAGGTCGCAGCCAACGTTCATTTTTACGAAGGATTACCCCATGACTAGGCGACTGATCGGTGCATTGGCGATCATCACAACCCTGCTGCTCAGCGGCTGCGGCAACGACTACGGTGTTGACCAATACGGCAAGAAAGTAGCGGCCGAACGCCTGGATAAACAGTGGGTGGTGGTTAATTACTGGGCCGAGTGGTGTGGCCCGTGCCGCACGGAAATCCCTGAGCTCAACGCGTTGGCGGAACAGTTGAAAGGGCAGAACGTGGGTGTGTTTGGCGTCAACTTCGACAATGTGCAGGGTGAAGAGCTGAAGGCGGCCAGTGAGAAACTGGGTATCAAGTTCACCGTGCTGGCGCAGAACCCGGAAGAGATTTTTGATATTCCCCGCAGCGAAGCGCTGCCGGTGACTTACATCATTGATGACAAGGGCAAGGTGCGCGAGCAGTTGATGGGCGAGCAGACGGCGGAAGGCGTGATCGCCAAGCTCAAGGCACTGCGCGGTTAAAGCGACAACACAAACCAATGTGGGAGCGGGCTTGCTCGCGAACGCGGTGGATCAGTCCATTAATGAGTTGACTGACACACCGCATTCGCGAGCAAGCCCGCTGACCTCACTCAATCGTGAGATGGGTGCTGTCAGCCTTCTTCAAGCCACAAGCGAATCGGCTTGCCTTCGGCCGGCCAGAAACGCGTCTGCTCGATCGGTGAGATGTCCCAGCGCTCAACGCCTTGCAGCGCCTGGAAGAAGCGATGTTCCTGCTCCATCAACGCCTCGGCGCAAAGCTTGCGGGTGCTGCCGATCTTGCCGAAGCTGAGCTTGTCGCCGTCGACGGTGTACGGTGCGAACCAATGGTTGCAGCCGCCATTGCCGTAGGCGCGGCCATCAGCACCGAGGGTAACGGTGAGGTGCGCGTAATCCATCAGCGGCCGTTCACCAATCCATTCCACCACGTAGCTGTGATCCTGCTTGAGCTTGACCGCATCGCCGGCGCAACCGGTGAGGCCGGCACCTAGGGCGGCGAGCAGAAGCAGGCCTTTCATTGGGCGGCCTTCTGGCATTTCGGGCAACGGTGTTTGTCGCCTTCGCTGGCCCAGCCCAACTCTTTGATACGTGCGTTGGCCGCCGGTTGCAGCGGTTCCTTGGTCAGTTTGGTTTCCACCGCGAATTCAAACTCCAGCACGCTGTCGCAGCTGTCGCAATTGACTTTCCAGGTGTGAATTTCCAACTCGCCGAATTTCGGCCCTTGGGCCATGGCGACCCACTGGCCCACTGGGCGGATGGAGTAGCGCGCGTCACCTTCGACGGTGAGGCGCATCGACAGGGTTTTACTGCCACGCAGGGTGACGATCAAGACGTCGCCATGCTTGATCGAACCACCGTTGCCGGTGACCTGGTAACGGCCCGGCACCAAGGCGCGGCATTCGATCAGAGTGTGTTGCGGGCTCAGCAAGCTGAAGCGGAAATCGTGTTCGGCCATGGATCCTCCAAATAGGCGCGGCATCCTATCACGGGTGCCCGCCTATCATGAGCCTGGTATGTGACCGCTGATCATCCTTCGACCAGGTTCTGCGCCCGGCCATCAGCCCATGCGGCAATGTTCGCCAGCGTGGTGCTGGCGATTGCTCCCAGGGCCTCGCGGGTCAGGAACGCCTGGTGGGCGGTGATGATTACGTTGGGGAATGTCAGCAGGCGCGCGAGCACATCGTCCTGCAAGGGCAGGTCGGAGCGGTCTTCGAAGAACAGTTGGGCTTCTTCCTCATACACATCCAACCCCAGGTAGCCGAGCTGGCCGTCCTTGAGCGCTTCGATCAGTGCGGGTGTATCCACCAGGCCGCCGCGCCCGGTGTTGATCAGCATTGCGCCAGGTTGCATATGGGCCAGGGAACGGGCGTTGACCAGGTGCTTGCTGTCGGCGGTGAGCGGGCAGTGCAGGCTGATGATCTGCGCCTGGGCCAGCAGTTCCGGCAGGCTTACGTAGCGTGCGCCGAGGGCCAGTACCTGCGCGTTGGGGAAAGGGTCGTAGGCCAGCAACTGGCAGCCGAAACCGGCCATGATCTTGGCAAATGTGGCGCCGATCTGCCCGGTGCCGACTACGCCGACAGTCTTGCCCACCAGATCGAAACCGGTGAGGCCGTGCAGGCTGAAATCACCGTCGCGGGTTCGGTTGTAAGCGCGGTGCAGGCGGCGGTTGAGCGCCAGGATCAGCGCCACCGCGTGTTCGGCTACGGCGTGGGGCGAGTAGGCCGGGACGCGCACGATGGTCAGGCCCAGACGCTTGGCGGCGGCCAGGTCGACATGGTTGTAGCCCGCCGAGCGCAGGGCGATCAGCCGTGTGCCGCCGTTGGCCAGGTGTTCCAGCACCGGGGCGCTGAGGTCGTCATTGATAAAGGGGCAGACTACCTCGTGGTTTTCGGCCAGGGCCACGGTGTCGAGGTTGAGCCGGGCCGGCTGGAATTGCAGCTCTACGCCAGGTGGCAGTGGCTCGCCGAGGAAGCTGTCGCGGTCGTAGGTTTGGCTGCTGAATAAAATTACGCGCATTGAAAAGCTCCCTGCAATTAACAATTTAGAAACACGGAATCCGGAAGGATGGATTGCGCTGTTGTGGTGAGCGGGCTTGACCCGCGCTGGGGGGCGAAGCCGCCCTAAACCCAGGCACCTCGGTTTTACTGAAATACCGCGGCGACTCGATTGGGGCGGCTTCGCGCGGGGCGAGCCCGCTCACTACAAGGGGTCGTCTTCGATTGGTGATGGGGCTCAGGCGCTGACCCGCGCTTCACTGGCCAACCGGGTGATGGCAATGTCCAGTTCGTCCAGCGCACTCAGGGCCTTGGCGTCGTCCTGCTTGAGCAGGGTTTCGGCTCGTTGGCAGGCGGCGCGAAGCTGCGGCACGCCACAGTAGCGCGTGGCGCCGTGCAGGCGGTGCACACGTTCGATCAAGGCGTTGTTGTCATTCGCGTCACGGGCGATGGCGATGGCCAGGCGATCGGCTTCCAGCGAGGCCAACAGCATGGCCAGCATGTCGGCGGCCAAGTCGGTCTTGCCGGCGGCCAGGCGCAGGCCTTCCTCGTGGTCTAGCACCGGCAATTGCACGCCAGGGCCCACGCCGTCGGCCGCTCGTTCCGGGCCTTGATTGCGCAGGGCCAGGCCGGTCCACTTCAGCACCACTTGGGCCAGTTGCCGTTCGCTGATGGGCTTGGTCAGGTAATCGTCCATGCCACTTTGCAGCAAGGCGCGTTTTTCGTTGGCCATGGCGTGCGCGGTCAGGGCAACCACTGGCAGCGGGGTGCCATCGCGCTCGCTTTCCCATAGGCGAATCGCCTCGGTGCTCTGGCGACCGTCCATGCCGGGCATCTGCACATCCATCAGCACCAGGTCGAAGGCGTCTTGCTTGACCGCGTCGACTGCCGCGTAACCGCTTTCCACCGCACGTACCCTGGCGCCCATGTCCTCCAGGAGCGTCTGTACCAGCAGCAGGTTTGCCGGGTTGTCATCCACGCACAGCACACGTGGCGCACGGCTGGACAGCGGCTCGCCGGGATCGCCGCGTGACGGGCGCGGGCTGATCAGGTCGGACAAGGCTCGGCGCAATTTGCGGGTACACGCCGGCTTGGCCTGCAACTGGCTGTTGGGGTTGGGCACAGACTGGTTGAACAGCATCTGTTCGGTGGTGGGGCACAGCACCAGCACCTTGCAGCCCAGGTGTTCGAGGTCCCACAGGTGTTGATTGAGGCGCTCGGGCGGAATGTCATTGGCGGTGACGCCGAGCACCGCCAGGTCGATGGCCTGGTCGGTCTGGTGGGCGCTGGTGATGCCATTGGTCAGGCTTTCCAGGCTGTTGAACGGTGTGACTTCCAGGCCACAGTCTTCCAACTGATGCTGCAGGGCCTGGCGCGCCAGTTCGTGGTTTTCCAGTACCGCCACGCGATGACCCAGTAGCGGCGCGGAGGGCAGGTCCTCGACGTCATCGCGGGTCTTGGGCAAGTTCAGGCTGATCCAGAACTCCGAGCCTTCGCCCGGTGTGCTGTCGACACCGATCTCACCGCCCATCTGCTCGATCAAACGTTTGGAGATCACCAAGCCCAGGCCCGTGCCGCCAGGTTGGCGCGACAGCGAGTTGTCGGCTTGGCTGAACGCCTGGAACAACGCGCGCACATCTTGGCTGGACAGGCCGATGCCGGTGTCCTGCACGCTGATGCGCAGTTGCACGCTGTCTTCTTGTTCGTCCTCGATCATCGCCCGCGCCACGATGGTGCCTTCGCGGGTGAACTTGATCGCATTGCTGATCAGGTTGGTGAGAATCTGCTTGAGGCGCAGCGGGTCGCCCACCAGCGCCAGAGGCGTGTCGCGATAGACCAGGCTCACCAGTTCCAGCTGCTTGGCATGGGCGGCGGGGGCCAGGATGGTCAGGGTGTCTTGCAGCAAGTCGCGCAGGTTGAAGGGAATACTGTCGAGCACCAGCTTGCCGGCCTCGATCTTCGAGAAATCGAGGATTTCATTGATGATGCCCAGCAGGTTGTCGGCGGATTTCTCGATGGTACCCAAGTAGTCGAGCTGGCGCGGTGTGAGTTCGCTTTTTTGCAGCAGGTGGGTAAATCCCAGGATGCCGTTGAGCGGGGTGCGGATTTCGTGGCTCATGTTAGCCAGGAACTCCGACTTGATGCGGCTGGCTTCCAGGGCCTCTTTGCGGGCCAGGTCCAGCTCGATGTTCTGGATCTCGATGGTTTCCAGGTTCTGGCGCACATCTTCAGTGGCCTGGTCGATGCTGTGCTGCAATTCTTCCTGGGCGTTCTGCAGGGTCTCGGCCATGCGGTTGATGCCCGAGGCGAGTTGGTCCAGTTCCTGGCTGCCCAAGGGTGGCAGGCGGGTTTCCAGGTTGCCGTCCTTGAGTTGGGCCACGGCTTGCTTGATCTGGCCAATCGGCGAATTGATGGTGCGGCTGATGCGCAGTGCCAGGGCCGCGGTGCAAACCAGGCCTATGGCAATCAGTAGCAGGCTGGCGAACAGGCTGCGGTAGCCGCGCAACAGCATGCCGTTGTGGGACAGTTCCACCTCGACCCAGCCAAGCAGGCGGTCGGCTTCATCCGGGATCAGGTCACCGGCAAGGTTGCGATGGCGGCCGAACACCGGCAACAGGTAGCGCGTGGCGTCGTTGCCGGTGCGTTGCAGCAAGTGGGAACTGTTGCCGACGGGCGGCTGGTTGAGCATGGTGGGGCCAGCGTGGGCGAGGGCGCCTCGGTCTGGACCGAGGAATGACACCGCCCGTACGTCCTGTTGTTCCAGGGATTGGGTGGCGATGCGCTCCAGTAGATCGGTATTGCGCGCGCTCAGGGCGGGGGCCACCAGGGGAGCCAGTTGCTCGGAGATCATTTCGCCGCGTTGGAGGAGTTGAGCCTGCAATTCCGAGAGTTGCATCCAGGTGAAATAGCCCCCCAACAACAACGCCATCAGGCTGGTCGGTAATAAGGTCAGCAACAGTACGCGGCCTTTTATCCCCATTCTTCTAAGCACGCCACTCTCCTGCTACCACATTGTTATCGATGATTCGCCCGGGCATCCGGCCCGCGCCACCTGCGCAGTGTAGCCATTTGCGCGATGTGGAATCTTGCAAATTAATGACATACAACAATCTTCACGTCATTGGGAGCCCGATGGCGATTGCCTGTAGCGGGGTAATCTTGAATAATCGGCCACTGAGAATGACTTGCAGACGCTAATGAATCCCGCAGCAGTTGGCCAACCCAGTATCCTGACGATCGAAGATGACCCTGTGCTCGGCGCTTATGTCCATGAGCACCTTGGTCGCTGTGGCTTCGACGTGACGTGGTGCCAGAACGGCCAGCAAGGGCTGCAGATGGCGCGAGACCAAGCGTTCGATGTGGTGTTAATGGACATCCTGCTGCCGGGAATGGATGGCCTGTCGATCCTCACTCACCTGCGCCAGAGCCATTCGATCCCCGTTATCCTCATGTCGGCCCTGGGCGCCGAGGCGGATCGCGTCAGTGGCTTCCGCCTGGGCGCCGATGACTACCTGCCCAAGCCGTTCAGCATGATTGAACTGCGGGTACGCATCGAGGCCATCTTGCGTCGTGTGGCCCTGGACCGGCGCCCGCTGCCGACCCTGGCGCCTGTGCGCGATGACACGCGCACCCTGCGCTTCGATGATGAACTGTGCGACGTCTTCCACCAGGAACACTGGGCCAACCTGACACGCAGCGAATACCGCCTGCTCGAAACCCTGCATCGCAACAGTGATGAAGTCCTCAGCAAGGCCTTCCTTTATCAGCATGTGTTGCAACGTGGTTATGCCCCCATGACCGCAGCCTCGACATGCATATCAGCCAAATCCGCCGCAAGCTCAAGGCCATCGGTTATAGCGAACGCGAAGTGCGCACCGTATGGGGCAAGGGCTATGTCCTGAGCGGTCTCGATGACGGCATTTAAGCGCCCCTTGAAGCGGTTACCGGGTAAGCACTCGTTATTCTGGAAGCTGGCGTGCCTGTTGATCGCGTTCTGCTTGCTCATGATCTGGCTGAGCTGGTCCTGGGGCCGGTACATGGAAGAGCAAAACGCGTATCTGGACAAAGAGGCGAGGGCTACCTTGAGTGGCTACGCCGTCAGCGCCGAGCAGGCCTGGAACCGAGGCGGTGCCGAAGGCGTTGATGCGTGGTTGCAGGCAATGCGTGCGCGGGAGAGCACGTGGATCGGTGTGATTGGCAATGATCTGCAATCGTTGAGCAACATTCCGCTGACCGATAGGGAAAGCCAGCGCCTGACCTTCCTGCGTGGCCTGGATTGGCCAGTGAGTCGGCACGCGAAGGGCTTGCCGTGGCTGAAGATTCCGTTTCCGGTGGACCCCAATGTGGGCTCGCTGGTTATCGAGCTGCCCCAGCGTTTTCCTGCCGGGGCGCTACCAGTTGTTCTGGCGAGTGGTAACTAACGGCGTGATCCCCGGATTGTTCACCCTGTTGCTGTGCGTCGGCCTGTATCGGCTACTGATCATGCCGCTCAATCAGCTGCGCGAGCAGGCCAATGCCTGGCGCGCTGACCAATTCGCATACGCGACTGTCCCATGACGCCACCAGCCGCCAGGATGAGTTGGGCGAGCTGGGGCGGGCTTTTGACCATATGTCCGAACGTTTGCAGGGTACCGTGATGTTGCAGCAGCAATTGCTGCGGGACATGTCCCATGAATTGCGCACACCGTTGAGCCGCTTGCGGGTGGCCTGTGACAGTGAGCAAGACCTGGCCGAACTGCGTGAACGCCTCGGCCGCGAGATAGACGCCATGCAGCGCCTGGTGGAAGGCAGCCTGCAACTGGCCTGGTTGGACACTGAGCGTGCACCACTGCCCAAGGAAGACATTCAACTGCAGGCCCTCTGGGACATGCTGCGTGAGAACGCGTGTTTTGAAAGCGATTGGCCAGCATCGCGCTTACCGTGCCTGCTGGAAGCCGATTGTTGGGTGCGGGGCGACCTGAATACGCTGGCCCAGGCCCTGGAAAATATTCTGCGTAACGCCATACGCCATTCACCACCCAATGGCGTGGTGAGCCTGGACGGTCAGCGCGAAGGTGACCACTGGCACCTGTGGCTGGAAGATCAGGGCGGGGGAATTGCCGAACAGGACCTGGAGCGCATTTTTGCGCCTTTCACCCGTTTGGAGGGTTCCCGCCCTGGCGATGGCGGGTTTGGCCTGGGCTTGAGCATCGCCCGCAATGCGGTGCAACGTCAGGACGGCAATCTCTGGGCGGAAAATACCGGGCGCGGCCTGCGGGTTCATCTGCGACTGCCGGCTCGCTAGGCTTCAACCGCGACGCTGTTTGCGCTTCTTCCATTGATGCGCGACCCACCAGCGCCAATAGCCCATCGTCAGGCAATAGGCCAGCGCACCCAGCACCAGTCCGAGTACCACTGAGCCCAGCAGGAACGGCTGCCACAAGGTGCTCAGTTGGCCGCTGATCCACTCCCAGGTCAGGTTGTCGGGCAGGCTGCGGGGCGGCACGTTCATCAGCCAGGCCCCGGTCATGTAAGTGCAGATAAATACTACCGGCATGGTGATCGGGTTGGTCAGCCACACCAGGCTGACGGCGATCGGCATGTTGCCGCGCACCACGATCGCGAGGATCGCCGCCAGCAACATCTGCAATGGAATCGGGATAAATGCCGCGAATAGCCCCACCGCCATGGCTCGCGCCACTGAGTGCCGGTTCAGGTGCCAGAGGTTCGGGTCATGCAGCAATGTGCCGAGAAACTGTAATGACTTGTGTTCCCGGATACTGCTGGGATCGGGCATGTACCGTTTGAATAAGCGCCGGGGCATAAGGGGTCCAGGTCAAATCGAGGGGCAAGTATGCCCGCATTCTATAAACAGAAAATTCAGACTTTGTGACAAAACATCATAGGCTGCGCCAGGCACCCAGCTAAGACTGCATGGATCACTTGAAAGGGATGATTCATGAAGACAGGGATGTTTGCATTGGCACTGGGCCTGTTGGCCCTGCGTTGGCTGCCCGTGTTGCCGTCTGTCGGGTGGCTGCTGGCCATGCTGGTGCTCGTGTTGATGCTCTTGCCGTTTCGCACCTATCCCTTGGCATTTTTCCTGCTGGGCCTGAGTTGGGCGTGCATCAGTGCGCAATGGGCGCTGGATGATCGCCTGCGGCCAGCGTTGGACGGCCAGACTCGCTGGATCGAAGGGCGGGTAATCGGGTTGCCGCAACAGACGGGCGAGGGCGTACGCTTCGAATTAGCCGACAGCCGGGCGCGCAATGCCCTGTTACCTAAGCGCATTCGGGTGTCGTGGCGGGGCGGGCCAACGGTGCGCAGCGGCGAGCGTTGGCGTTTGGCTGTGACCCTCAAGCGCCCATCCGGGCTGCTGAATTTTCATGGGTTCGACCAGGAGGCCTGGTTATTGGCCCAGCGCATCGGGGCGACGGGCTCGGTAAAGGACGGTGAACGCCTGGCACCTGCGCGGAATGCCTGGCGCGACACGGTTCGCCAGCGCCTGCTGGCTGTGGATGCCCAGGGCCGCGAGGCAGGCCTGGCCGCGCTGGTGCTTGGCGACGGTTCCGGCTTGACCCATGAGGATTGGCAGGTATTGCAGGACACTGGCACCGTTCACCTGATGGTGATTTCCGGCCAGCACATCGGGATGCTGGCAGGCCTGATCTACGCACTGATCGCCGGGCTGGCGCGCTACGGTTGCTGGCCTAGTCGTTGGCCGTGGCTGCCTTGGGCGTGCGGCTTGGCATTTGCTGCCGCCCTGGGGTACGGCCTGCTGGCAGGGTTTGGCGTACCGGTACAGCGCGCCTGCGTGATGGTTGGGCTGGTGCTGCTGTGGCGCTTGCGTTTTCGTCATCTGGGGCTCTGGTGGCCCTTGTTACTGGCACTCAACGGAGTGCTGATCCTTGAGCCATTGGCCAGCCTGCAACCGGGTTTCTGGCTGTCGTTTGCGGCGGTCGCGGTGCTGGTATTGGCGTTCGGCGGACGGCTGGGGCCGTGGAGCGTGTGGCAAGCATGGACCCGCCCGCAAGGGCTGATCGCCATCGGTTTGTTCCCGGTCTTGTTGGTGTTGGGGCTGCCGATCAGCCTCAGCGCGCCGCTGGCCAATCTGGTCGCCGTACCGTGGATCAGCCTGGTGGTATTGCCGTTGGCGCTGCTGGGGACTGCCTTGTTGCCGCTACCTTTTATAGGTGAGGGATTGCTGTGGTTGGCGGGCGGTGCGCTGGACGGGTTATTCAGGGGTTTGGCGTGGCTTGCCGGGCAGTTGCCCGCCTGGGTTCCGACCGAGGTGCCGCTGGGCTATTGGCTGATAAGCCTGATAGGTGCCGTGGTGGTTCTGCTGCCCAAAGGCGTGCCTTTTCGCGTGGTGGGCTGGCCGATGTTGATGCTGGCGGTATTTCCCCCGCGAGAGCCAGTGGCCCATGGACAGCTGGAGGTGGTGCAGCTGGATGTTGGGCAGGGGCAATCCCTGATTCTGCGCACTCGCCATCACACCTTGCTCTACGATGCTGGCCCGCGCTCAGGAACGTTCGATCTGGGCGCACGGGTGGTGTTGCCGTCGTTGCAAAAGCTCGGCGTAGGGGTGTTGGACATGATGCTGCTGAGCCACGCTGACGCCGATCATGCCGGTGGCGCGGGAGCGATTGCCAGGGGGATACCCATCAAACGCGTAGTAGGCGGAGAAACCGAGGGGTTGCCCGCGTTTCTCGGCGCCCAGCCTTGCCTGAGTGGTGAACGCTGGATGTGGGATGGCGTGTCATTCGAACTCTGGCAGTGGCCGGACGCCACTAACGGCAATGCAAAATCCTGTGTCTTGCAGATCGAGGCCAATGGCGAGCGCCTGCTGCTGACGGGTGATATAGACCGCGCTGCGGAACAAGCCTTCCTGGCGTCACCACTCGCAGCGCCCACCGATTGGTTGCAAGCACCGCACCACGGCAGTCGCAGTTCATCCTCACGAGCTTTTTTTGCAGAGGCTGGCGCCCAAGTCCGTGCTGGTTTCCCGTGGGCGCGGCAACGCGTTCGGCCATCCTCATCCTCAGGTTATGGCGCGCTACCACGCGTTGGACAGCCAGGTGTACGACAGCGCTGAGCAAGGGGCTGTGCGTGTGCAACTGGGAGCCTTTGCGCCACCGGTTGTTGCGCGCAGTCAACGCCGGTTCTGGCGTGAACGGTTACCTTAATCCTGAGTTACAAACGGCCAGTGCGGGGCTTGGGTCGACGAGCCCCGCTGCCGAACCTATATGGTAAAGTGGCGCACTTTTTCGAGGGGACATTCACTGTGTGGGAATTGGTCAAATCCGGCGGCTGGATGATGTTGCCGATCATCATGAGCTCTATCGCCGCACTCGGCATCGTTGCCGAACGCCTGTGGACCCTGCGCGCCAGCCGCGTCACCCCCGAGCATCTGTTGGGGCAGGTCTGGGGTTGGATCAAGAACAAGCAATTGGACAAAGAGAAACTCAAGGAGCTGCGCGCCAACTCACCGCTGGGTGAAATCCTTGCCGCAGGCCTCGCCAACTCAAGCACGGTCGCGAGATCATGAAGGAGTGCATCGAGGAGGCTGCCGCCCGGGTCATTCATGAGCTGGAGCGCTATATCAACGCCCTCGGCACTATCGCCGCCATGGCGCCACTGTTGGGTTTGCTTGGCACGGTGCTGGGCATGATCGATATTTTCAGCTCGTTCATGGGCTCGGGCATGACCACCAACGCTGCTGTGCTGGCGGGGGGGATTTCCAAGGCATTGATCACTACCGCTGCGGGTTTGATGGTGGGTATTCCTTCGGTGTTCTTCCATCGTTTCCTGCAACGCCGCATTGATGAACTGGTGGTGGGCATGGAGCAGGAAGCCATCAAACTGGTGGAGGTGGTACAGGGCGACCGTGATGTGGACCTGGTTGAGGGCAGAGCGTGAAATTTCGCCGCAAGCAACGGGAAAATGTCGATATCAACCTCGCGCCGCTGATTGACGTGGTGTTTATCCTGCTGCTGTTTTTTGTCGTGACCACCACCTTTACTCGCCAGACCGAGCTACGCGTCGACCTGCCGGAAGCTGTCAGCGGATCGCCTGCGGAAGACCAGGAAGTCAAGCAACTGGATATCGCCATCAGCGCCGACGGGGTGTTTTCGGTCAATAACCAGTTGCTCGAGAAAAACGACCTGACCAGCCTCATGGCCGCCCTGGAAAAAGAATCCGGCGGTGATACCAAGATGCCGCTGTCCATCAGTGCCGATGGCAAGACCCAGCACCAGGCTGTCATTACCGCAATGGACGCTGCCGGCAAGCTCGGTTTCAGCCATCTGCGCATGACCACTATCGAGGCGGCGAGCCAACCCTGATGGCAATGTCTGATCGTTTGCTCAAGGCCTGGTATGAAGGCCATCCTGCGCTGGCGCTGCTGCGGCCGCTGGAGTCGCTCTATCGCCACGTAGTGCAGCGCAAGCGTGCGCGGTTTGTTGCAGGCGCAGGCGAGATTTATCAATCGCCGGTGCCAGTGGTGGTGGTTGGCAACATCACCGTGGGTGGCACCGGCAAGACGCCCTTGATCCTGTGGCTGATCGAGCATTGTCGGCGCAGTGGATTGCGCGTGGGCGTGGTCAGCCGTGGCTATGGCGCCAAACCACCGCAATTGCCGTGGCGGGTCGAGGCCAGCCAAAGCGCCGAGGTGGCCGGTGACGAGCCATTGCTGATCGTGCAGCGCTGCGGCGTACCAATGATGATCGATCCCGACCGCAGTCGCGCGGTCAAGGCTCTACTGGCCAGTGAAACCCTCGACCTGATCCTCTCCGACGACGGCCTGCAGCATTATCGCCTGGCTCGCGACCTCGAGTTGGTGTTGATCGACGCCGCCCGTGGCCTGGGCAACCGTCGTTGCCTGCCAGCCGGGCCATTGCGCGAGCCGGTGGAACGCCTGCAAAGCGTCGATGCGCTGCTTTATAACGGCGCTGAATCAGACCGCGACGACGGCTTTGCGTTTCGCCTGCTGCCGACGGCGCTGGTCAACTTGAAAACCGCTGAGCGCCGGCAGGTCGATCATTTCCCCGAGGGCCAGCAGGTCCATGCGGTCGCCGGTATTGGCAATCCGCAACGTTTCTTCAATACCCTGCAAACGCTACACTGGCAGCCGGTACCTCATGCGTTTGCCGACCACGCGCCCTACAGCGCCGAGGTCTTGAATTTTTCGCCGTCATTGCCGCTGGTCATGACCGAGAAGGACGCGGTGAAGTGCCGCGCCTTCGCTCAGCCCGACTGGTGGTACCTTGCGGTGGATGCGGTGCCGTCGCCAGCGTTCGTCGCCTGGTTCGACACGCAATTGATGCGTCTGTTGCCCGCCCGACTCTTGCCTTAATACGCTTCTTTCCAGGAAACACTCATGGACACCAAACTGCTCGACATCCTCGCTTGCCCGATCTGCAAAGGCCCGCTCAAGCTCAGCGCCGATAAAACCGAGCTGATCAGCAAAGGCGCAGGCCTGGCGTACCCGATCCGTGATGGCATCCCGGTGATGCTGGAGAGCGAAGCCCGCACCCTGACCAACGATGAGCGTCTGGATAAATGACCACTGCCTTTACCGTTGTCATTCCATCCCGCTACGCTTCGACACGCCTGCCGGGCAAGCCGCTGCAACTGATCGGCAACAAGCCGATGGTCCAGCTGGTGTGGGAGCAGGCCTGCAAAAGCAGCGCCGAACGCGTTGTGATCGCCACTGATGACCCGCGTATCATCGAGGCCTGCAAAGGCTTTGGCGCCGAAGCGGTGCTGACGCGCGAAGACCACAACTCCGGTACCGACCGTCTGGCCGAAGTGGCCACGCAGTTGGGCCTGGCGCCAGATGCCATTGTGGTCAACGTGCAAGGTGACGAACCGTTGATCCCGCCCAGCGTGATCGACCAGGTGGCAGCCAATTTGGCAGCCCACAGCGAAGCCCGCATGGCCACCCTGGCCGAGCCCATCGAAGACATCGACACCCTGTTCAACCCGAACGTGGTGAAAGTGGTCAGCGATATCAATGGCCTGGCGCTGACCTTCAGCCGTTCGACCCTGCCATGGGCGCGCGACGCCTTTGCCAAGAGCCGTGACGTACTGCCAGAGGGTGTGCCGTACCGTCGCCATATCGGCATTTACGCCTATCGTGCGGGCTTCCTGCATGACTTCGTCAGTTGGGGCCCGTGCTGGCTGGAAAATACCGAATCCCTGGAACAACTGCGTGCCTTGTGGCACGGCGTGCGTATCCATGTTGGCGATGCGCTGGAAGCGCCACCAGCCGGTGTCGACACCCCGGAAGACCTTGAGCGCGTCCGTCGCCTGCTGGGTGCCTGATGGAAGTTCTGTTCGTTTGCCTGGGCAATATCTGCCGCTCACCCACCGCTGAAGGCGTGCTGCGCCATAAATTGCGCGAAGCCGGGCTGGCAGGGCAGGTGGACGTCGCGTCCGCCGGTACGGGTGAGTGGCATGTCGGCAATCCACCGGACCAGCGCAGCCAACGTGCCGCGCTGGTACGCGGCTACGATTTGTCGGCGCAACGTGCCCAACAGGTCTCCCGCGCCGACTTTGCACGCTATGACCTGATCCTGGCCATGGACCACAGCAATCTGCGTAACCTCAAGGCCATGCAGCCGGGGCAGGGCAAGGCGGAGCTGGATCTGTTCCTGCGCCGCTACGACGCGGAAGTGGACGAAGTACCCGACCCTTATTATGAAGGCGAACAAGGCTTCGAACGGGTCCTGGACCTGATCGAGCGCGCCTGTGATTTATTGGTGATCGAATTGAAGGGGCGGTTATGACCTTGCAGGTGCTTGCGCAGGTATCGCTCAAGCCATTCAACAGCTTTGGCATCGACGTGCGTGCGCAGTTGTTCGCCGAGGCGCATAGCGACAGTGATGTTCGCGAAGCCCTGGCCTACGCAGCCAATCAGGACCTGCCGCTGCTGGTAATCGGCGGTGGCAGCAACTTGCTGCTGACCCAGGACATTCCGGCGTTGGTCTTGCGCATGGCCACCCAGGGTATCCGGGTGTTGCAGGATGATGGCACGAGCGTGGTCGTCGAAGCCGAAGCAGGCGAAACCTGGCACCCCTTTGTGTTGTGGACGTTGGCCCAAGGTTTTTGCGGCCTGGAAAACCTCAGCCTGATCCCAGGCACCGTCGGTGCTGCGCCGATGCAAAACATCGGCGCCTACGGCGTGGAGATCAAGGATGTATTCGCCGGCCTGACTGCCCTGGACCGCCACACCGGCGAACTGCGGGATTTCAGCCTGGAGGAGTGCAACTTCGCCTACCGTGACAGCCTGTTCAAGCATGAGACCGGACGCTGGCTGATCCTGCGGGTGCGCTTCGCCCTGAGTCGCGTCAGCCATCTCAAGCTTGATTACGGCCCGGTGCAACAGCGCCTGGCGGGGCAGGGGATCACCGAGGCGACGCCCAGCGATGTCAGTCGTGCCATCTGCAGCATCCGCAGCGAAAAACTGCCTGACCCTGCGGTGCTCGGCAATGCCGGTAGTTTCTTCAAGAACCCATTGGTATCCCAGCTGCTGGCGGCTGAGCTACAGGCGCTGTACCCGGACCTGGTGGCCTACCCACAGGCTGACGGGCAGATGAAGCTCGCCGCTGGCTGGCTGATCGACAAGGCCGGCTGGAAGGGCTTCCGCGACGGTGATGCCGGTGTACATAAGCTGCAGGCGCTGGTGCTGGTGAACTACGGCGGTGCCACAGGGCACGACATTGCGAATCTGGCCCAGCGCATACAGCGGGATATTGCAGAGCGCTTCAAGGTTGACCTGGAAATGGAACCTAATAAGTACTAAGCCCAGCCCTTGAAAATAAAATGCCCCGTATCTTTCGATACGGGGCATTTTTATTGCGGTAACAGGATCAGTCGTCGCGACCCATGATGCCGAAGATCTGCAACAGGCTGATAAACAGGTTGTAGATCGATACATACAGGCTGATGGTCGCCATGATGTAGTTGCGCTCACCGCCGTGGATGATAGCGCTGGTCTGGAACAGGATGCACACGGAGGAGAACAGCACGAAACCTGCGCTGATCGCCAGTTGCAGGCCGCTGATCTGGAAGAACATGCCCGCTACAACCGCTGCCAGCAACACGAAGAAGCCTGCAGTGATGAAGCCGCCCAGAAAGCTCATGTCCTTGCGAGTGATCAGCACATAGGCCGACAGACCACCGAACACCAGGGCCGTCATGGCAAACGCCGAGCTGACCACTTCCGCACCGCCGGCCATGCCGAGGTAACGGTTGAGGATCGGGCCAAGGATGAAGCCCATGAAACCAGTCAAGGCAAATGCAGACACCAGGCCCCAGGCCGAGTCACGCAGCTTGTTGGTCAGGAAGAACAGGCCATAGAAGCCGATCAGCACGACAAAGATATTCGGGTAGCCGACGCGCATTTGTTGCGCCACGAACGCCATTACACCGCTGAAGGCGAGGGTAAGGGCGAGCAAGCTCATAGGTGTTGCGCAACACGCGGCTGACTTCAAGCTGCTCAGCCTGCGCGTTACCATTCACTGCGTAATTCTGTTCGCGCATGGCGACACTCCTTCGGTTTTGAAACGTTCAGTCGCAAAGATCATAACAGACGCTCTGTAACAAGCTATGCCGAGAGTTTGACAGTGTGTTTCATTCGGGTATTATGGCGCCCGCTGAGACAGGATGCGCTATTCTAATCCTGTGATGCACAAGGGAAATTGGCAGAGTGGTTGAATGCACCGGTCTTGAAAACCGGCGAACGTTAATAGCGTTCCCAGGGTTCGAATCCCTGGTTTCCCGCCAAGATTCAAACGAAAGCCCCGCGATTGCGGGGCTTTTGTGTTTCTGACCTCCGGCGATGCTTTTAGGTAAGCGCCTGATCGTTTCCGCATCATTTCGGGCGGTTTCCGCAACTCTTCCAAATTTCGGAGTCATCGGGTGGGCTTCACGATCTCCCCAACCCGTCGATAGACAGTCTCGGTTATCCGCTTGTCCGTGTGCCCCAGCAGTCGACTTGCATCCCCCAGATCAAGGATCTCGCTGGCGGCTTTCGGGCGAATATCACGGAACTGGAACTGCCGAATACTGGCTGCCAATACCCCGTCGCCTTTCTCTTTGGCCGTAGCGATAGCCTTGTCGCGCGCGTCGTCGAATCTAAGGCGAAGCATGTGTTTGGTTACCTGCCGGCCATCCTCAGTGATGATCAGGTAGGGATTCCGAACGCCACGTGTGCGTCTCTGCTCTATCAGCCTTGCAACCAGGGTCCCCAGGTCATTGAGCACGCCGGCGGCGGTCAGACGTATGCGCAGCTTCTTGGAGGTTTTGCCCTGGGACACCTGCAGGAACTCGTTAACGGCGTCAGCCTCTCGCATGGACAACGTGTCGGCCGGCCGCTGGGCGGTGAGGTAGGCTAGGTCCATCGCGTCACGTAGTTCTGAGGCGGCGGCGCCGTACACCGCACTCCAGATTTCCTCGGTCGCATAGAAGTCTCGCGGTGCCTCTTTGTTCTTGCGCACGCCTGCGGCAGGGTTGTTCTCGGTTAACCCCCATTCCCGCGCGATGTTATATATGTGCGAGAGCAGGGAGATCTCGCGGTTGGCTCGTACCTTGGCGGTGCGGCCGTCTCGATACTGGGCGATGATCTGCGGCGTCACGGCGTCGATGGGCGCATCGCAGAAGGCTTTGCGCAGCTGCTTCAAGCTCAGTAGGTTGTCGCTTTGCGTCTTGGGCGCCTTGCCCGGGATGATCTCCCGTTCATACCGATCAAACACCAGGCCCAGCAAAGCGTCCTTCTTCGGAACCGGCTTGCAATCGAGCTTTGCCCATTCAGCCTTGGCGATATCCAAGTCACCCCCGAGCGGGATTTCCACCCGCTTCCCGTCTTCATTCCTCCCGTCGTAGTAGTAGCCCACCCACTCTTTACCGCCTTTCAGCGTGCGTACACGCCGAATCATTCGCGGCGGCAGATCCCTGTTTGCCGCCTTTTTCGCCCGCATCGTTTTATCCTACTCGTGACAAGTCCAGCGACCAGGCTTCAGCCGCGACGTTTTCTGCTGATGGTTTCACGCCTGCCAGTTTCATTCGGGCGTAGACGCGGCCAACCACTGGGCGCCTGGCCCGGGTCAGCACGTACTTCCAGCCGTTCCGGTTGAGCCAGGCGATCTGGCCGGACGGGATCATGTAGCCGGTGATTGCCGCGATCTCTTCCTCGGCAAGGGTTTCGCTCTGCATTTCCATGGTGATGCTCCTTGCCGCGCTGGGCGGCAGAAGGTGGTTAATCCCAGTCCTTGCTCAGTGCCGGACGGGTTGC
The DNA here is from genome assembly GCA_004000515.1 of Pseudomonas poae. Taxonomy (GTDB): domain Bacteria; phylum Pseudomonadota; class Gammaproteobacteria; order Pseudomonadales; family Pseudomonadaceae; genus Aquipseudomonas; species Aquipseudomonas cremoris. The sequence goes on from CP034537.1 coordinate 4,203,035, forward strand.
AGGGATGGTTTCAAGGGTGTGCAGGTTGAGCAGCGTGAAGTAGCCGCGATCAGGCATCCAACCGGCGGTGTCGATGTGGATGACGTTGCCGAGCGTGGCGGAAGAACGGATAGGGGTGTGTCCGACGACCAGGGCGCGGACGCCTTCGACGCCATGTGTTTCCTGGTGCTCGAAACGGCTGCGCGACCACATGCAACTGTTCTGCACCTGCTTGAGTCGCTTGTTGCTTTCGGGGGATTCCAGCTCAGCGCGCAACTGGCCCCAGGTGGGAAACGGGCAATCTGCGTGGACGATGCCAATCAGGCCTTGGGCCGTCTCAACCTCGATCGCAATCGGCAAGTCCTGGAACATAACCTGGTAGTTCTGCTGCTCCGTGAGTGGCAGACCAACGAACCAAACACCGCCGTTGTAAATCCAGTTGCCGATGTCGCAGGTATCGAAACGGCACACGTAATCGTCGTGGTTGCCGCGTACGGGGTGGAACCATGGTTTGTTCAGCCACCTGATCACGTCTTCGCACTCGGGCCCGCGGTCAACCAGATCGCCAACGCTAAAGAGTCGGTCAACTGCAGGATCGAATCCAGCAGCATCCAGCGCCGCCTGCAACCGGGTGAAGTGCCCGTGAATGTCGCCAACCGCGAAGTCGCGGCCAGCAGTATTTGCGGCGAAGCGCTTCACGCGCGACACCTCGATATTTTCGAGCATGCGGAGTACCTCGCCCGCCGCTCACCGGCAGGCATGTAGGGGGGATTGGGGTTAGGCTGTTGCGAAAAGATCGAATTGCGGTACCGGAGTGTCGCGGACGGTGATCGCATCGGCGATCCGTTGTTGGGCGGTTCCGAAGTAACCGGCGTCCTGCTCAATGCCGATGAACTGCCGCCTCAGGTTCATGCAAGCAACGCCAGTGGTACCGCTACCCATGGTGTTGTCCAGCACCACCCCCCCGATCGGAGTACGTGCTGATCAAGAACTCCATCCAGGCCACGGGCTTTTGTGTGGGGTGATAGCTGGCGGTCTGCTTATCGCTGGAAAAGAACTGCACCGAGCGCGGGTACCGCTCCGTTGAGTCATATTCGGTGAGGGCCAAGGCCTTGCCGTAGCACTCAGAATTAACCGTCTTGCGCTTCGCTGTCTTGCGTTCGTGCCCGCTGGACATCTGTGGGTTGTACACCGGTTGTTTGCGGTAGAAGACTTGGGCGCTCTCATGCGCCCGTAGGGGCTGTTTCTTGGAGTTCAGGAACCCCGTGGCATTGCCTTTCTCCCAGATCCACTCATACCGGTAGAGCTTTGGGTTGCTCGCCACCAGCATTGAGGCGAACGGCTGGGCCGCGCACAACACGATTGCGGCTTCTGGCTTGGCGATCCGCAAGTACTCCCGCCAGAGCGGCTCGAGTGGGATGATGGTGTCCCAGGCGCACTGCGTTGATCCGTAGGGCAGGTCGGCCAGCACCAGGTCCACGCTGGCATCTGGCAAATGCTTCATGACCTGCAGGCAATCGCCGAGATAGAGCTGGTACTCGTTTTCCATGGCCGAGCGCATCCTTGCCGCTATAGCGGCTGACTTTGAAGGGGGGGAGGGGAATTAGGGGAAGATGTTGCGGGGTTTTGATGTTGATGAATTCTGAAGTGGAGGCTATTCATTTAGCCTCCAGGCTGAGCTGCAAGTCAGTAAAAGTGCCGTCCTCCGTCGCGCTCTTAAGGCGGTCTTTGTGAGGACTACTTTCAAATTGCGCTACTTTTTTGTACACGAGGCGATTTTTTTCTCGATCCTCTTTCGCGTCAATGAACACTTCTAGCGTGTTGCTATCAATGATTTTTATATGCATCGATTCATGGCTTTCGGGGTCCTCAAGCTCAACGTAGCCCAAACGCTCGCTCTTTCTCGCATAAAGCTCATATGGGGTGGTTCGAGTTTGTTCTTTATCGTAGTAGAACCGTTGCATCCCGAAGTACAAGCCGTTTACGGCTCGGTCGGTTGTGGCGGTGGGTATCGGATTTGGGATAGAAGTGATGATGAAGCCGGCACCGCTATCAGTAGCCCACTTATAACCGTCTATTACTTTTCCAAGGCTTTAATCTGAGATCCATATTCCCTGCTGGACCGATCAGATGGCAGCTCCTGATACTGAAAATCCAGCTTGGCGAAAGCAACGCCCGAAACACAGAGCAGGCAGCTCAGAGCTACAGCAAACTTTAACTTCATTCCATTTTCCCTGTTAAAAGCGGCGTCATCAATGCGATGGCCAACGGCCATTCTTGCTTAGGAGGGGCAGGTTTCAACATCGTTACCAGATCATGGGCATTCACCACCGTCATGCCGAGGCGTTCGGCGATCAGGACTTCCAGGCGGGCACCCTTTGAATGCTCCCAGCCGGGCAGGGTGGCCACGGTGTCGCAGTCCATCATGGCGGCAATGTCGCGGCGCATGCAGTCGTTCCAGGTGCCGCCGTCAGGGTTGAGTTCGGCGGGATTGGTGACGGTGTGGCCGCCGGCGCGCAGGTTGGTGGTCATTGCGTTGAACGCGGCGAAGTTGAGGCCGGGCAGGCCGGTCATGGGGCCGCTGAGGTAAATCCGTTTGCTGCAAAATGCACCTGACGGCATGATGTTCCTCCAGTTTCAATCTAAGGAGTGGAAGTGAAAAAATATCTATATGGGAAGAGGAAGTTTCTTGGTGACATAATTTCAGGAAAGTCTGGGCTGCGTTTCAGCGATATAATTCATTACTCAGTAATGGAAAATGAGTTAATGAGGGATGATGAACGTACAAAGGTTTTTGAAATACCTAAAGAGTATTTCAGGCTTTATGTGAAGGATAAGGAAATAAATCCGGCAGATATGGTGGGAGGTACTGTTCTAAGTATGCCCGTAGACAGGTGTTATTGTGTTTGCCTTAGTAGTAAGCCTAATGATCAGGTGCTTTTCGATCGCTTCAATGCTGATGTCTGCTTAGAGATTGACCTAGAGAACCTTTTGCATTTTCTGTCTATAGCTGTTCAGAAATTTGAAGGTATGTCCGTGATTCATAAAGATGTAAGTTATTATCCTGCAATAATGGCGGATGCGTTTCCTGACTTAGATAGCATTTTGTTTTATAAGAGGGATATTTACTCGGTTGAGAGTGAATACAGAATCGCGATTACAGTCCCGCGCCATAGAACACACTTCAAAAGTGAGGGTAATGACAGAATAAAAATGTTTTCTGACGATGTGAACGATATTCGACACCTTTTCATAAATGGAAATACGCCTGAAATTAACAAAAGCTATTTCACAGGCGTTTTTATTTTCCGGAAGATACTAAGCCGCCAGCGAGTTCACCGATCTGATCCTCCAAGGGTCATTGGCCCTGGCCAGTGCTGCCATCGGCGGCGGGCTCACGCTGTTGCCGCACATGTGCACCTGCTGGGTCTTGGTGAATGGCTTGCCGTCGGCACCGTGGCTAATGATGTAGTCGGCCGGGAAGCCCTGGGCCTTGTACAGCTCGGTCGGCTTCAGCATCCGTAGGCAGATGTCGACGATCACATAGGGGGTTCCCTTAACCATGACGGTGACCATGGCCACACGGTCCTTGGTGGTGATGGTCGGCGCGGGCGCATCGCAAGCGCTGATGTTCTCGGTGCCGTAGTAGCTGATCAGGAAGGCGGCAACCCGCAGGGCGCCCGCTTCATGCTCTGGCGAGAGGGTGAGCGACACCAGCGAGCTCTTGCCACCGCCGCCTGCCGTGATGGTCGGCGCCGGGTCTTCCAGGCCTTGGCCAACACTGCCGCCGAATGCCCGCTCCATGAATGCGCTGACCAACCCGTGGTGCTGGCCGCCGGCGCTTATGGTGTGCAGCGGGTCATTGGCGTCCCGTGCATCACAGTTGCCCCGCAGGTGCACCAGGTTCGCCACGGCAAACTGCTGCTGGCTGCCGCTGTTGGTGACTGTGGTCATGGGTTCGTGCATGCCCTTGGCGTGCGTGGTGTTGAATCCGCCGTTGGCCTGAATCATAACCGCGGCGCTGACGGACTGGCCGCCGCCGCTGGCAGTGACGGTGCCCACCGGGCCACAGATGTCATTGATTCCGTGGGAGCGGCGCTTGTTTGCGCCAGAGCCCTCGCCGTGCCCGGCCTGGACGATGCAGGCGGAAGCCAGTGCTCGGTGGTTCTGGGTCATCAGCGTGCCCACCGGCAGGTCCATGCCCACCGGTTTTCCTGAGTACTCTGGGCCACCGGCCCCAACCATCAACGGGCTGATCAGCGTCAGCTCGCCGCGGTTCGCGCAGGTCACTGTCGGCAGAGGTTCGAGTGGGTCGTTGATTCGGTCGCTGCCCTGGTGAGTTGCCGGTGCGATGATCGGGCTCACCATCGAGAAAGCGCCGCCCTTCGGGTAGGAGGTGATTGTGCGCAGCGGCTCGCCGGCCGATTGCACGGTCTCTCCCGACCAGTTGGCGATCGGCACAATGAACGGCGCCGCGCTATCGATGACGAACTTCTTCATGCCCTTGGCAACGCGGCGCAGGGTGGCCGGGGCCAGGTCTTTCTTGCGGCCGAAGATGCTTTTGCCCAGGTCGGTAAAGTCGATGCAGTCAGCGGCCGTTTTCCACTTCCGCTGGCCCTTGGCAGGGTTCTTGGCGTGGGTCGGCTCTGGCCATACGATTGGCTGGCCGTCGCACCGGGCAATCATGAACAGTCTTTCGCGGCTGGTAGGCGCGCCGAAGTCGCAGGCCTTGATCACCTTCCACTCGACGACGTAGCCCATGCCCTCGAGCAGAGCCACGAAGCGGCGCCAGGTGCGGCCGCGCTGCTTGGGGTCTGGCACCAAGAACTGGTTGGATACGGGCACCTGCTCGCCTGGCGCAGCGACCCGGTTGGTGGTCGCTCCCTTCTTGGTAGGGTGCGGAACCTGGTCGAGGGTGACGACGCGACCGGTGGCCTTGTCGCGCTTGGCGATCAGGCGGCCCCACTGCAGGATCTGCTTCACGTTCTCCAGGCTGATGACCCGGGGCCGCTTCTTGCCACCCCACTTCAAGCCGATCCACGACAGGTTACGGATCTCGCGCTTGCGCGGTTGGCCGCCGGCCGCCTGGCTGTGATGCGTGCAGTCAGGCGACATGTGGAACCAGCCCACGGCCTTGCCGCCGCATTCGGTGTCCGGGTCACCATCGAACACGTCGGTTGTGAAGTGCTTGGCGCCTGGGTGATTCACGGTGTGCATGCTTATCGCTTGCGGGCTGTGGTTCTTCGCCACGTTCACCGTGCGGCCCAGCCCCATCTCCAGCCCGGTACCGGCACCGCCACCACCGCAGAAGAAATCGACAACGATCTCATCGTCCTGAGGGTTGAAGCCGAGTCCGTATTGGGTTTTGAAATCGAAGGGGTGTTTCTTCTGTTGTGCGGACATAGGGGATCCTCGGGAGGTATAGTCCCTGTTTTTTGGAGGAGGGGATTTATGCGGATATTCCTTGGGGGCTTGGCTTTTTAATATTTGCCTTCGCATCGGCTCTGGCGTTTCATTTGCTCTCAATAGGTAAGTTTTCAGGATCTGAATTTACTGCGTTTGTTGTGGCGTTTGCCGTGCTTGCCATGGTCATAGCCTATGCGCCAGAAGTGCAGGAAATTTCAATTGCTGGGAATGTTGTTAAGTTAAAAGAAGTTAAAGCGGAAGCATTAAAGGCCATCGAAAGTCTGAACAAGTCACGCATTGAAATGCTTAGGACTTTTTTAGGGTTGGCGCTCAAGCACAGTGGAGCTTTTGCAAGCAGTGCACCCATAGATCCTAGGACGCACGCATTTTGGAAGCTGTTAGATCAGATAAAAGAATATGACTGTCTAGCTGAGCTCAAGGATGACGTGGTTTTGAGCGCAAAGGTTCTCCTCGCTGGCCAGTTGAACAATATTTCCCGCCGAAATAGAGATGCGAGAATTGTCGTTTCTGAGCCTTATCCGGACCCGCTTGATCTGGCAGCGATAGCTTTTAATGTCAAAGGTATTGAAGCTGCAGAGGCTGCTACAAGTCCAGCACCTGATAATTACAAAGATGAGATAAAAGAAGCACTGGTTGAGTATTCAAAACTATATGATCTTATGATTCAGTTAAGCCGTTAGAATAATTAACGCTAAACTCCAGTCGCCGGGGCTTTACTCTCGCCGGCTGGCGTGATTCGTTGATATGGGGTATTACGGGTGACCGGCATGTAGCCGGATCAAGGAGAGCGAGATGAGCGAGAAGCCTTCAGACAGTGAAGTGGCGAAGCTGATCGGCATAACCGAGAACGAGGTCGACACCTATCGTGTCAACTCCGATCTGAGGCCTGACGGTCGATGGCTCATCTATTTCGGATACCAGATGCCTGTAGCTTTGCGCAAAGGCCTGACTGGGAGCTTCACGTTTTTAATGCCCGAGATGGGCTAAGCGCGACAGGTTAGGGCGAGTCAGGCCGTGATGCGCTCGCCAATCACCTTGGTGGTGAAGCTTACCGAGTACTCAGTTGTCAGTTCGAACAGGCCCTTGCAGGTGTCGCACTCCATGTTCTTGTCGCCGTAGTCCTCGGTTTCAATGTGGATCACGGTGGCGCAGTGCGGGCATTTGCATTCATCTAGGTTGCGATAATCCCACTCGTCATAGTCGGTCTCGGCGACCTTAGCCAGCGCTTCGGCCTTCGCAACGGCGTCTTCTGCGTCCTGGCAGGGCTTACAGGTGAACCCGTCAGGATGGCCCCACGGTGTTTCCGTGAGCTTCGAGCGGTGAGTACTGCACAGGCGGCAAACGTCGTGCATGTCGCAGACGCTGTAGCTGTACCGGTCACCGCTGCCGGTGCATTTGGCACAGCCAGACACCCAATACCAAGCACCATCGATGCGTTCTGCGTACAGCCCTTTCTCGGGAGCGGTGAGTTCTACATAAGGCAGACCATTGCGATGCGGCTTACCGTGCCAGCCGTCATTCCAGATGCACTTCGAACCGCTGCGCGTGCGTTCGGCCCACTCGCCGGGAATTTCCGGGATCAGAATCTTGGTGTCCTTGCTCATGGCAATCTCCAGTCAGGCGCCGCCATCCGTGTCCGGATGCGGTTACGCCTTGTTATAGTAGGGTGGGGTAATTCTGTTTGATTAATGGAGCGGTCTGGACATGATCCAGGCCAAAAGGGAGTAAGTGAATGGCGGGTTCGCTGTGGGAAGTGCTTTCAGCAATAGGTACATTGAGCGCAGTTGTTGTGGCTTTGGGGATTTCTATTCTCTCATCTCGAGAAAATCGCAAAGCGGAGATGGATCGTGCTGAGCTGGCTGCTGCCAAGATGTTTATTCCGCTATCCAATCTCTATGATAAAGCCTCCGGTCTTTATTCTTGGTATGCTTTTGGTGACTTCGAATTAAACGGGTCCGAATCTGAAGTCATGAAGCGTCTAAAAGAGGTAGAAGCGCTCTCCGAAAGGATATCAATTGACGATTTATTTCCCTTGCTTAAATTGCCTCGCCATGTGGCAAAGAGGGCTGCTAGAGCGCAAGGTCTCATTCAGGCTTCTGTAGACTATGCTCGCGAGATGTTCACTTATAGTCTCTGGAGGCAGGCTGACGATAGCTTCAAAGATGATCGGTATGGCAGGCTGTTTTATATGTTGTTAGAGGTAAGGGATCATTTGGAAATCGTTGTCCGGGAGTGTGAGTCGTCTGCCTTGAATGGCGCTCCCCGCCCGACTTCAGAGGAAATCCAATGCAATGATTAGGAAACGTCCAGAGTCGTTTTTCGTTACCGGATTCATCTAGTAGGGTGAATTATTCGCTGCCGTCCTCTTCCAGGTTCATTTGCATCGACTCCGCAAAGCCTGCTTGCCGTAATTTGCGCGCCACGTTTTGCGATATGTCGATTTCGTGGCGCTTAATTTCGAGCATCGAGACGGACTTCTCAGCACCCAGTGAATGGGCGTGTACGATCAGGCGCCAGATGGTAGCCCGATCCTTCGTCTCGCCCAGTTCGGCGGTGAGCGCTGCCAGTCGCTCACGCATTCCCTGGCGGAAGTAATGGCGGATGATGTCGGACGGCCCTTTGACCTTCGGCGGTGCCGGTGGCAGATCCTCGGCCCTGCCATTCAACACAAGCAGCTGCACCGCCTCGCTGACTTCTTCGATCTCATGCCAGCGCATCAACTCGTCGAGCATCTGCCGGGTGCCGTACGGAACCGTGTGCCGCAATTCCTGCTCGCCCAGCTCCTGCCGTTTCTCGGCAAGCCTGGCTGTGCGTTCCTTCTGTTCGGCTGCCATGGCCTACCTCTTCTATTCCGCTGGCCGGCAGTGCGAGCCAGGTTTGACGTTTGCGTTGCTGGATGCGGGCTATGCGGCGCATGAATCGACCTTCACCTGGTGCCAGGCGCCGACGGCTTCGAAGATCCGTGCGGCGTGCGCCTCATCGAGCGACATCGCCTCGGGAATAGCGATCCAGCCCGAAGCCACCACTTGGCTTTGATTGGCCTCGTCGCGCAGCTTCTTGTAGCAATGCTCGATCACGTCTTCCAGGTGGTCGGAGAGGTAGACGCCATCGGGTGCTACCTCCACCGACTTGCTGTAGCGGTCACCTTGAGCGTCGATGCAGAGGGCGCTGAGGTAGATCGTCCACCGGTGTGGAATGCCGCAGACGGCCTGGCCGATCTTCCCCGGCGCAATGTTCTTGAGCGACTTGTAATTGATCATGCCTTGGCGGCCGCTGGGGTCGATGTTGACGACTGCGACATGGTTGGAGGCCAGCAGCGACCGGCAGGATCGGTCAATGCGCGCCTTGAGGTTATGAGGTTTGCGCTTGCTCATAGTGCCTCCGCGAGTTTGCGCAGCGCGTTACGCTCAGCCCTTGTCAGAACTGGCTTGCGGCGCTTGAGGATGGTTTCGGGATCGATCTTGGTAGAGCGTTTGGCAGGTGGCGGGTTGATCGCTGGGCTTTCGCCCTGGTAGATCGTTCCGCCAGCGGCCAGAATAGCGCGGTACGCTCCGATATTGAATCGGCGTACCGGCGCTGCTGCTCGACCAGGTTGAGGTGGTTGCTGATCATGATCAGGCTCCTAAACGATGGGCTTGCGCCCGAGCTTTGTCTGCTACCTCGTCAACCATGCGATTCAGTTCCAGGTTGAACTGGACCAGCTCTTTGTGAAGGTTGGCGATGTAGTCTTCGTCGCGGTAAATCGTCTCGATGTAGAGCTGGCACTCTTCATCCTGGCGAGAATCGAATGACAGGAAGTCCCACCACTTACGGCCCGTCACGAACATGCAGCCCTGGACTTGCGGCATGTGTTCCTCGGGCATCCCGTCGAGCCATGTTCTGACGTGAATCGCCTCGCTGAAGGGGTTCTTCGATTCGATTCCGCCATCAATGTCTATCAGTCCGTCAGGGGAGCACCCTAGCCAGTCGTACTTTTGGTGAACGATGAATCCTGACTTGGTCACCACATTGCCGGTCAGCATCTCGTACGCGTCGTGGGATGGCTTCTCCTGCTCATGCCCCCACGCAAGCGACTTGCTGCTGACGCTGTGCTTGGCGCGCTTTGCTAAGCGCTCAAAGCACAGCTCATGCATATAGGTGGTGCGGGCGCCTTGTGGAACCCGTTTGCCGTTTTTGTCCGGCTTCCCCAGGCCATCACATCTTTGAAGCGGCTGGCTGTCACGCGGCCAGATCGGTCTGCATGCCACTTCTCTGTGCCCTGAAGCTCAGTTCTCACTACGCGGCCTCTTCTGTGTGGGGCTGGTCGCCGTTGGTGCTGGTCATGTCGGTAAAGTCAGCATCGACGGTCGCCGCCATGCTCTTGAGTGCTTCATGGCATTCCAGGCCGATTGCTGCGCGCTGCTTCGGCTTGAGGCCCGCCCAGGCTGCCGCGTAGGCTTCGATGTCCTGGCGCTTGGCAACGCTCAGCAGGTCCGCGAATACTCCGTCAATTTCAGGCGAGGGGGATTTTGGCCCGAATGACACGCCGGCAGCGGCTGCGGTGTTCGCTGTCTGTTTGGCGGGGTGATGTCGATCTCGCCACCGTACGAATCTTCAAATTCGTCGGGGGTGTAAACGCCAAGGATCACGTCAGGGCAGAAGAGGCGCGCCCATTTTTTGGTAACCAGGTACGCGATTTGCTGCTTGGGGTCTTCTGCCCAGAGCGTAGAGTTGCGGGTGCGGACCTGGGTCAGCAAAAGCTCCAGGGTGCGGGGCTCGTCTTCACCCCGGAAGGTCGCCCAAACCTTAATGCCGATCCCTTTTTCGTCGTCAAAGCTCCAGGCCGGAACGCGGTACTTTTTAAACTCGCCAGTGTCCTCGTCCTTTTTGGTCTTGCTGGTGACTTCACGCATCTTCCCGATGACGTTTCCCCAGGGGCCAAACCATTCGAAGTTCAATCGACTTGTGACTGGCGCCTTGGCGATGATCACTGCGTTAACGAGCTGCGCCTCATAGCTCAATGCGCCGCCGTTGACGATGAACGTCTTCTGCGCCACGGCGAATGGGTTCATTTGCCACTGCATTGCTTGAAGCACCACCGCCATGCAGTCGGCTTGGTTGCCTTTGAGATGCTTAGGGACTGTGGTTACGCCCTGCGACATCATCAGGGCAGGTCGCTCATCGACCGCATAGTGCCTGGGTCGAGGATTAGCGCGGCCGCATTGTGCGATGGGTCGTGATAGGTCGAGAGACCGGTTTGTGCTTGGGGGGTTGTATCGGTCATAACGCTCTCCGTAGCCAGCATGGGATGTGCTGTCCATCAGATGGAAAGGGTGGTTAAAAGCGAATGGCGCGAAGCCAGGCGCGAGCAGTTTCGAGGTTCACATCGAAGCCCAGGGCAACCACCTCGATGATGTCTTCAACCGCAGGCGCGTTCGTAGTCACATCGTCGTTTTCAGCGGTGGTCACCTGTGAGCTGACTGGTTCGGCTTCAACCTTCTCTACGACCCGCGCGGGAGCTGGGGTGATGATCGGAGTCGGCGCGGCAGCTTGGGCACGCAGGCGGGCCAGCTCTTCCTGATCGCGCTGATACTGCGCGTCGCGCAAGCTCTGCTGGTTCTTCTGTTCTTCCAGTTGCTCACGCTGTTGGCGTTGCTGTGCCTCCATATCACGGCGTTGCTGGTCCAAATCGTCCTGTTGTTGCTTCAGCCGCTTGCGGTCTTCTTCGGCACGCTGCTTACGCAGTTCCTCGGCTTCGGCGTCGGCCTTACGCTGCTTTTCACGCAGTTCATCCAGTTCTTTCTGCTGTTCCAGCAACTTGGCAGCAGCTTCCTCTCGGTCAACGGCAGCCTTGTGTAGCGCTTCCAACTGCTCAATAGCGTTGTCGCGAGCGATGGTGCCTTCGGCTTCAAACTCGCCATATTCTTCGGGCAGGATCACCGACTCCTTGACGCTCTGCAGAACACTTGCGACATCGGCGGCGCTGCGGCTTGCATAGGCGGCAGCGACAGAGCTGAACCGGTTGATTTTCGCCCGGATGGCTTCGATGCGCTCCTGCTCCAGCCGCTCCCTTTCGGCCTTGGCATCGGCGACGCGCTTTTCTTCGGCTTTGATGGCTTCGTCGACTGGCTCTTCAAGCACCAACACACGAGCCTTCAAGGTCTCGCCGAACTCTTTCACCTGGTTGACGCGAGCCTGGGCGTCTTTGACTTTTTGTTGGTAGGGGATGAGTGCCGTCTTGGTTGTATTCGCCAGGGCGTAGCGGACGTCGCGGATATCGACTCGAACTTCTTTCGCGTTTGCCAAGCCTTCACTGGTCGCGCAATCAACGACCAACTTCGCGTAAGCGGTTTCCAGGCGAACGATCTGTTCTTCGTGCGGCTGATATTCAGCGATGTCGGTGACGGCAACAGCAGGGACAACTGAATTTTTAGATTTTTTCGGTTTCGCTCGTTTCGAGCGGTTCTTGTGCGAGTGCTTGGTTGGTGTTTTTGGACATGACGATCCCTCGCCGCGCCAGGCGCAGCATTGAAATTTGTAGGGTTGAGTGGTGCCGTCAGGCGGCGGAAGTGAGTGAAGCGTTGTAGTTGGCGTAAATCTTGTCGATGCACGCCCGGAAGTACCGGTGTTCGTTTTCGTCGATGACCCGCAACATGAAGGCCAGGGTGACGCACGATGTCGCTGCCGAGCTGGCGTTTGGTTTGCCGAGGTCGCGGATCATGTTTTCGATCTCGCCCTCGATCCAGCTGACGGCGTTCTGATGGTCTCGCTGTGCGATGTTCATTCGACGCCCTCGGCTGGTGGGCATATCAACTCCATCTGTGCCATTGCTACACCGATGCGGAGCTTTAGGCTTGCGCGCTCTTTGAGACGCCGTGACTCGCGCTCTGCCAGGTCGTCAGCCGTGTATTCGTGGAACAGATCGACATGCGGCTTCTTGCCGAAGTTCGGCAAGTCCCAACGCCTGTCGGATTCCCTGGCCTGGGCGCTATCCGCGTAAATGCTGGACATGGGGGGACTCCAGGCGCCGGGCGAGGGCGCAGGCTTCGTTGTGGTTGCGGCGGAAACCTTTCACCTTGCCGGTGGTGGAGTCGACGACGTGGAAGAACTCATTCCCAGCCGGGATGACCCGGTAGAGAGGTGAGGTTTTTGGAGCGCTGGATCCGACCAGTCCAAGGCAAAGGGCTAGGGCCATGTTGCGGCGCTGGTTCATTGCGAGCGCTACGTCGCAGTAAGCGTGCTGACTTTGGTTCATGGTCGCCTCCAGAGGCGTGTTGTTCACCTGTATTCGTCAACACTCATTTCTCCCGCTGCTTGCCGATGGGCGCGGGGTGAGTGCTGACGTAATAGAGGCGGGGAAGGGTGCAGACGCCCGGCACTGCCCGGGATGTGTCGAGTCTGGCCAGCTATGCCCTCGGACTCGCCTGCGGTGTTCGTCTTCGTTTGGGGGGCTACCTTTCGGCTGATGCGCGGTGACATCGACGGCCCTGCTTTCCGCTGCCTGTTAGGGTGTTGGGCGAAGCCTTCAGGCTTGCTACGCCACGCGTCTAAATCGCTGATCTACTTCATGGTCGTATCTCCTGTTGTTCGGTCACTGGGAAGGCAGTGGCCACCTGTTGAAGCTGCATTGGAATGTCGGTCCTGACCAAGATGCCTAACTACGTCCGCCCGTTCGCATACAAACAGTTGGCCTGGATCAGCTTTTTTTCATGGGGCGCCGACATTCCGATGCAGCCTCTTTCGAGGCGCTCGGGCAGTTAAAGACAGGCTGTCGTGGCGCTGGTTGTTCAGGGGTTAGCTGCTTCAGCAGCCTCAAACTCGCTACCGAGGATTTCGATCATCACGCCATTCGGCTTTGCCGACGTGCTCACGTAGATGCAGTCAGGCGTCACCACATGCTTGTAGCTGGAGAAGAACAGCGAGCCGCCGCCAAGCCCCATTGCGTCGAGGAACGGCTGAAGGTCCGCTTTATCCTTTGGCTTGTTCGCCTTGAAGTCTTCTTTCAGCTTTTCCAGCTCAAGCTTCAGCGCCTTTCGCTCATCACCCTTGGTACCAGGTGGAAGGCTTGAGCGCGGGAACTGAGCCCCTTCTGCCTTTGGGTCTGGCTTCGTCCACAGCGGCTGTGGCATTGGCGGGCTGAACTTCAGGCCGTAGAAGTTGCGGCCACTGTGCATGCTGGTCTGGAACAGGGCGGTGGCGCCTACAAAGCGCCGGGCGAACTCTTCGCCCTGCACCTGCAAACGATCCGCGCTGTCTCTGTACGCCTTCCAAGCCGCCAGAACACCGGCATCGCTTGTCTTGTAGTAGGCCATCGTCTTGCCCTCCGTTGATTTCCAATGCCGCCTCATAGAAGCGGCATCAGTAAATCTGTGGGTGTTTCATCTCCACCACGCGCATCGCCCGATTCATATCTCTGGCCAGGTCACACATTTCGTGTCCGGTGTTCTTCCTGGCTGGCTTGCGTGGTTTCGCGTACTCACATCTGGTGAGCACGGCCAGTTCCAGAGCTGGCGTGGAGCTCGAATTTATTGCTCGCCCTATGCCCATTACTGGGGATCGATCTGCGAGGTTCCCGTGCTGTTAAAGAGCGGCGGGGGTGTCAGCCCCTTCGCAGCGGTCGTGTGTCGCTGCGATGGAGTTAATTTAGCCTCAAGCTAAAATATCGTCAATAGCTCCGAGCTAAATATTTAGCGTAGGGCGAAATTATCTCGACCCGCCAAGTCTATGACTGAGGCCCATAAGCGCTTTACGCGCCAGTTAGCAGTGAGCTATGATTTTTCCACTAGCTGTATGGATATACAGCATTCGGTCGGTGGGGATTTTATGGCAAAGAAGCAGGCGGCACTGGCAGCACAGCAGGAAATTAGTGGTATGGAGCGCCTTGCGCTACGCGTCTCATCGATGATCAATCACCCGGTGGCACAGGCGCAGCGCTGGGTTACGATTCATCGCCTGGACACGGACGGGGACCGGGAGTGGGAAGAGGTGCTGGGGGTGATTGCCGAAACGGACGAGCTTGAGCTGACACTCAATGACGACGGCAGCGTGACGGTGAGATGGGAGCAGCAGGAAGTCGACGTAGCGGGGAGGGGAGAGGTCGAGTTTCAGCCAGAAGAAGAGGCGGCGCCGTTCTGATAGGCATGAAAAAAGCCGCGCGGGGCGGGCTTTTGTAATGGTGAATTACAGGGAATCGTTCTTTTGTTTTTTTAGCTCAGCAGCGCATTCCGGACTGTTATTGAAGGCGTACTCCACTACAAAGTAACCTTTGTCTCTAGAAAGGGCTCGAGCATCGATTGAGATGCTGTTGATGTCGTTTTTGATTCCTGGACCTTTCCATTCCGCAGCCAAAGTCCGGTCCTGCTTGAAAAGTCCGGTCATCCAATCATTCGAGTCCTTCCAAATGCTGCTCGGCATCAAGAAATCATAGATCTTTGGCTTTCCGTAAACAGAGGTCAATGCATCTTTCATGGAGCCGTAGCCTGCTTGCAACTGATGCCCAAAGTCGTTTGTCTGGATGGTTTTGCCAACACCTCTAACCACGCAAAGGCCGACCGTGGGGGATATGACCAGGCCATATTGTTCAAAAGCATCGTTTGGTTTTTGGTGCTGTATCGAGCAAATATAGATTTTCGGACTCCTTGACGAGTCTGGGGCTTCGCCTGTCATTTTTCAATGACATCTCCACTTATTCCCGCCTCAAACCCAAAAGGCCCAGCACCTGGAGGGAGGAGATCAGGCTTGGATGCAGGTGGAGGCGAAGTCACGGAGGCGCCTTGGGTTGCGCCCATGGTAGATGGTTGTGCTGAAGATCGGCTGATGGGATTCAGGCCATATTTTGCAACTAGGTACCGCTGCTCTAGCATCGCAAGAGTCTGCTCACTAGTCGCTATAGTGGAGAGCTTCAACGCTTGGATGAGGCCCCCACTGTAATTAGCCGCTTCAGCCTTAGCCGACGCTATACCTACCTTTGCTTGTGCTATTTCACCAGCCAGCTTGCTGGCTAGATCAGCGTCCACCTTAGATGTGACAGTGGCTACAGTGACGTTTGCTTTAGATTGGACGGCCAAGATTCGCTGTTCGAGCAAAGCCTGGTTGGTTTTAAGAATCTCAATCCGAGTTAAGATCAAGTCCTTTATCAATCCGCCATTGTAGACAGCCGCCGACCTGGTCCCAGTCTCAATACCTTGTTTTGTCTGCAAAAGCTCAGCTTCTAGGCTGGAAACATATGCCTTTTGCTCTGGGGTGAGGTCCTTTTCCCCGCATCCTTGAAGGCCAATCGCTGCTAGCAGGCAAAAAATATATCCGTAATGGCGCATGGTATCCCTCCCGTAATTGAGCCCGCACTTTACCATTCGTGGCGTACAGCCACCATTGGGCGGTAATAAGGGATCATTCCGAACGCCTCGCCTCATGACTTGATCCATACTCCTCGATCTCACCATTAGGGGCCCTAAATGAGAGAGGCGCAGCGAAGATTGGCCATGACAGCCTGGCGCGACCTATTTGCAGTGGCTGACAATAAAATGGACGCAGAGGATAAGTACTTTGGGTTGTTGAGACGGGCTGACGCAATGGAGCTTGCCGAACTCATTACGAGCGACGAATGGGTTCTGCTTGTAAAGGAGGCGGGAACATTGCTTGCCAGCACCGCCGAGTGCATGGGCGGGAAAGGGTAGGGGAAGATGCAAGTAGCCCGGCTCTGGGCCGGGCTTTTGATTAGAGCAGGTCCCGCCCTTATGGTGCGATCCTGTTCCACCTGTTGGGTGAGTGCCTTTTGGGCACGCCGAGGCGGAAAAGGAAGCAATCGAAAGCAGAGCCACCAGGCCAATTACAGCAAATTTCTTCATAAAGCCTCCATGCACTGCGGAATGCAGTATCAGGGCATCGGCGTGCCGAGATATTGCTTGAGTGAAGAAATCCGGTGAATTCAGAAGGACGATGCAATCGCCTGGGCCAGTTGCATGTCGCTCATCAAAGGCGAGCTGTAGGTCGCTCTGTAGTACCTGGAAGCCTGCTCAAACTCAGCGCCGCGAATCTCGCCATCTGAACCAACGAAAGCCAGGGCGTCGGTCTTGGCTGACTTGAAAATCTCAGGCGGCTCGGTCGTGAGAGACGTGGTAGCCCCAATTAAAAGGGTCGGCGCGCAAATTGTGAGAAATATCGCGGCGGCAATAGGGTTGGCCCCATCACCTGATACAGCCTGAGTACTGACTGACAACAGTAGGGCGGCCGCCATGGTCTTCCATGAGTCCATTCTTCGTTGCTTCCATTGCGTCCAGGGAGCGCCACAATAGCAGAGCAGGGCGCTTGCCAGAAACAAGCCCGGCGCTGGGCCGGGCTTAAGTGCTATACGGTTATTCGATGCTGCTCGGACATTTCTTTAACTAGCTTTAAGTCGTGAGCGAACATTAGCCGAGGCCGTCCTGCCGCATCACATTCATAATCACCAGAGACGGCGATAACGCTACCCAGTATTTTTTGACCTATCTCACTGGTTACGGTCGGAAGCACGCAGCGGAGAGTGCCCACGCCGGAGATATTTCGCAGATGAAATCTTCCAGAATCAAGATCAACCTCTCGAACCTCGCCGACAAACTCTCCAAACCTCTTCTTGAGGGTCACAGGTTTCCGAAGAGCATCTCGAAGCACCACCCGCTCGCGATTTCCTAGCTCGCTCTGACCGGCATCAGGAGAGGAAATGTCGAGCGTATGAATCCCGACCTTACCAGTTGGAGAGAGCCTGAAAAGTGCCTCCAGGCTCGCGTCGCGCATCGCAGGATCAGGTATCAGCTCGGCAATCCCAAGATTTAGCGACTCATCGTCAATAAATTCTGGGATGGTCGGAAGCTGTCGGATTGCGAACTTGATGGCCTCGTGCACAGATTCCGGCTCATCGCTATCCATGATCGAATCCATGGGGGCGATGGAAAATCCTGCATAGATACTGCCAGGCGCAAAACCTGAAAAGCGCAGGTCGAGGTTTTTGGCCAGCCTTTTGGCGTCTAGGTCGGTTAGGTTGAAAATGGCCTTGGCGAGCATTCGCAACTGTTTTCCGCAGAAACACACAGCCAGTTGAAAGCTCTTAGACCAGGCTCCCCAGCAGTAGTGGACGGCCCTTCAGCGTGGAATACTAAGTCCGAGGTATCCATGATCTTGGCGAGCGGCATCTCCTCCAAATACATCTCCTCAAGTTTGAGGCGATAGAGGTCAATCATGCCGGAAAGGTCGATGCCGGTACCGGCTTCAGCAGCTTTAGCGGCCGCAATCTGACCTTGAAAAGCTGACGCCCTTTGTGAACTTGTTCTACCCAGGTCACCATGGTGAAACCTCAATTATCCCGCGCCGGTCCTTTTCGTTTAAGCCCTTCTTCTTTCCCGCAGCCTTTGGCCCAACGTACTGAAAGAAATTATAGAAGTCGTTGTGCCCAGCCAGGTCCAGAGTCACATAAAAATCCATTCCATATGTAGACTTAATGCGAGCGTTTTCTGCTGGAGAGCCGATGCGCAAAAGATCAGCGCGCGCCGCAAGCTCCGCATTCGGAATCAGTATTGATGATTCTATGTCGCCTGGCGTTACCTTATCAGAGATAAAGCTGCCTGCGACGATAAGCGACAGACCGCTACCGACCGGCCTTAATTCGGCTTCTATGAAACGGTGAAACTCCCTCATGAGGTTTCGACGGTGACCGCTGACGCAGAACACCGCTCTAACCTCTTCCCAGGAGGCCCTATGGCAACCCTCAGGCAGAAAACCGCGCTTATCAAGATCTGGTAAAGGCAAAGCACATCCCCTTGCTCTAATTTTCTTCCGTGCGTGCGTATAGCGCACCTACTCGGGCTTGCTTCTACTTATCTGCCCTGCCTTCACCTCATCCGCATAACCCGCCAGCTTGTCCTCCGTCGACTGGTAGCTCAGCGCGATCATCATCAGTTCGTCCGCGCTAATTTCATCACCAGCAGCGAGAAGCCGCTTAGCGACTCCGAACAAATCGACGCCTGACCACTTGAGCAGGGCAGCAGCCTCTTTCAGATCGCGGCGCAGTTGCTGGTTGGGTTTAGTGAGTGCCATGGCTTCACACCGGTTGCCCGTTCCACACGTAAAGCACCCGAGCCAGGATATGGGTGTCGTCCACCCTGATGTCCTCTGGGTCGTGGTGCTTGTTGTCCGAAATCATCTTGAAGCGATCCTTTCCTTTCTTTTGCAGGCGTTTCACGTACAGCATCTCGTCATGGGAGAAGAGGTAGATGCCATCACCCGTGAACTCCCGGATCGTGATGTCGACCAGTAGCGGGTCGCGATCCTTGATCGTCGGGGCCATTGACTGCCCCCACCCAGTGATCATCTTCAGGTGAAAGTGTTCTTTGAAGGTAAGGCCCAGGTCGCGCAGGTGCTTGGGGCTGACGCGTATGTCCTGGAGCATTTCCGGATATTCGTGGGGGATCTGTCCGCCGCCCATCGCTGCGCGCACGTCGTAGTGAGCAATCCACACCTCGTCGCCTACCTGGCCAGGGCGAGAGAAGTCGACGGTTATGACGTTGCTCGACTCGTCAGCGGCCGCAATGATTCTGTCACGAGCCGTGCTCGTTAAACCTTGACCTTCGAAAGCATCCGCTTTATCTGGTCCGCCGCTGTCTGTGCGGATGTCTCGCCTGCGTGATCGCTCGAAGTCAGTTCTTCAGCTGGAGTTATCGACTCACCTGGCGATATGGAGTCAAACCAACCTCTGGGCAGCCCCTCAATCGCCTCGATTCTCCGCGCTACATCGTCTCCCAAATTCTTCGCTGTCTTGTCCGACAAAATCTGGCTCAGGTGCGCAGGCGCCATTCCCCAGCGCTCGGCGCACGCGCCTTTCGCTGGTTTCCTATGAGGCTGATCAGTTGCTGTTTACGAATCGCATAAATATCCATGCGGGCAAGAATGCCAGCGTTTAGCTCAATGCTAAATGTGCTCAAAGCTAAATATTCCTTGCTACGATATTAGCCATAAGCTAAATTTCTCCCATGTTTAAGGAGAGATCCCATGAATGACCATCTGCGTGACTGGCTCGCCAGCGCTTCAAACGAACGGCGCCAGTCAGTGGCTGCCGCTGCCAAGACGACGGTAGGGCACCTGTGGCAGCTGGCAGGCGGTCACCGAAAAGCCTCGGCCGACCTGGCAGAGCGCCTTCAGGACGCATCAGGTGGAGAGATCACCATCGCAGGTTTGCGACCGGATCTTCTCGACCTGGCGCACAAAGTCCTACGCGGCGCCGCCTGACATCCCTGTCCGCCGTTCCATTGAAGCCAGATTAGAAGAGAGCAGTCCCCATGCAAACGTCCAGTTCCAGACACACCGTACAAACCCGTGATCAGGTGCTGGTTGCCCACGCTGCAAACCAGATCGCTCGTACCAGCCTGAGCCAAGACGACTTCGCCCAGGCGCTGAGTCGCGAGCTCCATCTGGCGTGCCCGGAGAAGGCCATCGCCAAAGAGGTGCCGGACTTCGCAGCGCTGACCTTACAGAACGACGTGTCCGACTTTGTGAAGGCGACCGGCCGCTGGCTCAAGCGTGTTCAGCGCTGGCTGTCCGGCGATCAGGAAATGCCTTCCTGGCTGGAGGAATCGTGGGTCAACGCCCTTGAACCTGAATTCCGCGACCACTGCGTGAACGAACTGGCGAGCCGCCACGGGCTGACCGGCGCCCGCCAGATGACCAGCGACCAATGCGCCAACAAAAGTTTCGGCGCACTGATCCGCGCCCTGGGCGATGTGATCGACACCGGCAGCGAAGTGTTTGACGACCAGGTGATGTGCGAACTGGATCTGCCGCATTTGCCAGCGTTCGCCAGGCAATGCCGTCAGGTTGAAGCGAAGGCAGGGGAGTTGCGCCGTAAGGCTGAGGCACTGATCAACGGCAAGCCTGCACTGAAATCAATCGCCTGAATACCAGGCACAAAAAAGCCGACGTTCGAGGTCGGCTTTTTCTACAGCGGTAAACAACTGGAGCGAATCATGCACCAACACACAGAATCGATCAATAGCCCCAACAATCTCGCGCCACGTTTTGTGCAATCGCAAAACGTGGCGCGGACAATGTCGTCACGCGAGATCGCTAGCGTAACCGGCAAGCGACACGATAACGTGCTGCGTGACATCGCAGCCATGCTCAAGGACTTGAAAGTCGATCTCCTCAGATTTGAGGACATTTACCTAGACGGTCGTAATCGTGAGCAAGTGCAGTATCTTCTTGATCGCGAGCATACCGACTGCCTACTGACAGGCTACAGCGCTCCGATGCGCATGAAGGTCATTCGACGCTGGCACGAACTGGAAGGGCAGGCCGCAGCGCGTCAAGCGGTGATCGCCAACGGCACGAAGGTCGTCGGCGAGCTCGCAATCCTGGAATGCTTCACACGCCTGCTGAAGCCTGCGCCATCCAGCCAAGTGATGATGCTCGCCCAGATCGCCACCAACAACGGCTTGGATTCCAAATTCCTCCCAGGCTATGCGGTGGACGCCGCCCCTGACGCCGCTGGTGGTTCTTCGATGCCGACCAAGGCAATCACCGCCCTAATCAAAGATCACGCCATCGCCAGCACTGCCCGCGCCTTCAACCTCGCGCTCAAGGCTCACGGCTTCCTGACTCTGCTCCAGCGCAAAAACTCCAAGCAGGAAATGGTCGACTTCTGGTCCGTGACCGAGAAGGGCATGGCCTACGGAAAGAACCTCACCAGCCCTCAATGCCCCCGCGAGACGCAACCTCACTGGTACGTGGATCGCTTCCTTGAATTGGCCGCTAAGGTCGGGAAGGCCTGACATGCAATACACCGTCACGATTAACCAGGTGAAAGCGCTGGAGTGGGGCTGAATTCTCAGCAAGCCCTGTTGTTCGCCTTTGTCTACGGCTGCCCGAGCTGGACCAAGCCAATCAAGACTGATGACGGCATCTTCTTCGCGCTGAGCAAGGCCAAGATCACTGAGGAGCTACCGCTGCTCACCGACAAGCCAGACACCGCTTACCGCATGCTGAAGGCCCTGGAAGAGGCCGGTTTGATTGAGCTTTCCAGCACTTCGAACATCACGCTTTTTCGCCTTACCGAGAAGGCCATCGAGTGGAACCAGAAGCTTGATGGGTCGGAAAATATCCGACCCCGCCAAAAAACAAAGGTCGGAAAAATATCCGATCTACCTCGGATAAATCTCCGAGCAAGGTCGGAAAAAAATCCGAGCAAGGGTCGGAAAAATCTCCGACAAATCAGGATACCAATCATCAGGGTACCAATCAGGGCACCAGTCAGGACTTGCAGGACGCCACCGGCAAGCCGGCTCAGTCCCGCGGCTTGGTGCTGGTGGTTGATCGCAGCGATGCTCCCCGAGTGGAGATCCCCGCCGATATGCCGGGCCCCAAAGACCAGGCCTGCAAAACCTTCAAGGTCTGGGCGAACTACGCCATGGCTTACCGCAAACGCTACAGCGCCTGGCCTGTATGGAATGCCAAGGTTGGCGGCCAGCTTGGCCAGCTGGTCGACCGCCTCGGCGCGGATGTCGCCCACCACGTCGCTGCCCACTTCCTGAAAACCAGCGATGCCGCTGTGCTGCGCAAGTGCCACAGCCTCAACGAGCTGCTGGCCAACGCCGAGAGCTATCACACCCAGTGGGTGACCGGGCAGCGCATCAACGGCACGACCGCCCGCCAGATGGAACGGACAGAAGCGAACCACTCCGCAGCGGAGCAGGCCGCCCAGATGGTTTTGGCCAAACGCCAAGCAGGTGACCGCAATGAATACCTTTGAAATGAATGACCAGCAGGTTGCCGGGCTGGCCGCCGCCATCTGTGCCACAGCCGAGGCCATGGGCCAGGAAATGAACCCGGGCACTGCCGCGATGATGGCTGAAGACCTCTGCGCGTATCCGGTGCCCGTCGTCAAAGCCGCGTTGAAGGCCTGCCGCTTCGAGGTGAAGGGCAAGCTGGCCATGGCTGACATCCTGCAACGCGTTCAGTCCTCCGACGGGCGCCCGGGCAAGGACGAGGCCTGGGCCATCGCCATGACCACCAACGATGAATTCGAAACCGTGGTGCTGACCGACGAGATCCAACTGGCTCTGGCAGCCGCGAAACCCATCTTGGATGGCGGCGACAAAATCGGTGCGCGCATGGCGTTCATCGACGCCTACCAAAGGTTCGTGGGCCAGGCCCGCGAGGATGCGAAACCGGTCAATTGGCACGTGTCCGTGGGTTTCGACTCCAACCGCCGCGTCCAGGCCGTCACCAAGGCGGTGGAGCTGAGGCGCATTCCCAAGAGCACGGCCAGAAGTACTTGGCTGACCTGAGCATTGTTCCAGTGACCGAGGATGGCCGCGCCATTGCCGGTTTGCTCACCGGTGCCGTCACCCAGCCTGCGCCAGTTCTGCGCCAGAAGCTGGAACTGGTCAAAAACTCCATGCTGGAAATGCGCAAGGCCAGTGCCGAACGAAAAACCGAAATGCGCATTGAAGCGGCCAACGAGTTGGCGGATCGCCGGGCGCTGCTGATCAAGCAGGCCCAGGAATTGGAGGCTCGAGCATGACCATCGACAAGCATAAACTTCAGAAGCTGCTGTGGAGTGAAGTCGCTTCTTGGAAGGCTGACTGCAGTGAGTGGAAGCAGAGCTCTGAAGCACTTGGTGAGTTCCTCGGTGAGAAGACCGTGGAGGAGGTAGCGCTTGAACTGCTGGCTGAGAACGAGTGCCTGCGCAAAGAGTGCGCCCGGCTGACGGAGGACAACCTTGCGCTGCTGGAAAATCCGGGGGACGCGCTATGACCGACTACACCGAACTTCAGAAGGCCGCCGAATACGCGGCCCAAGACACAATCAAGTTCGCTGATGAAAGCGAGGAGATGCGTGCGCTCCAGCAGTTCCACGAAGAGGTTGATCCCGAAACAGTCCTGGCCCTGATCGCCGAGAACCAGCGGCTCACCAAGCAGTGGGGCGACCGACCTGCATACCGCACACCTGAATACGAGAGCAGGCGCGATGCCATGTGGCGGCGAGCTCATATGGTGGCCACTTCCAAAGGGTACGACCACATCAACATGGCAATTGCAGCCGCGCCTGCAGTGCCTGCGCGGATTGCATGGGTTGTGGTGGGGAATGGCAGGGGAAGGGATTCCAAACGCTGTATGCGAAACCTGCAATGGCAGCCGAGGGAAAGCGTTGGAGGCCGAGCGTGACCAGCTCAAGGCCGAGAACGAGGCGCTGCGCAAGGATTCCGAACGCCTGCAGAGCGCTACCGCTTTCGTGCAGAAGCTGTGTGATGCCGCTGTAAAGCAGCCAATTGTGGCGACAGGGTATCTGCACGACATCCTGTCAGCGATGGGCAAGGAAGAGCAGTCATGACAGCCGAAATTCATCAGTTCCCAGCCTCGCGCAGCCTTCACAACAGGCGTGTCGCTGGAGAGCAGGCAAAACGCAACGAGATCGCCGAGTACCTGCGCACCCTTGCAGAGTGGATTCAGGCCGACGACGTGAAGAGTGAGCCCACCGCGGTGCTATTGGTTCTTTCTGGGAAGGACGGTGACGAAGTCGTTTGGAAGGGCTACCAAGACAACGCCGACGTGAGCCTGCGCGACGCGGGGCGAGCTGCTGATTCGCAGGTGAGCACGCAGTTCAAGCGTCGTGGTGGCAACTTTCACGACCGGAGGAATCCATGACCAGTCTCCAGATCCGCAACGAATCAGACCGCAACAAGGCCATGGGCTACATCGCCGGCCTGGACCTGGCCAGGCCCAAGAAGCTGGCCATCACCGAAGTTGACCGCAGCGGGGAGCAGAACAAGGCCCTGCACGCGGCGCTGGCCGATATCGCCGCCCAGGTAGAGCACGCCGGTAAGAAGTGGGATGTCCTGATCTGGAAACGCCTGCTGACTGCTGCTTGGTTGCGTGAGACTGGCGACCAGCCCCAGATGATCCCGGCAGTGGACGGCAACGGCTTCGACGTCATCTACGAGCGCACCAGCAAGCTCACTGTGAAGCAGTGCGGCGAGTTAATCGAGTGGGTGCATGCGTTTGGCTCTGAGCACCAGGTGCGCTGGACGCAGAAGGATAACTGGGGAGGTAGGTACTGATGGATTACGCAGACATTTACGGAGTCCTGATTGCCTTGGCTCTCATCGCCGGTGTGGTACTGGATCAGCGTCGCAAGCGCTCGGCCGAAGACTTCGAGCGCAAGCGCAGGGACCGAAAGGCCGAAGTTGAGCGGGCCGCGAGGAAAGCGCTATGAGCCATAACTTCAAGCCGGGCGACCTGGCGCTGGTTATCTCTGGCGGCTACATGGGCGAGACGGCGGAGCTGATGCACTTCGTTATGCCAAACGAGGTAGTGGTTTCGCCAACGTCAGGTAAGAAATATCAGTTCAGGCCTTCGGCGGGGATCGGTGGATGGATGTGCCGTTTTCGCGATGAGTGGGCAATCAAGCACGAAAGAACCTGATGCCCCTGCGCGGCGACTTCTCCCAAGATCAGCAGAAAACCAAGGAGGCCGAGCCATGCGCGTAGCCATCAAGGAGAAGAAGGCACCCAAGCCCAAGATCTGCAAGAACCCAGCATGCAGGGCCTCATTCGCGCCTCAGCGCCTCGGTCAGGCGGTGTGCAGCCCTAAGTGTGCGCTGGCCGTGGTCGAGGTGAAGAAGGCCAAGGAGAAGAAGTCCTTGGTACTGGCCGGGCGCCGCGAGATCAAGGTCCGCAAGGAGAAGCTGAAGACCCGGGCGGACCATCTGCGCGAAGCCCAGGCCGCGGTGAACGAGTACGTGCGCCTGCGTGACGCACACCTGCCTTGCATCAGTTGCGACTCGACGCCGAACGACAACGATCTCATGACTGGCAGCCGGTGGGACGCTGGGCACTACCGATCTGTCGGTGCCTGTCCAGAGCTGCGCTTCGAGCCGCTGAACATCCACCGGCAGTGCGTGAAGTGCAACCGCAACCTTTCCGGCAATGCCGTGGAATACCGGATTCGTCTGGTGCAGCGCATCGGCACCGATAAGGTCGCCTGGCTGGAAGGCCGGCACCCGCCATGCAAGTACACCGTCGATGAGATCAAGGCCATCAAGGCCAAATACCGGGCAATGACCAGAGAGCTGAAAAAGGGGAAGCCGCATGACCTATCGCAACGTTGTTTCAGCAGTAGTTCGAGCCCTTGCGGCCGAGACCATCAGTTCCGCCGGCGGCTGCGACTTCGAGCCGAAGGTTCAGTGCGCCAAACAGAAGGGGGAGATCATCGGGAAGGAGGCTGCGTTTCTCCAGGACTGCTGGGTATTCGGTCGGTTGCATAAGGCGCTTACCCCGGCGCACTGGCGGGCACTGGTGGCCAAGTACTCCACCCACGAGGAGCGCAAGCACGGCGCGATCCTGGAGCTGCTGAATTCGGTAAAGTCGCCGGCGCCGAAACGGTTTCGTGAGTGCGCTGTGCTGACGTGGGCTATTCCGCAGGTTGCCGGTGCCGAGGGAAAACGTTCCGCCGCTGTGCTGCCGGCCGCCTGGTATGACATCACCAATTGGGACAATGACGGCAAGCCGGAATCGACGCGGTACCGGTGGCGCTCAGGGATCCGCAAGACGCTGGATGACCAGGTGAATGAGGCGCTCACTGCGGCTCAGGAGCTGCTCGACGCAGAGGGGCTTATCGAAAGTTGCGCGGCGTAGCAAATAGCCATTGCAATGAGTGAGAAAGTGAGAGAGTATTTACCCATCCTGTCGATCTTGCGCGTTAGGGATTGACACTTAAGAGCCTCGCCACTGTGCGGGGCTTTTTGCATTCTGGGGGCGGTGACCGAGCGGCTTAAGGTTGAATGAGTGCGCATAGATACCGCACCGGTAGCTAGTCGTTGAGGTGCCCGCTACGGGGCTATACCAAGGCGACCATGGGTTCGAATCCCATCCATCCCCACTTATTCTGAACCCGGCCAAGCGCCGGCTTTTATGTTCTCATTCTGAGATGCCATATTGCCATCAAGTTGTTACGCTTGTTTCGCTCGAACACTTAAGGATTTGAGCTTGATAGGAGTGGTGGCATGAAACGCGATAAATACATTGTTGAATTTGTTCTGAAGGCAATCGAGTCACTGCCGCTCGGGGATGAAGTTACCGATAGCCAGATTCACCAGCAGTTAAAAGAGAAGGGTGTCCTGGGTGATCGCTTGAATGACCAAGTAAAAGCTGCCATGTACATGCTGCGTGAAGCGGGGTTCATCGAGGCGCGAGTGAGGACAGATGGCCCAGGCATCAAGGATGCCGCTGCGTGGCGTCTTACCTGGGCGGGAGCTGACTTGTTATCACCATACAAAAAGTAAAGAAGACTTATTAGACAAGCCCAGCCATCGAGCTGGGCTTTTTTCATTCGGCCCCGCCACACCCTTCGCGCTGAGCAGGGAGTGCCGTCGGGGCTGACCTATTTCTGGCGAAGGCCATTTTCTTCATGGAGTGACGATGGATCCTACTGACCTCGGCCCAGGCACAGCTACCTGGCTGGGCGGTAGCGCCACCGTGGTGCTGGGCGGCTTGCTTTGGTTGCGCCGGTTCCTCTCGAAGGATGCGACCGACCGAGCAATGGACAGCGCAGATATCGGCACGCTGAAGCGCCTGAACGAGCTGCTGAACCAGGAGCGCGCCGCCCGCAAAGAAGCCGAGGCCCGCGCCGATCAATTCGCGAAAGAGCGGAACGACCTGGCAGCCGCCGTTGGGCGCATGGAAGGCAAGATCGAAGCGCTGACCAGCCAGGTCGCTCAACTCACTGACCGCGTGACGCAACAGAGCGATGAGATCACTCGCCTGCGCACCAAGCTGGGAGGAATCGCTTGATGGACAGATGCGCATTGGAATTTATCGCACGCCGCTGGTGGCGCCGGGCTGAGGTCTGGGCCATTGCCGTCGTGCTGGTTGGTGGTGGAGCTGTTCTCGGCTACCAGGCCGCTTACTGGTCGCTCGCCGAGAAGCAGAGCAGCCAAGTGACCGACATTCGCAAGGCCTACGACACCGCGATGGGTGAGCGCGACAAGCGCCTGGAAGAACTGACCCGCCAGACCGGTACCGCCGCCGACAAGGCTACGAAGGCTGCAACTACTGCGGCCCAGGCTGCCGACAAAGCGGACGAAGCCCTCAATCGGGTATCGCAGTAATCCGCGCCACGTTTTTGAATGAGCCAAACCGTGGCGCGATGCTGATTGAGCTACAGGAGCGTCTTAAAACTTTCCTTGAGTTTTGAGGCTGCTTAGAAGCTGGTAGAGCGTGTCAAAGCGTGCCTTCAGGTCGCCGTCGTACTTTTCCAGAAAGTTATCAAAGCGGTCTTGCTCGCTGGAGGTTACAGGCTCTTGCTTAACCAGAAAGCCGTTCTTCTGATCAACGAAAAGGTTGGGTTCTATTTCCACGCTTTGGTTTTCTCGGTCCAATAAAACCTTGGCTAAAAAAAGCGTTGAATCAATGACTCGGTGGAGTGGTAACTCCTCTGATTGGGGAGACCATTGTTTGTCATGGCGCATAATTTTCAGGGAAAGATCTGTGTCACCCCACTGAGACAAACCAACGGAGAGGTATTTTGCATCGGTATTTTTTTTGTGCATGCCATCGAAGTGCCAATAGGGCATCGCGTAAACGGGCTTGTGCGCAAGGCTATGTGACAGCGCGGGTTTGACCTTGTATTCAGTCTTGGCGTCGAACTCTTGAATGGGCATGCAGTGCTGGTCCTTTGCGTGTTTTACGTGAGCTTTCGAGACGTGAGAATTGAGCAGCCTACAGCCAAGTGACCCGGACGTTAGTGAAGCGCATTCGCGCGAGAGATTCCTTGATCGTCTGGGTCCCTACGATCTGACCACCTTTTCCGCCAAGCTTCAGCTCCATCAGTAGCTCATGAGCATCTATGCGCTCAGGAGCTTCTCCGTGCTCTGTCTGCGGGGAATTCATATGGTCGTAGGTCAGTTCGTATTGATGCATCGTTCTTCTCTACCAGGTGCGGAGTGGGTGTGCCGCAGGTGAGTGCGGCACAGGTACATTACTGACTCAGTGCTGCTTCGATTTTGTCAGCGTATACGCCTAGGTCTTCCAGTTCGGCCTCTACTGCTCCCACGTACGCATGGTTTGATATGTTCGCATGTATCAATTCCAGTGCGCTCGCGACTGCCACAGCGCGCCGCATAGCCGCTTGGCTCGATCCGGAAATACTTTGATTTGTGAGTAGCTTGAAGATCTCAGACATATTCGACTTCCCTGCTGTTGAGTTGAATATTATCAATACCGGCAACTCGCCACTATTTCAAGCTCAAGGTGATTCATGGATAGGCCATACCCTCCATCGTCACTGCTTGAGCTGTCCGACCTATCCGCCTTCGGCATTCGCCTAGCCCCAGCCCCCAGAAGTGTGGGAATGGCTACAATCCGAGATCCTTGCCGACACCGGCAGCATTCACAACGAAGACCATGCCCACCTAATGGATGCAGACATCCGGATCATGTGGGCATCCTCAGCTTTCGAAAAGCAGGGGCGCACAGTCCTTGGCCAAGCCGAGGAGGTAGCGTTCCGGGCGGGTGGTTGGCAAAAGGCCCGGATGGAGCAACAGATGCGTGATTGGTTCGGCGATGTGCCGGCCTTCATCATCACCCTGGCTGCCGACTACTGCGCCCAGTGCAGCGCCCTTGAGTTCTGCGCCCTGATCGAACACGAGCTGTATCACCTGGCTCACGCGACCGACAAGTACGGTCAACCAGCCTTCACCCAAGACGGTGCACCGAAGATCAAGCTCCAGGGTCACGACGTCGAAGAGTTCGTCGGTGTCGTCCGCCGCTACGGTGCAAGTCCTGACGTTCAAGCGTTGGTGGATGCTGCAAACAGTCCTGCCGAGGTGGGGAAATTGAACATTGCGAGGGCCTGCGGAACCTGTCTGCTCAAGTCGGCCTGATTCTGGACAGGCTCTGGACGGATGAGAATCTATGGCAGCCCTTCAAAACGACGTGAAGGCCTTTATCGTTCAGGCCCTGGCGTGCTTCGACACGCCCTCACAGGTCGTTGAAGCTGTCCAGAAAGAATACGGGGTCGTTGTAACCCGCCAGCAGGTGGAAACACACGACCCGACGAAGACATCGGGTAAAGGCCTGGCAAAGCGCTGGGTGACGATGTTCGAAGACACCAGGAAGCGATTCCGCGAAGAGACTTCCGAGATCCCGATTGCCAACCGCGCCTTCCGCTTACGAGCCATGAACCGCTTCGTGGAGAAGGCTGAGTCGATGAAGAACATCGGCCTCGCCATGCAGATCCTGGAGCAGGCCGCAAAAGAAACCGGTGACATCTACGTCAATAGGGCACGGAAGGAAGAGGCCGGTGATGAACCGGTGATCCCAACCCGCATTCAGGTCGACGTGGTGGACGCGAGGAAGCCGAATGCCGAGCCTTAACGTTCCGCAGGCTCAGTTCCTCACGCTGCCACACAAGTTTCGTGCGTTCGTTGCCGGGTTCGGCTCAGGCAAGACCTGGGTGGGATGCTCGGCACTGAGCAAACACTTCATGGAGTGGCCCGGCGTCAACGCTGGCTACTTCGCACCGACTTACCCACAGATCCGAGACATCTTCTATCCGACGATGGATGAGGTGGCCTACGACTGGGGGCTGAAGACCAAGATCAACCAAGCGAACCACGAGGTTCATATCTACAGCGGCCGGCAGTATCGCGGCACTGTGATTTGCCGGTCGATGGAGAAGCCACAGACGATTGTCGGCTTCAAGATCGGCCATGCCCTGGTGGATGAGCTGGACGTGCTGACTGCCGTCAAGGCACAGCAGGCCTGGCGCAAGATCATCGCCCGGATGCGCTACAACTTGCCCGGGCTGAAGAACGGGGTGGATGTCACCACGACGCCGGAAGGCTTCAAGTTCGTCTTCCTGCAGTTCGTGAAACAGTTGCGCGACAAGCCTTCGCTCAAGGAGATGTATGGCCTGGTGCAGGCCAGCACGTTCGACAACGAGCTGAACTTGCCGGATGACTACATCGCCTCCCTGATGGAGTCGTATCCGCCGCAGCTGATCATGGCGTATCTCAAAGGCCAGTTCGTCAACCTGACATCCGGCACGATCTACACCGCCTATGACCGCAAGCTCAACGGCTGCTTTGACACCGTGCAACCCGGCGAACCGCTGTTCATAGGCATGGACTTCAACGTCGGCAAGATGGCAGCGATTACCCATGTTAAGCGCGACCAGGGGCTGCCCAGGGCCGTGGATGAGCTGATCGACGGCTACGACACGCCCGACATGATCCGCCGCATCAAAGAGCGCTACTGGCAGCACGACGGCAACGACTTCAAGAAGACCTGCGAGATCAGGATCTACCCTGATGCCTCTGGCGATTCGCGCAAGTCCGTGAACGCCAGTATCACCGACCTGGCCATGCTCAAGCAGGCCGGGTTCGCGGTTATTGCTCCAGCGGCAAACCCGCCGGTGAAGGACCGAATAAACGCAATGAACGCCGTCTTCTGCAATGCGCAGGGCGAGCGCCGCTACCTGGTCAACCCGTTCACCTGCCCAACCTATGCCGATGGCTTGGAGCAGCAGGTGTGGGGCGCAAACGGGGAGCCAGACAAGACCGCCGGCATCGATCACGCGAATGACGCTGGCGGCTACTTCATCCACCGCGAGTACCCGATCGTTAAGCGGACTGCTTTCACCAACTCCCTGAGAATGTGACCCCATGAGCAACGACCCAAGCAAAACGCTACCGGCAGTAGACGCCATGCGCGAAGACTGGGCTCTTGTTGACGCGCTGATGGGCGGGACGAAGGCAATGCAGTTGGCGGGCAAGCTCTACTTGCCGAAGTGGCCAAAGGAAGATGACGACGCCTACAAGGAGCGACTATCGCTGTCCACGCTGCTCCCGGCATTCAGCGAGACGGTCCAGAACATGAAGGGCAGGGTGTTCGCCGAGAACATTGTGCTTGGCGAGGATGTGCCCGACTCGATCAAGGCCTACGTGCAGAACTTCGATCGCCAGGGCAACAACCTTCAGGTCTGGGCTCAGCAGCTGTTCACGGTCGGGCTTTCCCACGGACTTTGCCATGTGCTCGCGGATTACCCGAAGACGAAAGACGAGCAAGGCAACTCTGTCGTACGCACTGCTGCGGACGAGAAGGCCGCTGGCGTTCGCCCGTATGCGGTGATGATTCACCCCCAGCAGGTCATTGGCTGGCACACCGAAGAAAAGGGCGGCGAATGCTCGCTGTCCCAGTTCTGGTACGCAGAGGTGGTTGAAGAGCGTGCTGGCGAGTTCGGCGTGACCATCATCCCGCAAATCAGGGTGTTGATCCCTGGCGGCTGGCGGGTGTACCGCAAGACCGAAGACGACAAAGGGAAGAAGGAGTGGACCAAGTTTGATGAGGGGACGAACACGCTCTCGGTCATTCCACTGGCTACGTACTACACCAAACGCACGGGCTTCATGACCGCGACGCCTCCGTTGCTGGAACTGGCGCACCTCAACAAGAAGCACTGGCAGTCCCAAAGCGATCAGGACAACATCCTGCACGTCGCCAGGGTGCCGATGCTGATGATCTCCGGTATCGACGACGACGCATTTGAACTCAAGGTCGGGACCAGTTCCGCTACCAAGTTGCCGCCGGCGGCGACATGAAGTGGGTGGAACACACCGGCACCGCCATTGAGGCTGGACGCAAGTCGCTGGAAGACCTTGAGGATCAGATGCGCATCGCGGGTGCCAAGCTGCTTCAGAAGGACAAACAGTCCACGAAGACGGCGACCCAGGCTGAGGAAGAGGCGGCGCAGGAAATGAGCCCGCTGCAAACCATGGCTGGCCAGCTTGAGGACACGCTTGACCAGGTGCTTCAGTATTTCGCGCTCTGGAAGAGCGAGAAGGAAGGTGGCCACGTGAAGGTGAATGGCAACTTCGACGTGGACTTTGCGCCGGAAACGACTCTTCCACTGCTGCTCAACATGGCAACCCAAGGCCGGCTCTCCGACGAAACCCTGTTCAATGAGTACAAGCGCCGCGGCGTGGTCTCGGATGACATTGAGTGGGAGGTCGAGAAGCAGAAGATCGCCGACCAGGGGCCAGCGCTCGGAGCTCTGTAAATGGCAACGGTCAACGAGATCCTTCAGGACGAGCATATCGCCCATGCGGTATCGCTGGAGAAGTACAAGCTTGGCGTGGTGCGGCGCATCATCGCTCAGTTGAATCGGTCGGATGCCAGTCTGTCGGCTGCGCTGACTGAGGCGTTGGAGCGAATGCCCGCCGAGTCCTTCACCGTGGAGCGCCTGGAGTTGCTGCTGAATGAGGTGAGGGCAGTCAACGCCCAAGCTTACGACCAGGTGTTTGCCGCACTTGAAGCTGACCTGCAGGCGCTTGCGGGCTACGAGGTCAACTGGCAGCAAACACTGTTTCAGCAGGCATTGCCGGAGCCGGTGCTGGTGCGCTTTCCATTGGTGAGCATCAGCTCTGAGCAGGCATATGCGGCGGCTATGTCTCGGCCGTTCCAGGGGCGCCTGTTGCGCGACTGGGGCAAGCAAGTTGGCGCCGAGCGCATGGTCAAGGTTCGCAATGCGATCCGATCCGGCTACTTGGAAGGCAGAACCACCGACCAGATTATCCGCAGCATTCGTGGCACCAGGGCGGCTGGATATGCCGATGGCTTCCTTGAGAGGCCCCGTAAAGACCTGGCAGCGGTCGTGCAAACAGCCGTGAGCCACACAGCGGCCACTGCACGCGAACAGTTCAACGTCGCAAACAGCGAGATCCTGAAGGCCGAAGACTGGCTCAGCACCTTGGACACGAAGACCTCCACCGATTGCATCATCCGGGACAAACTTTCGTATGAGGTCGGCACGCATAAGCCGATAGGGCACAAGGTGCCTTGGCTGCAAGGCCCGGGGCGGATTCACTTCTGCTGTCGCAGCACCTCAACGCCGCGAACCAAGTCATGGCGAGAGCTTGGCATTCCCATCGACGAGATGACGCCAAGTCAACGGGCGAGCATGGACGGCCAGGTGCCGGGGGATACCACTTACGGGACTTGGCTTGAACGACAGTCAGATGCGCGCAAAGCCCAGGTGCTTGGGCCAATGCGTTATCAGCTCTACAAGGATGGCAAGAGCCTTGAGGATTTCTACTCGCCAACCGGTGAGTGGTTGACCTTGGAGCAGATCAAGCAGCATGACGCGCAGTCATTCGCTAAGATGGCTGCATGACCAAGGAGGATAAGCCATGTTAGTGACGTTGATCGGTGGCACAAATGACAGGCAGGCGGTAAACATTTCGGATGGCGATACGTCTATTAGCGTTCCAAAGCGCCATACTGGATTCCAGTCGGTAGTCGGGGATCTCGGTCACGAGCGCTACATTTGCCAGGAAGTTATTGGCGCCAACGGCACAAGCTGGTCGTTTTTCGTCATCGAAGGCGGCGACGCTATCGACATCCTTCAGAGGTCCTACAGTGGCTGACACGCCGCGCTTTCACCTAATTCAAGGCACATCAGCCCCTGATACTCCGGCGGAGCAGGTGCGCAAGCGTGTACGTGCGATGCCCAAGCCAGCAACGATGGTTCAATGCCATCGCTGTGGAGGGCGCGAGGTGATCGAAACGAAGATCGGCGTTTTGATGAAGAATGGCAAGCCGACTGGCGGGACCAAGACGTTGATTTGTGTTGGCTGCCTATTGAGGGGTGAGAGGGTGCTGATAGGTTGATATCATGGCGCCATGACCGTAGATCGGTCTTTTTCTGACTTCCGCTGAATAGGGATTCCAAGCCATGTCGTCTACCGAAAGCAAAAGCAAAGCCATTGAAACGCTGAGAATGTGTGTGCGCTTCCGAAACATGGAAGACAAAGAGTTTCTTACCGACATCGATCTTGATGCGTTTTTACCGCTTATGGCGGAACATTCTGATAAGTCTCTTTCTGCTGCGGTTGCCAACGTGTTCGGGGTTACGAACGTACTTGCAGTTGGGGCTTTGGTTAACATTTACCCTCTTCCGTTCAGTCGCAAATACGGAACAGACCAGCCCTTACTGAGAAAACTGTCCACGCTTTACGGATACGTAGCTGTCGTTTCAGGAAAGATTCCGGGAGCACAGGTGTTTTTTATCGACAGAAGCGCTATCCGGTTATCTGAAGCGGTGGAGGTATTTTCTAAGTTGAAAGTGCTTAGCTAGCATTCAGTGGAGCAAACAGCCCTGGCATCCGCCGGGGCTTTTTTTATGGGCGCAATTCCGGATGGATAGCGCCGCACCGGGCCGGATGGCCCACCAGTTGGGCGGATGCCCGGAGACGAACTGATGAAACTGAAACTCGACGAACAAGGCCATGTGGTTGTGCAGGATGGCAAGCCGGTCTACACGCATGATGATGGAAAGGACGTAGCGTTTGACGCGCCGTCGGCCGTATCCAAAATCACCGCGCTGAACGCCGAAGCCAGAGGGCACCGCGAAGCCAAAGAAACCGCCGAGGCTCGCGCCAAGGCATTCGAAGGCATCGAAGACCCTGAAAAAGCCCGCGCCGCACTGGCAACCGTCGCGAACCTTGACGCAGGGCAGCTCGTCCAGGCGGGTAAGGTGGATGAGATCAAGCAAGCTGCCATCGCGGCCACCGAGGAGAAGTTCAAGGCCCAGGTGTCCACGCTCACCGAGCAGATCAAGACCGTCACCACGGAACGCGACACCACCACCGGCATTCTCTACCAGGAGAAGATCGGCGGCGCCTTCGGCCGCTCCAAGTTCGTCACCGACAAAATCGCCGTTCCGCCCGACATGCTGCAAAACACCTTCGGCAAGGCCTTCAAGGTCGAGGAAGGCAAGGTCGTGGCTTATGGCGATGATGGCAACAAGATCTACAGCCGCGCCCGCCCTGGTGAGCTGGCTGACTTCGACGAGGCGCTGGAAGCTCTGGTCGAGCGCTACCCATACCGCGACAACATTCTCAAGGGATCCGGCGCTAATGGCGGCGGCGCTCCGAACAATGGCGGCAAGGGTGGCGACAAGAAGACCCTTCCGCGAGCCGCATTTGATGCGCTTGATCCTGCCGCCAAGGCTGATCACGCACGCAATGGCGGCTTGGTAACTGACTGACCAAAGCCGCCGGGTTTGCCCGGCAAGTAATCAATGCCCGCCCCTGAGCGGGCTTTTTGTGGAGAAAGCCAAAATGGCGAACACCCTCAACGGCCTGGTGCCGGCTCTGTACGAAGCGCTCGACGTGATCTCTCGCGAGATGACGGGCTTCATCCCGGCGGTATCCCGTGATTCGTCCGTTGCCCGTGCGGCAATCGGCCAGGACGTGCTGGTGCCAATCACCAGCGAAGTGGCTGCGGCTGACAACGTTCCGGGCGTTACCGCTCCGGACTCGGGGGACACCATCGTCGATAACGTCGCGGTGGCCATCACCAAGAGCAAGCACGTTCCGGTGCGCTGGAATGGTGAGCAGACCAAAGGCCTACAAAACGCCGGCACCTTCTCGTCCATCCAGGCGGATCGCTTCTACCAGGCGATGCGCACCCTGGTGAACGAAGTGGAGAAGGATCTGTGGCTCGAAGCCTACCGTAACGCTTCGCGCGCCTACGGCACCGTTGGCACCACGCCATTTGGCACTGCGGCTGACCTGTCCGACTTCGCTGGCGTGCTGGGCATCCTGGAGCAGAACGGTGCTCCAACCAACGACCTGCAGTTGGTCCTGGGTCACTCTGCCATCGGCAACATGCGCGGCAAGCAATCCGGCCTGTTCAAGGTCAACGAGGCGGGTTCCAGCGACATGCTGCGCAACGGCATGACCGACCGCATCATGAACATGGCGATCCGTCATTCCCACCAGGTGGGTCGACACGTCAAAGGTACTGGCGCCGCTTACGTCACCAACGGCTCCACCGCTGTCGGTGCGACCAACATCGCCCTGGCGACCGGTACCGGTACGGTTCTGGCTGGTGATATCGCGACCTTCGCGGCTGACGGCGACAACAAGTACGTCGTCGGTGCCGGTGTTGCGGCTCCGGGCACCATCACGCTGAACAAGCCTGGTTCGCAGATCGTCATCCCGACCGGCAACGCGCTGACGCTGGGCAACTCGTACACCGCGAACGTGGCGTTTGCCCGCTCTGCGATCGTACTGGCAACCCGTGCCCCGGCAATGCCTGAGGGCGGTGACTCGGCCGACGACGTGATCACCATTACCGACCCGCTGACCGGCCTGTCGTTCGAGATCGCGGTCTACCGCCAGTTCCTGCAAACGGCTTACCACGTCCGTTTGGCCTGGGGCTGCCGCGCAATCAAGGATGAGCACATCAGCCTGTTGGTCGGCTAACTCAACCACAACGACAACCAGGGGCTTCGGCCCCTGCGTTGTTTCTGGAGAAATGACAATGGCTGGACTGACGAAAGAACAGAAGGCGGCAAAGGCACTGCTGGCCAAGGCTATCGAACTCAGTGGTTTGAGCGCGGAAGCTTTTGAGTCCTTGGGCGAGCAAGAGCGTGCCGACTGGAACAAAAGCGCACAGGACGCGATTGATTTGGTTGTGGCAGACGCTCAACGCCTTGCGGATGAGGCTGCGGCGGCGAAGCCGAAAGGTAAGCCTGTCTCGGAAGACGACGAGCCGGATTACACCGGCCTGGTGAAAGTAGAGCAGGGCGGCGAGCAGTTGCATGTTCACCCATCCTGTCTGGACGACCATAAGCGTCTCGGCTGGAAAGAGGTCTGATATGGCTCTGGTGATCGAGAACGGCAAGGTGGTGCCAGGCGCCGACAGCTTCGCAACGGCCGCCGAACTGGTCACCTATGCCACGAACTTCGGCAAGGTCATTCCTGCGGACGATGTAGCGCAAGAATCCCTGCTGCGCCGCGCGGCCCTGCAAATGGATTCGATGCCATGGAAGGGCAAGGCTGTGAGTCGTGATCAGACGTTGGCCTGGCCCAGGGCCGAGGTTATGCGTCAGGGCTGGGTGTTGCGGTTGGACGAGATCCCACCGCAGGTCAAGGCTGGTCAAATGGCGCTGGCCGCCGAGATTCATGCTGACGACCTGATCGCACCTGAAACCAAAACGGGTGCAGTTATTTCCGAAACGGTTGGGCCGATCAGCACCACATTTGCTGTCGTGAGCAAATCGGTGAGCAAGCCCGCAGCAACTCGACAGTCATATGCCCAGTTCTCGGGGCTGTTGGAGTCCTCCAGTCAGGTCAACCTGGTACGCAGCTGATGGCAGACATCTATGATCGGGCTAAAGCGGGAGCTATCAGGGCGCTTGCCCCGCGATCCAAGGGCGGTAAGGGGTTGGAGCTTTCCCTGATCCGCGTTACCACTGGCGAGTATGACCCTGAGCTTGGTGGTAGCCCTGTGGTCACAGAGCAATTCGACGGATCAGGGCTTCGCGAGAACTATCGCCAGCAAGATATCGACGGCTCACTGATCAGGCAGGGCGACGTCAAGATCCTGATCTCTCCGCTGCTGCTGGATGGCGTAGACACGCCGCTGCCGGTGACGCGGGATAAGATCGCCTTTGACGGCGACACCTACACGGTTCAGCACGTTGACCCGTGGGACTACGCTGGCATCGCTGTAGGCTTCAGTGTGCAGGCCAGAAAATGAGCTTCAGCTTGGACATCAGGGAGTTCGCCGAAAAGACCAAAGGGAACATCGAGGAGATCGTTAAAAGGTCTCCATTGACTTGCTGAGCTCTGTCGTCGACCGCTCTCCAGTTGGTAACCCTGAGTTATGGGCGGCGAACATAGAGCACCGCGCAGCCAATACCCGGGCGGCGGACGACTACGACTTCAAGGTCGCAGCACGCAACACGGTCATCAACCTGACCGACAGCAACTTCACCAAGTCCGGCAAGCTCAAGCGCAACGTGAAGTACGCCAAACCCCTCACAAAGACTGAGCGTGACCAGAATTTCAATGTGAACGGCTTGGTCGCGGGCAAGAACTATGTCGGCGGCAGGTTCCGGGGTAACTGGCAGGTTTCGTTTGAGGTCGGTGCCACCGGCATGCTGGACCTTGTCGACCCAACTGGCTCTGCCGCCAAAGCCATTGGCAAAGGTGTTCTTGAGCATTACCAGATCGGCGTCGGGAAAATCTGGATCATGAACAATCTCCCCTATGGCCCGCGGCTTGAATACGAAGGTTGGTCCAACCAGGCGCCAGCCGGAATGGTGCAGATCACCGTCACTGAGTTTCAGATGTACATCAACAAAGCCGTCTCGGAGCTTTCAAAATGAGCGACCGGATTATCCGAAGTCTGTTTGAGGCGCGTCTGAAGGCCTGGGCTGATGCACGTATGCCAAAGCTGATGATCGCTTATGAAGGCGTGTCATTCACGCCGCCAGCCGGCGGAGCTACTTACCTGAGGGCATACCTGATGCCCGGGAACACCGACAGCGAGGACCTGGCAGGCAAGCACACGTCCTATCGGGGCGTATTTCAGGTCAGCGTGGTTACCGCGTCGGGCTCGGGCACCGGGGGCGCCGGCTTGATTGCCGAGGAGATCGCCCAGCTGTACCCGAACAATCTGCCTTTGACCAAGGCGGACTTCACTGTGTATGTCCGTTCACCGATGGCCACTGCTCCAGCGATCCAGGGTGAGACCACAAGTACTTCGCCCCTGTCGTTTCAGTACCGAGCCGACACCTTCTAATCCGCCCGTTGGGCAAACCCCGAAACCCGCCATTGAGCGGGTTTTGTCATTCTGAAAAGAGGAAACACCCATGCAAATGCCCAACGGCGCCACCCTTGAGATCGCGTCCATCTACGGCACGGCGATCCCATTCAGCGCTCTGAACAACGCCAATCCAGCCGTCGCGACTGCTGCGGCGCACGGCCTGGCCGAGGGCGACATAATTGCCGTAAATTCTGGCTGGACCCGCCTAGATGGTCGCGGCGTTCGAGTTGGGGAGATCGCCAGCGGCACGTTCGCCCTGGAGAGCGTCAATACGACCAGCATTCAACAGTATCCTGCGGGCTCGGGGATTGGTTCCGTTCGCGAGGTGACGGCCTTCACCGAGATCTCGCAGATTACTGAGATGAATTCCAGTGGTGGTGATCAGCAGTTCCTGACCTTCGGCTTCCTGGCTGACGATGATGATCGCCAGATGCCGACCACAAAGAACCCGATCACGCTGACCTTCACCGTCGCCGACGATCCGTCCAAGCCATATGTGGCCGTCTGTGAGGCGGCGGACGATGATAAGCAGGCTCGGTTGCTTCGCCTGAACCTGCCAGGCGGTAGCAGTATTATCTACAACGGCTACGTGTCCATCACGTCGACCCCGACCATGTCCCGTAACAACCTGATGACCCGTGTTATCAGCCTGGCACTGACCGGTCGCCCAACCCGTTACGCGGCTGCGGTGTAATCCATGGCTAAGTTCAAGTTGATCCAGAAACCGACCTTCAAGGCGCCGGTGATGATCCAGCGCGCCGGCTATAACGCCGAAAAGGTGGAGTTCGAGTTTAAGTACTTGGACCGTACTGCGCTCGCCGAGCTGTACACCGGCTGGAACGAGCGGCACGACGAACTGGGCAAGCAGGTCGGCGACATGGACCTCAAAGCTTTCACCGCCGCCCAGATCGCACTGCAAGCCGATCAACTGCTGGATGTGGTTGTGGGCTGGGACATCGAAGAGGAGTTCACGCCTGAAAATGTGCGCATCCTCGTCAACTCGATCAACTCGGCGCCTAAGGCAGTGCTGAACGCGTACTCCGAAGCCTTCAGCGAGGCCCGCCTGGGAAACTCCTGAGCGCCTCCCGCGCGCTGTATGAGCCAGGGCCGTCAGATGCAGATCTGATGGCCTTTGGCTTATCGCGCCAGGATATCCCCGACAAGGAAGTCGGAATCTGGCCGGACAACTGGGAGGCCTTCAAAGTCTTCGAGGCCATGAGTACCCAGTGGCGCACAGGCGCGTGCGGCGCAACAGGCATGGACTACAGCGTTCTCTCCGGGGTTATTCGGATGTGCGGCGTACCGATCAGCCAGCGACAAACCATTTTCAGCGACTTCCGGCGGATGGAGGCTGAAGCCCTGCAGGTGATGGCGGAACAGAGAGAAAACAAATGAGCACCAATTTCGCTTCCCTGGGTATTGCGGTCGAGTCGTCGCAGGCTGCAAAGGCTGCTGATGATCTGGATAAGCTGGTCGATTCCGCCGAAGGCGCCCAGAAGGCTATTGATGGCCTGGGCAAAACAGGCGAAGGCCTGGCCAACACCGGGAAAAAGGTTTCCCAGGCAGAAGCGGACGTTGCGCAAAGCATTGATAAAACCACTGCCGCCAGGGATCGGCAAGCGGGAGCAAGTCGCAAAGCAACTGACAGCGCAGTAGCGGAAATCTCCGTCATCAGTCAGCTCGACAAGGCGATGACAGGCAATATCTCGAGCATGGAATCGCTGGTTCAGGCCGAAGGCTTGCTAGAGCGCGCCCGCAAGGGCGGCTTGGTCACCATCGAGGAGCAGGCGAAGTACCAGGATCAATTGGGAAAGGCCTACGACAAGATTGAAAAGGCGGAAGCCAAGGAGCTGGCCCAGAAGCAAAAGCTGATCGAGGCAGAGAATCGCCAGATTGAGGCACTGAAGCGTACCGTCAACGGTATTGATCCAGTGACCGCCAAGTTGGGGAAGCTGGAGGCTCAGGAGAAAGCGCTAAACGACCTGCACAAAGCTGGGCAGATTGATGCCGAGCGCTATAACGAAGCTCTAGCCAAGATCGGCAAAGACCGAGCGGGCCTGACTGAAGCCGCCGGTGCATTTGACAAGCTAAAGCTCGGCACCCGCCAAGCTCAGGAAAACGTAATGCAGCTCGCCAACGCCATCCAGGCGGGTGATCTGGGCAGCGGGGCGCGTGCGATCGCTCAGCTGGGTGCTGGCGCCGGTGAGTCGGCGAAAAACCTGGCAGGTATGCTGATCCCGGCCGGCCTGCTGGTCGCCGTAATCGGTTCGCTGGGCTACGCATACTTCGATGCAATGAAGCAGGCACGCGAGTTCAATGCCGCGATCAATGGCGGTACGAATGGTGCCGGGCAGACCATCGCCAGCCTGAAGGACATGGCCGACGGCGCTGGGCGCGTCACCGGCAACCTGACCGGCGCGCGCGAGGCAGTTGTTTCGCTTGCATCCGGAGCAGCTACCAGCGGCACGCAGATGCGCAATCTGGCCGAAGCTGCAGCTGCCGTGGAGTGAAGTAACTGGGCAGGGCGCCGGCGAACTTGCCAAGTCCTTTGCCACTGCCGGCGAGACGGCCACCGAGGCGGCAGGCAAGATCAGCAGCCAGTATGGACTTCTGACACTCGAGCAGTACCAGGTGATCAAGGGGCTGGACGACCAAGGCGACAGTCAGCGCGCGCTGGATGTGCTCAGCGAAGACCTGAATCAGGCCGCACTTACGCGGCTGAAGACCTATCGCGAGTCGCTATCTGACGTAGAGCGCGACTGGGACAACATCAAGACCGCTATCAAAGGCGCGTACGCCGAAGTCCGGTCGGAGATTTTTCCCGACCTGGCCAAGCAGATCGAGATCACGCAGCGGGTGCTGGACACGCGCAAAGGCGGAGGGGTGGCTGGTGCCATTTCCAATGGACTCAGCTCGCTCAACACCGCACTGGGCCTGGGCACCGGGGAGCATGACGACTCGACCGAGGCTCTAGAAAAGAAACTTGCAGGCCTGAAAGCCAGGCAGGCGGCCAGCTCCAATCTGGCAATCGCCACCGGTGAAAACACTGACGCGAACCAGAAGGCTATTGAGGCTCAGAAAGCTCTGGATGCTCAGCTCGACAACATAAATCCGCTGAACAAGCGTAAGGCTGCTCAGGACAAGCTGAATCAGCAGTTCAGAACACTGTACGAGAACGCGGAGAAAACAGGCCAGAAGTCTCCGCTGCTCGATGGTGTAATTTACGACGGCAGTAAGTTCTCCGGCGGCGCCTATGACACGCTACTGAAGGGGCTCCAGGACAAGAATAAAGACCCGAAAGCCGCCGGCACGCAGGTCGACCTGACCAGCTTCAACGACGCCAAGAACGAACTGGCGGCCATCACCGACACCTACAAAAACTACCAGAAGGAACTGGACGCGGCGCAGAAGGCCGGCCTGCTGTCCGAGGAAGACTATCTGCTGCGGCGCCAGGCGCTGATCGGCAACCAACTCGACCAAACCACGGCGGCTTACGAGGATGAGATTACCGCACTGGAGGCCGCCAAGGGCAAGAAGACTACTACGGCCGCTCAAAGCATTCAGTTGGACCAGAAGATCGCCGACGCGCGCGCAGGAATGGTCAAGGCGCAGAAGGATGCGGATAGCCAGCTTGAGGTACTGGCGACCAACGAGACCGGCCGCCTTGCCAAACAGGAGCGGGCGATCAGCACTTACGTGCAGGCGCTGGGGCAGCAACAGCGGGCTTTGGAACTGGCGGGCCAGCGCGCGGTGCTCGGCGTGGGGCAGGGCGATCGCCAAAACGCGCTCAGCGGCGAACTGAATAGCCAGCAAGACCGGTTTGCTCAGCAGTCGCTGGAGTTGGCCAACCAGAAGTCCGACCCGTCGCGCAATATGTCGGAAGAGGAGTTCGCCCGAAAATCGCAGGCGCTTGCCGATGCCAACAAAGCAGCAACCGATCAAATCCGGCAGAACTATGCGGATGTGGAGAATGCCCAGGGCGACTGGACGAAGGGCGCGACGGCTGCCTGGGACAACTACCTGGATTCGGCGAGCAACATCGCCGGCCAGACCAAGAGCCTGTTCGGTAACGCCTTCAGTTCCATGGAGGACTCGATCGTCAACTTCGCCATGACTGGGAAGCTGTCATTTGCAGATTTTACCAAGTCGATCCTGGCTGACATGGCACGTATCGCTACCCGTCAGGCCAGCTCGGCGTTGCTGGGCAGTCTGGTGGGCGCTGCGGCAAGTTACCTCGGCGGCAGCGCTGCCGGTGGTGGCAATGGTTTGGCGGCTGGATCTGCTGGGGCTACATCGTCAAACCTCGGCGCCTCTTCGGCCGGCTACTCCAACACCTACTTCCCACAGGCTTTGGGCGGCGCATGGTCGGGCGGTGTGCAGATGTTTGCCGACGGCGGTGCCTTCACCAACTCCATCGTCAGCAAGCCCACGGCTTTTGGCATGGCCAACGGCAAGACAGGGGTTATGGGCGAGGCAGGGGAAGAGGCGATCATGCCGCTGACCCGCACATCCAGTGGCAAGCTTGGGGTTATGGCTGCTGGCGGCGGATCTGGATCAACGCAGATCAATGTCGAGGTGCACATCGATGGCGAAGGTAACGCCTCGTCCTCGGCTGATGCTCCAGGCTATGACCTGTTCGGCAAGGAACTGGCCGCGTTCGTTGAGCAGAAGTACCAACAGATGCGCAACAAGGACATGGGCCAGGGCGGCGTCATCAACAAAGCAATTAAGGGGCGCTGATGGCTATCGAACGATTCACCTGGGCGACAGAGAAGGGCGCAGAAGGTGATATCACCCAGCGCGTTCGCTCCAAGCAGTTTGGCGATGGCTACGAGCAGTCGGTCGAGGATGGCCTCAACAACCGGTCGCAATCATGGCCGGTGACCTTTACCGGTTTGAAGGGGCGTATCAAGGACATCATGGCCTTCCTCGACCGGCACAAAGGGGCGAAGGGCTTCCTCTGGGAGCCGCCCCTGGGTGAGCCTCTACAAGTGCAACGGCTACAAGCCAGTGCACCGCGGCGGCCAGGTCTACGCCATCACTGCGACTTTCCAGCAAACCTTTCATCCCTGAGATAACCGCACATGGCACTGATCACGGACATCCAGAAACTGGAGCCCGGCGGCGAGATTCGCCTGTTCGAAATTGACGGTACCGAATACGGCGCCGATTACCTTCGCTTCCACGGTCACGCTATCCCGCACACGCCCGAGGAATTGCTGGCCTATGAGGGCTCCGAAGATGATCTACCCGCCAAGTCGATTATCTGGCAGGGCCAGGAGTACGCGGCTTGGCCGGTGCAGATTGATGGCATCTCCTCGAGCAGCGACGGCACCGCCTCTCGGCCGACCTTTGCCGCCGGCAACGTCAACGGGCGCGTCACGGCGCTGTGCCTGGCCTTCGAGGACATGCTCAAGTTCAAGCTCACAGTCCGCGAGACCCTGGCGCAGTATCTCGACGCGGCTAACTTCCCCGAGGGCAACCCAACCGCTGACCCAACCCAGGAGGCGCTGGAGATCTGGTATATCGACCAGAA
This sequence comes from Pseudomonas poae, assembly GCA_004000515.1. GTDB lineage: Bacteria > Pseudomonadota > Gammaproteobacteria > Pseudomonadales > Pseudomonadaceae > Aquipseudomonas > Aquipseudomonas cremoris. The sequence continues at coordinate 4,247,593 of CP034537.1, forward strand.
AACCAGCGAGGACGGTGAGGCGGTGGTCTGGGAGCTGTCCTCCCCGGGTGAGATCGACAACCACGGACTTCCCGGCCGGCAGATGACGACCTTCTGCCACTGGGCCATGACCAATGGGTATAGGGGGCCGGATTGTGGCTACACCGGCGCGGCCATGTTCGACGACGAGGACTACCCCACGGACGACCCAGCGCTCGACCAGTGCAAGGGCTGTTTGTCGTCCTGCAAGCTGCGCTTCGGTGAGAACAACGAACTGTCCTTCGGTGGATTCCCCGCCGTTTCCCTCATTGCCCGGAGCTGATCATGCGCAAGCACATCATCGCGGCAATCCAGGTGCACGCGGCGGCCCAGTATCCGAAAGAGTGTTGCGGCCTGCTGCTGGCCATCGGGCGCAAGCAGAAGTATTTCCCGTGCCGGAACATTGCCACCGAGCCGAGCGAAGAGTTCAGGCTCGATCCCGAGGACTACGCCGCGGCGGAAGACTTGGGCGAAGTGATCGGCATCGTTCACTCGCACCCGGACGCCACCAGCAGGCCGTCACCCCATGACTTGGCCATGTGCGAGGCCACGGCCTTACCCTGGCACATTTTGTCGTGGCCCGAGGGCGACATGCGCACGATCACGCCAACGGGCGGCACGCCGCTGCTCAAGCGCCCGTTTGTGCACGGGGCATGGGATTGCTGGCAAGTCTGCGCCGACTGGTATCAGCGGGAGTGGGGGATTGAGTTCGAAGCCTTCCAGCGCACCGACGGCTGGTGGGAGAGTGCGGAGAACGCCAGCCTGTACGAGCAGCACTATGAGGCGGCCGGCTTTGTTCGCATCGACCGACCGCAGCGCGGTGACATGATCGTTATGCAGGTTGGCCGGACGGCTCACCCGAACCACGCCGGGATTTACCTAGGTACTGATCCGGCGCTACCAGGGGAAGACTCGGGCACCTTCGGACCCGGGCCATTTCTTCTGCACCACCTGTACGGCAGGCCGTCGGAAATCATCGTCTTCGGCGGCCCCTGGCATGACAGGACGCGCCTGATCCTCAGGCACAAAGACGCAAGGTAGCCAGCATGAAGCGACTCAACAGCGGGAGATTTGCATGAAGAACAAAATTACGCGCGCGAAAGTCGGTGCTGTCATTTGCAGCGCTGCAAAAAACACGGATGGATCTCCTGTTTGGATTATCTCTGAAGACGGCAGCATCTCGATAAACGCGGTGCTTAACGAGTGCCGCTCGAATTCTTCAGCTATCAGTGCTTAGACTCATTTTGCCCTAGCCATTGCATGACCTGAGCTTGATCGTTGAGGATGATTCTTAGAGGCCTTGCGTAAGCCTCTTCCGCCTCCGGGCCCTGAAATGGCTGAGGCACTTTGTTGTCCAAGAAAAACTGAGTCACCTTTTTCAATGCGTCGTTATTGAATCCTGGTGAGGCCTTCAGGGCGATTGCGAGAGCGCCCAAAGCATTAACAACCCCAACGTCGAATGCCGACATGCTCACTTTTACTTCTTCTGTCACATTGACCTCCAGGTCATAAAAGCGCCGATATTGGCGCAACCCCAGTCCTTGGGCTTGCAGGCGAAGGACTGGGGCAATCCTTATGCTTTGAGCTTTTGGAGTACATGATTCAGCGCCGAGATAGCACTCAGCGCCCAAACATGGTGGTCCTCGATTCTGTGACCATTCGTGATGTCGTATCCCAGCATCGCCGCCGAGTGGAACCGAAGTCGCTCTACGTTTTCACCTGCGTAGGAGGCATTCTCTTCAAAATAATCGTCCAGTCGCTGTATCAGTATGGATACTGCGGAGAAAGCTGCTGCACGTGAGAAGAGATCATCCGTGGCGCGCGCTGCGCGAATCAGTTCGTCGATTTTTTCTAGAGCTTGCTGCGGGTCGTTCATGCTCAGCCCCTGAAAGTCCATTTCATAAAGGCCAGAGGCTACTATCGTGTACGGGTTGGGCGTTACTGGCATTCCATCCACGCTGGATGCCTGGCCATATAAGTCTAATAGCTGTATAAATGTACAGTTATGATTGTTTGTGGCTGGGAACGAGTGTTTGAGGGGCTGTCAACTAAAATTTGACGAAAGCTCTTGACTTGTGCAAAATCCCGCCTCATTTTGATCCAGCGAAGTTGCTGTCTAGCCTAAGGAGGGCGTATGGAATACAGAACTGCAGACGACGTCCTGCGTGCCCACTGGGATGGGCGCTTACCTATAAACCCAAAAGCTATCGCAGAAGCAATGGGCATTGAGGTTAAGGCTCTGACACCACTCGAGCCGGAGACATGGAGGCCTTCTGAGAGCGGTCACTACTCATTCCGGAATGGCCGCCCTCTAATCACGTACAATTTCATCGATGCGCCGGTTCGCCAGCGGTTTACTATTGCGCATGAAGTGGGCCACCACGTTCATGGTGATCTTGACGCGCCTCGAGACACCTCAGAGCAATTTAGTGCGAGGTCAAGAGACCCCAAAGAGGTCGCAGCAAACCGCTTCGCCGCGGCCCTGCTGATGCCGGCAGCGCTCGTTAAGCACATGGTTCTTGAGCAGAGGGTCACGGATATTGCCAAGCTGGCTGGCGCCTTTGGGGTGTCAACAGCTGCTATGGAGTTCAGGCTGAAGGCGATTGGGCTTTTATGATCGACACGAGTGATGACCTTGCAGGAGGCGAGGCAGATAATCCGGGTCTGATCAGTGATTATCTCAGAAGAGAGGCTTGGCGGTTTAGATGGGAGAAGAGGCTAACCAATGTAACTGTTGGATTGATCATCCTGTTTTACGTCTCGCTTCTTGGGTTTGTGTTTTTGGGGAATATTCGAGTTTCGGCCGGCGCTTGGTATTTCTTCAGCGCCGTCCGACCTCACAGCACAGGCGATATTCCGATTATCGTGTCTCTCTCAACTGTGCCAACGCTGCTTCTCATAGCGTTGCTTCGCTATTTCCACCACAGACCAAAATCTGAACAGGATGACATTCAGGCGCCGCTTCCTATTAGCGTGGAAGCCGCCAAAGAGATAATCAAAGCAACGACAGATGCCATGAAGGGCAACTGAGTTTTTTGAAGAGCAAAGCCCGGCCCCGCGCTGGGCTTTTGGCATGTGGCGGCCATGAAATGTTCGCGGCCTAAGCTTGCTAGCGCCGTACTGGGTGCATTTGGAAATGTCGCGTCAGGGCGATTGGCGCGTCCTCTTTAGCTACGTTGACTTGCCAAAACGGAGAGCTGAGAGGCGCATTAACTGTGAATAGACAGACAAGCTGCTCTTGTTGGATGTCGTAAATTACGCGCTCTACCTCTGGGGCTGGATCGAGACCCTCAACATCCCTCCAGATCCTACTGCTACCATTTTCAAAGCGAAGGCCCACGAAAGGTTGAAAGGTCAGTTCAAGTTCGTGACTGGCATAGCCAATGATCCCGTCACGGCTAATGATTCGAACGGCAAGCAAAACCTTATGCATTGGTGCTCCTATTATTGAGGCGTGTTGTCGAAAAGCCCGGCGGGCCTGGCGTTGGGGGCGCGATTCCTATAAACCCTAGCCTTATATCACCATTGCTCTGTATACAAGTTCGACATCCGCGAGATCTGTATCACTTGAGCCTCTCACTAAATCAATGATGTTTCTGAGATCCTCTAGGTCTGCCTTAGTCACGGATCGATGCATTGGGACGCACCAATGATTTACGACTCCCGAGGGGATTTTAGTATTTTTGAGCGCTATTTTTATTTTTGTGCGCAGCACTCTTTTTGGACCGGTTCCTGCTCTTGGGGCAACCAGGAAGCGTTCTAACATATCTGCTTTTTGGCCATTCGATTTAACGCCCATTCAACTCTCCTTGTCATGTTTGAAAAAAGCCCGGCGGGCCGGGCTTATTGCTTTCAGTCAAGCACTGGCCGCATGAAGCTCCTCTCGGAACTCACAATGAATCGCTTTTCTGTTGCCAGTGCGAATGTGCTTATGCATTCCGGATCAGTCTCTGATTCTTTGCGATAGCGCTCGTACTCCGCAAGGCTCGGAAAGCTGAAAAGGCAATAGGCGACGTTGTTTGCGCCCTCGGCGGGAAGAAAGTATCCGTGATGGGTGCCTCCCATCCGAGTCACGATACGAATCCACAGTCTCGAGTAGTTTTCAAAGGCAGGGATTTGGTAAGGGTCAATCTGATACTTCAGGTGGCAGGTGATCACGCTGGCTGTCCTTGCTTGGTGGAGGCGGGGTGAAAAGCCCGGCGGGCCGGGAATTCAAAAGACCCGAAATTATCGGGCACGAGCCTTATCTGGGATCAGTTGTCGGAGCCATCTTCTGGATTGCCGACAAACAGGAGCTTGACCTCAGCAAGCCTGTAGGTGCGAATGGCTTCCTGCAGATGGGGTTCATCCTCGAGCACCTCTTGGACGTAGTCATCAAGAAACCCCTGTATCGCCTGACTCAGACCAGCCTCATCCATCAGCGACAGATGGGTGGATACGTCACCGTCGTTCTTCACTTTCACTTCAAGCCTACTGCGGCCTGTATTTTTTCTGTTTTTCGGCTTTCCGCCGAGATCTATACGAGCTGTTAGTAACTCAAATGGAACCCCGAGCGCTTCGGAAATCTTGTGAGCTATGGCGACTCTCGGATGGGCGAGCCCATTCTCATAGCGTGAAATTTGAGATGCCGTTATCCCCACAGCTTCTGCGAGCTGATTTTGATTCATGCCCGATTTCATGCGATGGAACTGGAGATTGGAGGCAAAGCTCATGTGTGCGACTCACGGATGTGCTGGAGGAATTGCGAAAGAATAATGAGGTGCGCAGCAGTATTTTTCAAATATTGCTTAAAATTGCGTTTACATGATTTATATTGAGTTGTATGATTTTTGAAAATCAGGCAAATGGAGTAGCGGAAATGGCAAGGCCAAAAGGGCAGGACGGCAAGGTTCGAGGGATCAAGTTCCCGATGGACGTGCTGGAGTGGTTGGAGGCGGACGCGCAGGAGGCTGTGCGCTCATTTACTGGCGAGGTACTTTTTAAGCTGAAAAGACTGAAGGAGATTGAAGATGCTGGAGAAAAGGCAGGCGCCTAAAACGAAGAAACCCCAGTGCGGGAACACTGAGGCTTCAGGAAACGAGATCAACTTCGAGGAAGAAATCGTCATGAGCAAGAATACCACAGTAGTTGACATGCGCAAATTCGTTGAGGCCCGTAACGGTGAGGTGTACACCTCCACTCAGCAGGTTGCGGAAGCATTTGAAAAGCTCCACAACCACGTCATCGCCAAGGTAAGAGCGCTTGATTGTTCTGCTCAATTTTTAACCGACAACTTTTCGTCGGTTAAATTTGAGCATCGCGGCAACACATATGAAGCCTTCGAAATGACCAAGGACGGCTTCATGTTCCTGGTGATGAGCTTCACCGGCAAGAAAGCCGCAGCTATCAAGGAAGGTTACATTGCCGCCTTCAACTGGATGGCGGCCCAGTTGGGGCTTTCGAGCAGGTCCCTGGTTGCCAAGGCTGTTTCCGAGGCGCTAGGCGCTGAAGGCGCACGGACGCTCAGCAACGTAATGCGCTGCCGAGTAGCTAAGCTGGACGCCGAGCATCAGCGGAGCGCAACCGCAAAACTCGCCTCAGCACTTCACGCCCGCTTCGATGTTCCGCGCATGGAGCTGATCCCCACCGACCAAATGGACGCGGCCTGCAATTTTGTAGCGAGCTATGCAATCGAAGGCGAATACATCCCTCGTCAGTCGAGCCTGATCCCTGAGAAGCTTGGCCAGTGTGATCGCTATCTCCTCAGCGCTGATCCAAAAGGCAATGCTCAGATCACGCCAGTTCCAATGGGCGCGTTCGTTCTAACGCGGCAGCAGTTCATGAAGGCCATGCTCGTCGACGGGGATATGCCAGTTTCGACGGCTGAGATGTTCGAGTTCGTCGCGCTGGCTACCGAGAACCTGCGTCGTCGCTCGCTCTACCAAGCTGCGCGGAGGGCGGTGGCATGAACTTCACCCTGAAAGCTGGCGGTCGCGCTCTGATCCTTTCCCCGGAGCGGCCAAATCTGGTCGGTCGCTCCGGCCAACTGATCCGCAAGGTCGAAGAAAACTGGCTGATGCTGGTCGAGGGCAAGCGCTACTCGGTCAGCGAGAAGAGCCTGATGCCATTGGACGGCTTCAACCCGGGCGCACCGAGCGCAATGTGTGCGGAGGTGGCGGCATGAAAACAGCAGTCGTGCCGTTTGATTTTCATGGTCAGCAGGTTCAGTTCAATTCGGATGGCTGGATTAATGCTACCGCTGTAGCGGCCGAGGCCGGGAAAAGGCTCGACCACTGGCTAGCTAACGCGGAAACCAACGATTACATGGTGGCGCTTGCGTCGGCGCTTAATACCCGGGATTCCGGGGATTTGATTTTCACCAAGCGCGGGCGCAATGGCGGGACTTGGCTGCATCCAATGCTGGCGATTGTTTTTGCCAGGTGGCTCTCTGCGGACTTCGCGGTATGGTGCGACCTCCAGATCGATGAGTTGCTTCACGGCGGTGGTAATGCACGGGAAATGCTCGATAAGGCAAGTTTGGCCCTCGATCGAAGGCGAGAACTGGCAAGCCAGCAGGGAAAGGGGCTTTCTGCATGGCGCTGGGCGCGGCCCGAGCTTGAACAGAGCGTCGAGTTTTGGCGTGAGCAGGTTCAGCTAACTCTGAAGCTCGACGCACCTTAACTTCCCACGAACCCGAAGAACCCCGCTCATGCGGGGCTTTCGTGTTGCTCTCTCGTTGATGATAAAGTCCCGCCATATCTCAGCGAGGGAACGACATGAAAGTTTTTGTAGGGTGCTTTTTGCTTTTGCTTTGGTCGGCTGCTCTAGCTCGCCAATATCTGCCGACAAAGCCGATCCCGTGCCTTCCTCACGGCTTTATGCGTTCGCCGCAAAGTCCGATGCTCAGCTCATTGTCACCCGAGATAGTGGAATGTTTGGATCTGGGTGCAATTACCGCTTCTATATCAATGGAGAGCTTGCAGCCGAATTCGCCTCGGGAGAGGTTGCTAGATTTGGCGTAAAGTCGGGCCGAGTAGTTCTGGGCGCTAAGCCGAGCGCAGCTTGCGGCGGAGGGATGATGGTTGAGCGCGATGTCGAAGTAAAAAGCGGAGAGGTTTTGAGAAGAAGGATATCTATGTCGCCAGGCGGCCCAGATATTTCAGCTACCGCCTATTGATCCCATAAAGCCCGCCAAAGCGGGTTTTTTTCGCCTGGAGAAAAACATGTCAGCACTCGCAATCAATTATCAGCCCATGACTACCATTTTGCTTTATGGGCAACTTAGGCAATTCGGAAGATCTTTCAGGCTGGCGGTTAAGTCGCCAGCCGAGGCTATCAAGGCGTTATGCGTGCAGATCCCAGGCTTCGAGCGCTTCTTGTCGAGCGCTAAGTCTCGCGGTATTGAGTTTGCCGTGTTTCGAGGGTCAAAAAATCTGAAAGAAAAAGAGCTAGGTTTTGGCGGCTCTGGAGAGATCCGAATAGCGCCGGTAATTACGGGCCGTAAGCGCGCAGGGCTCATGCAGACCATATTGGGCGCAATATTGATTGTGGTTGGTTTCTTTGCTTTCGGTTCGACAACAACTACAGGCGCAGCGCTCATAGCTGGCGGTATCGGAAGTGCTGCTGGAGGCGTAATTCAAATGCTCAGTCCGCAGGCGGCAGGCCTCAAGATGAGCGCCGCACCAGAAAATCAGCCTGGATATGCATTTGGCTCAGCGCGCAACACGACTGCATCGGGCAATCCCGTGCCGTTGTGTTACGGCAACCGGCGATGGGGTGGCGCAATCATCAGCGCCGCCATCTATTCCGAAGATAAAGCCTAGAAATAGAACGTTACACCCCACCGCCCTTGAGGCGGTTTTTTATTGCCTGGAGAAAAGCATGGGCGCAGCACGCAAGATTGATATCCACGGCGCCAAAGGTGGCGAGGATAAGCCAAAAACGCCAACGGAAGCCCCGGACAGTCTGCGCTCTGTTGCGCTGGCCAAAATGCTTATCGCGGTAGGTGAGGGGGAGTTTGACGGTACGCCTACAGCGCGGGATATCTTCTTGGACGACACTCCAATTCAAGACCCTCAAGGCAATATGAACTTCCCAAATGTGAAATGGGAGTGGCGCACCGGAGGTGTGGACCAAGCATCGATCGCCGGGATTCCATCAGTAGAAAACGAAACCACGATCAGCACCGAACTCCGCAGCGGCACACCATGGGTTCGGGCGATCACCAATACCCAGCTTTCGGCCGTGCGCGTGCGTTTTGCCTGGCCGGCGCTCCAGTCTGTTGATGCCAGCGGCAACATCAACGGTTACCGGATCGTGTACAAAGTTGAGCTGGCCACCGACGGCGGCGCCTACCAGCAGGTGCTTAGCGAAGCGGTCGACGGCAAGACCACCAGCCTTTACGAGCGCACTCGCCGTATCGATTTGCCCAGGGCCACCACCGGCTGGCTGATGCGTATTACCCGGGTGACCATCAACCAGAACAACAACAAAATTTCCGACACGATGCAGATCGCCGGCTTTACAGAGGTAATCGACGCCAAGATCCGATACCCGAACACCGCACTGCTCTACATCGAGTTTTCAGCTGAGCAGTTCAGAAACATTCCTGCCGTCACGGTTCGCTGCAACGGTCGCAAGATACAGGTGCCGAGCAACTACGACCCTGTGTCGCGCTCGTATACCGGTATTTGGGATGGCACCTTCAAACAGGCTTGGACCGACAACGCTGTTTGGATGACCTACGACATCACCACGGCCGACCGCTTCGGCCTGGGCCGGCGCATCAAACCGTGGATGGTGGACAAGTGGGAGTTGTACCGCATCTCGCAGTACTGCGACCAACTGGTGCCGGACGGGAAGGGTGGCCAGGAGCCGCGATTCATTTGCAACCTGAACCTGCAGAGCAAGGCCGACGCCTGGTCGCTGCTGCGTGATATCTCGGCGATCTATCGGGGCATGACTTACTGGGCCCAGGGCCAGGTATTCACCCTGGCGGATATGCCGCGCGCTACCGACTTCGACTTTGCCTACACCCGGGCGAATGTCATCGATGGAAAGTTCACCTACTCGAGCGCATCGGAGCGCACCCGCTACACGCGGGCGCTGATCAGCTACGACAGCCCGGGGAACAACTTCGACACCGACGTCACAGCTGTGACCGATGCCAAGTTGCAGCGGCGCTACGGTGACAACCCGCTGGAGATAAGCGCTATTGGCTGCACCCGCGAATCCGAGGCCCAGCGCCGGGGCAAGTGGGCGCTGCTCACGAACTCCAAGGATCGGGCGGTTACCTTCAAGGTCGGCCTCGACGGGCGCATCCCGCTGCCTGGATACGTGATCCCCATCGCGGACGAACTGCTGGCCGGCCGGCCGGTGGGCGGGCGTATCTCGGCGGTGAACGGCAAGGTCATCACCCTGGACCGCGATACCCAGGCCAAGCCAGGTGATCGCCTGATCCTCAACCTTCCAGACGGCAAGTGCGAGGGCCGCACCGTGCAGATGGTCAGTGTGCGGCAGGTCACCGTGACCTTGGCTTATTCCGTGCCCCCGGAGCGTGAGCTGGTGTGGGCGCTGGATGCTGACGACCTGGCCATCCCGCTTTATCGCGTGGTCGGCGTGGCGCGGCCGGAGCCTGGTGTGTTTGAAATCTCGGCAGTTCAGTACGACCCGAGCAAGTTCGATCACATCGACACCGGCGCCCGCCTGGAAGAGCGGCCAATCAGCGTTGTGCCTATCACCGTAGTACCGGCGCCGGCGAGCGTCACCATCACATCGAACTACTCGGTGGACCAGGGTCTGGCGGTTAGCACCATGAACATCTCGTGGCCCGCCGTGAACGGCGCGGTCGCGTATGACGTGGAGTGGCGCAAGGACAGCGGCAACTGGATCAAGCTGCAGCGCACCGGCGCGACAAGCGTTGACGTCACCGGCATTTACTCGGGCGCCTATCTGGCCCGTGTTCGATCGGTCAGCGCCTTCGAGATATCTTCGATCTGGAAGAGCTCCAACCTGACCAACCTGGAAGGGAAGGTCGGCTTGCCGCCGGCTGTGGCATTCCTGTCCACCACCAGCGAACTGTTCGGCATCGGTTTGAAAGTTGGTTTTCCACCAGGTGCAGAAGATACCCAGCGGACGGAGTTTTGGTATGGACAGGCGAACGACCTGTCGGCGGCAACCAAGCTGACCGATCTGGCGTATCCCCAGGCGGATTACAGCATGCAGGCCCTACAGGCAGGCGCGCAGTTCTTCTTCTGGGCGCGCCTGGTGGACCGGACCGGCAACGTCGGCCCGTTCTATCCGGTCGGCAACGGTGTGATGGGAATGGCCAGCGCAGACGCGGCGCCGGTGCTGGATTTGATCGCTGGGCAGATTGGGCGTACTGAGCTGGGCAAGGACATCACGGACGAGATCGACAAGATCCCAGGGCTGCAGGCGCAGATCGATGCGCTCGACGGCTTGTCGGCGTACGACCCTGAATCGGTGTACCTGGAAGGTGATCTGGTGGTGGTCGGTAAGCGTATCTACCAGGCCACGCAATTGGTGCCGGTGGATACATCGCCGCCGAATGCGGCTTACTGGGTGGACGTTGGCCAGGTGCTGGTCACGGCCAACGGGCTGGCGCGCCAGGTTGAGATCAACACCACCAGCATCACGGAGCTGGATGGCGTGGTCACGGCTCAGGCGTCGAGCCTCCAGGCTTTGCAGTCGGCATACCGGGACGATGACGGCGAAGGTGATCTGGCGGATGCGATCCATGGATACAACGCGTCTGCGAGTTTCGCGCAGGAAGTGAAGACGCGCGCCTCGCAGAACGCGGCCATGGTGCAGCGGCAGACCGAGCTCACTGCCGAAGTGGGTGATGTCGCCGGCACGGTGACTGATCTGGAAAGCGTTGTGGTTACCGACCGGCAGGCGACGGCTCAGGCCATCCAACAGATCGGCGTCAAGATCGACGACAACTCGGCAGATATTCAGACGGTAAGCCGGGCTCAGGCAGATACCGACGGCAAGTTCTCGACGATGTACTCGGTGAAAATGCAGGTGAACGCGGACGGTCAATTGGTCGCGGCTGGTTTTGGTCTGGGTATAGAGCAGGATGAAGAGGGAGTTCTTCGGAGCCAGTTCTTGGTGAGTGCTGACCGGTTCGCGATTGTCAGCACGCTGGCCGGTGGGCAGGTGTTTACACCTTTCACGGTGGATAACGGCCAGGTCTTTATGCGCTCCGCGTTCATCCAGGACGGCAGCATCAGCATGCTCAAATTGGCCAGGCCCTGCAATCCGACAACTACATTGCCGGCATCCAGGGGTGGCGCCTCGATAAGGCGGGGAACCTAGAGTTCAACGGTCCGTCACCTGGTGGTGGGCGCCTGACGATGACCAACCGCGCGATCAAGGTCTATGACGAGAATGGAGTTAAGCGCGTGCAGCTTGGGGATCTGACGGCATGATCGGGGGGATAGGATATGGGGCGCTAACAGCGCCCTTGAGCTGGACGAGAACTCCTTTACCGTCGGGATAGTTTACTCCGCAGTAATCTCTGGTTCCGGCAGAAGTGTGTTTATATCAATTCCCGGAATCAATCCATCTACCCATTCCGCTGTTTGTGTACCTATAACGGACTACAGAACGGATGGCCAAAGTATTGCGGCGATTCAATTCACTCCGGTTGTTTCGTCCGGCGGGGTTACTGTTTATTTTGGCTGCCCAGCAACCTCGACTGGGCCTGTGGGAATTACCCCTCAACGGCTCCTTGTCATGAGGTATAGGTAATGCCGTCTTATGGACTTACATTTGTAAACAATAGCGATGTTGTAATTTTGGATTCTGAGTTCTCTAGGCTCGTGGTAGTTGCTCGTGGAACCTGGAGTGGTAATGGATCTGGGATTGAGTGTCTTTCCCTGCCGTAGTGACGACAGCCGAGCCACCCTTGGTGTTTGTTAGGCCAAATCAGTCAAACACGTTCTGTTTTTGCAAGATCTCTGGGTCACCAGGAGCCTGGACAGGTTTCTCATTTGTTGGCATCTCAGGGCAGGGAACCTCGGGGTCATGGTTTTCTGCAGCGTTCAAATCAAACGAGACAGCTAAGTATGGGATAAGGCTGTGGGATGCATCCACAAAGTTGCTTTTTGATAACGGCACTCCAGCGGCGCAGTTCACGAGGACTATTGCGGGCTGGGATTTCATTGGGTCAGAGCAAACAAGTCAGGGCGTGTATCGGCTAAGTTGGACTGCCTATTCGCCGCTTAACACAGGCGACTATATGTTGCTGAACAACATCGCGATGGATGTTGCTGGGAGTACTTCAAGACAAGGGAATATGTACGCTCTTTGGCAGTATGAAAGCAACAGGCTGGTGATGCAGGCCGTTGGCGTTGACTTGCAGAGAACTCTTTACACACCAGTAGTGTTTGCAAAACCTATTTCCTAGGGGGATTAAATGACCTGGTACAAAACAGGAACAGTTGCTGTGACGCCTGGCAGCAATGCCGTGATCGGCATGGGCACATCCTTTATCGCAAACTCGCGCGTTGGAGATGCCTTTCGTGGGCCAGATGGCGAGTGGTACGAAGTTACAAACATTGCCAGTAACACCTCCCTTTCGATTGCGCCAGATTATCAAGGCGCATCGGTGGCAGCTGGCGCGTACTCCCTTGCTCCCATGCAGGGATACGTCAAAGACTCAGCCGACGCACTGCGAGAAGCGACCAAGACCATCGCCGGTGGCGTGGCGGATATGCAGGAGCAAGTGGCGGCCGCGAGCGAGGCTGCTGAATCTGCTGGGCAATCCAAGGCGACGGCCACCGAGCAAGCAGGTATTGCAACTGCGGCCGCAGAAACCTCTGCTGGCAACAAGAACGCCGCGCAGCAAGCAGCCCAACAAAGCCAGGGCTCTGCGCAGGCATCTAGTGATGCAGCCGTTAGATCTGAAACCGCCCGGGATTCCATCATCCAATCGGAGCAGGCGGCCGCCGCGTCAGCTGCAGCAGCGAAAGATTCGGCAGACCGAGCTGAAGAGGTTACTGAAGGTAAGGCAGCCAGTGGCAACAACAACGATATCACTTCGTTATGGGCGCTCACTGCGGACGGTTTCGACCGGCTACGCCAGGGAATCGCGGCGATGGTTGGCGCAACTGCAGGCGCGGTTGGGATTAAAGGCCTTGTGCCTGCGCCCTCGGTGGCCGATCGGCTGAAGGTACTGAGCGGGGCGGGGACCTGGGTTCCGCTGCCAACAGGAGCAGCATGGGGCGCAATTACAGGGGCACTTTCTGATCAGTCGGATTTGCAGGCGGCGTTGGATGCTAAAGCCAGTTTGGCAAGTGTCCCAGTAATTCCTACTGCGGCTACGTTCATCCGCCTTGCCGAGGCATCCAACACCACGGTAACACTGCCAGCGGGCGGGACTTGGGCATGGTGGTATATAAGGATGAACTCATCTAGCGGCGTGTATAGCGGTGTCAATCCGCAAGTAGGTGTAAGTGCAGGAGGCACCGTGATATCGGCTGCTACTTCAGGAATTTACCCTATGGGGATTGCGTGGAAAATATCATGAGTGAATTTTATTATCTTACAGATGGATCGGCTGTTGGTAATTACAACGGAATGCCTTACAACTTTCACCCTAAAGCAACACCTGAGCAATGGTCTTGGTTTCAGGCAGAGCTTGCGGCTGGTAATTTTCAGGAGGTTGCTAGGCCGCCAGACCCTGCGGCAGATCCGATTGATCCAGCAATTGTCGAAAACTCGTGGCGCGAAACCCAAATGCCTATCGCCCAGCAGAATGTGACCGCCATCGAGTACGGCGAGGAAGACATTACCGGAACCGCTCAGCAGTGGCAGAAATACTGGCTGGCCCTACGCAAGTGGACCGAAATCAATCCTGACTTTCCCGACAGTAGCAAGCGCCCAGTAGCGCCGAGCTGATTCATAGCCGAACAACGACACCCGCCATCGAGCGGGTTTATTTTTGCCTGGAGAAAAGCAATGGCACGACTTTCCGAATCTCGCGCGGGCGGACGTAACGCGCTGGCCTTCCTCGATATGCTCGCCTGGGGCGAGGGCACCAGCACCTCCCCGGCCACGGCCATGGATGGCTACGACGTGATCGTGACGGGAATGGATCGAAAACCCGAGGTGTTCAAGGATTTCACGGACCACCCGTTCGCCAAGGGGCGCGCATCGAAGGTCATCAACAGCAAAGGGCTCACGTCCAATGCTTCGGGCCGGTACCAGCAGATGCTGAAGGACTGGCCGCATTACAAGGCCCTGCTCAAGCTGCCGGACTTCAGCCCGATCAGCCAGGACCTGGTGGCGCTGCAGCACATCCGCGAGTGCCGGGCATTGCCTGACGTGCTTGCCGGACGGATCGAGACGGCTCTCGCGAAGTGCCGGAACATCTGGGCCAGCTTGCCGGGTGCCGGGTATGGCCAGCGCGAGCACCGCTTGGAGGATCTGCTGAAGCAGTACCGGCTGGCGGGCGGGGTGATGTCGTGAAGCCCGGGCAGATCCTGGCAGCGATCCTGCTGGCGATGATGATCAGCGCCGCCGGCACCTGGCAGGTCCAGGACTGGCGCCTGGGCAAGACGTTAGCGGAGCAGGGCGCCCAGTTCCAGACGGATTTGGCCGCGATTGGCAATGCTGCTGCAGCTCAGGCCCGCACCGAGCAAGACAGACGGCTGGCCACCGAGCAGAAGCTTGCATCCTCCGATCAACAACACACCAAGGAACTATCCGATGCCCAGCGCAACCAGGTTCGCCTGCGTGACCAGCTTGCTACTGCTGATGTCCGGCTGTCAGTCCTCCTCGAGGATTCAGCCAGTGGCTGCAACGTGCCTGCCGCCCCCGGCACCGTCGGCGTGGTTCATGCAGTCCGTCGAGCCCAACTTGACCCAGCGCATGCTCAACGAATTATCGCCATCACCGACACCGGTGACCAAGGACTGATCGCGCTGCGGGCGTGCCAGGCTTACGTCCGTGCAATTGCACCTTGAGATCAATGAACTACTCTCTCGGGGCGGGTTCGTATTGCGATCATTTGGTTTATTGAAGGGCGCCATGGATAAGAGGCTTGCAGGCCTTTCGTTTCTGCTGACTCTGGGCTGGGTTACGGCGGTAGCGTTTGTGATGTGGTATTTCTCGGAGCCTTAGCCCAGGGGGAGAATCAGTTCGGGCCCCTTGTTCCTGACGTTTCCAACGGCCGTGTCGACCTTGAACCATTCAAAGGCCTCGGACGGCTCTCCCTGATGCAGCGCCATCTCCTCGGCGCGCTCCTTGGGTGTTGCCGGGTCAAGCCATTCCCTGGCTAAATCAGGCGTCAGCACCACCGGCCGCCTGTCGTGAATGTCCACCATACCTCCTGCGCTGTCGGCCGTGATGATCACGAAGCCGTCATGCTCGCCGGGACCTTCATCGGCGTCGGGTAGTTGGCCAATGGCGGCACACAGCACGGGCGCGCCATCGCGGCGGCGGATCAAATAGGGCTGCTTCTTCGGGCCGCCTTCATCCACCCACTCAAACCAGTTGTCGATAGGCGTGATTGCCCGATGTGGCCAGATCGCCCGAAAGAACGGGCCGTGAGCGACTTTCTCGGCGCGAGCATTGATAGGCGCGGCGCGGTCCTTGGCCCAGTGTGGCCGCCATCCCCATCGTATGGAGTCAGCGTGCAACAGATCGCCCTGAATGTGCAGCAATGCCACCTGGGTACTGGGAGCAACGTTGTAGTGTTCGATTGGCTGGTCACCCACAGTGTTTGCCAAGGCATTCGGCATGCTCAGCGCTGCAACGAAGTCGTGGATTCCTCGGTACTGCGTCAATCTTCCGCACATGGCCAGGCCCTCTGTGTTCGTGTGAGCTTAGACAATCGTGGTTGGGCGAGGTCTCATTTCATTCACGATCAGCCGAAGTGATTCCGCCTCTCGCTTGTTCGCGTTGTTTGAGGTTGTCAGGTCCGCGATGTGTTTCCTCATTTCTGCTGCTTCGGCCCCGCGCTGCCGGAGGTAGCCAGAGAACTCATCTTTTATCGCTCGAGTTTCGTCGAGCATCGCGATCAGACCGAAGATGTCCTCTCTCGCCTTGCGTAGCTGCAGGTTCAGTTCTTGGATCTCGTTCTCCAGCAGCAGGCAATGCTGTTGGTATGTTTCGAGAGGCGAGGGAGGCCAAGCCACTCGCAAGTGTCTTCATCGATGGGCATGGTTGAGGTAATCCGATAGCTGTATGTGCATACAGTAATCGACGTTTGGGCCTGACGCGATTTGAGGCGACGAGCTGTAGTGGATTGGATTACTCCGGGGACATCAAAACAGCGAGGGTGAGCTTTATGAACTCTTCGTTCTCATCGATGGTGTGCAAGGCGCCGCGCACATTCTCAGCCACGTCAGCAGAGCCGCGCTGCTCGACCCAGTTGGAGATCTCCATGATGGACGCCTCAAGGGCCAGCTGGTTTTCGTACAACTTTGAGAGCAGGGAAGGGAGCAGGTCTGAGTTGGGCATCGGCGTTCCTCTGGTGGAGTGAACAGCGTAGCAGTTGGTGTTTGGGACCCCTTTTAAGGTCATGAGTGGCCGCTGTCGACCAATAGCTGCCGGTGAGCAACGGAAGAGTCGGCCAGAAGTGGTCATTCAAATGAGCTCACTAGACTCACTGTTACTGATCTGTTCGATCAACACTCCCCCGTTGCGTGTCTGACCCGGGCCAATCAGGCTCGCCTTGTAGCGAAACTCAATCCATAAGCTACATTTCTGTAATCCAAAAAAGAAAGTGTTCTGTCTTGGTGTTTCGAACATATCGCTGCATAGGGCACGGTCGGGTCCACAAGGCTACAAAGAGACGGCTTTCGCAAGTATGTCCCGATGTTCTCGCATGACATCAACGCCCGGATACTCCATATTCCGCATAGCAAGGAGCGATATATGCAAGTTCGAATTATGCAAACTGCCCTGATCCTGGCCATCTTGGGCTGGACGTTGACTGCAACTGCCAAGGAGGCGAAAACGCAAACGGTGACGGCAGCCAACTTTGCTCGTGCTGAATCAGATATGTACTTCAGCAATTTCGTCAGGGACGGTGGCTTCGGCAAATTCAGCCACACGCGCGAGTTGGCGTCCATCGATCACCAGACCGTGATTCGGTTGAACCGTGACACTCTGTACTCGTTTGGCGTATTCGACCTTGAGGCTTCACCGGTGACCGTAACCCTGCCCGATGCAGGAAAGCGCTATATGGCGCTGCAAGTCATCAGCGAAGATCACTATGCCCCCGAGGTGTTTTACGCACCGGGCAAACACATCATCACCAAGGAGCAAGTCGGAACACGCTACGTGGCTTTGGCGATTCGTACCTTTGTCGACCCCAATAGCGCGGCGGATCTCAAGACCGTGCACGAGTTGCAGGACGCGGTGAAAGTTGAGCAGAAGTCTGTCGGAACCTTCGTCGTTCCAGAGTGGGACGCCGCCTCGCGGGACAAAATGCGCAAAGCGTTGCTTAGCGTGGTCGAGGCTGCCGGTGGGATCGATTCGGATCGCATGTTCGGTAGCAAGGAACAGGTCGATCCCGTGCAGCACCTGCTAGGAACCGCTGCGGGCTGGGGCGGAAACCCTCGAACTGCTGCGATGTACACGGGGGCAGCTCCGGCTCAGAACGATGGCAAGACCGCCTACGCACTCACAGTCAAGAACGTCCCCGTAGACGGTTTTTGGTCGGTAAGTGTTTATAACAAGTCCGGATTCTTCGAGAAAAACCCGCAGAATGCCTACACCGTCAACAACGTCACGGCGAAACCGAACGCCGATGGCTCGGTGACGATTCACTTCGGTGGCGGCGATACCACTGCGGTGAACTACCTGCCGATCATGCCAGGATGGAATTACCTATTCCGGATGTATCGCCCGCAACAAGCTGTTCTGGACAACAGCTGGAAAGTGCCGACGGCGCAGCAGGCAAATTAACCTCCCTCGATTGCACTGCTGGCGTCAACTTTTCAGCAGTGCGTTTCTTTAGGCGAAGTGTCGAAGACTGTCACGGAGCGATTGCTGGCAAATACGGTGGCGAAAGACGCATGAGTAATGTGTTCTCTTTAAAACGGGATCACCCTGCCAGATTTGATTCGCACCATGCTGCTTTTGGCCGTCTATATTTGATCATTCGACTGACCCTTATTGGCCGAAAGTGGCCATACGATTGTCTACGAGTCGTGGGCTATTGGTGGTTTGTGTTCGGTCGGCAGGACGCCGGGGGAGGGGGAATCGTTTCCGCAACCTGACGCGCGCCCCTTGTTCTATGCGGCTTGTAGGGCATCAAAAAATGATCTGGTGCGGAAACGATGAATACCTAAGCTGTTGATTTGTATTGTTAAGTCGGCAGTCTTGAAAACCGGCGAACGTTAATAGCGTTCCCAGGGTTCGAATCCCTGGTTTCCCGCCAAGATTCAAACGAAAGCCCCGCATAGTCGGGGCTTTCGCGTTTCTGGGGTTTGTACGGCAAAGGTGCAGAATTGCGAGGCGTTCCATAACTATTGTGGAAGTGTTCCATTTTTTAGACTTTGCGGCGGCTCCCCATCATCCCGTAAACGCGCTGGGTCATTTCCTGCTCGCGTCCCCAAGGTCGATAATCTCCGACGCGGCCTATGGCCGAATACCCCGAACCTAAACCCTCCAACCACGCGGAATGCCTGGCTAGGTCGGTATGTTAGGATTTCGATTTTGCGTGAAGGATCACACCATGAATATCAAGATGGCATCCGTAGTGCTGGCAGGTGCCTCCCTCATAACGTGTACCAATGCATGGTCTTGGTACATGAAAGGGGAAACGGTTCGCTTCAGTGCTCAGGAATGGAGCTATTGCAAGGCCGGGGCTACAGATGCTGCTGCCATCATGTACAGCAGGCAAATGGGGACGCCGCTTGAGTATCCGTACGACGCTTATACGGATACCCACAAAAGATGAGGGCGAAGTTTATTGAAATGGCCGAAGGCTATCCAATAGAAAGCACGAAGGAAAAGAAAATGGAGGTGGCTGAAAAGTTCACGGCGGATATGCAGAGAGGCTGCCTCATGTACTTAAAGGCAGTCCAGCCAGAATCATTTGCTGAGTAAACGCTGGACCCTGTTGCAGTCGTGCAGACCAAACTCCCTTGGCCCGAATGAAGTGTTCTTGCAGTGCTACCACGCCGTATCATGGCAAGCTAAAGCGAAATGCCGTGACCTTGATCGGCATTTTTGCGACCAGCCAAAAGGGAGTTGAGCTATGAAGTCCGGACGGATACAACGCGGTGTCGGTGTACCACTCATTTACGCATTGCTCGCGTTTGTAATGCCCAGCGCTGCATTCAGTAGCGCACCCGTTCCCGATGCGCTGGAAAGTGACCCTGCCAAATTGGGTTGGATGGTCGGCTCTCCGCCGCCGCCCGAGCGCATGATTCGGTTCGATGATGGTAGTTACTTCCGTTTTCCGCAGATGCGTTGGAGCGTTGCTCACTTCAGGGAGTTGATGCCGACAACGAACGTGTCGCGTGGCCTTGAGTCTTCCGGGAAACTTGATATTGCACTGCAGGCTGGAATTGATCAGGTCAGTTTTGTTCCGCTAGGCGGTGACAGCAAGATGACCTGGCGTGATTCGTTGTTGGTGAACTACACCGATGGCATCGTCGTGTTGCACAAGGGGCGTGTCGTGTACGAGCGCTATTTTGGTTCGCTGAAGCCAGAAGGGCAGCATGCGGCAATGTCGGTCACCAAAACCTTTGTCGGTACCCTTGCAGCAATGATGGTGGCCGAGGGCACGCTTGATCCTGAACGCAAAGTTGTGGACTACGTTCCCGAGTTGGGCAAGGCGGCGTTTGGCAGTGCGACTGTACGCCAGTTGATGGACATGACCACCGGCATACGCTTCAGCGAAAACTACGCCGACCCCAATGCCGAAGTTTGGGCCCACGCTGCGGCCGGTAACCCGCTGCCCAAGCCGAAAGACTATACCGGCCCGCGTTCGTACTACGAATTCCTGCAAACCGTGCAGCCGGAAGGCAAGCACGGCGAGGCATTCCATTACCGCACGGCCAACACCGACGCTTTAGGGTGGGTGTTAGCGCGGGTAAGCGGAAAACCGGTCGCACAACTGCTGTCCGAGCGTATCTGGAAAAAGCTTGGGGCAGAGCAGGATGCGTACATGACGGTTGACTCCACTGGCACGCCATTTGCGGGTGGTGGCCTAAATTTGGGGCTGCGTGACCTGGCCCGCTTTGGTGAAATGATCCGCAACCAAGGGCAATACAACGGGCAGCAAATCGTACCAAAAGCGGCAGTCGCCGATATCCGACGGGGTGCCAGCAAAGAGGACTTTGCCAAGGCTGGTTATACAACCCTGACAGGCTGGAGCTATCGCGACATGTGGTGGGTTACCCACAACGAACACGGTGCGTTCATGGCCCGAGGCGTTCATGGCCAGGCATTGTATGTTGATCCAACGGCTGAGGTGGTGATTGCTCGTTTCGCTAGTCACCCGGTCGCCGCCAATGCTGCCAATGATGCGACGTCCCTACCGGCTTATGATGCGGTGGCCAGGTATTTGATGAGTCGGTAGCGCAAAGGGGTTACTTTCGGCTGACAATCTTGAGCCTTTTCTGCTTGTGAGACCGCTGGTTGGCCTTTGTGTTTTCTGACGAGCTTTTCCTCGTCAACCCTTTGTTTTTTTACTATTATCCCTCACCTGCGCACTCAAGGAAGAGCGGCTGAGCGCCTTGAGTCTGGTAGAAAAATTACACTCACCCATTGAGTGAATTAATACTTTACCCAGAACCTAACGACTCAGCCAACCCTAATGACCTCCTGGTGAAACCGATGGATAAAATGTGTGGCATCGTTGTAGTGGTAGGACTGGCCCTTTCGGGATGCGCTACGAAAACTCCAGAAAAACCTAACGTGGCTCCACCGCCTGCCGTCGTTCAGGAAGCACCTCATGAAGTCGCACCTTCGACACCCGAAAATTGGACTGTGCGATATGAGGCAGCACCTGCGAACGCCAATGCTCATGCCCCAGCTCCTGTCTCGCAGGACGTCGCTCAGTCAGAGTCAGACACGAACCTGAACGAAAATCGTGCTGAGCAATGCCGTAAAGAACTGGATGTTTTAAAGCTTTACAGCAAGGCGTCTTACACCAAGTACGAGGCGGAATACCAAGCCATTGCCGTCAAGACTGCTAAGTACATGGAAATTAAAGACTCATTGGGCGCCGACTTGAACTACATGGTTATGCCCGCTTATCAATTTCAAATTCGTGAGTTCTGCTTCCGAGTTAAGACCCGTTTGTCGGAACTCGTGCTTCGCCAAGCCAAATAATGATGCCGTGTTAGGGAAGGCTATTCACCCGTTAAGGAAGCTCTGAAAAGACTTTCTTCTCTGGTGAAATACCCGTCTCACGCGAATCGAACGGTTCAGCGCTGAAGAAGCAGATTGCCTTTGACGGTGCCGAATAGACTGGCAAACGCAAGCAGACCCGCCGCGAGCGCTTCTTGATCTAGAAAGGTCAAGTGGTGCCCCGGAGGGGTTTGACTACTTTGATGAAACTGCGTTTGAAACAGTAATGGTCCCAAGGCCGGGGACATCAATCGTGAAAAATTATCTGCTGCCGGTAACCATTCCCACCGACGAGCAGCGGGTACCTGCTTTCGTCTGTCAGTGAGCGCAATCGCGTTGAGTGATGTGTTTGGCTAAAGAGCACTTGGCACTCTGCGGCATCAAAAAAACGTCTGAGGAGTGGAAGTGCAATGTTGAGCAAGGCCCTGTCAATCTTCAAACACACCACGATCAAATCCAGCTGATCAGTCAACTCCCGATACAGATCTATCG
The DNA here is from genome assembly GCA_004000515.1 of Pseudomonas poae. Classification (GTDB taxonomy): domain Bacteria; phylum Pseudomonadota; class Gammaproteobacteria; order Pseudomonadales; family Pseudomonadaceae; genus Aquipseudomonas; species Aquipseudomonas cremoris. Next base: position 4,269,421 of record CP034537.1, read on the forward strand.
CCACAGTGCTTTCGTTCGCTGCGGACGAATAGACATGCACATCGCCCGCACCTATCGGCGTGCTATCGAAGTAAAAGTCATGCAGTTTTGCAACGTCGAACTCGACTCCAGCGCCGGTCAATGCAGCTTTTAAATCTGCGTTTGGGAAGTGCTCGTCCTCAGTCCATGAAACTAGATCGGACATTGATACGCAGATGTCGAACTCATTGGCGTAAACGATCGGAGGCATTCGTGGAAAGTCCAAATGATCAATTGAGCGAGTCACCCGAAGCAAAATAACTCACTTTGGTCGCGCCGATACTGGCGGACTTGAGAAATTTCCCATGTCAGGCGCATCCATCTCTGCCTGGCTACACGCCAAGCGCTTCGCCCGTTCCCGGGTCGCCCAAATTTCCCCGCCTGAATCTATTGGCCTGCCCTGTAACTTAAGGACAAACGCCAGACCTTTGATAGCACTGCTGGAACCTGCGCATTCCCAAACACGCTGCGCTTCAGACGTAGGCATAGGCGCATTTAATCTGGCGCTTGCACCCTCGGATAACTGAGGAGAACTGTTGGCGCAACCCGCAAGAGCCAGCGCGAGTAGAAGGGGGAAAGTCGCATTTAAAATCCTTTTTTATGTGTTTGCGCTCGAACTCCAAATGAGTTCGCGCGCTAGCTTACCAAGCTTTAGATTGCCCGCGTGGCCCCATGCACGCCCATCGCTATTGAGGGCTGAGCCGCTTCATCGACCACCGCACCGTCTCTAGAGGCACTGGCGTTCCATCGGCCCAAACGGAGTTGCCTGTTTGCTCCATTTCCAGACTGTCGCCGCTGAAGTGTCCGGTAAATGTTTGTATCGTCGTGAGTTGCAAAACGCCTTCGCTATTTTTATTAACAAGGCGTCGCTCGCCTTTTAGCGAATCCCCTGTACGCGTGAAGATAACGGGGTTATCAACGCCGGGGTGGTCATGGGTGTAATAGCCCCATCGCTTGAAGACGACTGCTTGCGCTTCGGTAGTACGCCACCATATGAAGCGACTAGCGTCTTTGAAATAAACGTAAACGTGATATCTCGAGACAGGGTCTTCATTATCTGCGTACCACAAACCATTGGGCACAGGGACAGCGGGAGCTGTTGCGCAAGCAGAAAGAAGCACGCTCATAAAAAAGGAGAGAAATGTTTTTTCATAAAGTCCATTTTCAGTTAAAAAGTGGGTCGCCTGGCTGTGATTAGTCCATGCGGCGATAAAAATGGTTCATGAGAATCCGCTCAGCCAGCGCCACCAAGGCACTGCCCCGGTAAGGCGTCAGCCACGGTCGCAAGCGTCAAAGAGCGTAACACCCGACGGAACGGAGCTTGATATGGGAAATGGACCGAACAAACGAGTCGTAGTGATCGGCGCGGGCATCGTGGGCGCGTCCCTGGCTTACCACCTGGCAAGCAAAGGCGCGAACGTCACTGTGGTCGAGGCTAACGACATAGCGTCAGGCGTGACGGGGACGTCGTTCGCATGGATCAATACTTCACCACCCCCCAACACGACCCGATTGCCCAGTTGCGCGGCTCTGCAATCGAGGCGTACCGCCGGCTCGAGGCGCAGTTGCCCGGGCTGGAAATCCAGTGGACAGGTGCACTGATCTACGGCTTGGTTTCAGATACAGTGATGTCCGCCTCGACAAAGCGTGTGTCTCAATCGCGAATTCTTGAGCTTGAGCCTAACCTCAAACATCCGCCAGAAGATGCCGTGTATGAGGCCGAGCAAGGCGCGTTGGATGCCGTGGCTGCCACCCATGCGTTGATCGCAGGTGCGCGGGATAAAGGCGCGAAGATCTTCACCCGTGTACCGGTCCTGGGTTTTGTAACTCAAGGCACAGCGGTGATCGGAGTCGAAACCGCTACGGGTGTGATCGATGCGGATGTTGTGGTACTGGCTGCCGGAACAGGCATCACGAAGTTGACGGATAGGCTTGAGGTCGCCCTTCCAATAGAGGCATCTCCCGCCATTTTTATCCGTTACACCTCTCAACACAACCTGGTGCGCACGCTTATCTCCAACGCTGAAATGGAAGTACGGCAAAGTGCGCAGGGCACGTTACTGGCGGCAGAAGACTTCCTGGACGACGCTCTGGAGAACCAGCCAGAGGCAATAGCGTTGCGAACCGCCGTGGCAATCCAGAACGAACTTCACGGCGTCGTTTCCATCGAGCCTGAGTTGGCGTGTGTCGGGATCAGGCCCATACCGGCCGATGGCATTCCTATCATCGGGTACCTGCCAAAAGTCAGCGGCGTCTATGTGTGCGCCATGCATCCCGGCGTTACGTTGGCGGCGATTGTGGGGCGTCTTGCCAGTGAGGAGATCATTGATGGCAAGGCATCGAGCGCCCTTGACCCCTGTCGCCCTGACCGATTCAACCGCGAATAGCTGGTTTTCAATCTCTGCCCCAACTACCATCGCGTTTTTTCCTAAGGACGGACCGATGTTTCCAAGGTATTTGCGGTGGGTGTTTCTTGTCTGTGTGATCGGCAACGTTTTGCAGTTGCTGTTCACCGGGTTTCAGGTTTACGCGGGCTCCGTTCCTGCCTCCAAACTGATCATGCCGATTGTGATGATCGTCGTCTTTGGCTGGATATTCACACAGTCGACTAAAACGAATTAGGCTTCATCCCACCTCACAGCGTGATTGTGCCCGACGAGTGTGCATCGGTAACCCTGCGGTGCACCCTTGTGTCGAGACGTAGCACTTTCAGGCATTTTTGACCGATCCCACACCCTGCCCACAAGCGTGGACACTGACCGAGTAGAGGGCACGCCCTTTTATTCGGTCATATTGTTTGCCTCCATTTCATTGATCCTGCTTCTAGTGTCCTCCCGCTCGTCCATGCGTATTTCTGGTGAGCTGCCCGGATACTCTTGCCAAGTCGGTCATCCCCACGCCAAATCGGTCACTGGCATACGCACTGCACACTCATTCGGTCATAAAGTCTTCACCCGGATAGGCAAACCCATGACGAATTCAACTCCCTACAACACTGACACCTATGACGTCGTCGTCATCGGCGCCGGTGTGGTGGGCTGTGCAATGGCGAGGCGCTTTACGCTCGAAGGCGCGCGCGTTCTCTTGTTGGAAAAAAGCCCGGATATCTTGTCCGGCGCGAGCAAGGGCAACAGTGCGATTTTGCATACCGGTTTTGACGCGCCCCCTGGCAGCGTTGAGCTTGAGTGCATGCAGGCGGGGTATCGGGAGTACCTGGAGATTCATCGGAACATGTCGTTGCCCCTGCTGGAAACGGGGGCGATGGTGGTGGCATGGAATGAGGAAGATCTGAACAAGTTGCAGGGCATCATCCAGCAGGCCCACGACAACGGCGTCGCAGACGTCAGGTCCATTGATCGCACGGGTGTGAGGGCACGGGAGCCGCACCTTGCGTCAGAGGCGCTCGGCGCGGCGCTGGTGCCGGGTGAGTTTCTGATCGACCCGTGGTCGGCGCCCCTGGGTTATTTGCTGCAAGCCATGCTGCACGGTGCCCAGGTGCGTTTCACCGCGCAAGTCACGGGTGGTCAATTCGATGGGCAGGCATGGTCGCTTGCCACCACCGTCGGTGAGGTCAAGGCGCGTACCGTGATCAATTGTGCGGGGCTGTTTGGCGATTACCTTGAGCGTGATCTGCTGGGAGAGGCGAGCTTTTCCATCCACCCGCGCAAGGGTCAGTTCGTGGTGTTTGACAAGGCGGCCTCGCGCTACCTGGGCAACATCATTTTGCCGGTGCCGAACGAGCGTACCAAAGGCATCGTGTTAACCAAAACGGTCTACGGCAACCTGTTGGTGGGGCCGACTGCCGAAGAACAGGACGACCGCGTTCATGCAGGGCTCGACAGTGCAGTGCTGCAGCAACTGGTGGACGCAGCTGTGGAACGCATTCCGGCCCTTGAGGGTATGCCCGTGACGGCCACCTATGCCGCGTTGCGGCCGGCCACGGAAAAAAGGAATACCGCATACGCAAGGTCGACGGTAAAAACTGGATCACGGTGGGTGGCATCCGGTCCACTGGCCTGACGGCCGCGCTGGGCATCGCCAAACACGTATTCGGTCTCTACGAGGGGCGCCATGCCCCCGTGGCTGCCCACGAACTGCAATGGCCAGCGCTGCCCAACCTGGCCGAGCACCTGACGCGCGATTATCAACAGCCCGGTTATGGCGAGATCATTTGCCACTGTGAAATGGTCACGCTCAGGGAAATCAACGCAGCACTTGCCAGTGCACTGCCGCCCGGTGATTTGGGCGGGCTCAAGCGGCGTACCCGCGCCTGCATGGGACGTTGCCAGGGTTTTTACTGCGGGGCGCGAGTGGCGCAATTGAGCGCTGACCGTCTTGCCATTCCGCTTGCTACAGGTGTTTGCCATGAATCGCACTGAAATCGAATATGTCGACGTTGCCATTATTGGTGCGGGCCCGTCCGGTCTTTCTGCTGCGGTGGCGCTGCGCAAACTGGGCGTCAACAAGGTATTGGTGATTGAACGCGAACCTGAGGCTGGGGGATTCCCCGTCACTGTGCGCATCCGCCGTTCGGGGTGTGGGAATATGGCCGTCTCTACAGCGGGCCGGGCTACGCCAAGCGTAATGTCAGTGAGGCACTCAAGGCCGGGGTCGAGATACGCCTGAGGCATTCGGTGACTCGCCTCGGTGCCAACGGGCGCCTGGAAATGGTGAACCCGGAAGGGGTCAAGACCGTCCAGGCGCAACGGGTGCTGATTGCCACCGGTGCGCGAGAAACGCCACGCTCGGCACGCTTGGTGGGCGGAGATCGGCCAGTGGGGTGATCAACACCGGCGCCTTGCAGTCCTACCTTTACCTGGAGCACCTCAAGCCCTTTGAGCGGCCGCTGATCGTCGGCACTGAGCTGGTCAGCCTGTCCTCAATCCTGAGTTGCAAGCGGGCAGGTATTCAGCCCGTGGCCATGATCGAGGCCAATGACCGGGCCACGGCACGCTGGCCGCTGTCGCTTTTCCCACGGTTGTGCGGGTGCCGATGCACTACGGTGCGCAGTTGGTTGAAGTGCATGGCACCGGTCGCGTCGAAGGCGCGAGCGTGCGCTTGGCCGATGGCAGCGTAAAGGAATTTGACTGCGATGGCGTGCTGCTAACCGGTCGGTTCACACCCGAGTCCAGCCTGGTGCGCCTTGGCGACCTCGCAGTAGACCCCCTGAGCGGTGGACCGGTAATTGACCAGTATGGGCGTTGTTCAGACCCGGCTTACTTTGCCGCCGGCAATGTGTTGCGCCCGATCGAAACGGCGGGCTGGTCGTTTCGCGAGGGGCGCAGGATCGCCGGTTTGATCGCACAAGATTTGCAGGGGCAACTACCGGCGGCAGGTAAGGCCGTCGAGGTAGTGTGCAAGGGGCCCCTGAAATTATGCGTGCCCCAACGGCTGAATCTTTCACCCGTGCAAGGGCTGCAGCACCTGCAGTTGCGCGTGAGCAAGGCCGCGCGGGGGCGTCTGGTGGTGCGAGCCGATGGTCGCGACCTGTGGTCGCGCGGGCTTTCGTCACTGCCGGAGCGACGCATCCTGGTGCCCATCGCCAGCCTCAACGTGCCCCAGGGCGCCCAGAAACTTGAAGTCGACTTTGTCGCCGAATAAGAAACAACAGCCGAGGAGACCCAAGGATGCGTATTGCCGCAATCGATCAAGGCACCACCAGTACCCGCGTCATGGTCGTGGACCAGAATGGCTCTGCCGATATCCAACTTGCGCTGCGCCACCAGCAGCATCACCCGCATCCAGGTTGGGTGGAGCACGACCCACTGGAGTTGCTCAACAATATCCAGCGCTGCCTGGAGGCCACCGGGCGAGTGGATGCCATTGGCATTGCCAACCAGGGCGAGAGTTGCCTGGCATGGGATGCCGTGACCGGAGAGCCACTGTCGCCTGTAATTGTCTGGCAAGACAACCGCACCGCCGCGCAGATCGCGACGTTGCGCGGCGAGGGGCTTGAAGCGATCACGCTTGAGCGCGCCGGTTTGCCGTTGGACCCGTATTTCTCTGCGAGCAAATTGGCCTGGATTGTCCAGAATCTGCCGGCGGCAAAAAGTGCCGCAAGCACAGGACGGCTGCGCCTGGGGACGACTGACGCCTACTTCCTTGACCGACTCACCGGTGTCTTCGCCACCGATGTGACCACCGCATCGCGAACCTCGCTGATGAATTTGTCCACGGGGCAGTGGGATGCACAGTTATGCGAACTTTTCGGCGTGCCGATCGAGTCGCTGCCGGAGATCCGCGACACCGTGGGCCATTTCGGCGAGATCGGCATCACCCCGGTCACGGCATCGATTGTCGACCAGCAGGCGTCGCTCTACGGGCACGGCTGCCGCAGTGAAGGGGACGCGAAGATCACCTTCGGCACCGGGGCGTTTGCCCTGACCTTGACCGGCGACCAGATCATCCGCGCACCGGACAAGGGCCTGCTGGCCACGATTGCCTGGCAGGTTGCCGGCAAGCCGACCTACGCCATGGACGGTGGTGTCTACGACGCAAGCGCCGCCGTCGAGTGGGCAGGGCGACTGGGGCTGTTTTCGGATTTTTCTGAGTTGGCCGCGTTTGATGAGCCGCCGGCGATCTCGCGCCAGTTGGCGTTTGTACCGGCACTGTCCGGCCTTGGCTGCCCGCATTGGGATCGAAGTGCCGCTGCCCTTTGGGTCGGCATGAACGGCGGCACGACCCGTCAGGATATGTGCCAGGCCCTGCTTGAAGGGGTGGCACTACGCAGCGTCGAGGTGATTACCGCGATGGATGGATTTCTCAAAGTGACCGATCGCTTGTCCATCGACGGCGGGTTGGCGCGCAGCCCTTACTTTGCCCAGTTCCTGGCGGATGCGCTGCAACGCTGCATCGTGACCCAGCGTTTTGATGAGCTGACCTCGTTTGGCTGTGCGGCATTGGCGGCCAAAGGCCTGGGTATCGAGCTGAAGCCGCCGCGCAACACCAGTACCAAGTTCCGGCCCAAAGTCAGTGCCGAACAAGCGCTCCAGTGGCGCGCAACCTTCTCTGACGCGGTCAAGCGCACCCGCGACTGGCGCTAGGCGTCATTGCCATTCTGAACGGCTGATGGGCGGCGCCTCATGCACTTCGACATGCGCGTCCGCCAAGGCTTTGGCAAGCTCGCCCATGGGCTTGCGGTCAATGATCAGCCGGTCGATGCGCTCCAAGGGAAATACCTGGAACAATGCCCGTTTGCCCAGCTTTGAGGAGTCTGCAATCACCGTGAGGTAACGGGTGCGGGCGATCATCGCGCGGGTGATTTCGGCTTCCTCGATGGAAAAGTCGAAGGCCCCGTCCGCGCTCAAGGCGCCGATGGTCACCACCGCATGTTCGGCGTTGAAGCGGGCGATCTGTTCCATGGCCAGTGCGCCGATGTTCTGCTCCGACTCAGGGCGATACTCGCCTCCGATCATGAACACCCGGTTGCCGCTGGCACCGATACTGCCTGCGATCAGCAGCGAGTTGGTGATCACGGTGATGCGGCTGAGCCTGGCCAGTTCTCGGGCAAAAAACAGCGTCGTGGTGCCGGTGTCGATCAGCACGCTGTCGCCTGGCGAGTAGAGCCCTGCGGCATAGCGGGCGACCGCGCGTTTTTCCGCGGAGTGCTCATTCATTCGGGTCTGGAACGCGTTTTCATGCTCGCCGCTTGGCGGCAGCGAAGCCCGCCATGAAACTTGGTGACCTGGCCGTCTTCGGCCAACGCGGTTAGGTCCCGGCGAATGGTTTCTTGTGAGGTGCTGAGCGTGCGCGCCAGTTCATCCACAGAAATGCGCTCGCGCTGGCGCAGCAGCTCAAGGATGTGTTGGCGTCGTTCGGTAGGGCGCATGGGCTTTCCTCTGGTGCTACGCGAAGTGCTCGTTGAACGCCCGGTTTTGTTACCCAGGCCCACAAATGGGGCACCGGTAACACGGTTTACGCAGCCGGGTCGGACGCTGGCGCCCAAGGTGTTTGGGAATCGGCCAGTTCGGCCTCAACCCGCAGGCGTTGTACGGTAAGGCGCCAGAGCACATTACCTTTAGGAGTTGACCGAATCCAGTGTGTTTAGTGTTCAAAACCACATAAAAACCACGAATGGCATGTGAAGTGTTTAGTAATACAGCAAAACAGCAGTCGACTCAGAACATAGAAAGGTGGACGCAATGGCGGAATTCGGAAACTACGTAATTTATCTGATCATGATCGGTGCCGTGGTGGGGGCATTTGCATCGGTGATCAAACCGGACAGTGGCTTGGGCAAGGAGTTTGTGAACGGCATCCACTCCATCGGGCCGGTGTTTCTGGCCCAGGCGGGGATCATGGTGGCGATTCCTTATCTGTCGCGCTTTATCGAAGTGGCCCTGGGGCCGTACTTCGGTGCGATGGGCTCCGATGTGTCCATCGCCGCGTTGTCGATCATCGCGGTGGATATGGGCGGTTACCAGTTGGCCGATGCGCTGGCCGCCAACCGAGATATGTGGATCACCGCGATGATCGTCGGCTACACCTCGGGTGCCACCATCGTCTACCTGATCCCGGTGGGCCTGATGATGCTCGAGCGCAAAGACCATAAATACCTGGCCCTGGGCGCGATGGCCGGGCTGATCAGTATTCCGTTCGCGGTGCTGGCTTCACTGATGATGATTACCGGGTTCAACCTGCCGGTGCGCGACATCGTCTCGACCACCTCCCCGGCGCTGCACTACCTCACCCTCGACTTTGTCGGCTGCGTGAAACTGCTCGCGCCGCTGTTTGTGTTTTGCTTCCTGCTGGCCGCGGGCCTGCGTTACAAGGCGACCTTGATGGTGGGTGGCTTCCTGGTGTTCGGCAAGGTGATGGACGCCTTCATCAAGATCATCCTGGCGCTGGCAATCGTTGAGCACTTCACCGGTTTCTTCATGAAGAACTTCGGTGTCTGGGGCTTCGACCCGATGTTTGCCGACCAGAAAGAGCTGTTCCGTGCCATCGAAATTGCCGGGTACATCGGGATCATGCTCGCGGGCACTTTTCCGATCTGCTACCTGTTCAACCGCTACTGCAAAAAGCCGATGCAAGTCATGGGACGCCATCTGGGCCTGTCGCCCGATGGCGCGGCCGCGTTTGTGATGGTGTTTGCCAACATTATTGCCGTGTACCACCTGTTCAAGAAGATGAACGCACGGGACAAAGTACTGTGCGTCGCCCTCGGGGTCTGCGCCCAGGCCACCATCGGCGATCACCTGGCGTTCACCGCCAACTTCCAGCCGACGCTGATCATGCCGATCCTGCTGGCCAAGCTGTTTGGCGGTCTGCTCGCCGTGGGTATCGCCATCAAGATCTCGGTGCCAGCCGCCCAGCGGTATGAGGCGGCGGAAAAGGCCGAGGAAAACGCGTCCGACGAGGCCGCAACTGCAGTGCCCCAACCGGTTTGAAACCACCTGCTTCATCATCGGGAAGGGCTAGGACCCTTCCATTTTCAAGAGGTAAACATGCGAAAGATTTTTCTGGCCTGCCCCTACAGTCACGCCGATGCATCAGTCACCCACGACCGTTTCATCGCCTGCAACAAGGTGGCCGCTGCCATTATCGAGGCTGGTCATGCGGTGTTCAGCCAGGTCTCGATGTCTCACCCCATCAACCTGGCCTTTGAAGGCAAGGACAGCGCGGCCATTGGCAAGCTCTGGGCACCGGTGGATGCGTTTTTCATGGACGCGCTGGACGAACTGATCATCCTTGATCTGCCAGGGTGGGATCTCAGTTCAGGTATCAAGCGAGAGATCGAGTTCTTCAAGAGCCGCAGTCGCCGAGTGAGCCTGTGGTCAGAGGTGGAAACTGAGTTCCAGTAACCGGCCGCAGCAACTCTTCCCATACGGCGTGCCACACTGAAGTAAAGGGCGAGCACGCCCAGCAACAGGTTGTGTGCCAATGACGCGCCGCGCCCCGATTGCCGGGGCGCGGATGGCCGATGATTGTGGGCTGTTACTGGTCGATCAGCAGAACAGCTGAGCCACCGATAACAGGCAAATCACTTGAACAATCATTTGCGCTCGAATGGGATGTTTCATCGCCGTCACCCTTCAGTACAGTCGCCGCTAAATAATGCCGAAGGCGTTATAACCAACCCGCCAATCCCTGACTCGCCCAGTCTGCTGCCAGCAACACACGCGACTGTTCCTATGAGTATAGGTACTGCAACGAAATTTTCACGATCGCGCCTTTTCGCGGAGCCGCAGGCTCGGTTTGCGACTATCTGCCCTGCTTGATTGCACTTTTTTCATTTCCCCGCTCTATCTTTGTCCCAGCCCGCCGAACCCTCCGCGCGGGCAGCAGAACCAGATCGGGTGCCGATGGATCGCACGTTTCCTTTTTCAAATGCCCTGTGGATGCGCCGGCCAATGCTGCTGGCAGCGATGCTGATGCTGTGTGCCGTTGGTTGCACGCAGCAACAGGGGCGGGATATCGCCAAGCAGTTCAGCAACGGCAAACCTGACGAGTTCTTCCAGACCAGTGTCGATCGCATGGCGACCCTGGGCATGCGCGACAACCTGCAAAGCCTGTACTTGCTCATGAACAAGCTCTACCTGCGCAACCCCAACCAGTGGCGTCAGTCGGGTTATCCAGATGCGGTAACGGCTGCGCGTGAGATTCGCCAAGCCATCGAGCAGCGTCGCGCTTTACCCGCCCTTGGTGATCGTCGCGACCTGGCGGCCCTGAGTTACTCCTTGAGCCCGGAGTTCAAGGGCGACCGGGTCGGGGCGTTTATCTATGCAATTGGCAGCATGTTGGTAACGGCCCACGGTGGGCGCACCGAGTTCTACATGACCGACTCCATCAACCCGCAGTTCGTCAGCAATGCCGCGCGCAATATCGAAAAGGCCACCTGGTTGCTGGGCAAACGCCAGGATGCCAATGGGGTGCTGCTGTTGTTCTCCAACGAAATCTCGGAGGAGGGCAGTAACCTCAGTTTTGCGGTCGAGTTTGGCAAGATCGTTGCGCGCCTTGACCTGTTGACCCAGATGCTTGACGAGCGCTACCGGCGCATCGGGCTTAACTATGCGCAGAGCCTGTTGTTGATGAATTTCTTGCCGGTGCAGTGATCAGCGCGACAGGCTTTGGTACGTCCAGTGAGTGCTCTCACATACTATCGGTACGGTGTTTCGCTTTCCTGCGTAGGAAGCCGCCTATCTTGCCTTGGGGCGCTTGAAACACCGTCCAGTGAGCAATAGCCTCGGATTTTTCCGAAGAAACGAGGCCTCCACCATGGGTAAGCGAAAAACGGATTGGCCTACTGATCGCGAAATACGCCTGCGCTTTATTCTCTTCGCCGTGATCGACGCGGCCAGCGTTCAGGGTGTGCCTGCCGAGTTGCTACTGGCAGCACACAAACTACTGCGTGATTCGCCCACCGACGCGCAACTGCGCAACGTACTGAGCGAAATCCTCGACACGGAAGAGATGTTCGGTTTCCGATTCATGCCGGGATCGGAAACAGAAGAGTTCATGCAGATGCTGGAAAAAACGGTCGACCCGCGTTGATGCAGTTTTTTTCGGGATGGTTAGATCGATTATTTCCTTCTGATTGGTCGGCATACCCATTTCGAATATCCATAACGACGATTTAAGTCTTTAAGCGCACAAATATAACGTCATAGCGACGAAGTGATTGTTATCGCATCAGGTCCCGCTGTTTTGTTCGTCTAAGCTTCCCTCCGAGCATCCAATCCTGCTGCTCTGTCGCCGTCTTGCGTCGTTGCCCGGCGTCCTTAGAATCGGCGCCAGAACTTAGCCATTTCCTGTCGATTACGGAGTTTCGAACATGATGAACGCAATGCAGATGCCGATGAACACCACCATGCCAATGATGCCAATGATGGGCATGCCGATGATGATGGCCACGATGACCTGCCACATGGCCGGCGACGGCATGATGTGCACCATGAAGCCGGCTGCTGGCATGGACATGGCTCAGTTCAAGACCAACGCCGAAATGATGGCGATGATGATGAACTGCGGCATGCCGATGATGATGCAGTGCGCCAATATGTCGATGATGTGCATGTCGGCCGACGCCATGAACATGATGACCTCCATGAACATGTCGATGATGCCGATGATGGCCATGGGCATGCAGATGCCGATGATGAAGTGCGTGATGGAATGCACCATGATGGGCGACAGCATGATGTGCAAAATGATGCCGATGCCAGGCATGAGCATGGCCATGATGGAAAACTGCTGCATGCTCATGAACAAAATGATGAACGACTGCGCCATGCCGATGATGATGAGCTGCAACGGCATGCCGATGATGTGCTGCACCTGCTGATAGGTCGCGCACTATAAAAAACGCCCCGACCTGTCGGGGCGTTTTGCATTTCAGTCCAGCCGTTCGGGGTAGGTGATTACCAGGAACGCCACCGCCTCGCTGTCCGCCGGGTTGCGGTAGCGGTGGGGTTGGTCGGCGTAGAACAGAATCGAATCACCGGTGGAAAGCAGGTAGCGCTCGTCATTGACGCTCACTTCCAGCACGCCTTGGGCGACTACCAGGTTTTCCTGGATGCCAGGGCCATGGCCTTCGGAAACTTCTTCACCCAGGGCGCGCAGGCGGATCTCATAGAATTCCGATTGGCGCGCCGTGTCGTAGGGGAACAACGCGCGGCTGATGAACGCGCCATCCGCACTCACCAGGCGTTTGCTCTGCTGCGCCGGCAACACCTCGACACCCTCAAAGGCGCGATCTTCCAGAAATGCCGCCACCGACACCTTCAGACCCTTCGCAATCTTGCACAGTATCTTGATCGACGGCACGCTGCGTCCGGACTCGATCTGCGCCAGCATCGCTCGACTGACCCCACACGCTCGCGCCAAACCGTCCAGCGACAAATGGCGCTTGCTGCGCAGGCGTTGCAGGTTGTGGGCGACGCACAGGCTGATCACATCGTCGTCGGTGTTCGGTTTGGGCAAGGGTTCAGGCGGTTCGGGGAGCACGTGCAGGAAATTCATCGGCCTTACGCCCGGCGGGTATCGCTGGACAGAGCGGCCTGTACGGTCAACACCGCAATCCCGGCACGCGCTGCGTACATCGCCCACATCAGCTCGGCCGCTGCGCGCCTGGCGGCGTTTACGGTGGAGCGTGAAGTCGATGACGTTGGCAGTTGTTTGCATGGGGGCGTTCTCGTGGGACGTGGTTGACTCAGTGGCTCCACAGTAATCGTTGGCGGTTATTTCTTTAAATACTGAGTTTGCATGTGGTAATTCGATTTTGGACTTAAAAAATAATCTTGGTCCGATGCTGTTGTGGGAAAGGTCTGGTCCGTTATTTAGGCGTGACCTGGCGTGCGCGCCTGCCATCCCATCACTGCCCCCGAACTCCCCAAGGACCTTCCCGATGCTGCTGCGCCAACCTCCGCTCCTGTTTGCCGCCCTGACTTTAAGCTCACTGGTACACGCCGAAGACCTGCAACTGGCTCCAGTGGAAGTCACCAGCGGCGAAGCCAGTGCCGGCGAAGTGGCCCAGGCCCAGCTTAAAAACGTGCCCGGCGGCACCAACTACATCGACATGAGCAGCGTGGCGCAGGGCCGGGTCAGCACCAACGAAGACGTGTTCAAGTACCAGCCCGGGGTGTACGCGAAGGCGGCGAATAACGAAGGCATCAAGCTCTCCATCCGTGGCTCCGGCCTGAACCGCAGCCCTGGCGCCCACGGTTCCGGGTTGTATGAAATGTTTGACGGCCTGCCGCTGACCGGCCCCGGCGGCACGCCCTACGAGTTGAAGGTGCCCCTGTGGCAAAGCCGCGTCGAAGTGCTGCGCGGCGCCAATGGTTTCGATCAGGGCGCGCTGGCCTTGGGCGGCGCGGTCAACTACGTGACTCACACCGGCTACGATGCGCCCAAGCTGCAACTGCGCTATGAGGCGGGCAGCAAAGGCTACATGCAGCGCGAAATCAGCTCGGGCCAGGTGCTGGGTGACGCTGACTACTACATCAGCCTCACCGATTCCGAATCAGACGGCTACCAGCGCCAGAGCGCCGCCACCGGCAAGGGCTTCGCGGCCAACTTCGGCTACCGCTTCAGCCCCGAACTGGAAACCCGCTTCTATATCCGCTACCGCGAAACCACCAACGACACGCCTGGCAAACTCACACGCGATCAGATCAACCACGACCCGCGCGCCGCCAACAGTCTTAACGCCGCCCGCGACTCCAAGCGCCTGGAGCCGGGCTCTACCTGGATCGCCAACAAGACCACCTTGCAGCTGGACGACAACTCCCGCCTGGAGTTCGGCCTGGCGTACCACGACTATCCGATGGACCTGCGCGAAGGCACTATCCGCCTGAAAGTCGCCTACACCGACATCAGCAGCACCCTCAACTACATCCGTCAGGACACGCTGTTCGGTCACGACAGCAAGACCACCATCGGCCTGCGCACTACCCAGGCGATGCCCAACAACGGCGGGGCGGAATATGTGCGTATTCCTTCAACAGATCCCACAAAATATTACGCGCCGGGCACCAAGACCCGCGACTACAGCTACCTGGGTTCGGATACCGTGCTGCATATCGGCAACGACCTGGAATTGGTCCCCGACCTGTGGCTGACCACCGGCCTGGCGGCGATCTATACCCGTCGCGAAACCGAGGTGAGCTACCCAGAGACCCATGCAAAAGTGAGCCAGCATGACTGGGACTACGCACCCCGTGTTGGCCTGCGCTATGACTTCACCCCGCAACTGCAGGTGTACGGCAACCTGAGCCGCTCGGTAGAGCCGCCGCACGCCTGGTCGATGATCTGGGGGTCCAACAAATACTTCACGAGCGGCCCTGCCAGCGGCTATGCGCGTGAAGGCATCAGCCTGAAAAACCAGACCGCCACCACCCTGGAAATCGGTGGCCGAGGCGAGCAGTGGTTCGGCCAATGGGACCTGGCGCTGTACCGCTCCGAAGTGCGCCACGAACTGCTCACCGTGGAAACTCAGGCCCAAACCTCGACCACCAACGCCATCACCGCCGAAAACAACGCCAGCCCCACCGTTCACCAAGGCCTGGAACTGGGCCTGCTCAGCCCGTTGTGGGAGGGCGGTCGCAACGGTCGGCTCGCCCTGCGCCAGGCCTATACCTACAGCGACTTTCACTACCGCGACGACGACCGCTTTGGCGGCAACACCTTGCCGGGCATCCCCAAGCACTATTACCAGGCGCAACTGCGCTACAGCCATCCGACGGGTTTCTACACCAGCCTCAATACCGAACATTCCTCCAAGGTGGCGGTGGATTACGCCAACTCGTTCTATGCCGCGTCCTACACCCTGCTGGGTGCCACCTTCGGCTACGACGCACCGAAGCAGGACTGGCAGGCCTGGGTTGACCTGCGCAATCTGACCAACAAGCGCTACGCCAACACCGTCACGCCGGGTTATGACGACAAAGGCCTCGACGCGGCGCGCTCCACCCCTGGCGATGGTCGTGGCATCTACACCGGCGTGTCCTGGGCCTGGCGCTGATCCTGTAGTGAGCGGGCTTGCCCCGCGCGGCGGTGTGCCCGGCAGCTTGGTTTTTCCTGACACACCGCCGCGCGGGGCAAGCCCGCTCACTACAAATCCAGCCTCACATAAAGTTAGGGTGTTTTCAGAGACGGGGAGGCCCTTGCTCCTACGTCGTTTTACTGGCATTGTTCGCGCAATTGGTAATATTTCCCATTTGAGATACTTTTGCGCATGCATGACATTCCGGCCGCGCTGGGCGATTCCGTCCGCCAGCAGACCCTTACGGCGATGTACAGCGAGCACCATGGCTGGTTGCACGGCTGGCTGCGCAAAAAACTTGGTGTTCCCAGCATGCCGCCGACCTGGCGCACGACGCGTTCATCCGCGTACTGATGCTGGCCGAACCGCACACCATCAAGGAGCCGCGTGCTTTCCTGGCAACTACGGCAGGCCGCTTGCTGATCGATGGCGCACGCCGTCGACGCATCGAAAAAAGCCTACATGGAAGCCCTGGTCATCCAGTGCGAAGACGCGGGCATGCCCGACCCGGCTGCGATCCACGTAGCGCTGCAAGCCTTGGAACGCATCGCCGAAATGCTCGCCGGCCTACCCGCCAAAGCACGTGACGCCTTCCTGCTGAGCCGCCTCGACGGGCTGACCTACAGCGAGATCGCCACGCGCCTGAACGTGTCCTCCAGCACCGTCAAAACTACATCTCCAGCGCCCTGGTGCACTGCTATCACAGCCTGCACGGGGCGGATCCGCTGGCATGACCTCCGAACAAATCATTCAGCAGGCCGCGAATTGGCTCACGCGCTTGCACGACGAAGACGTCACAGAGGCCGACCGCCACGCCTTCGACGCCTGGTGCCAGGCCGACCCGCGCCACGCCGTTGCCATCGAACGCATGCGCGGCCTGTGGGGCAGCCTCGACACTTTGCCCGCAAAGCCCGCACGCATGGCCTTGAACCGCGCGTTTACCCCGCAGCGCTCACGCGGCGTTCAGGTGACGGGCGTGCTCGGCGTGGTGTTATGCGCCTGGCTGGGCCTGCAGCATTTGCCGGTATGGATGGCCGATCAACGTACCGGCGTCGGCGAGCGCCGCCAGGTTGTCCTTGAAGATGGCAGCCGGTTGCAGCTCAACAGCAACTCGGCAGTGGACGTGAAATTCGACGGCCACCAACGCGTGATCGAACTGCTACAGGGCGAGTTGTGGGTGGACGTGGCCAAGGATGCGCAACGGCCGTTCGTGGTGCGCACCGACCAAGGCACGGCGACTGCATTGGGCACGCGTTATCTGGTCAAGCGCGCTGAAAACGGGACCACGCTGGTGACGGTAATCGAGTCCACCGTGGCGGTTAAAGGTGATACCAGCGAAGGGGTCAAGGTCGCAGCCGGCCAGCGCTCGATCCTCGACCACGGTCAGGCCCAAGCGCCGCAAGCCATCGGCAACAGCGACCCGGATGCCTGGACCCGTGGCCTGCTCAAGGTCAACGACAAACCCCTGGACGAGGTGCTGCAAAGCCTGGCCAGCTACCGCCACGGCCTGGTGCGTTTCGATCCCCAGGCGCTGAAAAACCTGCGAGTGTCCGGCGTGTTCAAGCTCGACGACACCACGGCTGCTCTCGCGGCGCTGGCGGATAACCTGCCGATCCAGGTGGAGTACTTCACCGACCTGCTGGTGGTGGTCAAGCCGCGTTAAGGTTGGCGCAAGCGCTTGTACAGCGTATTGCGGCTCACCCCCAGCTCTCGCGCCAGGTGGGAGATATTTCCGCCGGCGGCCTTCAAGCGCTGGTTCAGATCGATGCTGTCATCCAGCCCCTCACTGGGTGGCAGCGGCGCCGCCAGGTTCAAGTCCACAAAGAAATCATCCGGCAAATGCTCCGGGCGGATCGGCTGCTCCTCGGCCATCGCCAGCGCCACCTGCAACACGCTGCTCACCTGGCGCAAGTTGCCCGGCCACGGGTGCTGCTCGAACAGTGCCAACACCTCGGCGCTCAGCCCGGCCCATTGGGTGGGCTCGCGGTGTTGCTGCCACAGTTGCTGGAACAATGCTCGCTTGTCGGTACGCTCACGTAACGGCGGCAATTCCAGGGTCAGGCCGCCGATGCGGTAGTACAAATCCTCGCGAAAGCGCCCCGCCTGCACCAACTCCCGAAGCGCGCGGTTGGTGGCCGAGATGATGCGCAAATCCACCGGGAACAACTCACTGCTGCCCACCGGTTGCACGCAACGTTCCTGGAGTACCCGTAACAGCCGCGCCTGGGTCGGCAGCGGCATGTCGCCAATCTCATCGAGAAACAGCGTGCCCTTGTCGGCTTTGCGGATCAGCCCGATGCTGCCTTTCTGATTAGCCCCGGTGAACGCGCCTTTTTCGTAGCCGAACAGTTCCGATTCCACCAACTCCGCAGGAATCGCCGCGCAGTTGACCGCGATAAGCGCCTGTTGGCTGCGGGAACTGGCCTGGTGCAGGGCCTTGACGAACACCTCTTTGCCCACGCCGGTTTCACCGTGGATCAGCAGTGGAATGTCTTTTTCCAGCAAACGCTCGGCTTGGCGAACGGCTTTCTCGACACGTACATCACCAAAGTGCAGGGCCTGGAGCGCAGGGGGAGACGGCTTTGCCGGCACCGGCTCAGTGAAGACCCGCGCCTGTACCGGCATTTTCTTCGGTCGCTTCAATACGCATTGAAAACGATTGCGTCCGGCCGCCTGCAGCGAAAACGGCAAGCCCTCCGGCTGGTTGAGCAGTTCCAGCAGCGACACCTTGAACAAGCTGTCGATCATCACCCGCGACAGGCTGATGCCCAGCAAATTGTCGGCACGGCGATTGGCCGACAACACTTGGCCACTGTCATCAAATATCAGCAAGCCCGCCCATTGGCTGTCCAGGTTGCTCAGGCCAGTGTTGAAAGTCAGCTGGAAATGCTCGTCGCGAAACAGGTTGAGGATCAGCCGATTCTCCACGGTCTGGCTCATCATCTTGACCATGCCCAAGGTGTGGGAGGGCGGCAGGTAGCTGTCGCTGGACACATCCAGCACCGCGATGATCTCGCGCTGGGCATCGAAGATCGGCGCGGCCGAGCCGGTCATGAAGCGGTTGGCCTTGAGAAAGTGTTCGTCGTGCTCGATATGCACTGCCTGGGCACAGGCCAGGGCGGTGCCAATGGCGTTGGTGCCGCTGGAACGTTCCCGCCAGCTCGCGCCAGGGTTGAAACCACGGGCCAGCTTGGGCTCGATAAACCGCTGGGTGCCCCACGAGGTCAACACCTGGCCCTGGTTGTCGGCCAGCATGATCAGGCAGTTGGAATTGCTGAGGATATTTTCGTAGTAGGGCAACACTTCCTGATGGGTGGTCTGCACCAGGGAATGCTGGCTTTCCAGCAACTGGCTGATGCCCTCGGCGGGAAGCTGGTCGAAGCTGGGCGTGCTTTGGTGGTCCAGGCCGAAGGCGCGGCAACGGCGCCAGGATTCCTGGATAAGGGTGTCGTGAGCCAAGGGTTCGGCCATGGGGTGACCTGCATTTTTATTGTTATGGGGTGTTGCACATTTACCCTGTGATGGGCATGAGAGTGTTGTTCAGAACTGTTCATTGTCAACCCCCGGACTGTTCAGTTGTTCACCCTGATTGTTCACTCCCGAACATCCGATCTAGCCCATTTCCTTACACATCAACCGCTTGCGGTTTTGGCACGAAACTCGCTCTGACGACTGGCCAGATTCATTCCAATAATAAAAAGGTCGTGTCATGTCATTGACCCTGGAACATGTCTCCCGCGTCGTAGAAGGCCAAACCTGGATCGACGACGCCACCCTGCGTTTCGAAGCCGGTTCCTTCAACGTATTGCTCGGCCGCACCCTGTCCGGCAAGACCAGCCTGATGCGCCTGATGGCCGGTCTCGACAAGCCCGACAGCGGTCGCATTCTGATGAACGGTGTGGACGTCACGCAAAAGCCGGTGCGCCTGCGCAACGTGTCGATGGTGTATCAGCAGTTCATCAACTACCCCACCATGACCGTATTCGAAAACATCGCCTCGCCGTTGCGCCAGGCCGGTGTGTCCAACGAGCTTATCCAGAGCAAGGTGCTGGAAACCGCCAAGATGCTGCGCATCGAAAAGTTCTTGCAGCGTCATCCTTTGGAGTTGTCCGGTGGCCAGCAGCAACGCACGGCCATGGCCCGCGCGCTGGTGAAGGATGCCGAGCTGATCCTGTTCGATGAGCCCTTGGTCAACCTGGACTACAAACTGCGCGAAGAGCTGCGTCAGGAAATGCGCGAGCTGTTCAAGGCGCGCCATACCATTGCCATTTATGCCACCACCGAACCCAACGAGGCCCTGGCCCTGGGCGGCACCACCACCATCCTCCACGAAGGGCGGGTGATCCAGAGCGGCAAGGCCGCCGAGGTCTATCACCAGCCGCAAACCGTATTGGCCGCCGAGTTGTTTTCCGAACCGCCGATCAACCTGATGCCGGGGCGTATCAGTGGTAATGAAGTGAGTTTCGCCAACTTCGTGCACTTCCCGCTCAACGTCGATTTGCGCCCGATCGGCGAAGGCGAATTCCGTTTTGGCGTGCGCCCCAGCCATATCAGCCTGGTCCCCAGCAACGACGATGACCTGGAACTGGCGGTGACCGTGGAAGTTGCCGAGATCAGTGGCTCGGAAACCTTCCTGCATGTGCGCAGCGAACACTTCCTGTTGGTGCTGCACCTGCCGGGCGTGCATGAGTACGACGTCGACGCGCCGATCCGCGTGTACATCCCCACCATAAACTGTTTGTGTTCGATGGCCAGGGCCGTTTGGTCCATGCCCCCGGACGCCGCGTTGCGAGGGTTGCCTGATGGCCGAGATCCATTTGCAGAACCTGGCCCACAGCTATAGCCCTACGCCCAGCGGTCCAGAGGACTACGCCATTCGGGCAATGAACCACGTGTGGGAGCAGGGCGGGGCTTACGCGTTGCTGGGCCCTTCGGGCTGCGGCAAGTCAACCTTGCTCAACATTATCTCCGGTCTGCTCAGCCCGTCCGAAGGGCAGGTGCTGTTCGACACCAAGGTCGTCAATGACCTCACCCCGGAAAAACGCAACATTGCCCAAGTGTTCCAGTTCCCGGTGGTGTACGACACCATGACGGTGTTCGACAACCTGGCGTTCCCTCTAAGAAACCAGGGTATGGCCGAGGCGAAAATCCACAGCAAGGTGCAGGAAATCGCCGAAGTCCTCGACCTGCAAAACCTGCTCACCAAGAAAGCCCGCAACCTCACCGCTGACGAAAAACAGAAAGTCTCCATGGGCCGTGGTCTGGTGCGTGATGACGTGTCGGCGATCCTGTTCGACGAGCCGCTGACGGTGATCGATCCGCACCTGAAGTGGAAACTGCGGCGCAAGCTCAAGCAGATCCACGAGCAGTTCAACATCACCATGGTCTACGTCACCCACGACCAACTGGAAGCCTCGACGTTTGCCGACAAGATCGCGGTGATGTACGGCGGGCAGATCGTGCAGTTCGGCACGCCGCGCGAGTTGTTCGAACGGCCAAGTCATACCTTTGTCGGCTATTTCATCGGCAGCCCCGGGATGAATCTGATCGAGGTGCAGGCCGAGGCGGGCGGGGTGCGCTTTGCAGGCACTCATTTGCCATTGCCAGAAGCATTGCAGCAACGCATCACCGATACGGATTACAAGAAGTTGCAGGTCGGCATTCGCCCGGAATTTATCCACGTGTGGGACGAGTACAACCCTGACGCGCTGCAAGCAGCTGTCGCACATGTCGAAGACCTCGGCACCTACAAGATCATGACCTTGAGCCTCGACGGTGCAGCGTTGAAGGTGCGGCTGGCCGAAGATAAACCGGTGCCAGAGGGCAGCGCCTCCATCAGTTTCCCCGCGCAATGGCTGATGGTTTATGCCGACGACTACCTGCTGGAGGTGCAGCCATGAACAAGGTGCAGAACAACAAGGCCTGGTGGCTGGTGTTGCCGGTGTTCCTGCTGGTGGCGTTCAGCGCGGTAATCCCGATGATGACAGTGGTCAACTACTCGGTGCAGGACATCTTCGACCAGTCCAGCCGCTACTTTGTCGGCGCGGACTGGTACAAACAAGTGCTGCTCGACCCACGCCTGCACGACTCCTTGCTGCGCCAGTTCATCTACTCGGCCTGCGTGCTGCTGATCGAAATCCCACTGGGTATCGCGATTGCACTGACCATGCCGACCAAGGGTCGCTGGTCGTCGCTGGTGCTGATCATCCTCGCTATACCGCTGCTGATCCCATGGAACGTGGTTGGTACCATCTGGCAGATCTTCGGCCGCGCCGACATTGGCTTGCTCGGTTCCAGCCTTAACGCCATGGGCATCAGCTACAACTACGCGGCCAATACCGCAGATGCTTGGGTCACTGTGTTGGTCATGGACGTGTGGCACTGGACTTCACTGGTCGCGCTGCTCTGCTACTCAGGTTTGCGGGCCATCCCGGATGTGTACTACCAGGCAGCGCGGATTGATCGTGCATCGTCTTGGGCGGTGTTCCGACATATCCAACTGCCGAAGATGAAGAGCGTGCTGTTGATCGCGGTGATGCTGCGCTTTATGGACAGCTTCATGATCTACACCGAGCCCTTCGTACTCACCGGCGGCGGGCCGGGGAATGCCACCACGTTCCTCAGTCAGACACTGACCCAGATGGCCGTCGGCCAATTCGACCTGGGCCCGGCGGCGGCGTTTTCCCTGGTGTATTTCCTGATCATCCTGTTGGTGTCCTGGCTGTTCTACACCGCCATGACCCACTCCGACGCCAACCGCTGAGGCCGCCAACATGAGCAAGCGCAAGGTTATTCCGCTGCTGATCTACATTCTGTTCCTGCTGGTGCCGATCTACTGGCTGCTGAACATGTCCTTCAAGAGCAACACCGAAATCCTCGGCGGGCTGACGCTGTTTCCGCAGGATTTCACCCTGGCCAACTACAAAGTGATATTCACCGACCCGAGCTGGTACACCGGCTACCTCAACTCGCTGTACTACGTGAGCCTGAACACGGTGATCTCCCTCAGCGTGGCGTTGCCGGCGGCCTATGCGTTTTCGCGCTACCGCTTCCTCGGCGACAAGCACCTGTTCTTCTGGCTGCTGACCAACCGCATGGCGCCGCCAGCGGTGTTTTTGCTGCCGTTTTTCCAGTTGTATTCGTCGATTGGCCTGTTCGACACGCACATTGCCGTGGCACTGGCCCACTGCTTGTTCAACGTACCGTTGGCGGTGTGGATTCTTGAGGGCTTCATGTCCGGCGTGCCCAAGGAAATCGACGAAACCGCCTACATCGACGGCTACAGTTTTCCGAAGTTTTTCGTGAAGATCTTCATCCCGTTGATCGGCTCCGGCATCGGCGTGACGGCGTTTTTCTGCTTCATGTTTTCGTGGGTCGAGTTGCTGCTGGCGCGCACCCTGACGTCGGTCAACGCCAAGCCCATCGCGGCGGTGATGACCCGCACGGTCTCGGCCTCGGGTATCGATTGGGGCGTACTGGCAGCGGCGGGGTGTTGACTATCCTGCCGGGCATGCTGGTGATCTGGTTTGTTCGCAACCACGTGGCCAAGGGCTTTGCCCTGGGCCGGGTCTAAAGGAGTCGATGATGGAATGGATGGCCTGGACCACCCCCACAGCGTTGTTCTTTGCCGCCATCGGCCTGTTGCTGGTGGGCATGACCACGTGGGAACTGCGCTCGCCGAGCATACCTCGGCGTGGTTTTTTACCGATCAGCACCACCCGTGGTGATCGCTTGTTTATCGGTCTTCTCGGCAGCGCCTACCTGCATTTATTGGTGATTGGCGTAACCGGCTGGAGCATCTGGGTAGCGACTGCGCTGTCCCTGGTGTGGCTGTTGTGTGTGATGCGTTGGGGCTAGTGCTCCGCTTGAATAAACAACCAGGAGGTCTCTATGTTCGATAAAAACAATAAGCTGCGACATAGCATTTCATTGGCCGCCGTATTGGCCATAAGCGGTTTGAGCGCCACGGCCTGGGCCGATGCGTATGAAGATGCCGCAAAAAATGGATCGGCAGCGAATTCAAACCGTCCACCCTCACGGCCGAACAGCAGCTTGAGGAACTCAAGTGGTTTATCAAGGCCTCGGAACCGTTCCGTGGGATGAAGATCAACGTGGTGTCGGAAACCCTCACCACCCACGAGTATGAATCCAAGGTACTGGCCAAGGCGTTCACTGAAATCACCGGGATCAAGCTGACCCACGACCTGCTGCAAGAAGGCGACGTGGTGGAGAAGCTGCAAACCCAGATGCAGTCCGACAAGAACATCTACGACGGCTGGGTTAACGATTCCGACTTGATCGGTACGCACTTTCGCTACGGCAAGACCGAATCCATCACCGACCTGATGGCCAATGAAGGCAAGGCTTACACCTCGCCAACCCTGGATATCAAGGACTTCATCGGCATCTCCTTCACCACCGCGCCGGACGGCAAGATCTACCAATTGCCCGACCAGCAATTCGCCAACCTCTATTGGTTCCGCGCCGACTGGTTCGAGCGGCCAGAGCTCAAAGCCAAGTTCAAGGAAAAGTACGGCTATGAGTTGGGCGTACCGGTGAACTGGTCGGCCTATGAAGACATCGCCAAGTTCTTCAGCGAAGACGTCAAGGAAATCGACGGTAAACGCATCTACGGGCACATGGACTACGGCAAGAAAGACCCCTCCCTGGGCTGGCGCTTCACCGATGCCTGGTTCTCCATGGCCGGTGGCGGCGATAAAGGCCTGCCCAACGGCTTGCCGGTGGACGAGTGGGGCATTCGCGTGGAGGACTGCCACCCGGTGGGTTCCAGCGTCACCCGTGGCGGCGACACCAACGGCCCGGCCGCTGTATTTGCCACGCAAAAATACGTGGATTGGATGAAAGCCTACGCACCACCGGAAGCGGCGGGCATGACCTTCTCCGAATCCGGCCCGGTGCCGTCCCAGGGCAATATCGCCCAGCAGATCTTCTGGTACACCGCGTTTACCGCCGACATGGTCAAGCCAGGCCTGCCGGTAGTGAATGCCGACGGTACGCCGAAATGGCGCATGGCGCCGTCGCCTGTAGGGCCTTACTGGGAAAAGGGCATGAAGAAGGGCTATCAGGACGTAGGCTCCTGGACCTTCCTCAAGTCCACCCCGGAGAAACAGAAACTCGCGGCCTGGCTCTATGCGCAGTTCGTGACCTCGAAAACCGTCTCGCTGAAAAAACCATCGTCGGCCTGACACCGATTCGTGAGTCCGACATCAACTCCCAGGCCATGACCGACATGGCGCCGAAACTCGGTGGGTTGGTGGAGTTCTATCGCAGCCCGGCGCGCACCGAATGGTCGCCGACCGGCACCAACGTGCCGGACTACCCACGCCTGGCGCAACTGTGGTGGAGCAACATCGCCGCCGCCGCCAGCGGCGAGAAAACCCCGCAACAGGCGCTGGACAACCTGGCCAAAGAGCAAGACGCCATCATGACGCGCCTGGAGCGCTCCAAGGTGCAACCGGTGTGCGGCCCGAAAATGAACGAAGAGCGTGATGCCCAATACTGGTTCGACCAGCCGGGCGCGCCGAAGCCGAAACTGGCGAATGAGAAACCTAAAGGGGAGACCGTGGCTTACAGCGACCTGCTCAAGTCGTGGGAGGCGGCGCGTAATAACAACGCGGGTCTGTAGTGAGCGGGCTTGCCCCGCGCTGGGGCTTACCCCCAGCGCGGGCAAGCTCGCTCACTACAACCCTCGGTTGTGGGCCAGAATTCGTGCGGTATCCCGTGCCGGCGGCAAGCCGAACACCCGCGCATAGTCCCGACTGAACTGGGTCGCACTTTCATACCCCACCTCAAACGCCGCACTGGTTACGCTGCTGGCACTGGCCACCATCAATGTGCGCGCCTGTAACAACCGCACGCGCTTCTGGTACTGCAACGGGCTCAGGTTGGTTACAGCCTTGAAGTGGCGGTGAAACGCCGAAACACTCATCGTCGCCATCGAAGCCAGCGCCTCCACGCGGATCGGTTCGGCATAGTCACGACGAATCCACTGGATCGCTCGGCTGACCCGCGCCATGGCTGTGTCCGGTGCGGCAATCTCGCGCAGCATCCAGCCGTGGGGGCCTTGCAGCACGTGGTAGAGGATCTCCCGCTCATACGCAGGCGCCAGCGCGGCAATGGCCACCGGATCGCCCATCAACCGCAGCATGCGCACCCAGGCGTCCATTAATGCGGGCGTCACCGCTGCCACCGAAAACCCGGCTTCCTGCTCGCAACGCCCGTTGGGAGGTGGCAGGTCGTTGAGCAGCGTGGTCAGCACCGTGGGGTCCAGCGTCAGGCTGACCGCCAGGTACGGCTCGCCGGTACTCGCCGGGTTCACCACACCCACGGCGGGTAACTCGATGGACATCACAAAATAGGTCGCGGGGTCGTAGTGCAGCGTGCGATCGCCCACGGTCATGCACTTACTGCCTTGCAGGATCAGGTTGATCATCGGGTCATAAACGGCCGCGAGCATATGCTCGGGAATGGCCCCCTGGACCATCGCCACCCGCGGGATGCCGGTCTCGGTGCGGCGGTTTTCGGCGCTTGCGGTCAAGGCGCGCAGTTCGATCAATTGAGTATTCATGTGGGCCATGCTGTTCCTTCCTACGACGCTGGCGCAAGCGAAAAGCAGAAACAGGCAGGATTGGAGTAGGAACGGCTGAGTTGTGGGGGAAGACGATGGCTACTGTGGGCACTCAACTTTCCAACAGTGGAGCAGGCCATGAGCGTCATCGTGATTACCGGAGGCAGCCGCGGGATCGGTGCCAGTACCGCCGAACTCTGTGCTCGCCAGGGGCATGGCGTGATCCTCACCTATAACCGCCACCCGGATGCGGCGCAGGCGGTGGTGCAACGTATCGAAGCGGACGGCGGTAGGGCGGTGGCGCTGAAGCTGGACGTTGCCAACGTCAGCACATTCGCCGCATTCGGCGAAGCCGTGGCGCAGACCCTGAACAGTACCTGGGGTGTAAACACCCTGAGTGGCTTGGTCAACAACGCCGGCTACGGCTTGTTCAACCCGC
The DNA here is from genome assembly GCA_004000515.1 of Pseudomonas poae. Lineage (GTDB taxonomy): Bacteria > Pseudomonadota > Gammaproteobacteria > Pseudomonadales > Pseudomonadaceae > Aquipseudomonas > Aquipseudomonas cremoris. The sequence goes on from CP034537.1 coordinate 4,295,947, forward strand.
TGGAGTCGGTGACCGAAGCGCAGTTCGACGGACTGTTCAATGTGCACCTCAAAGGTCCGTTCTTTCTTACCCAGACCTTGCTGCCGCTGCTGGAAGAACACGCCAGCATCGTCAACCTCACCAGCGCCACCACCCGCGTTGCCACGGCGGGCGTCGCGCCATACGCCGCATTCAAAGGCGGCCTGGACGTGCTCACCCGCTACATGGCCAAGGAGTTTGGCGAGCGCCGTATACGCGCCAATGCCGTGTCCCCCGGCGCGATCCGCACGGAACTCGGCGGCGGCTTGAACGACGAGTTCGAAGCCCTGTTGGCCGGGCAAACTGCCCTGGGGCGTGTGGGAGAACCGGACGACGTGGCGCGGGTCATCGCTATGCTGCTGTCGGAAGAAGGCCGTTGGATCAACGCCCAGACCATTGAAGTCGCCGGCGGCTACATCATCTGAATCGGAGGCCACGCCATGCTCGATCATCTGTTTCTTACGGTCAGCGATATCCAACGCTCCATCCGCTTCTACGAAGCCACCCTCACACCCTGGGCATCACCGCACGCCTTGACTACGAAGGCAAGGACGGCCCGCCCGGTCATCCGGACCTGAAAGGCTTTGGCGCCAACGGTCGGATGTTCTTCTGGCTGCGCGAAGGTGTGGTCGAAGGGCGAACGGTACACGTAGGCTTCGTCGCCAATAACCGCGCTGAAGTGGAAAACGCCTATGTCGCCGCGCTGGCCAACGGCGCCACTGACAACGGCGCACCCGGCGCCCGCTTGCACTACGACCCCAACTACTACGCCGCCAATGTGCTGGACCCGGACGGCTACAGCCTCGAATTCGTCTACAAAAACTGGCAGCACACTTCATGAAAACCCTGATGATCTACGGCGCTACCGGCTACACCGGGCGCATGGCGGCTGAGCACGCGAAAAAACTCGGCCTCAACCTGCTGATCGCCGGTCGCAACGCTGAGCGCCTGGCCGCCTTGTCCGCAGAGTTGGACGCGCCGTACCGCGTGTTTACCGCTGATGCCAGCCAACTGGAGGGGGGTCGACGTACTGCTCAACTTCGCCGGCCCCTTTGCCCAGACCGCCGCAGCCCTGATGCGTGCCTGCATTGCCAATGGCACCGACTACCTGGACATCACCGCCGAAATCAACGTGTATCGTCTGGCCGAGCAACTCGGCAGCGGCGCGGATGTGATGTTGCTGCCCGGTGTTGGCTGGGACGTGGTGCCCACCGATTGCCTGGCCATGCATGTCGCCAGCCGCGTACCGCAGCCGCATTCGCTGAAAATCGCTTTGCAGGTGCCTGGGGCTATGTCCCGTGGCTCGGCGATGAGTGTTGGCGAGATCATCGGTGCCGGCGTGATGGCGCGTGTTGACGGCCACTTGGTCGCCACTCCGGATGCACAGCCGCAGTACCTGGATTTTGGTGACGGCCCGGCATTGTGTGCGCCGTTGTCGTTTGGCGATCTAGTGACCGCGTGGCATTCCAGCGCCATCCCCAACATTGAGATGTTTGTGCATATCACCGGCGAGGCGTTCCCCGAAGGTGACCTGTCGCTGCTGCCCGATGGCCCCACTCAGGCCCAGCGCGACGCCCATCGTGCCCGCGCCGTGGCCGAAGTCACCGGTATTGACGGGACCGTGGTGCGCTCGGTGATCGAGACCGTCAACGGCTACAGCTACACCCCTTTGGCCGCCGTGGAAGCAGCGCGCCGAGTGCTCGGTGGCGAGCGCCGCCCTGGCTTCGAAACCCCTGCAAAACTGTTCGGCATGGGCTTTGCCCAGACGATTGCCGGCACGCAGATAACCGATTATTAAACCTTCAGGAATTACCTCATGACAGACCTGCAAACCGCCGCCGAAAAAATCGTGGTGATCGACACTTTGCATCGCTTTGCCGCGGGCATCGATCTGAAAGACTCCGCTTTGCTGGCTTCAGCATTCACCGCCAACGCCGTCTCGGACTTTCGTCCGGCCGCCGCCAAGGCTGGCTTTGAGTACCCGGTGCTGGAAGGCCGCGACACCATCGTTAGCACGCTGTTCGGCGCCCTTGGCTCGCTTGACACGACCCATTCCGTGAGCAATGCACGGGTGACGATCGAGGGTGACAGCGCGCGTCTGGATGCCTTGGTGGAAGCGCAGCACGTGCCGCAAAGCGACCCGTCGCGGCATTACCTGATGAAGAACCGCTATGACGTCGAGCTGGTGCGCGAGGGCGGCGAATGGCTGATCCAGCGCGTGACCGTGGACAACGTGTGGCGCTCAGGTGACCCGGCAGTCCTGGCCGGAATCTGAAGACCTTGCTCCCGCCGGGTCGCGAAGCGGCCCAAAAAGCGCGAGCGCTACGCACTCCAACAAGAGCTAGCTCCCTCGCCACAGCGGTTCGCAGGCGGTTCAAGCGTGGCTTTTGAACCGCGCCGCATCCTTCACCGGCGGCAAACCGAACAGCCGCGCATACTCGCGGCTGAACTGCGAGGCGCTTTCATACCCCACCGTGAAGGCGATGGATGCCGCATCCAGGGTGTCGAACAGCAGCAACCAACGTGCCCGCAACAGGCGCAGGCGTTTCTGATACTGGATGGGGGTCATGGCGGTGATGGCTTTGAAATGTCGGTAGAACGCCGCCACGCTCATGTCGGTCATGGCCGCCAGCGGTTCCACTCGAAAGGGTTCGGTGTAGTGCTGGCGGATCCACTCGGTGGCCCGGCGGATCTGAGCCAGTCGCCCATCGGGGCGTGCCATCTCCATCAGGGTTTCGCGCAAGGGCCCTTGCAGCGCTCGAAACACAATCTCTCGCTCAATCATCGGTGCCAATACGGCCGCTTCGTAGGGGCGATCCATCAGCCGCATCATGCGCAACCAGGCATCAATCATTTCCTCTGGTGCCTGCACCGCCGTGAAGCGTTGGGCGCGTGGCCGTTCAGCCTTCGGCCGTTCATCTGCCAACACGGCTGCAATCACCGCCGGTTCGAGCGTGAGGCTAAGGGCCAGGTAGGGGAGCTCGGCTGTATGAGGGTGAACCTGCCCAGTCGCCGGGACCTCCACCGGCACCACGAAATAACTGGACGGCCCGTAGGTAGACACCTGATCACCGATGGACAAGGTTTTCGTGCCCTGCAGCACCAGGTGCAGCATCGGCGGGTACACCTGATCGGCGCAGGCTTCGGCGCACACCATCGAGACGCGAGGCAGGCCGGTGTCGGTCCACGTATTTTCTGCGCGCAGCACGCGGCGGCGCAGTTCATCCAGGTCGTTATTCATGGCCTGACCATGGGCTACGCCGAGCAGCAACGCAAGGCAGTTGAGAAGAATAGGCAAGCATGGAGAGGAACTGGCAACCGCCATGCCCGCGCAGGGCCGAATACTGGCGGTACGCAGTCTCACTCAGTCTCAGGAAAACAGACACATGAAGCTCGACGGAAAAATCGCAGTGGTCACCGGTGCCTCCAAAGGTATCGGCGCGGGTATCGCCAAAGGCTTGGCGGCGGCAGGCGCAACCGTAGTGGTCAACTATGCCAACAGCAAACCCGACGCGGACGCCGTAGTGGCCCAGATTCAGGCGCAGGGCGGCAACGCCATCAGCGTGCAGGCGGACATGAGTTCAGGCGTCGACGTGACGCGCTTGTTCGACACAGTGCGAGAGACTTTCGGCAGGTTGGATATCCTGGTCAACAACGCCGGTGTGGCGGTGTTCCAGATGATCGAGGACCTGACCGAAGAGGCTTTCCACAAGCAGTTCAACCTCAACGTGCTGGGCTATTTGCTGGCGGTGCGGGAAGCGTCGAAGTTACTCGGGCAGGGCGCCAGCATCATCAATATCAGTTCGATCCTCAGTACCGACCCCTACCTGGCCTCCAGCGTGTACTCGGCCACCAAAGGCGCGGTGGATACGCTGACCTTCGCCCTGGCACGCGAGTTGGGGCCGAAGGGCATCCGGGTCAACTCGATCTTGCCGGGGCATACCAACACGCCGGCCACCGATGGCAATTTTGCCGGTGAGTTTGGCCAGTCGTTGATTGCCGGTACGCCGCTGGGGCGTTTCGGCGAGCCCGAGGATATTGCGCCGCTGGCGGTGTTCCTGGCCAGCGAAGAGGCTCATTGGGTTACCGGGGAATCCGTCCGCGCATCGGGAGGTGTGCGCGGCGTCGGTTACTGACGGCTTGATCACTGCCGCACATGGGGATGTGCGGCGAACAGCTCCACCAGCCAGTCCACAAATACCCGCACCCGCGTGCTCAGATGGCGGTTGGGCATGTACACCACCGACAGTGGATTGGGCGCCGCCGACCAGTGCGTGAGCACCGGCACCAAGGCGCCCGTGTCGATATGGGGCAGATGGTCAAGCAAATGACTGCCTTTGGACGTTATGGTCAGCCGGAAGAAATTGCCGGGGTGGTGGCGTTTTTGGTGGGGGCGGATGCGGCGTATATCACCGGCGCTACGTTGAACGTCGATGGTGGGCTGAACAGCTGACGTCTAATCACTGAGGTCCAATGTGGGAAGGGGCAAGCTCCCTCCCACATTTATACCCATATTCGCTTGCTAGTCCTGTGGTTGAAGCTGTAGTTCGCCATCCACATCCTTGACCAACTCACTGGCCAAAAACAACGGCGCCAACCGCTTGTGCAGCTGGGGCTCGACGAACTCTTTCACCGTATCCAGTACCAGCACGCCGCTCAGTGGCAGCTCGGCCTTGGTGTATGACAACCACGCCTTCTTCAACACCTGCAACACATCGCTGCCCGCTGTGGTGGCGAAGCGGCGGTGGGTGGGTTTGCCGTCGAAGGTGAAGGTGTGCTGGAACGCGTAGCCGGTTTCATCGCCACCGCTGGCGGTGCAGCGCATGCAGGTGCACGGGCCGTCGCCGAAGGCGCTGCGTAGGTAGCTGTTGAAGTCCACCACGGGTTTGAGTGACAGGCGCTTATCCACCTCGAACAGGTCCCCAGTCATTTTTTCGTCAGTGTTCAACGTGCATGTCCTCGCAGGTTCAGCGGTTTTTCAAAGCGCGGCACAATACCAGCCATGCGCGTGTTTGTGGGCCATTTTGCATAACAATAGACCCCGATATTCTTTTGTTGTCTTAAAAACCCTGGCTACCCTCGCTCACCCTCTCAAAAGTGCGGCAGACTCCCATGACCTTCAAGCGCTCCTCCCTGACCCTGCTGGCCGCCTCATTGGCTGCCGCGACGGCCTTGCTCAGCCCTGGTGCCCAGGCCGAAGGCAAGATCAGCATCGCCCAGCAATTTGGCATCGGCTACCTGATCCTCGACGTGGTGCGCGACCAGAACTTGATCGAAAAGCACGGCAAGGAACAGGGCCTGGATATCCAGGTGGAGTGGAACAGCATTTCCGGCGCTACCGCGATGAACGAGTCGCTGCTGGCCGGCGCGCTGGACGTGGTGTCGGCCGGTGTGCCGCCGATGCTCACCCTGTGGGACCGTACCAAGGGCAAGCAGAACGTCAAGGCTATCGCCTCCCTGGGGTCGATGCCGAATTACCTGCTGACCAACAACCCCAACGTAAAAACCCTCAAGGACTTCACTGAGAAAGACCGCATTGCCGTGCCCGCCGCTGGCGTGGGTTTCCAGTCGCGCACCTTGCAGATCGAGACTGCCAAGCAGTTCGGCGATGCCAACTACAAGAAGTTTGACGACATCTCCATCAGCCTCGCTCACCCCGATGCCACCGCCGCGCTGATTGCCGGTGGTTCGGAGATCAACGCGCACTTCTCCAGCCCGCCGTTCCAGTACCAGGAACTGTTGAATCCCAATGTGCACAAGGTGCTCAGTTCCTACGACATACTGGGTGGGCAGGCGACGTTCAACGTGCTCTACACCACGCAAAAATTCCACGACGACAACCCCAAGACCTACAAGGCGTTTTATGACGCGCTGGCCGAGGCCGAGAAGATCATCAAGGCCGACAAACCGGCAGCGGCCAAGGCTTACATCCGCGTAGAACAGTCGAAGTTGCCGTTGGATCTGGTGGAGAAGATCGTCCAGGACCCGGAGATCGATTTCACCATCGTGCCGCAGCGAACCTATATCTATGCCGAGAAATTGCAGGAATTGGGCGTGCTGAAAAACAAGGCGGCGAGCTGGAAGGACTACTTCTTCGAAGAGGCCCATGGCGGTAACGGCAGCTAATTTCAGGTGTGACTCAATTCAAAATGTGGGAGCGGGCTTGCTCCCACATTTGGAGTTGTGGGTGCCTAGACCGCGATCAAGGTCTGCTTGATCCAGTCATACAAGTCATTGCCTTCGCTCGACAACTCGCTATTGGCCCGCCGGCACAAGTAGTACTGGCGACCATCATTGACCTCCAGTTCAAACAGCTTCACCAATTCACCACTGGCCACCAATGGAGCCACCAACGGCTCGCGCAGCAACGCGCACCAAGGCCAGTGAGGGTGGCCGTCAGCGCCAATTGCCCATCCTCCAGCAGTAGCCCATTCAACGCCGTGGCATCCACCTCGGCGGCCTCGAACCATTGGCCCCACGTGCCACGCTCTTCGTCGTGCAGCAGCGGCAACTCACTCAACGCTTGGGGTGTGTCGATAGGCCCGTGCTGCGCCAGGAACGCTCGGCTGCAATACGGCGTCACCGCACCCGAGATCAGCGGCTCGCTGTGATACCCCGGCCAGTGCCCGGTGCCAAAGCGGATCGACAGGTCGGCCGCATCGCTGGGGTAGCTGCGGTGGTTGGCGTAGGTCACGTTGATGTCCAGCGCTGGGTGATCTTTCAAAAAACTCGCCAGGCGCGGGATAAACAGGTTGATGCCAAACAGCGGGATCAGGCTGATGGTCACCTGGCGCGTGGCGCTTTTTTCGCGCACGTGCTCAGTGGCGCTGCGCAGCACCGCAAATGCCGAGCGAATCGCGCGGTAGTACTCGCGACCTTCGTCGGTCAGCACCAGGTTGCGGCCCTGGCGCAAGGTCAGCGGCTGCTGCAGGAAGTCTTCGAGCAAATGCAGTTGATGGCTGATGGCCGAGGCGGACACGTCCAGCTCGCGGGCAGCGGCATTCACCCCACCATGGCGCGCAAAGGCTTCGAAAGTGCGCACGGCACGCAGGGGAGGGTCATTGGCTAACTGTTCTGATTTATTCATGTATTGAATTAAATACCAACTCTCTCTGCGAATAAAGAGCCATAAGCGCCGTATTTACGGCATAAATAGCGTGTTTCAGCTTTGATATAACCATATGACTTTCTGATATTTGATAAAAACAGAATAGATGCTTAGTGTGCCGCCCTTGTACGCACTGAGGTCGATGGTTTTCATGGATGCGTTTATCCAACAACTGCTCAACGGTTTGATGACGGGCAGTCTCTACGCGCTGGTGGCCCTGGGTTACACCATGGTTTACGGCATCTTGCGAATTATCAACTTCGCCCACGGCGATGTGTTGATGATCGGCGCGCTGATGGGCCTGTCGGTGATTCGCCTGTTGCAGGCGACCTGGCCGGCCTTGCCGCCAGTGCTGGTGTTGCTCTGTGCCACGGTGGTCGCCATGGCCTTTTGCGCGGTGCTCGCGGTGGTGATCGAACGTGTCGCTTATCGCCGGCTGCGCCATGCCCCACGCCTGGCGCCATTGATCAGCGGTATCGGCGTGTCGCTGCTGCTGCAAACCATCGCCATGTTGGTGTGGACCCGCAACCCGCAGATGTTCCCGCAACTGCTGCCACTGGAACCCATTGAGGTACTGGCGGGCGCATCGGCACACCCAGCGATTACCAACGTCACGGCACTGACCACCATCGCCATCGCCTTGTCGGTGATGGTCGCGTTGCTGGTGCTGGTCGAGCGCACGCGCTTCGGCCGGGCCATGCGCGCCGTGGCGGAAAAACCCCCAGGTCGCCAGCCTGATGGGTATCAGCCCCAACCGCATCATTGTCATCACCTTCGCCATTGGCGGCGCGTTGGCGGCACTGGCCGGCATCATGATGGCCAGCAACTACGGCAGCGCGCATTTCTACATGGGCTTTTTGCCCGGCATCAAGGCCTTCACCGCAGCGGTGTTGGGCGGCATCGGCAACCTCAAGGGCGCCATGCTCGGCGGCTTGCTGCTGGGCTTGATCGAGGCGTTGGGCACCGGTTACTTGGGCGCGGCCACCAACGGCGTGTTCGGCAGTAATTACCAGGATGTGTTCGCCTTTATCGTGTTGATCGCGGTGCTGGTGTTCCGGCCTTCCGGGTTGTTGGGCGAACGTTTGGCGACCCGCGCATGATCAAGTCTCTCTCACCCAATAAACGCGCGAGCCTGGGCTTGTTGCTGTTCGCCGTTGCGCTGGTGCTGGCGCCCTGGATCGTCGGCCATGCGGGCGGCAACACTTGGGTACGCACCCTGGATTTTGCCCTGCTGTACATCATGCTCGCCCTGGGGCTGAACATCGTGGTCGGCTACGCGGGGCTGCTGGACATGGGCTTTATCGCGTTCTACGCGGTGGGTGCCTACCTCGCGGCGTTGCTTTCTTCGCCGCATTTGCTGCAACAGTTTCCCGCGTTGGCGGCGTTGCTGCCGGCGGGCATGCACACCTCTATCTGGTTGATCCTGCCGTTGGGTGCGTTGCTCGCTGCAGGTTGCGGTGTGGTGCTGGGCGCACCGACGTTGCGCCTGCGCGGTGACTACCTGGCCATCGTCACCCTGGGCTTTGGCGAGATCATTCGCATCCTGCTGCGCAACCTCGATCGCCCGGTGAACATCACCAATGGCCCCAAAGGTATTTCCCAGGTCGACCCGGTCAGCCTGTTGGGCGTGAACCTCGGTCGCACCCAAGAGCTGTTCGGCCTGCGCCTGCCCTCGGTGTACCTCTATTACTACCTGTTTGCCGCACTGGTGGTGCTGATCCTGTTCGCCTGCATTCGCCTGGAGCGTTCGCGCATCGGCCGCGCCTGGGTGGCGATCCGTGAAGACGAAGACGCAGCCCAGGCCATGGGCATCAACACCGTACGCCTCAAGCTGCTGGCGTTTGCGATTGGCGCGGCGTTCGGCGGCGTGAGCGGCGCGTTGTTCGCCTCGTTCCAGGGCTTTGTTTCGCCGGAATCCTTCACCCTCAACGAGTCCATCGCGGTGTTGGCGATGGTGGTGCTGGGCGGCATGGGGCATATCCCCGGGGTGATCCTCGGTTGCGTGTTGCTGGCGGCCTTGCCCGAAGCCTTGCGCGCCAGCATGGGCCCTTGCAGCAGGCGCTGTTCGGCCAGGTGCTGGTGGACCCGGAAATCATCCGCCAACTGTTCTACGGCTTGGCGCTGATCCTGGCGATGCTCTATCGACCCGCCGGTTTGTGGCCCAAAGGAGTGGCACGATGAACGCACCGTTGTTGCAGATCGACAAGGTCAACAAGCACTTCGGCGGCGTCGCGGCGCTGACTGACGTGAGCCTGAGCATCCAGCCCGGCGAGATCTACGGCTTGATCGGCCCCAATGGTGCCGGCAAGACCACGTTCTTCAACGTGATGACCGGGCTCTACACCCCGGATTCCGGGCGCTTCCAGCTCGATGGCCGTGACTACCAGCCCACCAGCGTGCACCAAGTGGCCGAAGCGGGCATCGCGCGCACCTTCCAGAACATCCGTCTGTTCAACAGCATGAGCGCCCTGGAAAACGTCATGGTCGGGCGCCACGTGCGCACCCGCAATGGTCTGTGGGCAGCGTTGAGCCAGCACCGCCGTGCGCGGGAAGAAGAGGCGCAGACCCGCGCCCACGCCCATCGCCTGCTCGCTTATGTGGGGCTGGCCGGCTACGCCAATTACCGTGCCGACAGCCTGAGCTACGGCCACCAACGCCGCCTGGAAATCGCCCGTGCCCTCGCCACTGAGCCACGCCTGTTGGCGCTGGATGAACCGGCAGCGGGCATGAACGCCAGCGAGAAAGTGCAACTGCGCGGCCTGCTGGAAAAGATCCGCGACGATGGCCACACGCTCTTGCTGATCGAACACGACGTAAAACTGGTGATGGGCGTGTGCGACCGCATCAGCGTATTGGATTACGGCCAAGTCATCGCCGTGGGTCCGCCGGCTGAGGTGCGCCAACACCCGGCGGTGATCCAGGCCTATCTGGGAGCCAGTGCGCATGTCTGAAGCACTCTTGAAAGTCGACGGCTTGCAGGTGCGCTACGGCGCCATTGAAGCCGTCAAATCCCTCGACCTGCATATCAACGAAGGCGAACGCGTCACGCTGATCGGCGCCAACGGCGCGGGCAAGACTTCCAGCCTCAAGGCCCTGACCGGCTTGCTGCCGGCGTCCAGGGGTGAGATCCGTTTTGCCGGCCAATCGATTCTCGGCCAGGCACCGGAAAAACTGCTACGCCAGGGCATCGCCATGGTCCCTGAAGGCCGTGGGATATTCGCGCGCATGAGCGTGTTGGAAAATCTGCAGGCCGGTGCGTTTCTGCGCCGCGACAATGAGCAAGTGCAGCGCGAAATGCGCCAACTGTACGAACACTTCCCGCGCCTGGAAGAACGCTTGCACCAGTCTGCCGGCCTGCTCTCGGGCGGCGAGCAACAAATGCTCGCCCTGGCCCGCGCGCTGCTGTCGCGCCCGCGCTTGTTGATCCTCGATGAACCGTCCATGGGCCTGGCGCCGATCATGGTGGAGAAGATTTTCCAGGTAATCGACGACGTCTGCCGCCAGGGCATGACCCTGTTGCTGGTGGAACAGAACGCACGGTTGGCGCTGCAAGTCACCGACCGCGCCTACGTGATGGACACCGGGCGTATCAGCCTCACCGGCCCCTCGCAGGATTTGCTGGAACACCCCGAAGTACGCAGCGCGTACCTCGGCGAATGAACCAAACCCCATGACGCTACCGGACGCCCGGCGTGTTCCGACCCGCCCGAAAAGAAGCAGGAACTACAGATGAATACGTTGAAGAAAACCGCACTGATCGGCTTGGCCCTGAGCAGCCTGGCCAGCGCCGTCGCCCAAGCCGACCAGACCGTACTGATCGGCCTGGCTGGTCCGCTCACTGGCCCCTCGGCACGGATCGGCAAAGACCTGGAAAACGGCGCCAGGCTGGCCATCGACCAAGCCAACGCCAAGCACCCGAAGATCAACGGTGAAGCCGTGACCTTCAAGCTGGTTTCCGAAGATGACCAGTCCGACCCGCGTACCGCCGTCACCGTGGCCCAGCGTCTGGTGGATGAAGGTGTGGTCGGCGTGGTTGGCCATTGGAACACCGGCACCAGCATCCCGGCAGCGCGGGTTTACCACGATGCCGGTATTGCCCAGGTCGCCCCAGTGGCTACAGGTCATGCGTACACCCAGCAAGGCTTTGATACGAGCTTTCGCATCATGGGCCATGACGACGATGGCGGTCAGGTGGCCGGCGACTATGCGTTGAACACACTCAAGGCCAAGCGCATCGCTGTAATCGACGACCGTACCGCGTTCGGCCAGGGCCTGGCGGACCAGTTCGTCAAGTCCATCGAGGCCGGTGGCGCCAAGGTGGTGGGGCGTGAGTACGTGGACGACAAGACCATCGACTTCAGCGCCGTGCTGACCAATATCCGCAGCCAGAACCCGGACCTGATCTTCTTCGGCGGCGTTGACTCTCAGGCCGCACCGCTGGCCCGTCGCATCAAGCAGTTGGGCATCAAGGCGCCATTGATGGGCGCCGGTGGTTTTGTCAGCCAGACGTTCCTGGAGCTGGCGCAGAACGAAGGCGAGGGCGTGATTGCGCTGGAACCGGGCTTGGCGATCTCGCAGATGCCCGGCGGCAAGGCGTTCGAACAGGCGTACAAAGAACGCTACAAGCACGGTATCGAACTGCATGCCCCGTTCGCCTATGACGGCGTGGGCGTGCTGGTCGCGGCCATCGAGAAGGCCGACTCGGTTGACCCGCAGAAATACCTGCCGGTCTTGCGCGCCATCAGCTACCCGGGCGTGACCGGCACCATTGCGTTCGATGCCGAAGGCAACTTGAAGAAACCGTCGTTCACCGTTTACCAGGTCAAGGCCAACCAATGGCAGCCGGTCAGCGTGGCAGGCGGCAAGTAATCATTTTGTCGGGCGCCTTGGGGCGCCCGATGCTGTGGAGCTGATGGAGGCACACAATGAGCAAACTGGAAGGTGAACTGGGCATTCTGGCCCGGCGGCGGATCGAGGCCGAAATCATCAAGCCGATCTACGAGATTCTCAAGCGCGAGCAGGGCCAGGCGTTTGCCGCAGCGGTGATCGGCGAGGCCGTGGGCAACGCGGCGATCCAGGCGGGCAAGCATTTTGCCGCGCTGGAAGAGCAGGCCGACCTCAAGAGCTTCGTCGAGCTGCAAGTGCTGTGGGAGAAGGACGACGCGCTGAAAGTCGAGATCATCGCCAGCGATGCCGAGCACTACGACTATGACGTCAAGCGCTGCCGCTACGCCGAGATGTACAACGAGATGGGCCTGGGCGAGATCGGCCACTTGCTGTCGTGCAACCGCGACGAGCTGTTTATCGTCGGCTATAACCCGGACATTGAACTGACTCGCACCCAGACCATCATGGGCGGCGCGCACCATTGCGATTTCCGTTATCGGGCCAAACCCCATGAATAACCTGGCGCGGGTGAACGGCGAGCGCCTGTGGGGCTCGCTGATGGAGATGGCGCAAATCGGCGCCACCGAAAAGGGCGGCGTATCGCGCCTGGCCCTGACCGATGAAGACCGCCGAGGCCGCGACCTGTTCGTGCACTGGTGCGAGGCCGCCGGCTGCAGCATTCGCGTGGACGCCATGGGCAATATCTTCGCCCGGCGTGCCGGTCGGCATGACCATCTGGCCCCGGTGATCACCGGCTCCCACGGCGACTCCCAACCTTTTGGCGGCAAGTACGACGGCATCTATGGCGTGCTCGCCGGGGTGGAAGTGCTGCGCAGCCTGAATGACCTGGGCATCGAAACCGACCGGCCCATCGAAGTGGTCAACTGGACCAACGAAGAAGGCTCGCGGTTTGCTCCGGCGATGATTTCGTCGGGCGTCTACGCCGGTGTGTTTGACCTGGAATACGGTTTGTCCCGCGAGGACAAGTCGGGCGTGACCATTGGCCAGGCGCTGCAAGCAATTGGCTACGCCGGGCCCCATCCGGTTGGCGGCCAAGCGATACATGCCGCGTTTGAACTGCATATCGAACAAGGCCCGATCCTTGAGGCGCAGGACATCACCATCGGCGTCGTTACCGGTGCCCAAGGTCAACGCTGGTACGAAGTGGAACTGACCGGCCGCAGTGCCCACGCAGGGACCACACCCATGGACCATCGCCTGGATGCCTTGCTCGGCTTTGCCCGCGTGGTCGAGGCGGTCAACGGCCTAGGCCTGGAGCAGGGCGCCGAAGGGCGTGCCACGGTCGGCATGGCAAATATCTTCCCCAACTCGCGCAACGTGGTGCCGGGGCGGGTGTTTTTCAGCGTGGAGTTCCGTCACCCGGATGAAGCGGTGTTGGCGCGTCAGGACCAGCAGTTACGCGACGCCGTAGCAGGTATCGCCGAGGCGATTGGCTTGGGGCACAGCGTGAAGCAGATCTTCCAGTACGCGCCGATTGCGTTTGACGCGGGTTGTGTCGAGGTGGTGCGGGCCTCGGCCGAGGCGCTGGGCTACAGCCATCGACCGATGATTTCCGGTGCCGGGCATGATGCCTGCTACCTGAACAAGGTGGCGCCGACAGCGATGATTTTTGTGCCGTGTGTGGATGGGCTTAGCCACAACGAAGCGGAAGAGATTTCCCAGGAATGGTCGACGGCGGGGGCGGATGTGCTGCTTCAGGCCATTCTGGCCAAGTCCCACCTCTAACAGGTTCATGCAAATCCCATTGTGGGAGCTGGCTTGCCTGCGATAGCGGAGTATCAGTCAATACATGTGCTGGCTGGCACACCGCTATCGCAGGCAAGCCAGCTCCCACCTTGATCTTCATTGTCTGAAGGATCAGCGGAAGAACTCCCCGGCGTGGCCTCAAACTGCTGCCGAAACGCATTGATAAACGCCGACGTCGACTCATACCCACACCCCAACGCCACGTCCGTCACGCGCTCACCTTGTTCCAACGCAGGCAGGGCGGTCAGCAACCGCAACCGCTGGCGCCATGCGCGAAACGTCAGCCCGGTGTCACTCAAGAACAGCCGGCTCAACGTCTTCTCACTCACCCCCAGCTTCTGGCTCCACTGCCCCAGCGTGGTCTGCTGCTCCGGGTGTGAGTTCAGGCTGCGGTAGATCTGGCGCAGGCGCGGGTCCAGCGGCAGTGGCAGCATCAAGTCCACTTGCGGCGCCGCCGCCAACTGGTCCAGCACCACCTGGGCCAGGCGTCCATCCGGCCCGTCCTCGGCATATTCCACCGGCAGCTCGCTGAAGCTGCGGATCAATTCGCGCAGCAAGCTGCTCACCTCCAGCACATGACAACGCTCGCTGGCCCAGGCGGTGACGCTGCAATCGAGGTACAGGCTGCGCATTTCGGTGTGGGGCGAGCTGAACACCCGATGCGGCACGCCTGCGGGAATCCACACCGCACGCTGGGGCGGGGCGACGAAGCGGCCGACGCCTGTCTGGATCTCCAGCACCCCGGAAATCGCGTAGGACAATTGCACCCACGGGTGGCTGTGTCGGCGGGTCAGTGCACGATTAGGCAAGGATTCGGTGCGCCCATACACCGGGCGTGGCAGGCTGGAAAGCCCGGGCACACTGCGGCGGACCGTCTTGTCATGTCCTTTAGGCGGCATTTACTGGCTCATTGGCGTTAGTCGGTAACAAGGCGTTACGTTAGAGTCGCGACGATGCTCTTGGCAACCCCTGGAAGATTTGCTTATGACCCGCCCGCGTTTTCTGCCCGACAACTTCACCCTCACCCTGATCGCCACGGTGATCCTCGCCTCCCTGCTGCCCGCCAGCGGCCAGACCGCCGTGGCCTTTGGCTGGGTGACCAACCTGGCAATTGCGCTGCTGTTTTTCCTGCACGGCGCCAAGCTGTCGCGCCAGGCCATCGTGGCCGGTGCCGGGCATTGGCGCCTGCACTTGCTGGTGTTCAGCCTGACCTTCGTGCTGTTTCCGCTGCTGGGCCTGGCACTCAAGCCGGTGTTGTCACCGCTGATCGGCAAAGACCTGTACATGGGCATGCTCTACCTCTGCGCCTTGCCGGCCACGGTGCAGTCGGCAATTGCCTTCACCTCCCTGGCGCGGGGCAATATCCCGGCGGCGATTTGCAGTGCTGCGGCGTCGAGCCTGTTCGGGATCTTTCTCACGCCGTTGCTGGTGACCCTGTTGCTCAATATGCACGGGGAGGGCGGTTCTACCGTCGATGCCATCCTCAAAATCAGCGTGCAACTGTTGCTGCCGTTTATCGCCGGGCAGATCGCCCGCCGCTGGATCGGCGAGTGGGTCGGGCGCAATAAATCCTGGCTCAAATTCGTCGATCAGGGCTCGATCCTGCTGGTGGTGTACGGCGCGTTCAGCGAAGCGGTCAACGAAGGCATCTGGCACCAGATCCCGCTGTGGGAACTGGGCGGCCTGGTGGTGGCGTGCTGCGTATTGCTGGCGTTGGTGCTGGTGGCTTCGACCATATTGGGCAAGGCCTTTGGTTTCAACCAGGAAGACCGCATCACTATCCTGTTCTGTGGTTCGAAGAAAAGCCTGGCGACCGGTGTGCCAATGGCTCAGGTGTTGTTCGCCGGGGCGACTATGGGCGTGTTGATCCTGCCGCTGATGCTGTTCCACCAGATCCAGTTGATGGTCTGCGCGGCACTGGCCCAACGCTATGCCAAGCGGCCGGAATCGATTCCGGAATTGATGGGGCAAGTCGACCCTTAATAATCTCTGGGAAATTTCCTACATAACAGCAGGAAGCTTCCCTTACAGATTCGGAATATTCCCGGCCACTATCACCGCCTTCGCACCCGCAAAGTGGTTGGTAAGCATGGCCCCTTCTTCCGTCAAACCCTTGCCCAGTGAGCTGGAGATCCAGCGTGGCCTAGCCCTGGGTGAGTTTCGCGCCTGGTTCCAACCCAAATTCGACCTGCGCACCGGCCAACTGGCCGGTGTAGAAGCCTGGTGCGGTGGGAGCATCCGGCGCGGGGCGTGCTGTTGCCCGAAGACTTCCTTGCCGCCGTGCTGGCCTATGACCTGATCGACGACATGTTCAAGCAACTGCTGGAACAGGGCCTTAGCCTTATGGGTGTGCTGCGTAGGCAAGCGCTGCCGCTGGAACTGGCGTTCAACCTGCACGCGTCGCAATTGCTCGACGGTGGTTTGGTCGCGCATATCCAATGGGCCCTCGGCCAGCATGGTTTTCCAGGCTCGTCCCTGATGTTCGAGTTCGCCGAAAACGGCCTGCTGAATGCCTCACCCGCCGTGCAGGAAAACCTGCTGCGCCTGCGCATGCTGGGCTGTGGTTTGTCGATTGATGACTTCGGCAACGGCTTTTCGTCCCTCAAGCTGCTCTGCCAGCTGCCCTTCAGCCAGCTCAAGCTGGACGGCGAATTTGTGCGCCACTGCCCGAGCCTGGTCAGCAGCACCCTGGCCCTGGCCAATTTTCTCGGCATGAGCCTGGTGATCGAAGGCGTCGGCAGTCCGCGGATCCTTGACGGCGCGCGGGCCCTGGGCTGTGAACTGGGCCAAGGCTTTTTCCTGGCACGGCCAATGGCGGGCTACCGCCTGCTGCCCTGGCTGGAAGCGCATGCCAACGGCCGCTCAAACTTCTAAGAAATTTCCTACACTCAGATCGCGCTCGTGTATTTTGGGGCGGATTTGTCTCACAGGGGTTGTTATGTTTAAAGCGTTAGTCGTGGATGATCATCCGTTTATTCGCTCCTCGGTGAAGATGCTCTTGAAGCAGGAAGGCTTTGAGGTCGTGGCCGAAGCCGATAACGGCGCCGACGCGATACAGCTGGCTCGCGAGCATGAGCCCGAGTTGATCGTGCTGGATATCGCCATGCCCAAGCTGGATGGCCTGGAAGTGATCGCGCGTCTCTGCGGCCTTGGCCTGTCAAGCAAGATCCTGGTGCTGACCTCCCAGTCGCCGCAGTTTTATTCCATGCGCTGCATGAAGGCCGGCGCGGCGGGCTACATCTCCAAGACCAATGACATGGACGAGTTGGTCAAGGCGATCAAGGCGGTCATGAGCGGCTACACCTTCTTCCCCAACCTGGCCCTCAGTTCGGTGCGCCGCAGTGATGCCGAGACCACCGACCTGGAACTGATCCAGACCCTGTCGGACCGTGAGCTGACCATCCTGCAGCAACTGTCCCAGGGCTTGAGCAACAAGGAAATCGGCGACGCGATGCTACTCAGCAATAAAACCATCAGCACCTACAAGACGCGCCTGATCGAGAAACTCAAGGTCAAGTCGGTGGTGTACCTGGCCGATTTCGCCAAGCGTAATAACCTGGTCTGAATGAACACTTTCCTGCGTAAATGGCTGCTGGGTGTGTGGTTGGTCGCCGGCTTGAACGGCGCTGTACTGGCGGCTGCCCCGGCACAAACATTCCAGGTGTTGGGACGCTCGCACGTGTCCGATTACGGCGTGTCGCTGTCGGAACAGGACTGGAGTCTGTTACGCAGCAAAGGCGTATTGGTGATGGGCGCCTCAGCGCCGGATTACTCACCGTTCGCCATGACCACCAATAGCCGCGACTACGAAGGACTCACCGCTGACTACGCGCAATTGCTCAGCGAGCTGTTGCGCACACCCGTGGAAGTGCGCCGCTTTGCCTCCCGCGCCGAAGTGATCGACGCACTCAAGCAGGGCGAGGTGGATTTCCTCGGCACCGCCAATGGCTATGAACAAGCCGATCATGACCTGCTGATGTCGACCTCCTATGCCGAGGACCAGCCAACCCTGGTCACCCAGGTCGCCAACAGCCAGACCCTCACCGAAGGCTTGGCCGGCAAAAGATCGCCATGCTTTACCACTACCTGCCGCCAGAAGCAGTGCAGGCGTTTTACCCCGAGGCCACGTTGCAACTCTATCCTTCGACCCTGAGTGCAATTGGCGCTGTCGCTTTCGGCAATGCCGACGTGTACCTGGGCGACTCCATTAGCGCCCAGTACCTGATCAACAAGAACTACCTGAACAACGTGCAACTGGCCGACTTTTCCCAGATGGAAGTCAGCAATTTTTCCTTCGCGGTGGCGAACGCCAACAACCGTCTGCTGCACATCATCAACACCGCGCTGGCGGCGATCCCCCAGGGCGAGCGCATGACTATCCTGCGTCGCTGGAGCGCCGGCGGCGGCAGCATGCCGGGGCGTACGGTGCTGAATTTCAGCGCCAGCGAGCAGCGCTGGATGGCCGCTCACCCGCGCTTGAAGGTGGCGATCGACGACAGCTTTGTGCCGTTCTCGTTTTTCAACGAAGACGGCGAGTTTCGCGGGATCAGTGCCGATGTGCTGGCCAAGGTCGCCTTGCGCACCGGCTTGAAGTTCGAGGTGCGCAACACGCAGTCTGTGGCCGGCATGATCGAGCAGGTTCGCACGGACAAAGCCGACCTGCTGATCACTCTCACACCCAGCCAATCCCGTGAAAGCCAACTGCGGTTTACCCGGCCCTACTTGAGCATGCCGTACGTGCTGATCAGCCGCATCGGCCCAAACAGCCCGGCAACCCTGGATGAAATGGCCGGCAAGCGCCTGGCGGTAATCACTGGTAACCCGGTGCGTGACCAATTGCTCGACGATTTCCCGAACATCACCTTGGTCAACGCCGAGAATGCCCAGCAAGCCATGGCCCTGGTGGCCAATGGGCAGGCGGATGCCGCCGTCAACTCGTTGATCACCGCGCGCTACATGATCTCCCGCCAATACCGTGACCAATTGCGCATCACCACCACCGTCGGTACCGAGTCGGCGCGTGTTGCCTTCGCCACGTCGCGTGGCGCGCTGGAGCTGTATTCGATCCTGGAAAAAGCCCTGCTGAGCATTCCGCCGGAAGAGATGGACGAAGTCACCAACCGCTGGCGCAGTGAAATCGTGGTGGATGACAGCTATTGGCTGCGCAACCGCACTTTGATCCTGCAGGGGTTTGCCGGCGCGGCACTGCTGCTGTTGGTGGCTTTCGGCTGGATCGCGTACCTGCGCATGTTGATGCGCCAGCGCAAACAGGCGCAGATCGCCTTGAACGACCAGATGGAGTTCATGCGCGTGTTGATCGACGGCACGCCGCATCCCATCTATGTGCGCGACCGCGAGGGGCGGTTGCGCATCTGCAACAGCGGCTACCTGCAAGTCTTCGGTGTGGAGCGCGAAGCGGTGATTGGCAAGACTGTGGTCGAAGGCGTGCTGAAAAGTGCCGACGAGGCCGCCGCCTACCATGCAGACTATTTGCAGGTGATGGCCGAAGGCGTGCCCAGGGTGCAGGACCGCAGCCTGACCATGGATACGGACAGCGTGTTGACGATCTACCACTGGATGCTGCCGTATCGCGGCAGCGACGGTGAGGTCAGCGGCATGATTGGCGGCTGGATCGATATCAGCGAGCGTCAGCATCTGCTCGAAGCCTTGCGCGAGGCCAAGGAAGGTGCCGACGCGGCCAACCGTGCCAAGACCACCTTCCTGGCGACCATGAGCCATGAAATCCGCACGCCGATGAACGCGATCATCGGCATGCTTGAACTGGCGATGAAGAAGGCCGACCAAGGCGTCACCGATCGATTCTCCATCGAAGTCGCTTCGGGTGCGGCCCGTGGCTTGCTGGATTTGATCGGCGATATCCTCGACATCGCCCGCATCGAATCCGGCCGCCTGTCCCTGGCGCCGGAGCGCGCCAACCTGCGTGAACTGGTGGAGTCGGTAGCACGAATCTTCGAAGGGCTGGCGCGGCAGAAACACCTGCAACTGATCCTCGACCTCGACCCGCGTATCAACCGCGAGGTGTTGGTGGACCCGCTGCGCTTCAAGCAGATCGCGTCCAACCTGCTGAGCAACGCCATCAAGTTCACCCAGCACGGTCAAGTGCGCCTGCGGGTCAGTGCCGAACCGAGCCACGGTGACGAACGCCTGGCAATCTGCCTGCGGGTGGAAGACACCGGCAGCGGTATTTCCCAGGACGACCAGCAGCGCCTTTTCAGCCCGTTTGCCCAGGCCAGCAACGCTGGGCAGTCGGCGCGCGGTGGGTCGGGACTGGGGTTGATGATCAGCCGCACCCTGTGCGAAATGATGGGCGGCAGCCTGGTGCTGCACAGCGTGCTGGGGCAGGGCACCCAGGTGGAAATGCGCGTCAGCCTGCCGACCCTCGCTACGCTGGACGCGCCAGCCGCTGTCGAGCCTGTTCAGTTGCACGCGGCGCAGTCGCTCAACGTACTGGTGATCGACGACTACCCGGCCAATCGCCTGCTCCTAACCCAGCAACTGCATTATCTTGGCCACCGCGTGGTCGACGCCGAAGACGGTGCCCACGGCCTGCGTGCCTGGCGTGCGCAGCCCTTCGACGTGGTCATCACCGACTGCAACATGCCGCTGATGAATGGCTACGACCTGACCCGCGCGATTCGTGACGAAGAGCGCGCCAGAAGCCTGCCTGCCGGGCTGATCCTCGGCCTGACCGCCAACGCCCAACCTGAAGAAAAAGACCGCTGCCTGGCTGCGGGCATGGACGATTGCCTGTTCAAGCCCATCAGTTTGCAGGGCCTCAGCGCTCACTTGGCATGCTTGACGCCGCACAGTGAGCCGGTAGCGGTTGACGTCCAGTCGGACGACATCGACCTCACCAGCCTGGAGCAGCTCAGCCGTGGCGACCCGGCCTCGATCAAGAGCCTGCTGCATGACCTGGCCACCAGCAATCAGCAAGACATGTCGCGGTTGATGCAGCTGTTTACCCAGCATGACGTGACGGGGCTTTCTGACCTGGCACACCGGGTCAAGGGAGGCGCGCGGATTATCAAGGCGCAGCGTTTGATTCAGGCGTGTGAAGGGTTGGAAACGGCTTGTGAGGGGTTGAATTCGGCGGTGTTGACTGATGCGGTGGATGGGTTGCAGCGGGCTATGGAGCAGTTGGAGCGGCGGTTGGAGAGTTATTTGGTGTAGGTGTGTATATCCGTTGCTGCGGTAACGGCCTCCTATGGTTCCGCCCTTACGGCGGGTCACTTTTGGAAGAGCGCCAAAGTAACCAAAAACGCTTCGCCCCAACACTCGGCACCTCGCCTAGGCTCGGTGTGCCCTCACTCCGGCTTTGGAGCGTGGGCCGCCGCGATGGGCCATCCTTGGCCCAGCGCGGCTAACCCGGCGTCCTGCCGGGTTACCCACGCTCCAAAGCCTGCGTTCGGCCAGCGTGTTTGACGGGGCGCCTCTAGATCAAAAGCAAGAGCGCGGCGGCCTTAGAGCCGACCGGTTAGTGTGTGCCGATCACCGTTTAAACTGTGGGAGCTGGCTTGCCTGCGATGGCATCAACTGGGTGTGCCTGATGTACCGAGTTGTTTGCATCGCTGGCAAGCCAGCTCCCACAGAAAGCAGGTTTCACAGGGTAAGGAAGCCGGACACGGTCAAAAATGTGGGAGCGGGCTTGCTCGCGAATGCGGTGGATCAGCCAATGAATGTGTTGACTGACACACTGCATTCGCGAGCAAGCCCGCTCCCACATTTGGATCTCCATGTATCAGGCAGACAGCGGTCTGCTCTGGCTCTGGCTCTGGCTCTGGCTCTGGCTCTGTTTTTGATTTTGATCTTGATCTTAGGCGCCCCGTTAAACCACGCTGGCCGAACGCAGGCTTGAATCCGTGGGTAACCCGGCAGGACGCCGGGTTAGCCGTCCTGGGCCAAGGATGGCCCATGACGGCGGCCCACGGATTCAAGCCGGAGTGAGGGCATGTCGAGCCTAGGCGAGACACCGAGTGGTGGGGCGAAGCGTTTTGCTTACTTTTGCGCTCTTCAAAAGTGAGCCGCTGTAAGAGCGGAACCATAAGCCGCCGTTACCCAAATAACGGATATGCCCCCAAAAAAATCCCACCCCAATCAAATCCCGTGGGAAATATCCTACAAGCCGGAGGGACGCGTACTACAGGATCAGCCACCCCAAAGCGGAAGATAAACCCGTCGACACAGCAGATGCTTTGTTAATACCAGGCGCACATCAGGCACCTGACAACTCATCAACGCATGGCGACAGTGTTTAAAAACTTTCCCATTGGAGTTGCACCATGAAGATCAAAGCCCTCTCGCTCGCTGCCCTGGTTTGCGCAACCGGCACCCAGTTCGCCAACGCCGCCGATGGCACCATCAATTTCAACGGTGAGCTGGTCAACCAGACCTGCACCATCGCTGTAGACGGCGTTGTCAGCCCAGCCGTGGCTACCGTGACCCTGCCGACCATCTCCACCGGTCTGCTCACTGCCGCTGGCCAAGCCGAAGGCCGTACCGGTTTCAACATCCAGCTGAGCAACTGCGTCGGCGCTGCCGCCACGGCGGCTGCGTTCTTCAACTCGGGCGCTACCGTCGACCCGATCACCGGCAACCTGAACAACATGACCGGCACTGCCACCAACGTGCAGTTGCAACTGGTCGATGCTCAAGGCGGCGCCGTGATCCAGGCCGGTAACACCAACCAGCTCACCCAGACCACCCGCAACACCATCGACGGCACCGGTTCGGCCAACATGCCGTACGCCGTGCAGTACTTCGCTACCGGCCCTACCACCCCTGGCACCGTGGTCAGCTCCATCACGTACAACGTCGACTACCAGTAAGCCGCAGGCACGTCTGCGCGCAGCCTATGCGGCGCGCCGATGTGCGGCTGATGAGGTGTGTTATGTCCTGCCTGAAAATGCTTCGTCGTAGTGCATGCGTGGCCCTTGCCAC
The DNA here is from genome assembly GCA_004000515.1 of Pseudomonas poae. Classification (GTDB taxonomy): domain Bacteria; phylum Pseudomonadota; class Gammaproteobacteria; order Pseudomonadales; family Pseudomonadaceae; genus Aquipseudomonas; species Aquipseudomonas cremoris. The sequence goes on from CP034537.1 coordinate 4,318,685, forward strand.
ATTGGTCTGCTCCCAGGCCATGGCCGGTGTGGTGATCACCGGTACCCGTCTGGTTTACCCGGCGGGCCAGAAGGAAATCACCGTCAAATTGAACAACAACGGTTTGCACCCCGCGCTGGTCCAGGCTTGGGTCGATACCGGTGATATCAAGTCCAGTCCCACCAGTTCCAAGGCGCCGTTTGTGCTGTCGCCGCCGGTGTCGCGCATCGACCCGAGCAAAGGCCAGAGCCTGCGCTTGATGTTTACCGGTGCGCCATTGGCCAGTGACAAGGAGTCGGTGTACTGGCTCAACATCCTGGAGATCCCACCCAAGGCCGAAGGCCCGGTGGATCTGAATGTGCTGCAGATGGCATTTCGTTCGCGGATCAAGGTTTTCTACCGTCCCGATGGCCTGCCCGGCAGCGCCACTGACGCCCCATCCGCACTGCAATGGAAGGTGATCCCCCAGGGTCAGGGTTACGCGTTGCAGGCGTTCAACCCGAGTGCTTTCCACGTGTCTCTGGTGGAGTTGAACCTGGCGGTGGGCAACCAGCGCTTCGAAGGTGAAAACGGCATGGTCGGCCCCGGTGCGACCCACGTGTTTGCCGTGAATGGCCTCAAGACCTCACCCGGCGCTGCCCAGGTCGAGTTCAACGCCATCAATGACTACGGCGCCTTGATGCCGATGCAGCAACCGCTCAAGCCCTGATCTGCACGCTAACGCTCCAGCGTACGAGTAACTGACCATGACTGATTCCCGCCTGGGCCACGGCCCGCAGGTGCAACCGCGCTTTGCCCTCAATCCGCTCACCGCTGGGGTGTTGACTGCCCTTGTGGCGCTGCTGGCCCCGTCGGCATGGGCTGAAGACGTGCAATTCAACGACGCCTTTCTGCCCGAAGACTCCCGCAGCCTTGACCTTACCAGGTACCAAAAGGGCAACCCGGTGCTGCCGGGTAACTACCGGGCGGATGTGGCGGTCAATGGCAGTCTGGTCAGTCGTCAGGACATCCGCATCAATGCCGATGCGGACGGTAGCCATCCCGTGGTGTGTTTCAACAGTGGCCTGTTGCAGTTGATCGGCGTGGACATGCACAAGCTGTCGGTGCACGCGACCGCCGCCCTGGAGAGCGGTGCTACCTGCCTGGACCTGGGCCAGTTGATCGAAGGTGCTTCTGCGACTTTTTCGCCGGCCAATCAACAACTGGATATCAGCATTCCGCAGATCGCCCTGCGCCGGGATGCCCGTGGGTATGTCAGCCCTGAACTGTGGGACCGTGGCGTCACCGCCGGCACCCTGAGCTACACCTTCAACGCCAACCACAACAAGACCGACTTCGGCACCTATGATTCGGCTTACCTGGGCCTGAACGCGGGCTTGAACCTGGGCGACTGGCGCCTGCGCCACAACGGCTCGTTGAATTGGCAAAGGACACCGGGCAGAACTACCAGACCCTCAATACCTACGCGCAGCGTGATATCACGAGTCTGCAAAGCCAACTGACCGTGGGCGAAGCCAACACCAGTGGCGAGATCTTCGACACCCTGGCCTATCGCGGTGTGCAACTGGGCACCGACGACCGCATGTTGCCCGAGTCCCAGCGTGGCTACGCGCCGGTGATCCGAGGCATTGCCCGCACCGGCGCGCGGGTGGCGGTGCGTCAGGCTGGCAACCTGCTCTACGAAACCACCGTGGCGCCAGGCGCGTTTGTGATCGATGACCTGTACGCCACCGGCTACGGCGGCGACCTGGACGTCACGGTCTACGAGGCGGATGGCAGCGAGCAGCGCTTTATCGTGCCATACGCCGCCACCGCACAATTGCTGCGGCCCGGTACGTCGCGCTTTAGCGTGACCGCCGGTGAAACCCGCAGCAACTACCTCGACAGCCAAGCCAAGCTGGTGCAGGGCACCTATCAACTGGGCCTGAGCAATATTTTCACCGGCTACGGCGGAGTGCAGGGCAGTGACGATTACCGCGCGTTGCTCGGCGGCCTGGCGTTCGCGACGCCGATAGGCGCCATGGCGGTAGACGTGACCCAGGCCCAGACCGACCTCAAGAGCGGCCAGGCCAGCGGGCAAAGTGTGCGCATGAGTTACAGCAAGAACATCCTCAGCACCGGCAGCAACTTCGCCGTGGCCGCCACGCGGTTTTCCACCCAGGACTACTTGGATTTCAGCAATGCCATGCAGTTGCTGGATGCCGAACGCACGGGCCTGGACACGTCCTTGTTCGGCCGTCCGCGCAGCCGCCTGACCCTCACCGCCAACCAGGCCCTCGGGCCCTGGGGCCAGGTGGCGTTCAGCGGGTTTACCCAAAACTACTGGAACCAGCCGGGGCGCGACGTGCAGTACCAGTTCAGCTACAGCAAGCAGGTGCGCCAGGTCAGCTATGGCATCAGTGCCAACCGCAGCCGAGTCGGACTGGGCGAGATGGACACCAGTGTGTTGTTCACCGTGAGCATGCCACTGGAGTTCGGCAAGTCCACCAACCAGCCGCAGCTGTCGGCGCGTGTGATACGTGACACCCAGCGCACCTACAGCGAGCAAGCGACCCTCAGCGGCACCGCCGGTGAAGATCGCCAGTACCAATACAGCCTCACCGGCGGCCATGAGGGCGCCAGCGCCAGCAACAGTACGTCGGTCAACGGCCAGTACATCGGGCCTAAAGCGATTGTTGGCGGCACGGTCAGCCGTGGCCAGGGTTACGACAGCCTGTCACTGAACGCCAGCGGCAGTGTGGTCGCCCACCCCGAGGGCGTGACCTTTACCCCGTATCGCGGCGAGACCATGGCGGTGATCAGCGCACCCGGCGCGGAAGGCGCCAAGGTGGTTGGTTTTCCGGGCTTGAAACTCGATGGCCGGGGCAATGCGGTGGTGCCGTACCTGCGCCCTTACGAGCTGAACGAAGTGGCGATCGACCCGATGGGCTCCTCGCTGGATGTGGAACTCACCGAAACCAGCCAGCAAGTGGCGCCGCGTGCCGGTGCGGTGGTGGCGCTCAAGTACGGCACCAGCACCGGTGAAGCGCTGCTGCTCAACGTGACCCTGGCGGATGGCAGCGCACTGCCGTTTGGCGCCAGCGTGACCGATGACCGGGGCGTGTCGGTGGGCGTAGTGGGGCAGGGCGGCCAGCTGTACGCACGGGTCAAGGACGACGCACGGCGCCTGCTGATCAGTTGGGGGAGCAAGGCCGGTCAGCAATGTGCATTGCCGTTGCCTGCCGGCAAAAGTGACGGCCAGCAGTTGCGCCAGGTGGATGTGGTGTGTGCGGCGAACTAATTCGGAGGTGTTTATGAAGTACGTATTGGCGGTTTTGGTGTGTGTGTTGAGTATGCTCGGCAGCCAGGTGGTGTTCGCCGCGACCTGCCGGTTCGCGGACGATAATGCGGTGGGCAACCGGGGGTGGTCGTGACCATGCCCTTGTCGGGTGGCAGCCTGACCGTAGGGCGAGATGTGCCGCTGGGTGCGGAGGTGTATCGACAAACGTTCTACCCGGCGAACAACATCAGTGTCACCTGCAACGACATCACGACGTACGCCATTGAGCGCAATTTCTTTACCCGAACCCCCTTGCCGTTGAGCAGTTGGTCATCGGGTCCCTACGCCGGAAAAGTCTATCAAAGCGGAGTCGCAGGGATCGGCATCGTGGTGACCCACGCGAATGACGTGCTGCCCTACGATTGGAACTGGATGAACTGCACCGGTTGGACATCGGCCTGCACGATCCGCCTGTTGCCGTTTTCGACGTCGTTCACCGTGTTGTTTATCAAGACCGGGCCGGTGTCGCCAGGCGTGGTCAATGGCAGCAACATTCCATCGGCCGGCCGTAACCTGATCACCGACACCACCATTGATCCGGTCCGGCTCAGTTTCTCCGGCAGCATCAACATCGTCTCACGCACCTGCGCCACGCCGGATGTCACCGTGGCGATGGGCACCCATAAAGTCAGTGAGTTTTCTGGCCGCAATACCTTCACGCCCTGGCAGGACTTTTCCATTGCGCTGAACAACTGCCCGGCGTTCAACGGTTACTACCAGACCAGCGGGCCGACCTGGACGAGTGACGGCGGCAGCGGCCTGGTGGAAAACCTGAACTCACGCAAGAACAACGTGCTGCGCGTACGCCTCGACCCGACGTTGGCGGCGATCAACCCGACCCAAGGCATCCTGAACGTGAATCCCAGCGCCCCAGGCGACAACCCTGCGGCCAGCGGCGTTGGGGTGCAAGTTGCCGACAGCCACGGTGGCCCGTTGCGATTGGCGGCGTTGCTGCCCAGCGGCATCACCCCGCGTGCCGACGAAGGCGCGAGCTATTCCATCCCGCTCAAGGCGCGTTATATCCAGACCGCAGACACCATCACCGCAGGCCCGGCCAACGCCACGGCCACCTTCACCATTGACTACTACTGAGGCCTTGCCATGTCTTTTCTATCGCTGCGGGTGCTGGTGCTCGAAGACCATTTGTTCCAACGCTCCGTGGCCGTCAGCCTGCTGAAACAACTGGGCTGCGGCGAAGTGCTGGAAGCCGCCAACGGCAACGAGGCCCTGGCCGCCCTGCAACGCGCAGGCTTTGTGGACGTGGTGGTGTGCGACCTGCAAATGGACGGCATGGACGGCCTGGAATTCATCCAGCGCATCAGTGCCACCGGGCAAGTGGGTGCGATCATTGTGAGCAGTGGCCTGCCTAGGGATGTGCGCCGCGCCGTACGGCAAATGGGGGCCTTGCTGGGGGTCAACATGCTCGGGGATATCGGCAAGCCCTTGCAGGCGGACGCGTTGCAACCGTTGCTCGAACTTGCGTTGAGCCAACGCCCGGTGGCCCTTGAGGCGCAGTCGCCACTGGACAGTGCCGATGAGCAACAGGTGCGCCGGGCGATCCTCGATCAGGAGTTGGAAGCGTATTACCAACCCAAGTTCGACCTGCAGACCGGCGCGGTACTTGGGGTGGAAGTACTGGCGCGCTGGAACCATCCGTTCAAGGGCGTGTTGTCGCCGGCGGTATTTTTGCCGGCGATGGAGCAGGCAGGCCTGATGGATGAGCTGTTGTTTGCGCTGATGCAGCAGGCGCTTACCTTGCAGCGCAGCGCCAAGGGGCAGGGCTTGAGCCTGAACCTGGCGTTCAACCTGCAAGCGGCGCAATTGGCGGATGCCGGGTTGACCGCCCACATCAAGGGCATGCTGGCCGCCTACCAGGCCCCGTGCAGCGGTATCACCTTGAACTCACCGAAAGCGGCCTGCTGGAAGTGCCTGCCGTGTCCCTGGAAAACCTGGTGCGTTTGCGCATGCTGGGCTGTCGGCTGTCCATCGACGATTTTGGCGCAGGGTTCTCATCGTTGCAGCGCCTGTGCCAGTTGCCGTTCACCGAGATCAAGCTCGACGGCGAGTTCGTGCGCGGCCTGGCCCATGAGCCTCGTTGCCGTGCGGTCATCGGCAGTACCCTGGCCCTCGGCAAGACGCTGGACATGTCGGTGGTGGTGGAGGGCATCGAAACCGCCGAGCAGCAACAGCAGTTGCTGGAACTGGGCTGCACCCAGGGCCAGGGCTACTGGCACGCACGCCCCATGGGCGGGGCCGACCTGATGCGCTGGCTGCAAGACAGCGCGCAACAGCGCCGCCGGAGCCAGCCATGATCAACAAACGTCTGCGCATCATGATTGTCGACCCGGCGCACCCTGAACGCCTGAGGCTGGAACGGGACTTCAATCGCCAGGGTTACTACGCCATCGCCCCGGTATCGAGCCTGGATGAGATGTCCGCCTTGCTGGAGTACGGCGACCTGCGCTTTGACCTGGTGGTGATCAACGCCGACCTCGTCGCCCAGCGCGATTAAGGAGACCAAAAGGCCTAAAGTCCGCTCTTGATGTGTCGATGACCTTCTTAACAACCCAAGAAGGAGCGTCGACATGAACATCAAGTGTTTGTCATTGGCTACCGGCTTGCTTGCGATGTGGGCGGGGAGTTGCCTGGCCAGCGGCGTGATTCAATTTCGCGGCAGTGTTGTGGCGCCGGGCTGCGAGGCCGGTGCATCGAGCGGCTCAACTTTAGAGCTGAGAGGGTGCCCGCAGGCCTTTCGCGGCAATCAGTTCGATGTACAAACCATCCGCAGCGTGCAGGCGGTTGGCAATGCGCCGATCAACGTCAAGTTGGTGAGCGACAGTGGTGAAGGACGGTATTACGACCAGCGGTACAAGCTCGTGGACTCCCGTGGAAAGCCAATTCAGTCGGGGGCCTACATCGTCACCATGACCGCGCCGTGATGAAACTGATGGCTTTTTGATCAGTTTCAGCGTCAACAGACCGCCGAGAAACCTATAGAATACTCGGCGGCGGCGCTTGTCCTGGGTGGCCGCTTGATCATCGTCCGAGTACCGCGCCCTTCAATGAGCATTTCAGCCGCAACCCCCAAGCCAATTGGCAACCGGTCATCGCCCTCGCGCTGGCCGCCTTTGTGTTCAACACCACCGAATTCGTGCCCGTCGGGCTGCTCAGCGTCATTGGCGCCAGCTTCGACATGCCGGTGTCCAGCGTCGGGTTGATGCTGACCATCTACGCATGGATCGTCTCCCTCACCTCGTTGCCGGTGATGCTACTGACCCGCAACGTCGAACGGCGCAAGCTGCTGATCGTGCTGTTCGGCCTGTTTATCGCCAGCCATGTGCTTTCCAGCATCGCCACCAGCTTTGGCATCCTGATGCTCAGTCGGATCGGCATCGCGCTATCCCACGCACTGTTCTGGTCGATCACGGCGTCCCTCGCGGTGCGCCTGGCGCCGGAGGGCAAGCAGGTGCAAGCCCTCGGTCTGCTGGCCACCGGCACGTCGCTGGCGATGGTATTGGGCATTCCGCTGGGCCGTCTGCTGGGCGAAGCCATGGGCTGGCGCACCACCTTCCTGGTGATCGGTGCCTTCGCTGCTGCGCTGGTGTTCTGGCTGGCGCGCACCTTGCCGCCGCTGCCGAGCCAGAACTCCGGTTCCCTGCGCAGCCTGCCGTTGCTGTTCAAGCGCCCGGCGCTGGTGGCGTTGTACGTGCTGACCGCGATGACCGTCACTGCACAATTCACCGCCTACAGCTACATCGAACCCTTCGTCGAAGGCGTGGCTGGCATGAGTGGCAGCGCCGTAACCCTGATCCTGCTGGTGTTCGGCGGTGCGGGCATCATCGGCTCGCTGCTGTTCAGCCTGGTACACCGCTTCAACCCGCACCTGTTCGTGGTCGGCGCGGTGTTTATCCTGGCTGCGTGCCTGGCGCTGCTGCTGCCATTGAGCGGTGCCGAGTCGTACCTGGTGGTGCTGAGCATTTTCTGGGGCATGGCGATCATGGGCTTTGGCCTGGCGATGCAGTCCAAGGTGCTGGTGCTGGCACCGGATGCGACCGACGTGGCCATGGCGATGTTTTCCGGTATCTACAACATTGGTATCGGCGGCGGCGCACTGATGGGCAGTTGGGTCGGCAGCCACTTTGGCTTCGCCTGGATCGGCGCGGCGGGTGGGTTGATGGCGGCGCTGGCGTTGATTTTGTATTGCCTGGCGATCCAGCGATTTGGGCAGGGTGTTGCCCGTAACTGATAGCCGACCAAGGAGATGTGTCGGGCTCGGTTTAAATGTGGGAGCGGGCTTGCTCGCGAAGACGGTGGATCAGCCAATAAATGTGCTGACTGACACACCGCTTTCGCGAGCAAGCCCGCTCCCACATTTGGATCTTCAACTATCAGGTAGATCTCAAGGCTTCCAGGTTTGTACGTCTTGTGCGTCGACTGCCTTGGGCAGCAGCCCGGCCTTGAAGAACGCATCGGCAATCTTCTGTTGTTCACCCAACTGATCCAACGTCACCGGCTGCACCAGATAGCTGCGGTGTGCATTCGCCGCTTCTACCGTGGCCACGTCCAAGTTGCCCCACAGCGGGCCGAGCACTTTGGCCGCGTCCTGCGGGTGGGTTTTCACCCACTTGCCAGCTTTTTCCAACTGCTCATACACCACCTTCAACACTTCGGGATGCGCCTTGGCGTACGGTGTGCCGGTCAGGTAGTAACGCTTGTAGCTGGCCAGGCCAGTACCGTCGGCCAGGGTGCGTGTGGGCAGTTGACGCTGCACGCTGGTAAGGAAGGGTTCCCAGGTGACCCAGGCGTCTACTTTGTTGTTCTCGAAGGCGGCGCGGCCATCGGCGGGGGTCAGGTAGGCCGGTTCGATATCGGAGAACTCAAGGCCTGCCTTGGCCAGCGCCGCAATCAACAGATAGTGGGTGCCTGCCGCCTTGGTCACGGCGATTTTCTTGCCTTTCAAGTCGCTCAGTTGCAGGATCGGCGAATCCTTGCGCACCACGATGGCCTGGGCCGACGGTGAGGGCGCTTCCTGGGCGAAGTAAGTGAGTTTGGCCTGGGCCGCCTGGGCGAAGATCGGCACGGTGTCGGCGACATCGGCGCTGATGTCCACGTTGCCCACGTTCAGCGCCTCCAGCAGCGGCAGGCCACTGGGGAATTCGTGCCAGCTCACGTCGATATTGTCGGCCTTGAGGGCTTTTTCCAGGGTGCCTTGGGTTTTCAGCAACGTGATCAGGGTGGAGGACTTCTGGTAACCGATGCGTACGGTTTCTTGAGCCTCTGCACTCACGGCGACAGAAAAGGCCAGCAACCCGAGTACCGCGGCGAGGGGACGACGTATGGACATGGCGAGCTCGATCTTCAACGAAATAACGCCGAGCATAAAGTTCTAAAAACTATTCGTTAAATACTCTTTCGATCTTAGCTTAGGGCGCTTTTTCCGCGTTTCGACGAATCGGGCATAACCATAGAGTTATATGTTTCTTTCATAATCATCTGTAATTTATATAATCGATTTGATTTTATAAGAGGATAGTTGTGCATGGATGATTTCGACCGTATCACCCGCCGCCGCCTGCTGGGCATGGCCGGGATCACGCTGGCCAGCCTGTCGCTGCCTCGCCTCGGGTTTGCCGCCGATGAACACGCTGGCCACAACACCACCCCGGAACCGTCGGGGACGGGGAGTTCATCCGCCTCGACGCGCCACGCAAGCTGAAACTGGCCGTGAACCTCAACGCGGTCTGCCTGGCCCCAGTGGTCATCGCCCATGGCCAGGGCTTCTTTACCAAGCACAACCTTGATGTGGAGCTGGTCAACTTCGGCAACTCCACCGAAGTGCTGCTGGAAGCCATCGCCACCGGCAAGGCTGATGCGGGCGTGGGCATGGCACTGCGTTGGCTCAAGGCGCTGGAGCAGGGCTTTGATGTGAAACTCACCGCCGGTACCCATGGCGGATGCCTGCGTTTACTCAGTGCGGTGAATGGCTCGGTCACCAGGCTGGAAGACCTCAAAGGCAAGGCCATCGGCGTGACCGACATGGCCAGCCCCGACCGCAACTTCTTCTCGATCCTGCTGAAAAAACATGGCGTGGACCCGGTACGTGATGTGGAGTGGCGCCTGTACCCGGCCGACCTGCTCGGCACGGCGCTGGAGCGCGGCGAAGTGCAGGCCGTGAGCGGCAGTGACCCATTCATGTACCGCCTGATCAAGTCCGGCGTGGCGCGGGAGCTGTCTACTAACTTGGTGGAGGAATACGCCAACCTCAGTTGCTGCGTGGTCGGTGTTACTGGCAAGTTGGTGCGCGAAGACAAACGTGTGGTCGCAGCGCTGACCCAGGCGATCCTGGAGGCCCATGACTATTCCGTGCAACACCCGGAAGAAGTCGCCAAAGGCTTCCAGGCGCATGCGTTGAACACCTCGGTCGAGGAAGTGCAGGCGATCCTTCACGACCACACCCACGGCCACCATGCGGTGGGTGCAGCCCTGACGAAAGAAATCACCACCTACGTCACCGACCTGAAAACCGTTGAAGTGATCAGCAAGGGCACGGATCCGGTGGAGTTTGCCAAGGAGATCACCGCCGATGTCTTCAGTTGACGCCACCGCCCTTAATCCGCCGCTGACCCTCAGGCTTTGGGGGCAGGGCGTTGCAGTGGTGGCGGCCTGGCTGGCCGTCGCGCTGTTGATCAGCTATTGGCCCAACGCGATACGCAATTGGCCGATGACGCAGGGGTTGGCCAATGTCTGCGTGGGCGTGGCGGCGTTGTTTGTGGTGCTGAGCGTGGTGGGGCGCAGGCTTTCCAGGCTGGGCACGCGCCTGCGCACGGCCGGGCCCTGGCTGATTGCCTTGCCGGTGTTGCTGGGCATTTGGGAGTTGCTCACGGCCAAGCTGGCGTTGTTGCCGGTACCTTTTTTGCGCCGCCCCAGGCGCTGCTGGCGGTGTATGTCGAAGACTACGCACGCTTGGCCGACAGCCTGTTGCATTCAGCATTGCTGCTGGGCTCGGGCGTTGCACTGGGGGCGATCACCGGATTTATTGCCGGTGTGGCCATCGGCTGGTCCACGCGCATCGGTTACTGGTTGCACCCGGTGCTGCGCATCCTGGGGCCGGTGCCGTCGACGGCGTTGTTGCCGTTGTGCTTTTTCCTGTTCCCCAGCAGTTGGAGCGCCAGTGTGTTCCTGATTGCCTTGGCGACCTGGTTCCCGGTGACGGTGCTGACCTGGTCCGGCGTGGCCAGCGTGGACAAAGCCTATTACGACGTGGCCCGCACCCTCGGCGCCAAGCAAGGTTTCCTAATCTTCAAGGTGGCGATTCCTGCGGCCTTGCCCCATGTGTTCGTCGGCCTGTTCATGGGCCTCGGCGCCTCGTTCTCGACCTTGGTGGTGGCGGAAATGATGGGGGTCAAATCCGGCATCGGCTGGTACCTGCAATGGGCCCAGGGTTGGGCCGCCTACGCGAATATGTATGCCGCACTGCTGATCATGGCGTTGGCCTGCTCGGGGTTGATCACCGGCCTTTTCCTGGTGCGTGACCGCCTGCTGGCCTGGCAAAAGGAGCGATGAAATGGTAGCCCTGGCACACGCAGTACCGGCGTCGACGGGGTTGGCGCTGCGCATCGAAAACCTCAGCCATGGCTTTGCCTTGGACGGCCAGCACCTGCCAGTGTTGGAGCGGGTATCGCTGGACGTGGCACCGGGGGAATTCGTCGCGTTGCTGGGCCCTTCGGGGTGCGGCAAATCCACGTTGCTGCGCCTGGTTGCCGGGTTGGAACCGGCGGATTCGGGCCGTCTGCTGGCCGATGGTGCAGCCATCACCGGACCAGACCCGAGCCGGGTGGTGGTGTTCCAGGACCCGACGCTGTACCCCTGGCGCCGCGTGTGGGACAACGTCGCCGTGGGCTTGGAAGCCCAGGGGTTGCTCAAGACCCATTCGGCCAAGGTCGATGAGGCCCTCGACAAAGTCGGCCTGAGCCAATTCGCCCGCGCCTACCCTCGGCAGCTGTCCGGCGGCATGGCCCAGCGGGTGGCGCTGGCGCGGGCACTGGTCAACCAACCGCGCCTGCTGATCCTGGACGAGCCTTTGGGCAAGCTCGACTCCCCTGACGCGCATCACCATGCAGAAGGAGTTGATCGACCTGTGGCAGCGCCAAGGCTATACGGCATTGTTGGTGACCCACGATGTGGAAGAGGCGTTGCTGTTGGCCAACCGCGTGATTGTGTTCAGCGATCGTCCCGCCAAGATCCAGGCACAGCTGACCATTGACCGGCCGTATCCTCGGCACCGTGATGACCCTTACCTGGTGGATTTGCGCCGCCAGATACTAGGATTATTGGGCCTGGGCGCGAACTGGTAGCCCGCTCGCTACAACAATCCGGTTAGCCATGAAAGGCTGACCCTAGATAACGTTGTAATTTCCCCGACGCTGAGGTCTGATGAGCGCCGAAATGGGCTTGTCAGGTTGGGGCACGATGCGGGCAGAACTAGCGCAATATGGCGGCATTACCGTCATGATTCCGGCTGCGACCATCATTGCCGTGTGGTTGTGGTACTCCAATCCCCGGGCGCTTCGGGCCTGGGTTATCACGGTCTTTGCCACTTACTCGCTGGTGGCCGTCAGCAAGTTGCTGTTCAAGGGTTGGGGCTTGTCGTTCGAGCACTTGGACATTGCCGTATTGAGTGGGCATGCCATGAACACCAGCCTGATGGTCACGGTGGGGGCGAGTCTGGTCGCGCGTCAGTTCAACCCGGCTTTACGCTGGCCAGCGGCGCTGGTGGGGTTGGTCGCCAGTCTCGGGTTCAGTGCCTACTGCGTTGCGCCGTATATCCATCCACTGAATGAAGCCCTGGCCGGCGCCGTATTGGGCGCCACGGCGGCCATCGCGTTCCTCTGGCGCATCGAAGCCGCCGAGGTCAGGGTGTCGCCCTCGTTCATCGGCGGCGGCCTGGTGGTCTTGCTGTTATGTGCGCTGGTGCCCAAGTACAACGCCGAGCTGTTGCTCAACCGGGTCGCCATCAGCCTGTCCGGTGCCGATCAGGCCCATCAAGAGCCTTCCTGGCGACTGGACGTCACGCACAGCAAGGCCGAGTAGGTCACCAGGTCCAGCGCGCGGTTGCTTTCCACCATCAACTCCAGCAACACCGTCTGCGCATTGAAGCGCCGCTCATCGCCGCGGCTGCGCGACTCTCTCATGTGTTTGAACAGCGTGTGGGTGACTTGCTGCGGGGAACTGCCGTGCAGTTGGTCCAGCCAGCGGCCAATCGCCTGGGTATTACGACGGTACTGCGCGCCCACGGCAGGCTCGGCAAAACCTTCGAACAGCCGGGTCAATTTCCTCAGCGCATAACTGCGCCGCACATCTTCCAGCAGGCTCATAAACGCTCCTCGGTGCCGGAAATGTTTGCCAGCAACTCGGCAGTCTTGACCTGCATGAACTGGCTATCGCCTCGGCTCTCCACACACAGGCACACCGACAGCGCATCGCTCACCTGCAACTTGAAGCGCCAATCGGCAAACACCATCGACAGCCCCGAGCACGACTCGTTGCTGTCCAGGGAGTTGTCGGCATACAACACTTGCATGCGTTCGACGACGCGGGTCGAGTTATTCACCTCTACATGAATATTTCCCGAAGAAGGAAATAGGCCAATACGTTCTACCAATAACTTTGAAGTGTTCATGGCCGTGTTCCGCTGCTGTGTCCAGTAGGCACTTTATTATGAAGAACGATAAAAGAAAGGGGGTGTTATTTTTTGTCGGATTAAAGTTGTCGATGGTGGTCGGGGCGGTGCGTATGGTCAGACTTAAAAGAGTTTAACGTTATCGTATGTCATCCCTGAGCGCTAGATGTGTATGTATTAGGTGGTGATTAATAATTGTTTATGGTTGGGCTGAAAGTATGAATTATGCTATGTTGATCGTCGCTATATATGCTATTTCCTTGTTCTTTATAGAGAGGGTGTTCAGGCGGATTAATATCTTGACCGAGCAGACCTTGATAAGATCTTCGCCAATTGATGCTCTACGCGGTTTACTGGCGACCTCTGTCGTTTGTCACCATTTTGTAGTGACGTACCACTGGAAAATCAGCGGGGAGTGGGAGCGGCCGCAAAGTGATATTTTAAATAATATGGGGGTTGTGCCGGTCTCGCTATTTTTCATGATCACCGGGTTTTTGTTTTTGGGAAAATTTACAGAAAGAACCCAGAGTGGGGCAGTATCTTAAGGTCGAGAATACAAAGGGTAATGCCCCTTTATCTATTTGTAGTGCTAATGGTGTTTGTGATCAGCGTGATCAAAACTGGGTGTGTAATGAATGGCGACACACGAGGGCTAATAAAAGCAATGATAAGTTGGGGGCTTTTCGTAGGTTCTTCCTTCAATGGATCCGTGGAGAGTGTGCACATGACATCAGGCGCGCATTGGACGCTTAGATATGAATGGCTTTTTTATTGCTCTCTTCCGATAGTTGCCGCTTTTTTTAATATGAAGTGGTACGGAAAATATTGCTTCTTGTCAATGCTTACACTGGGATTGGCGATTCCCGGTGTTTACGCGGGATTGGTGGTGCCGAAATTAGCGTTACTGTTCTTTATAGGCTTTGCGCCTGTCATCATAAAGATAAATTTTCCAGAATTTTTGCCTTTGGCTAAAGGTCGGTTGAGTTCGCTGGTGGTTTTAGTTTTTATCGTTTCTGCAATGTTCATGGGGCAAGGATATTCTATTATTCAGATGCTGGTGCTCGGAGTCCCGTTCATTATGATTGCCCTGGGGAATAATGTTTTTGGGGTGCTTGACAGTCGTGGGCTCAAGGGGCTTGGGGAAGTGAGTTATAGTATTTATCTGACGCACGGCTTAATACTTTATATGTTGTTTTCAGTGCTTGAAGTGTTTTCTTTCGAAGAGGGTGGCGTGCTTCAATACAGTGCTTGGTTGCCTGTTGTTCTTACGTTGGTTGCAGTATGTTCTATTGTGACGTTTTCTATCATAGAAAAGCCGTTTATTCTGGTTAGAAATAAAAAGATGCCTGTTTTAAGTTGATGTGATCAATGGCTAGTTGTGTTCCTCATAAAACTCCGGTGGTCGAGCGTCGCGCCCGTCATGCCACGAAATCACACGCATCAGATATTCAGCTCCCGCATGTGCAGAGAGAATGCTCGTGGCTGTCGCTGCTCGCAGGGCTCTATTGACGGGGTTTAGCTCTTCCGTATCCCTTAGGTTTTCAATGGCATCGGCGATGGCAGTTGGCTTGTTGGGTGGAACGCACCGACCAAACAGGCTTCGCTCAAGAACTACCGATGCCCCGACGGTTGCAGTGGCGACAACAGCGACGCCGCACATAAGTGCTTCGCTGACAACGACGCCCCATCCATCATCCGCCGTGGTAGAGGCGAGTACCAGCACATCGACCTGGCGAAAAAAACAATTGACGTCGCTCATGGGTAATACGCCGTGCAAGGTCGCCTCTACACCAGCTGAAATACAATAAGCTTTCAGCGCGTCCTCATCGGCACCGCCGCCGGCGATATCGAGCGTTACGCAACTGTTTAAGTGAGCCAGTGCGTCCACCAGGTCAAATACACCTTTAGACTTCACCAAGCGGCCCAAATACCCGACGCGTAGTTTTTCGCTGGAGGGTGGAATATAAGTTTTCACGCTGGGGGGGATATGAAATAAGCAAACGGAATGATTTTTTCCGCAGAATAACCAATCGACTTAAACCAGGGTGGTCCATTACGCCCAATGGCCAGGATGAACGCCGCATGGCGACGGTGATAGCGTTCTTCTCCCCATGACTGCAGCCACCTTAATGCGCCAGACCAGCCCGAGCCCACGCGAGGCTCAGACATAATGGCGTAGCGCGCTTTATTGGCTCTTACCGCTGTTAGCCCTTTGAGAATCGTTGGAACCCAACGTATTCCTGAAAATATATGCAGCGACGTGGAAACAGATTCCGCCACCAACCACTCAATAGTTTGGGAGCTGGGCGCTACAATATTTCTATAGCCTACGGGCTTGGGAACACTCCAGCCCATGGCGCGACGACCCTCAGAGAGTTCTCTATCGGCGCAGCAAATCACCTCCCATTCAGGGTTTAAACGTGCCAGTGCCGTGAAGAAATCGGATTTGTGAGGGGACAGTGACGGCTCCCAAATGACGAGCCTCTGCAGTGAAGGACGATGAGTATTCATATTGAGATGTCCTGCACCTATCGGAGTCGGGCAATACGGCGTATCAGCCATGAAGGCTCAAACAGCCATTTGCGCAGTTTTGCCAGAATATCGATGTAACGGTCTCTTTCGGATCGGGGCCGTTTCAGCGCTGAGCGGAAAAGCCGATCGGCATCCATGGCATACAGTTCATTCAGACGTCCGCTCCCTGTGATGGAAGCCTCATGCAGCCGAAAAATCGCCAGTTCCTCACCAATGGTTTTGAAATGGGCACCCGCAAGCGCCATACCTAAAAACAGTTCTCCGTCCCAGCAGGTTCGGTTATCAGTATTGAATCCGCCGACTTTTCTAAACCAGTCACTACGGAAAAAAGTACCCTGTTGAAAGACGGAAACTGCACCATGCACATAACGCCAGGGTGTGAACTGCGAAGGAGTAATTGATTTTAGAAACGCTCCAGAGGCATCAACAAAGTAACCGCATCCTGAAATGGCGCCCGCTTGACTGTTCTTCAGAAAGGCATCGGCGACCTTTTCCAACGCCCCGGGTAGCAATTCATCATCGGAGTTGATGAACCCAAAGATTTCTCCGGTGGCTCGTGAAAATCCTTTATTAAGGCCATCCGCAGCGCCAGCGTCTTTTTCGAAAACTTTGATTAATTTGTCGCCATATGCCTCGATGATCTCTCGGCTGCCATCGGTGCTTCCGGGGTCAACTACGATATATTCCAAGTCCTTGATATTTTGGGAAAGTACGGAGTCTATACATTTTTTAAATAGTCCGCCTGATTGAATGAAATCGTGATAATTGATATTTTCAATTTGTTTTTCCGCTCTTTGAAAGACGTCTTGAGTAACAGTAAAGTGCTGCAATGAATAGCGTTGTGCTCCACCTGGCACTTGCCCCAAAGGGTGAAAACATGATGTCCCAGAATAGTTCTATGAGTCCGTTATAAAAATAGAATCCGAGAAAGCTAAAATTTCTAATGAACTCAATTAATAACCAGCGGCTCATGATTATCCAGAACAGGCCGCCACCCACACCGGCCCAGACCAGTCCTCCCATAAGGTAGGAGTGGACCGGTATAAGATCGGTGTTGTAGTTTGCTTCGTCTTTTTCTGAGTAGCCCAATGCAAATTTTAGAGCGGTCAGTTTGTCCTGATAACCGCCCGTGTCTTTTGCCCATGAGCCATGACCCAACAAGGGCTTATCGAGAAAAGCACCGATAGACACCAACATTTCACTACGGCCACCGAGAAGGGATCCGTACTCGCCGCTAGCCTGTACTTGAAATTTTTTCGCCGATTCTTCGGGAAGTTTATCAAGGACCCAGTCGGATGAAAAAATAGCAGTGAAAACCGCGTTGATTAATAGTAAAAAAGCAAAAATCAAAAAAACCATTTTAGTTGCGGCAAATTGTCCTTTAACTGTATTGAGTGCTGCTGCGAAACGTTTGCGACTGAGCAATAGGTAGGCGGCCACGGCGAGGACCGGAAAAATGGCCATGCTCCGCGAATCATTAAAAAGACTGAAGATGGAAAAAAGACTGACGAACAGGATGAGGTAGGCGTTTTTTTTCGTGCGATGAAAAAAGTGTAGACCGTGGCAAAGAGCGCGATGACTAGTTGCCCAATACCCCATTTCCACGCGTTGCCCAAAAAATATTCACTTGGAAATAAAATAAACTGTGGAATGGCACCCAGGTAGGCACCTATCAGAAATGACGGCATGCGCCGATTGTCGCGATCAAAATATATCGACAAGGCAATGAACGTGGATAAGAAAATGAGGGGGGCGCCCACACCTTTTAGCGAGTCCACGGCATCGGACTGATTGACTTGGTCGGAAATAAATTGGCAGGTGGCCCAAATGATACCGAACGCAATGAGTGCTGTGGTGCTTTTTTCGAGTTTAAGCGAGCCCAAGTTTATCGCTAGGTAAATGAGCGCAAGAATTTCGCCTATATAGAACTCACCGCCTAAGGCCAGTTTCTGACTGGCGACAAAGCCGATTAATAAGGGCGTTAATCTGAGTGTCATTTTAAGTCGGGATCGGTCTAGCTCACTTTTTATCTTAAGGGGAGGGCGCACCGTAGAATGACCCGGTTGAGGACAAAATTCTTGCATGCTGAAGATCCCAGTCACGTTAATGTAAGCGCGTTAGCCGCACGTTGGTGGGGTTACGAATTTTTATGGGCGAAAGGTGTGCTGTTTTTTACGTTTTGGAGAACGTCAGTCTGATGTTGGTAGTGAGCAGCCATCCTCCCACTACTAGTCGGAGTACTTGGCAAGCGTTCAATGACCATATCATTCCCAATAATCCCAGCGCTGACGTAGCCCATATTTTTGCCGTGAGCAAAATGATTAAGTAAACAATGTAGAGCTGTACTTGTTGCTTAATGACGCCAGCACCATTTAATACCATCGACTGCACCGTGCCGATGCAAGTAAGTACCGCAAATAACGCCATGCCGGTCAGCACGGGGTATGGCAGTGTAAGGTTCTGGTGGGTCCACGCCATAACCAAATGCTCTCCGAAGAGCAAAAGAACGAGGCTTATGGCGAGTGCCAGGGTTCCAGTCAGGTAATAAGCCCAACGCGTTATTTTTAAGATCCAGGCCACATTTCCTTGCGCTTTTGCGTTGGCGATTTCTGGCCATAGCGGAAACAGCGCAATCGAGATCAGTGCGGGAACATAGGTATACAACCGCGTGTACACATCCAGTGATGGCACACTGTCGATGCCGATTAGACTGCCGGCCAGTAGCGTGTTTACACCGACTTCTGCATACGGTACGACCTGCAGAATCAAGAATGACAGTCCCGTTATCAAATAAGGTTTTAAAAGGGCGTTATCATAATGTTCAACGCGAGGCACTAACGGTTTTATGCTGCTTCTGCTGAACACCACCAGTACTGAGACCCAGCCAATGATGACGGGTACGCCAATCACCCCGAAAACAAGCAATGACAAGTTTGCGACGCCACTCTCTACCACTGCCCACACAAAGAACAGCGACAGTAGACGCCCGCTTGTGGTCCATGCGTTCGCTTCGGTTGTGCGGTGACGGGCGAACAAAATTCGTTGAATCAGTCCTGATGGCAAACCGACGAAGACACAAGCGGATCCCAGCAGCATTGCCTGGTAGCGTGGAACGTCGGCAATCGGCGCAAAGTGGTAGACCCAGAATGCCAATGCCCCCGTCACAATCAGGGCCGTGCATGCAATCGCCAGCAACGTAAACCAGACCACCGAAACAGCTTTTCGAGATTCTTCGGAGACGGACTTGTCGTTCTCCCCCGCCAGGGTGTTGACAATCGCCAGTCCAATACCGAGGTCTGCGTAAGCGGACAGCACCGATAATGATATCGCCATTGACAGAAAGGCATAATCAGCCGCACTCAGCGTGTTAATGGTGAGCGGAATGAGCGCCATGACAATGAGCAGATTAAAAAAGCGGGCGGCCGCAGACCCAAAAATGTTTTTAACGAGCCGCCGAAGTCGGTTATCTAGACGCACCGTATGAGATCTCTGGATTAGGCTGAGCAGGGTTGCATGGAAATCATGAAGGTGCTTCGACGGTTATTAGGGATGGGGCTTACTTATCGGCCAATAGAGTAATGAGTGATGCCTTTCTTTTTCATTCGGGCAGGCTCATATAAGTTTCGCCCATCAAAAATCACGGGCTGGTTAAGCTGTTGTTTGATGAATTCGAAGTCCGGTGCTTTGAAGGCGGGCCAATCGGTGACGATCACCAGGGCCTCTGCACCTTTGAGTGTCGCCTCCTTGGTTCCGCACAAACTAAGATCGTCACGAACGCCATAGATGCGTTGGGTTTCCTCCATGGCTTCTGGATCATAGACGTGGACCTTGGCGCCCGCTTTCCACAGGGACTCCATGAGTACGCGGCTGGGAGCCTCGCGCATGTCGTCAGTGTTTGGCTTGAAGCTCAGGCCCCAAATGGCGAATGTTTTACCGCTCAGCTCACCCGAAAAATGCTGATGGATTTGTTTGAACTGGATGGTTTTTTGTTCGTTATTTCGGTGTTCAACCGCTTTCAAGATACTGGCATCGAAATCGATGCTGTCAGCCGTGCGAATCAATGCTTGTACATCTTTCGGGAAGCACGATCCGCCGTAACCGACACCAGGGTAGATGAAGTGGTAGCCGATGCGCGGATCCGAACCGATGCCCTGGCGAACCATTTCGATGTCAGCGCCGAGCATCGCCGCCAAGTTGGCCATTTCGTTCATAAAGCTTATTTTTGTAGCAAGCATGCAGTTGGCTGCGTATTTCGTCAGTTCGGCGCTGCGTACATCCATGACAATAATTTTTTCGTGATTGCGGTTGAACGGTGCATACAGTTCACGCATGACTTCTTCGGCGTGCTTGCTACCCGTGCCGATGACGATGCGATCAGGACGCATGCAGTCCGTGACTGCAGAGCCTTCCTTGAGAAACTCGGGGTTTGACACCACATCGAATGTCAGCTCCTCACGCGCGCGCTGGGTGAGAACGTCCACAACACGGCTATTGACTTTATCGGCCGTACCGACGGGCACGGTGGATTTGTCGATAATGATTTGATGGCCTTCCATGTACTGGGCGATCGTTTCTGCGACGCTGAGTACGTACGTCAAATCGGCCGATCCATCCTCATCCGGCGGCGTGCCTACAGCAATGAACTGTACTTCGCCATGCTTGACGGCGGACATCGCATCGGTAGTGAAAGTGAGGCGGCCTGCTGCGTAATTTTCTTTCACAAGAATTTCCAGGCCTGGCTCATAGATCGGTACATGGCCCTGCTTGAGTTGCTGGACCTTATCAGCATCAATATCAACACACACGACGTCATGACCCACTTCGGCCAACACAGCGCCTTGGACTAAACCTACATAACCAATGCCGAAAACGGTGACTTTCATGTCGATTCTCTAGGGAAGAATTTAAGGGCGCAGAACTGAGGTGTTTGGGCACGCTACCGCCCCAGGATTTTCCGCCAGTCCCTGAGAGCGGTATGAGTTGAAGGGTTAACTGAATTCGAGCCAACAGGCGATCTACTCATACGCAGCTGAGGAAACAGCTACTCGGAAACAGTCAGATCGACAGGGGCGGTAATGCAAAGGGCGGCACCTCAAGCCTTATCGGATTTGTAGTCATAGTGGTAGTAGCCATAGTTTGAATAACCATACTTAGCCGATGCGCGTCTTTTAACCCCATTAAAAATAACGCCTTTAAGCTGTATGCCATTTTGAGCAAATCGTCGCCTGGTCAATTCAATTTCCCGGGCCGGGTTCATTCCGAAGCGAGTCACAATCAAATTGGTACCAGCCAGGCGGCCTACAATTGCAGCATCTGTCACTGCCAGAAGAGGTGGTGTATCCAGAATGACCAGATCGTATAGGCCGCTGACTTGCTCAAGCAGTGCACTAAAATTCGCGTGCATCAAAAGTTCTGACGGATTGGGAGGGATTTGGCCTCGCCCAATGACGTCAAAGTTCTCGATTCCGGTTTTGTGTATCGCCGCCTTCAAATCACAACGTTTTACCAGCAGGTCGGACAGCCCATGTTTTGCTGAAACCCGCAGTACTTTATGCAGATAGCCTTTGCGCATATCTACATCAATCAGCAATACCCTTTGCCCTGCCTGCGCGATGACAGCGGCGAGGTTGGCCGAAACAAATGTTTTCCCCACCAGGGGCTTGGGCCGGAGATCATCAAACGGTTATTGGGCGCCTCGAGCATGGCGAAGTGCAGGCTGGTACGCAGGCTGCGCAGTGCTTCAATCGCAAGGTCGGTAGGGTGAGAAAGGAATAGCAAACCGGCAGGGTTGTACCGGCCATGGCCTCGATTGCCCTTCGCTTCCTCAGCGTGTTGCAGCACGCTGTAGGGAATAGAGGCATAAACCGGCAACCCTAGCCGCTCGATGGCCTCTGGATTCTCCAGCCCTTTGTTCAAGGCTTTTCGAAACAATACCAAGGTCACGGCGAAAAAGGCGCCGAACAGCGTAGCGCCCAGTACAATCATGGCCTTCTTGGGTTTGACGGGCTTCTGAAAGTTCACATCGGCGGTGTCGATCAGGCGTACGTTCCCGACGGTACCCGCTCGCATCACATCAAGTTCCTGAGATTTGTTCAGGAGCTGGGTGTACACCTCGGTGCCCACCTCGACATCGCGAGTGAGGCTAAGCAGTTCCTGCTGTGTCGAGGGCAGACTGATAACTTTTTTCTCCAACGTTGCTTGTTTGTCAGTCAATTCGCTGATTTGACTCAGCAGCGCACGGTAGGCGGGGTGCGCGGGGGTAAACTTTCTATCCATCTCCGCCTGCTGGAGTTTCAAGTTGGATATATTGGTGTCCAGATTGACCACTTGATCAAGGATCGCCTTGGTTTCCAGAGTGATGTCCACGGACCTGTTACGGGTCTGGTATTGGTTCAGGGCACTGCCAGCTTTCTCTAGATCCTTTTTGATCTCTGGAAGCTTCTCTCGCAGAAAGTCCAGGCTCTGAGCAGCCTCTGCAGACGTACGCTGCACGTTCTGTCGTACATAGAACTCAGCAATGGTGTTTAAGATTTTTACCGCCTTTCCAGCGTCTTTACTTTCCAGTGCGAGGTTGAGAATGCCTGATTCTTTCCCGCGCTCAAGCACCTCCAGTGCATCTTGATATTCCAAAATACTGTTCAAACGAGGTTTGCGGAGAATACTGAACGTTGTTCCGGGATTGGCGTGCATTTCCTCAATTTGAAGTTTGATGCCGTCCCGATCAACGGCTTGTCCCACTTCGCTTTCAACCAACAAGTTGTCATCATCGTCTAAAAGCGTGAAATGCCCATTGGTGCCCGCGACGAGGGTCATTTTTTTACCGAGGAGTCTCTCGGGTAGCGTAAGTTGAAACAGTTTGAGGGACTCCCCCCCCACGCGAAGCTACTCAAGCCCAACCATGGGGTGGACACATCGCCGGGAAATGTGCTTTTGAAACGGCGATAAATGAACTCGCCCACCAGAGGGAAGTAGTTCGGCGTGACGACAATATCAAGTTTCAGTTTGTCGACCGTCTCGCCAATAATCGCACGCGACCTGATCAGTTCAATCTCGGTGGTAGAAGGAGACTCTTTGCCGAGCATACTGCTGACATCCGAGAATCCTAACAGGTCATTCTTTTTAGATTCTACCTGAATCAGCGCGTTCGCTTGATAGATGGGAGGCGCTAACAGCGCGTACGCGGCGCCGACAATCATAAAGGCCACGGTAATTACCGAAATTAACACCTTATGATCTAACATTGTTCCGAACAAGCCGAGAAGATCAATCTCGTCAGTGTCGTTATCCTGCACATTGATTACGGTTGACTCTTGCATAAGTTTGGTTCTTGGCCTTGACTATTCGGGAAGTGACAATCAGCGCGCGAGACGCTGTGCCCATGCATGTACGGCTTCTTCTATCAAGGCATAAGCATGCACAAAAGCAGGTTTACCTTGGCGGTAGGGATCGCTAATTTCGCGGTTGTCTTGCCATTTACCCAACAAGAAAACTTTGCCGCGTGCTTGCGGAGCAATGTTGAGAATACTGTTGATATGCCCTTGTTCCATCACCAGGATGAGGTCCGATCCACAGACAGCTTGTGTCGTCAGCTGACTGGCTTTATGTGCCGTGTGGACGAACCCATGTTCCTCAAGGACTATTCGCGCTGTGGGCTCGATCGGGTTTTCCACCAAAGCCGCAAGGCCCGCGGAGCTCACTTCTATGTCCGAACTAGCAAGTGTTTCGCGCAACAAAATTTCTGCAGTGGGGCTGCGGCAGATGTTGCCGATGCAGATAATCAGAATTTTTTTAAACACGGCAACCTCCTTGTATCGTTTAGCGTTACGTTGATGAAGTACCTTCCAGCGTCGAGAATGCTGAAAGATAGCGCGAGGTTTAAGTGCGAGCTGGGCGTTTAAAAGCTTACCGTCTAAATCGCCGCAACAGCAACTCTTAAATGTCAGTTGTGTACTTAATGCCACAGTGTCCGTGATTAGCCAGCTTATTAAGTTTGACAAAAAATAACATTCTATCTGGTGGCGGACAAAATATAACATTCATGGATTTTTCTGTGCGGCTCGGTATAAAGTTTATTGGCGGCTGTTAGTGTGTGGGAAGTGTAAGTGTGCGGGTTAAGCGTCCAGGCGCCTTTAAAACGGACGAGCACCACTGAGTTGCTCTAGCGAGACGGAAAAGGGGCTGAAAGTGTTGGGAGATAATGCGACAGCCGTTAGGGTTTTCGACGGTCAGCACGTTTCTGCTACGGCGTGGTATTTGATCCAGTGCAAGGCCAATCAAGATGAGCGCGCCGAAAATAATCTGGTTCGCCAAGGCTATATCTGTTTTCGTCCCAAGCACTGGCGTGAGCGTGTTTTACGGGGGCAACGAAAGCGTGTCTGTGAATCGCTTTTCCCCAGTTATTTATTTATCCAACTCGGTGCCGACGACCACTGGGGATCTCTGCGTTCAACCCGTGGTGTATTACGGATTGTTGGTTTTGGCGGCAAGCCTCTGCCGGTTTGCGACGCATTGATTGAGCGGTTCTATGAGCGCGATAACGAAGCTACCGTAGCGCCGAGCCTTACCTGTGGGGAGGCATTGCGCATTACTGAAGGCCCCTTTGTCGAGTTGAAGGCGATTTTTCTGGCAATGGAGGGTAACGAGCGAGTCTTGCTGCTCATGAATTTCCTGCAACGCGAGCAAAAAATTAGTGTGCCGGTGACCAGCGTCTGCAAGCTTTAAGCGCAACGGATCAATAGTCATGGGCCTTTCCGCAGGGTTTATGTTCATCCTGTTCAGGATGTTCGTCTGCTCTGCTTACTGCTCAAGTCCTATAAGGCGCTAACCCTGCCTGGCACTTTCCGGGCAGTTGGCGTGTTCAATGCCTGCCTGATTCTCGCGGCCTGCAAGACAACCAGAATCAACTCAACGGATCAGCGGACGACAGCACTTGAAGTTATTAAGAATCATATCTTCGGTTAAACCGGAAAGGGCGGGCCCATCAACGCGGCTCGGGAAATTGACACACTGCTTCTCCAGGACGGGCATTGTGTTGATGTGCTCACGCTGGATTCGCAATTCGCTGTCGATTACCCCGGTGCCGTGCATTTCATGGGCCCCAGCCGGTTTGGGTACGGGTTGAACGGCAACATCCGCCAATGGCTTGAACAACATGCCCGACACTATGATTTTTTCATCATTAACGGCCTTTGGCAGTACCACGGATACGTTGCCCGTCAGGTGCTTAGCAAACTGGGCCGGCCTTACATCGTTTACACCCATGGCATGCTTGATCCCTGGTTCAAACATGAATATCCGCTCAAGCATTTGAAGAAATGGCTGTACTGGCCGTGGGGCGAATACCGGGTGTTGCGGGATGCGCGGCGCGTGGTGTTTACCAGTGAAGAAGAGCAAATCCGTGCGCGCGAGTCGTTTTGGCTGTATCGCGCCAATGAGACGATAACGGCGTATGGCACGGCCAGCCCGCCTGCTGATGCTGAACGCCTGGCGCAAGGCTTCGTCGAGGCCCACCCACAGTTGCAGGGCAAACGGCTGGTGCTGTTCCTGAGTCGTATCCATAAAAAAAAGGGTTGCGACCACCTGTTGCAAGCATTCGCCCAGATCGCCGGGCAAGACGAGCGTTTGCACCTGGTCATGGCTGGTCCCGATCAAGGCGGTTGGGCGCCGGCGCTGCAGGACCAGGCTGAGAAGCTGGGCATCGCCCATCGTGTGACGTGGCCAGGTATGTTGCAGGGGGCCGCCAAGTGGGGGCGTATTACGCTGCCGAAGTGTTTTGCCTGCCTTCGCATCAGGAAAACTTCGGCGTGGTCGTGGCGGAAGCGCTGGCCTGCGGTAAACCGGTATTGATCAGCAATAAAGTGAATATCTGGCGTGAAATCGAAAAGGATTTCGCCGGGTTTGTCAGCGAAGACACGGTGGCCGGCGCTGCGAATAACCTGCAGCGCTGGTTGCAGCTCGATGTGACCGATTATGCGCACATGTGCGAACGAGCCAAGCTGTGTTTTGCCGAACGATTTCATATCCGACGGGGTGCGCAGCGTCTGCTGGAGATCGTGCGGGAGTGTTGCCCGTGATTCTCCAAGGCAACGACCCCCATCGCGCACCGTCTTTTTCCCTCGGCCACCGGGTGCGGAGGCAGGTGTGGAACATCGTGTATGTGCTGCTGTTTCGCACCAGTCCGCGTCCGTTCCATGGCTGGCGGGCATTTTTGCTGAGGGCGTTTGGCGCGCGCCTCGGCAAGGGTGTGCATGTGTATCCGGGGGCAAAAGTCTGGGCACCCTGGAACCTGGAGTTGGGTGACCATGTTGGCATCGCCGACGGCACCACTATCTACAACATGGCGTTGATTCGCATTGGTCGCTACAGCGTGATTTCCCAAGGCGCGCATTTGTGCGGTGGGTCCCATGACTACAACAGCCAGAACTTCCAGCTGTACGCCAAGCCGATCGTGCTGGGCGAGCACGTCTGGGTCTGTGCCGAGGCCTTTATCACGTTGGGCGTGAGCATTGCCGACGGCGTGGTCGTGGGGGCCAGGGCGCTGGTGACGAAAAGCATTGCGCAACCCTGGACCGTGCATGCCGGACACCCGTCCAGACACATCGGGCAGCGCACCCATCGTTCGCCGGAGCACGCCGCATGATCACGCCGCCGACTATCACCGTCATCATCCTCACCTACAACGAAAGCCTGCACATCGCCCGGGCCATCGAGTCGGTGCGCGCGTTCAGCGATGAAGTGCTGGTTGTCGATTCGTTCTCCACCGACGCCACCTGCGACATCGCCCGCCGCCACGGCGCGCTGGTGGTGCAGCACGCGTTCGTCAACCAGGCCAAGCAGTTCCAGTGGGCATTGGACCATTTGCCGATCACCGGTAACTGGACCTTGCGCCTGGATGCCGACGAGGTCATCGAGGCCGATCTCGCTGCCGAGATCAAGGCTCGGCTGCCGACGCTGGACCGTGGGATCACCGGCATCAATTTCAAGCGCAAGCATATTTTCATGGGGCGCTGGGTACGCCATGGCGGTCGCTATCCGTTGAATATGCTGCGGTTGTGGCGCACCGGCCTGGGGCGCATGGAGGACCGCTGGATGGACGAGCACATCTCGGTGGCCGAGGGCCGCACCATCACCCTGGAAGGCGGGTTTGCCGACCATAACCTGCATGACCTGACGTTCTTCACCCACAAGCACAACCAGTACGCCACCCGCGAAGCGATCGAAGTGCTCAACGCGCGCTTGGGGTTGTTTGCGATCCGCGACGAGTTGCACACCGGGCAGAGTTCGTTCCAGGCCAGGACCAAGCGCCTGATCAAGAACCGCGTGTACAACCGTGTGCCGTTCACCCTCAGTTCCACGGCGTATTTCCTGTGGCGCTACCTCTTCCAACTGGGGTTTCTCGATGGCCGCAGCGGCCTGGTCTATCACCTGCTCCAGGGCTACTGGTACCGCTTTCTGGTGGGCGCAAAAGTGCTCGAACTGGAAACCGCGATTGCTCACTTAAACGATAAGGACGCCATTGTCCGGGAACTTTCAAAGTTGACCGGCCATAACTTGAACCTGCCCACACAGAAGTAACTGACCGTTTTTAACAAACACCCAAGTTTGGGTGTCGGCCTTCGCTCGCCTATCAATTGGGAGACAGACATGAACAAAGTCGCGCTTATCACCGGGATTACCGGTCAGGATGGCTCGTACCTGGCGGAACTCTTGCTGGAAAAAGGCTATACCGTGCACGGCCTCAAGCGACGCTCGTCGTCGTTCAATACGCAGCGCATCGATCACATTTACCAGGACCCGCAAGCCCTGCATAAAAACCTGATCCTGCACTACGGCGACCTGGCGGATTCGTCGAACCTGACGCGCATCATCCAGCAGATCCAGCCTGACGAAATCTACAACCTCGGCGCCCAATCCCACGTTGCCGTGAGTTTCGATTCGCCGGAATACACCGCTGACGTCGATGCGTTGGGCACGTTGCGCATCCTCGAAGCCATCCGCCTGTTGGGCCTGGAAAGAAGACCCGCTTCTACCAGGCGTCCACCTCCGAGTTGTACGGGTTGGTGCAGGAAACCCCGCAAAAGGAAACCACGCCGTTTTACCCGCGTTCACCCTATGCGGTGGCAAAGCTGTACGCCTACTGGATCACCGTGAACTTTCGCGAAGCCTATGGCCTGTATGCGTGCAACGGCATCTTGTTCAACCACGAGTCGCCGCGCCGTGGCGAAACTTTCGTGACCCGCAAGATCACCCGCGCCTTGACCAACATCGCGCTGGGCCTGGAGCAGTGCCTGTACATGGGCAACATGGATGCCTTGCGTGACTGGGGGCATGCCAAGGACTACGTGCGCATGCAGTGGATGATGCTGCAACAGGACACCCCGAAGACTTCGTGATCGCCACCGGCGTGCAGTATTCGGTGCGTGACTTTATTCGCTGGTCGGCAGCCGAGTTGGGCGTGCGCTTGCGGTTTGTGGGTGAAGGCATCGAAGAGGTGGCGGTGGTCGAGCAGATCGATGGCGACCTGGCACCGGGCATTCTGGTGGGCGATGTGATTGTGCGTGTCGACCCGCGTTACTTCCGCCCGGCGGAAGTCGAGACGCTGCTGGGTGATCCTGCCAAAGCCAAGCAAAAGCTTGGTTGGACGCCGGAGATCAGCGCCCAGGAAATGTGCGCCGAGATGGTCCGCGAAGACCTGAAGGTTGCCCAGCGCCACGCCTTGTTGCGCCTGCACGGGCATGACGCACCGATTGCCGTGGAGAACTGAGATGGCACGTGATCTTGATGCGCGCATCTTTGTCGCCGGCCATCGCGGCATGGTCGGTTCGGCCATTGTGCGGCGCCTGTGGGCCCTGGGGTATACGCAGATCCTCACGGCCGGGCGTGATGAACTCGACCTGCTGGACACGGCTGCGGTGCAGGCGTACTTCGCCGAGCAACGTGTGGACCAGGTGTACCTGGCGGCGGCCAAGGTCGGCGGGATTCACGCCAATGCCACGTACCCGGCGGACTTCATCTACCAGAACCTGATGATCCAGGCCAACGTGGTCCACGCGGCCCACAGCCACGGCGTCGAGAAATTGTTGTTCCTCGGCTCGTCGTGCATCTACCCGGTGCATGCGCCCCAACCGATGATCGAAGCGGTGTTGCTCGATGGCGCGTTGGAACCCACCAACGAGCCTTACGCGGTGGCCAAGATCGCCGGGATCAAGCTGTGCGAAAGCTATAACCGCCAACACGGCCGCGATTACCGCAGCGTGATGCCCACCAACCTGTACGGCCCGGGCGACAACTATCACCCGGAAAACAGCCACGTGATCGCGGCCTTGTTACGGCGCTTCCACGAGGCGACGCAACGGGGTGATGACGAGGTGGTGATCTGGGGCAGCGGGCGCCCGCGCCGTGAGTTTTTGCATGTGGATGACATGGCCGCCGCCAGCGTGCATGTGATGGAACTGGAGCCGGCGCGCTACCGCGAGCAGACCCTGCCAATGCGTTCGCACCTCAACGTCGGCACCGGGGTGGATTGCACCATCGCCGAGCTGGCCCAGGCGCTGGCGCGGGTGACCGGGTTCCAGGGCCGCCTGCGTTTCGACGCGAGCAAACCTGACGGCGCACCGCGCAAGTTGCTGGACGTGAGCCGCATCAACGCCCTTGGCTGGGAAGCCTACATACCGCTGGAGGAGGGCCTGCGCGATGCCTACAACGCTTACCGCGCGGCGCTCGAACAGCCTCGGGGCCACTGATGAAGATCCTCTTGTATGGCATCAATTACAGCCCGGAGTTGACCGGCATCGGCAAGTACAGCGGTGAGCAGGCGCGCTGGCTGGCAGAGCAGGGGCATGAGGTGCGGGTGGTAACGGCGCCGCCGTATTACCCGTACTGGCAGGTGGGTGAGGGCTATTCAGCGTGGCGCTTTCGTACTGAGCAGGACCACGGCGTGACGGTGATTCGTTGCCCGCTGTATGTGCCGCGTCAGCCCACCGCGCTGACGCGCCTGCTGCATCTGGCAAGTTTTTCCGCCAGCTCGTGTGTGGCGGTGCTCGGGCAACTGCGCTGGAAGCCAGACCTGGTAATGCTGGTGGTGCCGACCTTGTTCTGCGCGCCCCAGGCCTTGCTGCTGGCCAAGCTCAGTGGTGCGAAGGCGGTGCTGCATATCCAGGACTATGAAGTGGATGCAATGTTTGGCTTGGGGTTAGGGCGCGGTTCGTGGTTGCGCCGCTTGGCGTTCGGCGTCGAACGCTGGTTGCTGCGACGTTTTGATCGAGTCTCGACGATTTCCAGTGGCATGCTCGACAAGGCTCGCAGCAAAGGCGTGCATGACCAGCGACTGCTGTTCTTTCCGAACTGGTCGGAAACCGCACGTTTTTGCCAGGTCGCGCACAATCGCGCACTGCTGGAACGTTTAGGTGTACCCAGCGGTGCGCGGGTGTTGTTGTACTCCGGCAACATCGGCGAGAAGCAGGGCCTGGAGCTGATTCTCGACGCTGCCCAGGCCCATGCCCATCGTACTGACCTGGTGTTCTTGATCGTCGGGCAGGGCACCGGCAAGGCGCGCCTTCTGGAACGTGTCCAACGCGACGGGTTGCGTAATGTGCTGTTCGCGCCGTTGCAGGCCTATGAGGATTTGCCGGCGCTGCTGGCCTCGGCCGACGTGCACCTGGTGATCCAGAAGCGCGGCGCGGCCGACTCGGTGTTGCCGTCCAAGCTCACCAACATCCTCGCGGTGGGCGGCAACGCCATCATCACCGCCGACCCGCACACCACCCTCGGCCGTCTGTGCGAGGAACACCAAGGTATTGCGGTGTTGATCGAGCCGGAGTCCGTCGCGGCATTAAACGCAGGGATCGAGCGTGTGTTGGCATTGCCCACGCGCAATGGGGTGGCGTTGAACTACGCCAAGGAGTTCCTCGACAAGGAACGCATTCTGCAACGCTTTCTGGCACAGGTTTGACCGGTATGTGGCTTGATTTACCGACTTTCAATACGGTCGTGGCGTCGACACCGTTGGTGGCGATTGACCTGGTGGTACGCAACCGCCGTGGCGAGGCTTTTCTCGGCCTGCGGGTCAATCGGCCGGCCTATGGTTTCTGGTTCGTGCCCGGCGGGCGTATTCAAAAAAATGAGACCCTCGACAGTGCCTTCCGGCGCATATCCCGTGATGAACTGGGGCGACGTTTGAGCGCGCAAATGCGCGGCTGCTGGGTGTGTTCGAGCACTTCTACGATGACAGCGTGTTTGCCAACGCCGGGTTCGGGCCGGACACCCACTACGTGGTGCTCAGCTACTGCCTGGACCTGGACGAAGGCCTGGACCTGCAGCCGCCCACCGAGCAACACCAGCAGTACCGCTGGTGGTCGCAGGATGAACTGCGCGTGAGCCCACGGGTGCATGAACACACCCGCGCCTATTTCTGAATCGCTCTACCAAGGATGCCCTCATGTTATTACCCGTGATCATGGCAGGCGGTTCGGGATCGCGCTTGTGGCCGCTCTCGCGTCAGCTGAACCCCAAGCAGTTCCTGCGCCTGACCGACGCGCACCTGTCGATGCTGCAGCAAACCATCACCCGGCTGACGGGCGCCAATGTTGCGTTGCCGCAGTTGATCTGCAACGAGCAAAACCGCTTCCTGGTGGCCGAGCAGTTGCGCCAACTGGGCATGGAACAGGCCAATATCCTGCTGGAACCGGTGGGGCGTAACACAGCACCGGCCATTGCGCTGGCGGCGTGCAAGGCGCTCGCCGAGGCCGACGACCCGATCCTGCTGGTGCTGGCGGCGGACCATTTGATCGAGGATGTCCCGGCGTTTCATGCCAGCCTCGAACTAGCCTTGCCGCTGGCACGCGCGGGCAAGCTGGTGACGTTTGGCATCACGCCTACCAGCGCCCACACCGGCTACGGCTACCTCGAGCGAGGCGCAGCGGTGGGCGAGGGCGGTTATCGGGTCAAGCGTTTTGTCGAGAAGCCCGACGCCGCCACCGCCGCAGGCTATGTGGCCAGCGGAGCGTATTGCTGGAACAGCGGCATGTTCATGTTCCGCGCCAGTCGCTACCTGGAAGAGCTGGAACGCTTCCAGCCGGCCATTCTTGAAGCGTGCCGCGTGGCGCTGGAGGGCGGCAGCTTTGATCAGCCGTTTACCCGCGTGCATGCCGCCACCTTTGCCGCCTGCCCCGACGACTCCATCGACTACGCGGTGATGGAGAAAACCTGCGATGCGGTGATGGTGCCGCTGAACGCCGGCTGGAGTGATATCGGCTCATGGTCGGCGCTGTGGGAGGCCAGCGAAAAAGACGCCAGCGGCAACGTGATCCGTGGCGATGGGCTGGTGCTGGATACCCGCGACACCTACGTGCACGCCGACAGCCGATTGGTAGCGACGGTGGGCGTGCAGGACCTGATCATTGTCGAGACCAAGGACGCGGTGCTGGTCGCCCACAAGGACCAGGTACAGCAGGTCAAGGCCATCGTCGACCAGCTCAAGCAGGCCGGGCGTCATGAGCACCTCAACCACCGCGAGGTGTACCGGCCATGGGGCATGTACGACTCGGTGGACAGCGGCCAGCGGTATCAGGTCAAACGCATCACAGTGAAGCCGGGGGCCAAGCTGTCGGTGCAGATGCATCACCACCGTGCCGAGCACTGGATCGTAGTGAGCGGCACGGCCAAGGTCACCAACGGCGAGCAGACCTACCTGGTGTCGGAAAACGAATCGACTTATATCCCCATCGGCCAGGTGCATGCCCTGGAAAATCCGGGGTGATTCCCCTGGAGTTGATCGAGGTGCAATCAGGTTCCTACTTGGGCGAAGACGACATCGTGCGTTTTGAAGACAAGTACGGTCGCGCCTGAGGGTTTTCGACAATTAATAACGTTTTAAATAACGCCGACAGCAGCAATGTGTTGAGGGCCGGGCACTTCGCCGGAAAAACGTTATTTTCAAGTAAGTGCACTACAAGTTACGTGTCTGGTGCACGGTTTAGTTGAATGGCACTATCGCTTGACCAGCCACTGACGATAAGGAGTCTGTTATGAAAAAAGCACTGGCTATTATTGTGCTCAGTGTCATGAGTACTTCCGCGTTGGCCGATGAGTTGCCGTTGGGGCTCGACACCAAAGTGGTCGGGTCGGTGACGGTTGGGCAAAGCCTGCTGGTGGGCACGGCCCTCCTGGTCGGGCTGATCGCTGCGTCCAACAGCGGCGGCAGTTCCAACGGCGGCACAACCACAGGTACGACCGGGACTACCGGCACCACGGGGACTGGGAACTAGTTGTAAACCTTCCGTTTTTAGACTGCTTGGAACCCGTCCAAGTGGTCTTTTTTTCTTGTCGTTTATCGCGAGTGTCCTAGCACCATGATGCGTATTTTTTCTGTGGCGGCCGTGGCCGCGGCATTGTTGCAGGGCTGCATGTTTGCACCGGGTCAATACATGGACACGGCGGCATTGACCGAAGGCGGCAGTGCTGAAAACAGTCGCGTGGATTTAATTCCGATAACACCCAAGTTATTGGCCATGGACGCGGCGACCCAAGTGCCTTATTCCATTCCAGCTGAACTTTTGAGTTATAAGCCGGGACCTTACCTGATCGGCGCGAATGACGCGTTATATATCACCGTGTGGGATCACCCCGAACTGACGGCGCCTTCGGGCCCCCAGCAGCAGATCGATGCCAACGGCCGGCTGGTGAGCCCCGAAGGCAACCTGTTCTACCCCTATGTGGGTGAACTGGTTGCCAAGGGCCGCTCCATTGAAGCGCTGCGCAGTGAAATCACCGACAAGCTGCGCCAGTACATCGACAGCCCTCAAGTCGACGTCAGCGTGTTGCGTTTTGCCAGCCAGAAAGTGGTGATCACGGGCGCCGTGGTCAAGGCCGGGCCGCTGCCAATCACCACCATTGCCATGAACGTGATGGAAGCCTTGGGCACGGTCGGTATCGACCCGATCAATGCCGACCTGTCCAACCTCACGCTTACCCGTGGCGGCAAACGCTACACCCTGGACCTCGACACACTGAACCTGGAAAAGTCACGCCTCAATGACATCTACCTCAAGGACGGCGACCAGTTGTACCTGGCCTACAACGACCGCAAGCGCATCTACGTGATGGGCGAGGTCATGCAGCCGCGTGCGCTGACCTTCAAGACCCGCAGCATGAACCTCTCCGACGTGCTGGGTTCGGTGGGTGGGGTCAACCAGAACACCTCCAACGCCGACGCGGTCTACGTGATTCGCGGTGCGCAGAACATCAATGTGGAGCCGGCCAAGGTGTTCCAGCTGCAAGCCGGTTCACCCTCAGCCATGGCCCTGGCCACGCGCTTTGATGTGCAGCCCCAGGACGTGGTGTTTGTCGGCCCGGCGAACATCACGCGGTGGAACCGGTTCATCAGCCAGTTGATACCTTCCGCCACGATTATCGGTATTGGCGCGTCCACCCAGAACAACCTGAGCGAAGCCAGCAACCGATAGGGTGGTACCTGCGTGAACAGCCTGAAAATGATGACTTGCGCGGGGTTGGCGTGGCTGCTGGCTGGCTGCAATCCGCTGATGAACGCCTCGCTGGATACGTTCAAGGCGGCGGTGGTCGGTCCCGCTCCGCTGGATTTGACTCAAGCCCAGGTGGACGCGACGCCGTTCCCCCAGATCAAGGTCACTACAGACTCCAGTGAGGGCGTCATGGCGTTGATTCGCCAGCGTGGCGACCTGCAATTCTGGGTCGCGTCCGGCAAACAAGTGTTGCTGCTTCGCGACGGTTTGGTGGTGCGCACGGTTGGCCTTGGCGTGGACCTGGATGGCACCCGTTGGCAGGGCCAGTCGCCGTTCCAACAAGGCCTGCACCGTGTGCCGGAGGGGTATCGCAGTACTCGCCAACTCGATGGCGTTGAGGGGTACCGGATGGGCGTCACGCTCACCAGTCGGCTGACCCACAAGGGGTTGGAAACCCTCGAGATCCTGCACAAACCGTATGTGCTGTTGCGCGTCGATGAAGACGTCGAGGCGCCCGGTTTCCAGGCACGCAATCGTTATTGGGTCGATCCCGATGACGGTTTTATCGTGCAGAGCGAACAGCACCTCACCCCGACCTGACCCTGACCATCACCCAGCTGCAACCCACCCGCAAGGACGCCCGATGAACCGTCGAACACTCGCGGCGCTCGCCGTTTTGGGGGGCTGTGTCGGCGCATGCCAGGCTGCCGTCACGGTCAGTGGCCAGGTGCGCAATGCAGGCGCCATCGAAGTGCAGGCTAGTAGCCGCTTGCTCGATGTGATCCGCGCCTCGCAGCCCGATGCCGAAGGTTATTGGTTGGTGCTGCCTGGCTGCACCAGCCGTTGCTGGAGCGCCAGGCGCGACTCAAGGCAGGCGTGCTGTTTGACCTGGACACTCTGCATCGGGCGGCCCTCTCCGCTGGAAACGAACGCCGCGCGCATGTGGCCGCGCAACTCTATCAACAGGTGTCGGCCATGCCGGTGACCGGGCGCCAGGTTGCGATGCTGGACCCGGTGGCGGTGGAAGTCGGCTTTGCGCAGAACCCGTTGGTCAGCGATGGCGACCGTCTGGTCTACCCGCCGAGGCCCGACAGCGTGCGGGTGCTGGGTGCAGTCGCAACGGCGTGCACCTTGGCGTTCCAGGCCCTGCAACCGGCGCGTGACTACCTCAATGCCTGCCCACCCGTGGAGCAGACCGACGACCTGTGGCTGATCCAGCCCGACGGGCGTGTCACGCGCCTGGGCATTGCCCCATGGAACCGTGAAGACGGCGCGCCACCCGCACCCGGCAGCATGCTGTTGGTGCCACTGCGCAGCGACGACCTGGACCCGCCCACCCCGGAACTGAATCAGCAATTGGCCGAGTTTCTCGCCACCCAATCCCCGGCCGAGGTCACGCCTTGAAATTATGTATTGCGGCCGTGCTGCTGGTGCCTTGTGGCGTCGTGCATGGCGACCCTCGTTACACCCAAAGTGATTTTTGGCGGCGTAGGGCTGCTGCAAACCCCCACCGCACGCATGGCGCCCGCCGGCGAACTCAGTGTGAATGCCAACCGTACCGAGCCCTATAGCCGCTACAGTTTTTCGGCGCAGCCGCTGGACTGGCTGGAAGGCACCTTTCGCTACACCGCGATTACCAACCGGCTGTACGGTGCCGAGTCGTTCAGTGGCGGGCAAAGCTACAAGGACAAGGCAGTCGACGCCAAAGTGCGCCTGAGTCCGGAAAGCCACTGGCTGCCCCAGGTGGCGCTGGGGCTGATGGACTTGGGCGGTACAGGCTTGTTTTCCAGTGAATACCTGGTGGCCAACAAACGTTATGGCGACCTGGATTTCAGTGCCGGCATCGCCTGGGGCTACCTGGGCAATCGCGGCGACTTCGACAACCCGTTGGGTGTGCTGGACGATAGCTTCAAAACCCGACCCACTGCCGAAGGCTCAGGCAATTTCTCCAACGGTTATTTTCGCGGGCGGCCCTCGCTGTTCGGGGGCGTTGCCTACCAGACACCCTGGGCACCGTTGAGCGTCAAGGTTGAATACGAAGGCAACGATTACAAGCACGAGCCGCGCGCCAACCCGTTGCGCCAGGACTCACCGGTCAACCTCGGCGTGGTCTACAAACTCGCCGACTCCATCGATGTGAGCGCCGCGTGGGAGCGCGGCAATACCGCAATGTTTGGCGTGACCCTGCACACCAATTTTGTCAGCCGCAAGGCACCGGTCAAAACCTACGATCCGCCGGCACCCGCGTTGCCGAGCATGGCACCAGCACGCCACCGGACCAGGTGGATTGGGCCCAGGTGGCCCAGCGGCTG
This sequence comes from Pseudomonas poae, assembly GCA_004000515.1. Taxonomy (GTDB): domain Bacteria; phylum Pseudomonadota; class Gammaproteobacteria; order Pseudomonadales; family Pseudomonadaceae; genus Aquipseudomonas; species Aquipseudomonas cremoris. The sequence continues at coordinate 4,354,985 of CP034537.1, forward strand.
CACGACAACGCGGGCTACAACGTCGAGCGCATTGCCCAGCGCGGTCCGGAGTTATTGGTGTATGGCGAACAGCAACGCTATTTCTACAGCGCCAAGGCAGTCGGGCGTGCCAGTCGTATCCTCGATGGCAGTGTGAATGACCAGATCGATTGGTTCACCCTGGTCAACCAGCGCTACGCCATGCCGATCGAAGAGACCAGCGTGCCTCGCGAGACTTTTTCGCGAGGTGGTCAACAACCGCGAAGACCTGCAGAACCTGCATCGCCAGGTCGAGGTCAATCGCGCCAGCGACAACACCAGACCGTGCTCTACACCGAACCGCTCAAACCGCTCACGTACGGTGTGGGCCTGGGCTACAAGCAAAACGTCGGTGGGCCGGATGGTCTGCTCTACCAGGTGACCGCCGACCTCGACGCCGAGTACCGCTTTACGCGCAGTACCTGGTGGAGTGGTTTGCTCAGCGTCAACCTGCTGAACAACTACGACGGCTTCACCTACGACGCGCCCAGCGGATTGCCACGGGTACGCACCGACCTGCGTCGGTACATGACCAGCGCCGATGTGACCCTGCCAACCTTCCAGCTCAACCATGCGCAACGCCTGGACCAGGACCTGTACGGCATGGTCTACGGCGGTTTGCTGGAGTCGATGTACGCCGGCGTCGGCAGTGAAGTGCTGTACCGGCCGATGGGCCAGCGTTGGGCGCTGGGCGCGGATGTGAACTACGTGCGTCAACGCGGGTTCGAGCAGGATTTCAGCCTGCGCGATTACCGTACGGTGACCGGGCATATCACCGGCTACACCGATTTGCCATTCAATACCCAGGGTGCGTTGAGCGTCGGCCGCTACCTGGCCAGGGACTGGGGCGCCACCCTGGACCTGTCGCGCCAATTCAACAACGGTGTGCGCATCGGCGCATGGATCACCCGTACCAACGTCTCGAAAGAGCAGTTTGGCGAGGGCAGCTTCGACAAAGGCCTTTACCTGTCCATTCCGTTCGATGAGCTGATGAGCCTGTCGACGATGCGCCGCGCCAACCTGGTGTGGGCGCCGCTGACCCGCGACGGTGGTGCACGCTTGAACCGTGCCTACTCACTGCATTCGATGACGGATGGCCAAGACAGCGAGTTGTTCTACAAGAACATCGACAAGATCACCCAGTAGCGACTCGCCGCTTGGCTTGTAGTGAGCGGGTTTACCCCGCGCTGGGTGGCGAAGCCGCCCTAAACCCAGACCCCTCGGTCTCTCTGAAGCACTGCGGTGCATGGGGTTAGGGCGGCTTCGCCCCCAGCGCGGGTAAACCCGCTCACTACAACAAGCCTGCTCACCACAGCAAGCCCGTTCATCACAATCAGTAGATATCCTTGGACAGCAACGTAAACGGCGTCTTCACCAGGATCTTGATATCCAGCCACAACGACCAGGTGTTGATGTAGTGCAGGTCGATCTCCACACGCTTTTGCATCTTCTCCAGCGTCTCCGTCTCGCCTCGGCAACCATTGACCTGGGCCAGGCCGGTGATGCCGGGCTTGATGCGATGGCGCGCCATGTACGCCAGGATCTTCCCGGAGTAATAGTCGTTGTGCGCGATCGCATGGGGCCGTGGGCCGACCAGGGCCATGTGCCCTTGCAGCACGTTGAACAGTTGCGGCAATTCATCGATAGACGTGCGCCGGATAAACCGACCCACCCGTGTGATACGCGAGTCGTTGCGGCTGGCCTGGCGCACCTCGTGGTCGTCATGCACGCGCATCGAGCGAAACTTCCACACCTTGATCACTTGGCCATTCCAGCCATGGCGGTCCTGTTTGAAAATCACCGGGCCGGGGGAGGTGAGCTTGATCAGCAAGGCAAACAGCAATAGCACCGGGCTCAAGACGATGATCGCCAGCAGTGCCAGGCTCTTGTCCAGCAGTGCCTTGCTGAGCGCTGCGGTGGGGCGGCTGGTCAGCGGGCTTTCATTGAGGAAGATCGCCGGCAGCCCATCCACTTCAGCCACGCAGTGGTTAAGCAGCAGCATGTTGTTGAGGTCTGGCACCCAGATCACATCCACACTGATGTCCAGCAAGTTGAGGTACAGCGCCTCGATGTGGGTCGCATCTTGCAGGGAATGGGTGATGTAGAGCCGGCGGATGCCGTGCTGCCGGATCAGCTGAGGCAATTGCGGCAGCTCGCCCAGAATCTGCGATTGCGCGTCATCGCAGGCATCCGCGCGATTGCCGACAAGCCCGACCAGGGGCGAGCGTTTTTGCCGAGAAAGGGTGTTGGCCAGGTCGACTGCCAATTTGCCGGTGCCCACGATCAATGATTTCTGCCGTTCATGCAGTTGGCGGTGGTAATACTTGGACAAGCTATGCAGCGGTGCGTAGCAAATCGCCAGCAGTGGATAACTAATCGCCGCCCACAGCAACAGGATTTCCAACGGAAATACTGAACTGGCATCACAGGCCAGGCCGATTGCCAGCAATATGCCCAACGTGAGCAACCAGCCCATGAACAATCGACCCAGCCCCACGGCATAGTCATCTTTTTACTGTAGACATCACAAAGGGTATAAGCCGGCAGAGAAGCCAGTATGGTAAACGCGGCGAGCACTCGGTAGTTATATTCAAGTTGGCCAGTTTTAAAAACGACCAACAGGAATAACAGTGCAACGACCAAGCCCGATGCCAATGTCCACTGGCCCCAAAACGTTAAACCTTTCGGGGTCAGGTTACGATGCAGTCTAGTGTTGTTCAGCATACTGCTGCTCCCGGTGGTGACCACTCACGTGGTGGCAGGGTTTAATCGGACAGCGGTTTAACCGCACTAAAACAACAGGCACGCGCACGCGTGCCCAGTGATAGTAATGAACGACAGGGCGCAGTGGCTGACGACTTATAACAAGCGTGGCGTCATCTTTTAGAGGGGATGTTATAAATGGGCTGGTAATAGAGTTGGGTGATAGGCAGGGTGAGCAGTAGTGTCCGCATTGCTTATAGTTTTTTTGTATTAACGGCGTGACGGGTTAAGATCGATTGGTTTCTTTATTTTTTGTGTAAGGCAATAACCACGATTGCGTACGGCGCGGAAAAGACGCTCGCCATCGTTAGCGCGTTTGAACTTTTCCTGGAGTCGGCTTAAGCACATCTCCAAGCCACGGTATTGTTCCGGTTCGCGTCCTATGTTGCGGATTAGTTCATCTTTACTGACCACGCGCTCTTCGTGGTGCAGCATCTTTTGATCAACGCGGATTCGATACTGGTCAACGAAATGCGCAACCCACCTTTGACCAGTGTTCGGTCATGTTGGGTCAGCAGCCAGAAGTCCTGGGCGTGTAATTGAGTTCTGTCCGGGCTGATGTCCTGAGGAGGAGTGTGGTTATTCGTGAGGCGATCGATCGGTGTTTTTGATTCTTTGCGCGTTGCATTAAAGGGTTGCGAGGGCAGGGTAAGGGAGTGCGTTATCACATAAGTGTTCATCCGCTGGGTAACCTGTTGCTGGTCACCCAGCGTGATGTGCAGATGGGAAAACACCAGTTTTTTGTCTGGGGTATCGGTGCGGGTTGGCACGGTTAATTCGTAGTGGAACAACTCTGCATTGGGCGTGAAGTCCTTCAGTGCGATCGCGGGAAGTGTGGGAGTGAAGGTGTATTTCTTGAGTGAGCTCATAGCGTCCACCAATAAATGGGAAGTGCAGTTGTTATAAACGGTCAGCGGGGAGTAGTAGCCGCCCTGAAAGTATTCGAACGGCAAATTTTTAGCCAGCAGTGCACTGTCGTCGAACTCGACATTGTCGGCGATGAAGCGCACCCGGGTCGCACTGATCAGCTCCAGCATGCGGTCGTAGAGCCGGTCGAACAGATCGGAGCGGGTATTCAGGCTCAGCCGCAGGGCGGAGTCGGGGAAGGGCATTTTATGAAGTCGTAGAGTTTGAGGTCGACCAACAGGTCGGCCTGTTTTGTGTCGAGTCGGTAGTTGCTGAAAGCCAATTGAACGTCGCATTGATCCTTTAGCCGATAGAGTTGGCGCACCATGGTCCGGCGTTCTACCGGACCGGGTAGGGCATCCAGGGGTTATCAATACTGAGGGTGAGCGACTGTTTGTGTTCCTCCAGTGCTCGGGCGGCCTGAATAATCTGCTTGATGAAGTTTTCATTCATCAAGACAGATTGATCGACACGCAAAAACGTCTGGCTCGCGCTGCTTGACGTCTTGCGGCGTGGACTTATGTGGCGCAACGCTTCGTTATAGGCGTGTTCCAGTGGTTCGCCGATAACGCACACCTCGTGACCCCATAACGCGTGGTTGCGTTCGACGATAGCCTGCCGCGTGAGGCTCAAATGTGTAGTGTCTGCAGGGACGGCTTTCTCGCTATTCACGGTGCGACCTCTCCTTGACCGGTTGGAAATGGCCCGCGCAGATAAGGCCGCGATTCAGTTTGTATCCATAACCGCGGATGTTCTGAATGATATTGCCGCCATAGTGCGCCTTGATCTTGCTGCGCAGGCGACTGATGGACTTTTCCAGGGCCCTGGAGTCGTAATATTTGGTATTGAGGCCCATGATGCCGGCAATTTCATTGTGACTGAGCAGGCGATTATGGATAAGCGCTTCAAGTACTTTCATTTCGACAAACGAAATTTCCAACTTTTGCCATCGCCATGAATGCACATCCGGTCCTGATCCAACACCAGGCTGCCCTCGTTCAGGCGTGCACTTTCACTGAGAAAGGCATCGAACAAACTCAGCTTTGTTTCAGGCGCATTTTCGACTACCTGGATGCAATAGTCCGCTCCCGCCAAGTAATACTTGGTTTTACTCAACGTGGAGGCAAAGGTCACTACAACAAATATAGTGCAGTCAGGGTGTTCGTCTCTGGTCTTTCTTATTATGTCAAGGGTTTGATTGCTGGCGGAGGGTGTGTCAATTTCTATAATGATGGCGCGGTAATTTCCGTGGATTTCCTTGGCGTCAATTAGTTGTCCGTAGCAGCGTGTATCGACTTTTAAATTATTCGCTACAGTGCCAACTATCAGCGCCCGAAAGTCCTCCGATTTCGATTGAGTCCGTGCAATAGCGAGGACGTTGGAAAAATGCATCACCCTACTCCCTTTTCCGGCATGCAAGGCCGTCAGTTCAATCGCTGCTAGCGTTTAGATACTAATCGAATTGAATACGCTAAAACGTGACAAATTCTAACATTGGCCACTTTGTTTTTACGAGCGGAGAGGGCAGGCGGCGGGCACTATTAGGAGTGTGATTGCACGGACTAAGACATATGCTAGTGCAAATTTTTAGTGCTCGATAAGTATTTTATCTCAAACGATTTTTTGGCATACCCGGGTTTAACCCTTCTGATGTTAAGGACAAGCAAGGGCAGGCTATGGCGCTTGGTACTCGCGCTTTTCCGTGTTAATTCAGCGACGTAACTGCACCTCGGCCTCAATGCACGCCACCAGGAATTCCATCACTACTTTGACCAACGGTGAGCGACGCATATCGGGGTACACCGTCAGCCAGATATCCCGCAACGGGCCTTCTGTTGCCGTGGGCAACCTCACCAGCAACGGGTCGTGATCGCCCACCAGCGTCGGCAATACCACTGCGCCGACGTGGGACCTGGCTGCCATCTGCTGGGTGATCAGCTCACTGGCGGCAAGGCGATCTCGCGATGGCCGCGCAATTGGTGCAACCAGGCCTGCTGGGGCAGGTGATCGCGGCTGCTGTCGTAGGCGATGAAGGTCCATTGCTCAGCCGGTAGCTGCTCGTACGTCGATGGCCCGTAGAGCCCGAAGCGCACCACGCCGACCTTTCTGCGCACCAAGGCGTCTTCATCGGGCCGCAGTGTGCGCAGCGCAATATCCGCCTCACCTTTATCCAGTGCGGCCAGATGGGTTGATGGCATCAACACCAGGTTCAGTTGCGGGTATTCGCTACGCAAACGCGCCACATGGGGCGCGATGCAGTAATTGGCAATGGACGGCGGGCAACTGACCCGCACCGTGCCGGCCATTTCGATGGACGCGAGCCGCGACAGGCGCAACACCTGGGTGGCCATTTCGTCCATGCCAGCAGCCATCGCGGCCAGTGCCAGGCCTTGCGCGGTCAGTGGGCGACTGCGGGGCAGGCGGTCCACCAATTTGACGCCCAGGGCCTTTTCCAGCGCATCCACCCGGCGTCCGACAGTGGCGTGTTCCACCTGCAACTCACGGGCAGCGGCCGAGAGTGACCCGGTGCGGGCCAATACGGTGAAGTAATACAAGTCTTGCCAGTCGAACATCGGGTTATTTCCGCACAGAGGATGGGATTAATGGGGAATTTTCCGTCTGAAGGCGTCCTTTTACCATGTGCGCTTTCCAGTGCAAACGGAGTTGTTCCCGCGATGAAAGCCATCACCCTGCAAACCTATGGCGGCCCAGACGTTGTTCAAGTGCGCCAGGACGTACCCAAACCTCAGGTCACGCCGGGGCATGTGCTGATCAAAGTGGCGTGCGCGGGGATCAATTTCATGGATATCCATACGCGCCAAGGCAAATATGCCAATTCGGTGACCTATCCGGTGCGTCTGCCCTGCACCTTGGGCATGGAAGGCGCGGGGGTGGTGGTGGAGATCGGTGACGGCGTCAGCCATCTGGCCGTGGGGGATCGGGTCGCCTGGTGCATTGCCTGGGGCGCGTATGCCGAATACGCACTGGTGCCGGTCGAAAAAATCGCACAGATCCCCAACGCCATCGCCTTCGATCAGGCGGCTGCGGCGATGTTTCAAGGCTGCACCGCCCATTACCTGATCGATGATGTCGCACGATTGCAGGCCGGCAGCAGCTGCCTGGTGCACGCGGCGTCCGGCAGCATCGGTCAGTTGCTGGTGCAGATGGCTCGGCATTTGGGGGCGACCGTGTTTGCCACTGGCAGCACCCTTGAAAAAATGCGCGATTGCGCAACAACGCGGTGCTCACCAGGCCTGGACCTACGACGATGGGCGCTTTGCCGACCGAGTGCTCGACGCCACGCACGGCAAAGGCGTGGACGTGGTGTTCGACTCCTTGGGCAAAAGCACCCTGCGAGACAGCTTTCGCGCCTGCCGTACACGGGGCCTGATCGTCAATTACGGCAATGTCTCGGGGTCGCTGACCGACCTGGACCCGATGGAACTGGGCGAAGCGGGCTCATTGTTTTGACTCGCCCGCGACTGGCCGACCATATGGCCGACGGCGCTACGGTGCAACGGCGCGCCAATGCGGTGTTTGCGGCGATGCTTGAAGGGGCGTTGACGGTGGAGATCGAAGGGCATTACACCCTCGACACGGTGCAGCAGGTGCATGAACGCATCGAGGCGCGGCAACAGATCGGCAAGGCAGTGCTGTGGGTGGACCGCGACCTGCATTAATGACAGGCGAAAAAAAACCGGCTGATCAGGCCGGTTTGGGGTGCCCGCAAACACTGCGGGGTTATACGCGGTTGCTCTGCAGACGGTCAGCACCACCTTCGGCGACACGACGTTCCAGCAAGCGATCCGAGCCACCTTCGGCAACGCGGTTGCCTTGCAGACGGTCGGCACCGCCTTCGGCGACACGACGTTCCAGCAAGCGATCCGAGCCACCTTCGGCAACGCGGTTGCCTTGCAGACGGTCGGCACCGCCTTCGGCGACACGACGTTCCAGCAGACGATCCGAACCACCTTCGGCGACGCGGTTGCCTTGCAGACGGTCGGCACCACCTTCGGCAACACGACTTTCCATCAGACGATCCGCGCCGCCTTCAGCGACAACAGGGTGGGCAAATGCGTTGGCTGCGAGTACCGAGAAAGCGAGGCTAAGCAAGATTTGGCGTTTCATGAGAGTGTGCTCCGAGTGTTTTAGTTGGGTGCCGCTGGGTATGGGTTTGATGTTACGCGTTGCATTTTTTTAGAGAACTTCATTGGGCTGATGGTGACTATCGATGCCAGCGATAGCCCGTTTTGGCGGGCTATCGCAGGGACGGTCACGGCATCTGCGGCAATTCCAGGGGGCGCAGGTCGAACACCAGCACCTCAGCGTCCGTGCCTTGGCTCAGGCGAATCTGGCGCTCATCCCGCACTCGGGCACCGTCGCCCTCCTGCAAGCGCTGACCGTTGACTTCAACGCTGCCGCTGGCCACATGGATGTACACATGCCGGTCTGGCGGCAGGTCGAGGGTCGCGGCTTCATCACCGTTGAACAGCCCGGCGTACACCCGTGCGTCCTGGCGCACGCTCAGGGAGCCGTCAGCACCGTCTGGCGAGATGATCAACTGTAAGCGCCCACGTTTCTGTGCCTCGCTGAAATGCTCCTGCTGATAGCGCGGCTCGGCGCCAGCTTCGGCGGGCACGATCCAGATTTGCAGGAAGTGCACGCCACGGGTCTGGCTGTGGTTGAACTCGCTGTGGGCCACGCCGCTGCCGGCGCTCATCAGCTGCACATCGCCAGGGCGGATCACCGAACCTGTGCCAAGAGTGTCCTTGTGTTCCAGGGCGCCTTCGAGCACATAGGAGAAGATCTCCATGTCGCGGTGCGGGTGCTGGCCGAAGCCTTTGCCGGCCGCTACGCGGTCATCGTTGATCACCAGCAGGTCGGAAAAACCCTGTTCTTTCGGGTTCCAGTAGTTGGCGAACGAGAAGGTGTGGAACGACTTCAACCAACCGTGATTGGCGGCGCCGCGTTCCGAAGCTTGGCGAAGGGTCAGCATGGTCTTGTCCTCAAGTGGGAGCGGGCTGCGGTATACAGGGCTCCTGCGTTGAGAAGAAGATTAATGGTTACTGATAAATTCATTAAGAAGATGGAATCTGAATAACTGTCACCTTGGGGTTGACAATAAAAGCCGTGCCATAATGCTCGGGCTGTCCCCTGAGCTTCTTTCTATTTATGGATGTTTTGCCCTATGAAAACCGTGGCCATGGCGCTGTTTCCGGACTTCCTCCTGCTCGACATGGCCGGGCCGCTCGAAGTGTTTTCCATCGCCAACCGCTACCTGCCGGCGGCCGCGCATTACCAGATCCTCACCCTAGGCACCGAACCTGGGCCGTTGCGCGCCTCCAACGGCGTGGTGGTGCAGACCGACCTGCTGTTGGACCAGGCCGACGGCGCCTACGACCTGCTACTGGTACCCGGTGGCCCCGGCGCCTATAACGAATGCCACCCGGCGTTGCTGCCCTGGCTCAAGGCGGCTGCGCCAAGGGCGCGGCGCTTTGGTTCGATCTGCACCGGCGCCTTTGTGCTGGGCCACGCCGGGCTGCTGGACGGTCATCGCGTGACCACCCATTGGCACTACACCGAACGCCTGATCAAGGCGTTTCCCAAGGCTATCGTCGAGACCGATCGTATCTACCTGCAAGATGGGCGCTTGATCACTTCGGGCGGGGTCACGGCAGGCATCGACCTGGCGCTGTCGATCGTGGCCCAGGACCACGGCAAGGAAGTCGCGGTGGACGTGGCCAAGGTGCTGCTGGTGGTGATGAAGCGCCAGGGCGGCCAGGCGCAGTTCAGCCCGATGACCGCAGCGGTGGCGCCCCAGGAAACCGCGATCACCCGCGTGCAAAACCACGTGCTGGCGCACCTCGACCAACCGTTCACCATTGAGTCCATGGCCGAACTGGCCGGCATGAGCGCGCGCCATTTTGCGCGGCTGTTTGCCAAGGACGTGCAGATGACCCCCATGGCCTTCCTGCAGGGCGCGCGCATCGACCGTGCCCGCCAGTTGCTGGAAACCACCGACCTGCCGCTCAAGACCGTGGCGTTCCACGCAGGCTTCGGCAGCGTGCGCTATATGCGCTATCTGTTCAGTGAGAAGCTCGGCCTAAACCCCACCCAATACCGACAACAGTTCAGTTAACGACAGGATGTCCGTCTCACACCCCCGAATGTCCGTGTCGCTCCCCGTGCCAGCATTGTCCTGTCATCGCTAGCTGGCAAGATAGCTGCAAGCCCATGGAAAGGATGCGCAAACGCCCAAGGCCGGGCGTTTCAGCGCGATTGCACACATGAACAACCCTCAGGCGATTGACGCTGATGGCACGGTGCGCTTCGGTGCCTATGCCTTTCACCGGCAACAGCGGCTGGTCAGCAAGGCAGGCTGGCCGGTGCCGTTGGGCGGGCGGGCGTTGGATATCCTCACCGTGCTGCTTGAAACACCAGGGCAGTTCATCAGCAAGGTCACGTTGATCGAGCGGGTCTGGCCGAACAGCGTGGTGGAAGAAAACAACCTGCGGGTGCACATCGCCGCTCTGCGCCGCGCCCTTGAAGGCCCGAGTTTTATCCTCAACGACCCGCAGCGCGGCTACTGTTTTGCCGCGCCCGTGCAAGGGGCGATCCAGCACGTGACGCCCCGGCATAACCTGGCGGCGCGGCTCAACCCGCTGATCGGCTGTGACGCGTTGTTGGGCGTGCTGGTGCGGCGCCTGTCCGGGCAACGCCTGGTGACGCTCACCGGTTGCGCTGGCGTGGGCAAGAGCACCTTGGCCCTCGCCCTGGCCGAACGCGTATTGCCGCGTTACCGCGACGGCGTGTGGTGGGTCGACCTGGCCACGGTGGACGCGCCGATGAGCATGCTGCGCCACCTGGCCGCCGCGTTGCGCGGAATCCAGCGGCAGCGCCACTGAGTTGGCTCGCCAATTGGCCGACCGACAATTACTGCTGGTGCTCGACGGCGCCGACCTGCTGCTCGGCGCCTGCCGGCACTTACTGCGCGTACTGCGTGAAAAAGCCCCTCAGGTGAGCGTGCTGATCAGCAGTCGCGAACCGTTGCAGATCGCCGGCGAATGGGTACAGCGCGTGCCTCGACTGGCGGTGCCCGCACCGTCGGCGCTGAGCAGCGTGGAGCAGGCGATGGCCTACCCAGCGGTGCAATTGTTTGTCGCAAGGGCGGCTGCCAGCCAACAGGGTTTTGCATTGCGGACCCAGGACTTGGCGCCCCTACGGGATATCTGCCGGCGCCTCGACGCACTCCCACTGGCCCTCGAACTGGCGGCTGCCCAAGTGGATGCACTGGGTGTGCGTGGCTTGCAGTTGCAATTGCGCCAAGGCTTGCAAGTGCTGACCCGGGGCCGGCGCACGGCGGTGGAGCGTCACCAATCGCTGACGGCCGCCCTGGACTGGACCTACGAGCGCCTGAGCCTGCCGGAGCGCTGGCTGTTCCTGCAGTTGAGTTTGTTCAAGATGGCAGTGACGTTGCCCACCTTGAATGAGCTGGTCGCCGGTACGGAGTTGGAACACGCCGACCTGGCCTATTTGCTAGGTCGCCTGGTGAACACTTCGCTGCTGAGCCTGGAGCCGGGGCCAGGTGAGGCGCGCTATCGCCTGCTCAATTGCGTGCGCAGCTATGCGCTGGCGCACTTGCGTGACCCGGCACAAGTGGCGCGTCTGCAGCAAGGGTATGGGCATTACCTGGGGCCGTTTTCAGGCCGGCCGTTTGTCTTGCAGCTCGTCGAGCAGGCTGCGTACGCTTATTAGATCCTGGGTTGCAAAGCCTTCGGTAAACCGTGCATGCACGGAACTCAACAGATCACGCGCCGGCTGCAGGCGTGCTTGTCTCTGCCACAACCGGGCCAGCGACGTCGCGCAACGCAACTCCCAGGCCAGCGCCCCTTGCTGGTGCGCCAGGCCCAGGGCTTCGAGCAGCAGCGCCTCGGCGGCACGGGTATCGGCCATGCCATCGGCGCGCACCCGCAGGATCTCCGCAGTGCACCAGCCCGCCGCCCCGGTTCTGGCACGTTCGAAAACGGCGTCTTGCACCTCGATGGCATTGAACGTCACCAACGTATCTTCGACCAATCCCAAACCCTGCACATCCGCCATCTGCAGCGTGCCTTCGTAGCAGCGCGCCCAGGTCTGGAACAACTGCACTGAGTGCTTCTGTGCCTGTTGCAACAGCAGGTCGAGGTTGTCGCGGGCGGTGGCGGTGTCTCCGTTGTAGTGAGGGATCACCACCCCGGCCAGGGCCAGGGTGTAGCAAATCGATGTGCCGTGATTGATCTGCAGTGCCAGTTCCAATGCCTGGCTTGCGGTACGCCAGGCGCGCTCGGAAAGCCGCGCAGCCACAGGATGCGCGCAAGGATGGTCAACGAGGCGACGCTCTGGTCGTACTGCACACCAAAGCCATGGGTGAACCGGTTGAGATGACCGCTCTGGGCCATGCGCTGGATCACCTGTTCGGCATTGTGCTGCGCCAGCGCCTGGTTGCCTGCAAAGTGCTGCGCCAGCACGCGCAAACGTTGAGCGCTGAGGGCTAGCAACGGCTCGGCCTGGGGGCCCAGTTGGTCGAAATGCAGGCTTTGGACCAAGGCTTCGCGGTAGTTGCCACAGCACAGGTTGACGGCCATATGGCCCGATACCGCGCGCAACTGGCCGGCCAAATCCTTGCCGGCTTCCGCCAAGCGCCGGGCGCAGGTAAAGGCCTCGATGGTCTGCGGCGTGCCACCCTGAGCGTGGTAGGAAAAACTGCCCAGCGCCAACTGCAACGCCATGTGCAAGCGTTGGCTGGGTGTGCTCGATTGCCCCAGGCGCAACAGGGCCTTGCCCACGTACAGGCCGTGTTCGCGCAGCAGTGACAGTTCCTGCCACAACGGCATGGCGCTGACGGTCAGGCGTATGCCCAGCACGTGCACGCCGCCGTCGCCCAGGCCCCAATCGAGGGCGGCGCGGATGTCTTCGCGCAGCCCTGCGTAGCGGTCGATCCACACCTGCGTAGCGGTGATTTCCCAATCGTCCTGCGCCTGGTTCATCAGGGCCAGGCAGCGCTCGGCGTGACGTTCGCGGGTGATGGCGAGTTCGTCGGCAACGCTGAGTTTTTCCAGGGCGTAGGTGCGGGTGATGTCCAGTAGGCGATAGACCATCTCATCATCGCCGGCCTCCACATTGAGCAAGGACTTGGCCACCAGCTGCGTGATGGACCCCAGCACTTCAGTCGGCGCAATCTGCTCCCCGGCGATCACCGCCGCCGCGCTGGCCAGGCTGAACTCACCCCGGAACACCGCCAGGCGGCGCAGGCAAATTTGCTCGCATGCCGTCAACAGCTCAAAGCTCCAGTCCAGCGTGGCGCGCAAGGTTTGATGACGGGGCAGGGCACTGCGCCGACCACGGGTCAGCAGGCGGAAGTTGTCTTCCATCTGCACCAGCAGCCCTGGCAAGCCGAAGCGTTCGATTTGCGCCGCTACCAACTCGATGGCCAGGGGAATGCCGTCGAGGCGCTGGCAGATATCAATCGCCAGCGGCAGTTCGGCCTCGCTCAACTCAAAGCTGTCCTGCTGGGACATGGCCCGTTCGACCAGCAATTGCAGGGCCGGGTAACCGAGTGCCTGGGCGCGATTGCCGGTAGCGGGCGGGCAGGCCAAGGGGTCGAGGCGTTGCACATGTTCACCCTCGGCGCGCAACGCTTCGCGGCTGGTGGCCAGGATGTGCAGCTTGGGCGCGTGGCGCAGGAGGGTTTCGCTGATCAGCGCGATGTCGTCCAGCAAGTGTTCGCAGTTGTCGATCACCAGCAGCAACTGGCGCTCTTGCAAGCTGCGGGCAAACGTCGCCAGGGGTTCATGTTCGACTGCGGTGAGGTCGAGCAGGGCGGCGAGGTTGGGCAGGATCATCGACGGCGTGCTGAGGGGCGTCAGGTCCAACAGGCGAATGCCGTCGCGGTAATGCCCGATCAGCAGTTCCGCGACGCGCAAGGCGACGGTGGTCTTGCCGATCCCCCCGGCGCCGGTGAGGGTGATAAAGCGGCGCTCGGGCAATTGCTGCACCAGGCTGTCGATCAGGGCCTGTCGGCCGATCATCCGTGTACGGCGCAGGGCAGGTTGTGCCCCTGGCCGAGTGGGGCGCCGTCGTTGGGTAGGCTCATCGGCTCGATGCTCAGTGGCGCCACAAAACTGTAGCCACGCTGGGCCACCGTCACGATATAGCGCTGCCCGGCCTGGCCATCGCCCAGGGCCTTGCGCAACGCCGCCATGTGCACCCGCAGGTTGCCGTCTTCCACGACGCTTTTCGGCCAGACGCGGGCGATCAACTCTTGTTTGCTCACCACATTGCCGGCCTGTTCCAGCAGGATCAGCAGGATCTCCACCGCCCGTCGTCCCAGGCGCAACGGGCGACCAGCCTCCAGCACCAGGCGCTGGCGCGGATGGATGCGGTAAGGGCCGAACTGCACGGCCTGATCGCTGAGGTCATTCATGGTTGCCCATGCTCTGGGAAAGGATCGGGCAAGCATATTCCAGGTGCAGGTGTACCACTAGGCCGCGATCACGTGAGGCTTGTGACGCATGTGGTGATTTCGCCAGGTCATCGGGTTGACGCCCTCGCTGCGGGTGAACATATGGCAGAAGTGCGCCTGGTCGCAGAACCCACACTCCAGGCTGATTTGCGTGAGGCTCAGGGCGGAACCGGTAATCAGCTCCTTGGCCCTTTGGATGCGTTGTTGGCGTATCCACTCCTGAGGCGACAGCCCGGTGGTGCACTTGAACGCGCGGGAAAAATGGCTGCGCGACAATGCGCAGGCCTGGGCCAGGTCGGCAATTGCCAGGCTTTCGCCGAGGTTGGCCTGAATCAGTTGCTTGGCGATACGCTCGCGCCGGGGGCATAGGCCGCCGGTCGCGGATAAACGGGGAGCCTGGAGTTCAAGTCGGGCCATGACGGATGTCCGCAGTCGATGGGAGCGTTCCCGGTGAATGGATGCAGTGTAGACCGATACATTCTTGGCGCCTGACCGCCTGGCTGACGAGTTAATCGTTGTTAATTTCGCCAGGTGCAGTCACCGAAAAGACAGCACAGCGGTGCAATCGCGGCAGCGTCTGGCGTGATTTTCTGTGCACTTGCCAACCGTTTGGATAGCCCCATGAACCGCAACGACCTACGCCGCGTCGACATGAACCTGCTGGTGATTTTCGAAGCGTTGATGTTCGAGAAGAACCTGACCCGCGTTGCCGAAAAGCTCTTCATGGGCCAGCCGGCGGTGAGCGCCGCCCTGAGCCGCCTGCGCGACCTGTTCGACGACCCGTTGCTGTTGCGCAACGGGCGGGGCATAGAGCCCACGCCACGTGCCGTGGCGATACTCAAGGAGTTGCAACCGGCCATGGACATCATCTCGGGCGCCGTCAGTCGCGCCAAGGATTTCGACCCCTCCACCAGCTGCGCGGTGTTCCGCATCGGCCTGTCCGACGACGCCGAGTTCGGCCTGTTCCCGCCACTGCTCAGCCAACTGCGCGAAGAAGCGCCGGGGATTGTCGTGGTGGTGCGCCGCGCCAATTACCTGCTGATGTCGACGTTGCTGGCCAGCGGCGAGATTTCGGTGGGGTGAGCTACACCACTGAATTACCGGCGAATGCCAAGCGCAAGAAACTGCGGGACATCCCCTGCAAGGTACTGCGTGGCGACGATGGCTCTGAGCCGCTGACGCTGGATGATTACTGTGAGCGGCCCCATGCGATGGTGTCGTTTTCGGGGGACCTGAGTGGCAATATCGACTTGGACCTGGCGCGCATTGGCCGGGCGCGGCGGGTGGTGTTGGCCGTGCCGCAGTTCAGTGGGCTGCGGGCGTTGTTGGCGGGCACGCAGATTATTGCGACCGTGCCGGACTATGCGGCGTGTGCGTTGACCGAGGGCACTACGTTGCGGGCAGAGGACCCGCCGTTTGCGATTGATGCTGCGGAGTTGTCGATGGTGTGGAGTGGGGTGCATGACAATGATCCGGCGGAGCGGTGGTTGCGGGGGAGGATTGGGGAGCATATGGCTCGTGTTTTGTAGTGGGTGTGCATATCCGTTATTTGGGTAACGGCCTCCTATGGTTCCGCCCTTACGGCGGGTCACTTTTGGAAAGGCCCAAAAGTAACCAAAAGGCCTTCGCCCCAACACTCGGTGCCTCGCTTAGGCTCGGCATGCCCTCACTCCGGCTTTTGGAGCGTGGGCCGCCGCGATGGGCCATCCTTGGCCCAGCGCGGCTAACCCGGCGTCCTGCCGGGTTACCCACGCTCCAAAGCCTGCGTTCGGCCAGCGTGTTTGACGGGGCGCCTCTAGATCAAAAGCAAGAGCGCGGCGGCCTTAGAGCCGACCGGTTTTTTGTGCCGATCACCGTTCAAATGTGGGAGCTGGCTTGCCTGCGATGGCATCTACTGGGTGTGCCTGATGTACCGAGTTGCCTGTATCGCAGGCAAGCCAGCTCCACAGAAAAGCAGATTTCACACTGCCAGAAAGCCGGACACGTTCAAAAATGTGGGGCGGGCTTGCTCGCGAATGCGGTGGATCAGCCAATGAATGTGTTGACTGACACACCGCATTCGCGAGCAAGCCCGCTCCCACATTTGGATCTCCATGTATCAGGCAGATAGCGGTCTGCTCTGGCTCTGGCTCTGTTTTTGATCTTGATCTTGATCCTAGGCGCCCCGTTAAACCACGCTGGCCGAACGCAGGCTTGAATCCGTGGGTAACCCGGCAGGACGCCGGGTTAGCCGCGCTGGGCCAGGGATGGCCCATCGCGGCGGCCCACGGATTCAAGCCGGAGAGAGGCACACCGAGCCTAAGCGAGGTGCCGAGTGGTGGGGCAAGAGCCCTTTGGTTACTTTGGGGCTTTTCCAAAGTGACTCGCCGTAAGGGCGAAACCAATTTCCGCCGTTACCCAACAACGGATATGCACGCCCTCAAACAGCACATACATCCAATTCCCCCACCCCACCCCCGTCAAACTCCCCTCATCGCTGAAATCTCGAAGCAGAGGCACACCCCATGGACCCAGCACCCAACACCAGCCCCGACGAAGTCGTCACCCTGGTCGTCAAACACCTCATCAAACAAGGCCACGAAGCCGACTACGAAGCCTGGCTACGCCGCATCGTACGCATCGCCGGCGAGCGCCCCGGCCACCTCGGCGTCGACGTCGTGCGCAGCAAGCAAAACGGCCTGGCCCTGTTCACCTGCGTGTTGCGCTACCGCTCCACCGACGCCCTGGAAACCTGGCTCGACTCCCCCGAGCGCAAAACCCTGATCGACGAAGCCGCCCCCTGCTGGCCGACGGCGACAACACCGAAATCGGCGCCGTCAACGAGTTCTGGTTCAACCCCGAAACCGAAAACGCCGCCAAGCCACCCCGCTGGAAACAGGCCGTAGTCACCCTGTTTGTGATCCTGCCGCTGACCCTGCTGGTCCCGATCATCTGGGGCCCGATCCTGCGCCTGCATCCGTTCCTCTCCAACTATGTGGTCGCCACTTTCCTGGTCACCCTGACCATCGTGTTGCTGGTGGTCTACCTGCTGATGCCAGCGGCCACCCGCCTGTTCGCTCCCTGGCTTGAAGCCTCTGTAAAGGAAACCCTATGAACGCCGATCTGATTCTGTTCAATGGCCAGTTCCACACCGTGGACCGTGAAAACCCGCGCGCAACGGCCGTCGCCATCAGCCAGGGGCGCTTTGTCGCCGTCGGCACCGACGGTGAAGCGATGGCCCTGCGCGGCAGTGGCACCCAGGTCATCGACCTCAAGGGACGCACCGTGATCCCCGGCCTCAACGACTCCCACCTGCACCTGATCCGTGGCGGCCTGAACTACAACCTCGAACTGCGCTGGGAAGGCGTGCCGTCCCTGGCCGATGCGTTGCGCATGCTCAAGGACCAGGCCGACCGCACGCCCACCCCGCAATGGGTGCGCGTGGTGGGTGGCTGGAACGAATTCCAGTTTGCCGAAAAACGCATGCCCACCCTGGAAGAGCTCAACCAGGCCGCGCCGGACACTCCGGTGTTCGTGCTGCACCTGTACGACCGCGCCTTGCTCAACCGTGCTGCCCTGCGCGTGGCGGGTTACACCAAGGACACGCCGAACCCGCCGGGCGGCGAGATCGTGCGTGACAGCAACGGCAACCCCACCGGCATGCTGGTGGCACGTCCTAACGCGATGATCCTGTATTCGACCCTCGCCAAAGGCCCGAAACTGCCACTGGAGTATCAGGTCAACTCGACCCGCCAGTTCATGCGCGAACTCAATCGCCTGGGCCTCACCAGCGCCATCGACGCTGGCGGTGGGTTCCAGAACTACCCCGATGACTACGCGGTAATCGAGCAACTGGCCAAGGACGAACAGTTGACGGTACGCATCGCCTACAACCTGTTCACCCAGAAACCCAAGGAAGAGCTCAGCGACTTCCAGAACTGGACCGGCAGCGTGAAGCTGCACCAGGGCGATGACTACCTGCGTCACAACGGCGCCGGTGAGATGCTGGTGTTCTCGGCCGCCGATTTCGAAGACTTCCTTGAACCGCGTCCGGACCTGCCATTGACCATGGAGCAGGAGTTGGAGCCGGTGGTACGCCACTTGGTGGAGCAGCGCTGGCCGTTCCGCCTGCACGCCACCTATGACGAGTCCATCTCCCGAATGCTCGACGTGTTCGAGAAGGTCAACCGCGATATTCCGTTCAATGGCTTGCCGTGGTTTTTCGACCACGCTGAAACCATCACGCCGAAAAACATCGAGCGCGTGCGGGCGCTTGGCGGTGGTATTGCGATCCAGGACCGCATGGCGTTCCAGGGTGAGTACTTCGTGGAGCGTTACGGCGCCAAGGCCGCCGAAGCCACGCCGCCGATCAAACGCATGCTTGCCGAAGGTGTACCAGTAGGGGCGGGCACCGATGCCACGCGGGTCTCCAGTTACAACCCGTGGACCTCGCTGTACTGGATGGTCAGCGGCCGCACCGTCGGCGGCCTTGAGTTGCACGCCGAGGGCCTGCCGCGCCTCACCGCGCTGGAGCTGTTCACCCACGGCAGCGCCTGGTTCTCGTCCGAACAGGGCAAGAAGGGCCAGATCAAGGTCGGCCAATTAGCCGACGTCGCCGCGCTCTCGGCAGATTTCTTCAGTGTCGATGAAGAAGCCATCAAGTGGATCGAATCGGTACTGACTGTGGTCGGCGGCAAAGTGGTCTACGGCGCCGGCGATTTCGAGGATTACGCACCACCGCGCGTGCCGGTGCTGCCGGACTGGTCGCCGGTGGTCAAGGTACCGGGGCACTGGCGCCCAGGCTCGCCTTTGCAAGCTCAAGTACACCAATGCAGCGGCCCGTGCGGCGTGCATTCACATAGCCACGAAAAAGCCCGCCTTTCCAGCGTGCCGGTCAGCGACTTCCAGGGTTTCTGGGGTGCGTTCGGCTGTTCGTGCTTTGCCTTCTGATTACTCAAACCCCCGTAAGGAACTGAACCATGGCTAACAACCGTTTGAACAAAGATGACGCCGTCGTCCTGTTGGTCGACCACCAGACTGGCCTGATCTCACTGGTACAGGATTTCTCGCCGAACGAGTTCAAGAACAACGTGCTGGCACTGGCCGATGTGGCCAAGTTCTTCAACCTGCCAACCATCCTCACCACCAGCTTCGAAAGCGGCCCTAACGGCCCTCTGGTGCCGGAGCTCAAGGCACTGTTCCCGGACGCGCCGTACATTGCCCGCCCTGGCCAGATCAACGCCTGGGACAACGAAGATTTCGTCAAGGCCGTCAAGGCGACCGGTCGCAAGCAGATCATCATTGCCGGTGTGGTGACCGACGTGTGCGTAGCGTTCCCGACCCTGTGCGCGTTGGAAGAAGGCTTTGAAGTGTTTGTAGTTACCGACGCTTCCGGCACCTTCAACGAAACCGTGCAACAAGCGGCCTGGGCGCGTATGACAGCCGCCGGTGCACAACTGGTCAACTGGTTCGCCGTGGCCTGCGAGTTGCAACGCGACTGGCGCAACGACATGGAAGGCCTGGCCAACCTGCTGTCGCCGCGCATCCCGAACTACCGCAACCTGATGAACAGCTACTCGGCGTTTACGGCCAAGTAACCCGTTCTAGAAAACTGCGAAATACCCCTGTGGGAGCGGGCTTGCTCGCGAATACGGAGTGTCAGTCAACAGATCAAGTGACTGACCCACCGTATTCGCGAGCAAGCCCGCTCCCACATTTTGGTTTGTGGTGTTGCGACGAACCCGTTATACAACCGTACAAATGTCCACCGAGAAGCGACAATGAACCCCTTTGAAGACATGCGCCTGTTCTGCCAAGTCATGGAGTCCGGCAGCTTCACCGCTGCCGCCGAACAGTTGGGCCTGTCCAAGCAGTTCGTCAGCCGCCGCCTGATCCAACTGGAAGACCGCCTCGGCGTGCGCCTGCTCAACCGCTCCACGCGTCGTTTGGATGTCACCCCACTGGGCCAGAGTTATTACGAATCCGCGCTGCGATTGCTCAATGAAGTCGAACAAGTGGAGCAGGGCATCGCGGGCCAGAACAGCGAACCACGCGGCACCATTCGGCTGAGCGCGCCGCTGTCGTTTGCGATGGCCCACTTGGGTTGCCTGTTGCCGCTGTTCTTACAGCGCCACCCTCAGGTGTCGGTGGAAGTCGATCTCAGCGACCGTCCCGTGGACCTGATCGGCGAAGGCTACGACCTGGTGTTGCGCATCGGCACCCTGGAAGACTCCACCTTGATTGCGCGCCGCATCGCCAGCATCCCCCGCGTGTATTGCGCCAGCCCCGAGTACCTGGCCCTGCGCGGCACCCCGCAAAAACCCGACGACCTCGCCGAGCACGATTGCCTGCCTTACGGCCATGGCCGCCAGGTGCAGTGGCGCTTCAAGGGCAAGTTGCAGGCGTTGAGTGTCAGTGGGCGCATGCGCGTGAACAACGGTGATCTGCTGCGCGACACGGCGATCGCCGGTTTAGGCGTGACGTACTTGCCGACCTTTATCGTCGCCGATGCCTTGAGGGACGGACGCCTGGTCAGTGTGTTGGATGAGTTCGCCCCCGAAGACCTGACGCTGTCGGCGGTGTACCCGCAACACCGGCAGAGCTCGCGACCGGTGCAGGCGCTGGTGGAATTCCTGCGTGAGCGCCTGGCTAGCGGCTGTTGAACAACTGGCGGATCAGGTTTGGGGTACTACCGGTCCAGCGCTTGAACGAGCGGCGAAAGTTCGCCGCATCGCTGAAGTTCAAATACGCCGCCACCTCATCGTTGCTGTAGCCCTTGACCTGATACAGGTGCAACGCCACTTGCTTGCGCACCCGGTCCACCTGCTGCTGAAAGCCGGTGTCGTGCTTGTGCAGCTTGCGCTTGAGGGTGGCCGGGCTCATGGCGAAGGCGTGCGCGGCCTGTTCCAGGCTGGGTGGCTGGCGTACTTGTTCGCGCAGGTAGTCGTAGAGGCCGTCGAGAAAACTGCCGGCAAAGCCCAACTGTTCAATTTGCTCGCGGGCTTGTTGGCGCGCCACTTGGCCGGCGGTGGCCGAAGCGCCGGCCAGGGGCGGGTAAGGTATTCACGCGGGATGCACATCACATCCAGTGGCCGCGCGAAGCGGGTCTCTTCCCAGATGCACCCAGTACTGCTCGACGTAGCGGGGCTCGGGGTGACTGAAACTGCACGCCCAGGGCAGTCGTTCACCACTGAGCCATTGGCTCATGGCAACCAGTGAGGTCATGCTCGCTTCCAACAGGAAGCGCCACTGTTCGCCAGCCCCGCAGCTGTCCAGCCAGTAGAGGTAGGCGTGGTGCTCATCCAGCTCCAATTGCAGTGTGACCAACGGGCTGAGCAGCACCTGTTGTTGGATCAGGATTTCCAGCGCTTGATGCAAATTCTGCGCATGGCCCAACGCATGGCTGGCCGCGCCGTAATAGCCCGGCAACAGGCGCTGGCCGAACAGGAAGCTGCTGTCGTCGGCGTCCAGCAGCTTGCGGCTGTTGCCGATCAAGGCGAAAAACTGGTGTGGGCTCAGGCGTGCAGTGCCGGCCAGGATGTCTTCATGAAACAGCCCGGTGCCGCGCAGCAGGCGATGGCTGTCGATGTCCCGGGACAAGGCCAGGTCGATCAAGGTGGCAGGCTGGTAGTGCCCCGGGATGAAGCGGCTGTCGGCTTCATACCCGTTGGTTTTCACGGCCATCTCAGGCGATTTTCGCGAGAGGTTGCTTGGCTTTGGCCAGCGCCAGGTTCAAGCGCTTGAGCAGGTCCTGGGGCGGTTCGTCCAAGGCCATCACCACGGCGGTGGTCGCCCCTATTTGCAGGCGTTCGCCTTGCTGGCGGGTCTTGTGGGCGAGGGCGCGCACGGCCTGTTGCAACTCCAACGCCAGCACTTGGGCCTGGCGTTCGCCGGTGTTGGGCAGCAGCACCACGAAGCGGTCGCCCGCCAAGCGGCAGAGCAAGTCCTGGCGGCGCAGATTGAGCAGCAGTAAATGGCTGAGGGCCTGCAATACCGCATCACCCTCGGCATGCCCGTAGGCCTGGTTGATGGCCGCGAAGTTGTCCAGGTCCAGGGCGAGCAACGACAGCGGTTGCTGCTGGTCGCGACTGTCTTGCAGGCTGTCGGCCAACTGGCGCTTGAGGTAGTCGGCGCCGGCCAGTGGCGTGAGTTTGTCGAACAAGCGATGTTCACGGAACAGCCGCTCACGCTTTTCCATCTGTGCGCTGATCGCCAGTTGCTCGCGGTGCCAGTGGTAGATACCAATGGTCAGCAGGATCATGCCCACCGGCATCGGCCCGGATTCGAGCCAGTGGTCCCAGGTGATGCTATCGGGCAGGCGGATGAACTCGTCGAGGCTGTCGATCCACCAGGAAAGAAGATGCACGACAGGCCCAGCGCCAGGTAGTTGGTGACGCGCCCGGCGGGACGGCTTTTCAGCACCAGGCCCAGCCATACCAAGGCCAGCAGCGCCGAGCCGCCTTCGCCAAAGATATCCAGCCATTCCCACTCGCTGACGCTTTTGAGGTTACCGCAGGCCAGGTGCAGGATCAGCCCGAGGTTGGCGGCGATCAGCAGCAGGGTGAGTTTCCAGCGGTGGGGTTTGAGCACGGAAAACATGGCCGCGAGTCCTTGGGCAAATAAGCGATGGGCGCCAGCACAGCAGATCGATGTGACCGTTGCGTGACGGTGGGGAGGGTCGAATCAGCTCACGGCATAAACACAATCCACAGGCAAACATCGTTCAAATGTGGGAGCTGGCTTGCCTGCGATAGCGGTCTGTCTGTTGGCACAGTGTTAACTGACGCATCGCTATCGCAGGCAAGCCAGCTCCCACCTTCAATCGAGGTCATTTCAGCTCATTTGCACGCTTGAATGCGCCCTAAACCCCTGATTACGGGGTTTGCAGCCAACCCCTGTCACAGAACCGTCATCCCCCACCCCTAGCTTGCCCTCCCAGTTGCCGGGCCCCTTGCCTGGCGCCAACGGATTCTTGGGGAGGATTTCATGTACAAGCGCACCGGGCTCGTCAGCTTCACGCTTACCGCCTTGGCCCTGGCGATTGCCAGTGAGCGGTTGAATGCGGCCGAAGCAGCCACCACCGAGCACGTCGAGGTGGTTGGCCAGGCGGCCGCCATCGATTCGGCGCTGAAAGAACAGCGCACCTCCGACAGCATCAAGAGCGTGGTGCATGCCGACGGCGTGGCCCAGTTGCCGGATGAAAACGTCGCCGAAGCGGTGCAGCGCCTGCCGGGTGTCAGCGTCGAGCGCGACCAGGGCGAAGGGCGCTTCGTCAGCGTGCGTGGCCTGGGCCCGGACCTCAACAGCGTGACCATCAACGGCACCCTCGTACCGGCCCCGGAAAGCGCACGGCGTGCCGTGGCCCTCGACGTGCTGCCTTCGGAACTGGTGCAGTCGCTGTCGGTGATCAAGACCTTGACCCCGGACATGGACGCCAACTCCCTCGGCGGCACTGTCGACGTACAAAGCCTCTCTGCGTTCGATCACAAAGGCCTGTTCTACACCGGCAGCAGCGAAGCCAGCTACGACAAGAACACCCACCAGACCAGCCCGAAATTCTCCGGCGCGGCCAGTAACCGTTTCAGCCTGGGCGACGGCATCGACAACTTCGGCGTGGCCGCCGCACTGAGCTGGCAGAAGCGCGACTTCGGTTCCGACAACGTCGAAACCGGCGGTGCCTGGGACTTCTCAGGCGGCGCCAAGCTCAACGAGTTCGAACAACGCGACTACGACATCAGCCGCGAGCGTGCCGGTGGCGGCCTCAACTTCGACTACAAACCGGATGATGTCAGCAGCTATTACCTGCGCACCCTCTACAGCCGCTACAAGGACACCGAAACCCGCAACTCCACCAGCATCGAATTTGCCGACCCGCTGGTAGCCGGCGAGTTGGGCGATGCCGAGGCCAAGCGCAAGCTGAAAAACCGCGAAGAAACCCAGGAAATCCAGTCCTATGTATTCGGCGGCGAACGCATGCTTGGCCTGTGGACCCTGAGCGGCCAGGCCGGCTACAGCCAGTCCAGCGAAGACAGCCCGGGGCATATCGCCGGGCGACCTTTGATGGCGGTGACTTTGCCAACAGCGGTTTCTACGACAACGGCAAGCCACGCCCGATCATCGGTGCAGGCTTCTACGACGCCAGCAACTTCACCCTCGACAAAGTCGACTGGGAAAAACAGAACACCAAGGACACCGAGAAAAACCTGCGCCTGGACCTGGCCCGCGACTATGACCTCAGCGGCTACGCCTCCCAGTTCAAGTTCGGCGGCAAGGTCAGCCGGCGCCACAAGAGCAACGACCTGGAAGCCTGGACCTACAAGGACTTCGATACCCTGGGGTTCAGCGCCGACCAGCTCAACCTGACCCAGTTCCAGAAGGGCAACGTCGATTATCGCCTGGGCAACTTCGGCCCCGGCATCAGCCCGAGCAGCATCAAGCAGTTGATCGGCGGCCTCAACGCTGCGGACTTCTATGACGAGACCGAATCGCGGGTCAACGACTTCACCATCCGCGAAGACATCAACGCCGGCTACTTCATGAACACCATCGACGTCGACGATTGGCGCTTCATTGCCGGCCTGCGTTATGAAGGCACCGAGTTCGAAGCCAAGGGCACCGGCGCCACCGATGGCGTGTTCACCGCCACCGAGACCAAGCGCCGCTACCACCACTGGCTGCCCGGCCTGCATGCACGCTACCAGATCGACAAGAACACCCAGGTTCGCGCAGCCTGGACCAAATCCGTGGTGCGCCCGACGTTCGGCCAACTGGCACCGGGTTTTGTGATCGACGATGACGAAGCCACCTTCGGCAACCCGGACCTCAAGCCCCTGGAGTCGAGCAACCTGGACCTGGGCATCGAGCACTTCATGGGCCGCGCCGGGACCGTGTCGGCGTTCGTGTTCTATAAGGACATCAAGAACTTCGTCTACAACACCGACCTGGCCGGTACCGGCGCCTGGACCAACTTCTCCGAGGCCCACACCTACGCCAACGGCGACAGCGCCAAGCTTTACGGCCTGGAACTGGCCTACTCACAGAAATTCGATTGGCTACCGGCGCCATGGAACGGCTTGCTGGTGGGTGCCAACACCACCTTCAGCCGCTCCAGTGCGGATATCGAAGGCTTCGACAATGCCAGCGGCACGAACCGCAAGCGCAACATCAGTCTGCCGAACCAGTCGGACATCGTCGGCAACCTGATGCTCGGCTGGGAAGACGACAAGCTCAGCCTGCGCCTATCGGCCAACTACAAGTCGGCCTACCTGTATGAGCTGGCCTCGATCAACGACAAGGCCCATGACCTGCACGTCGATGCGCAAACCTTCGTCGATTTCAGTGCGCGCTATTCGCTGACCAAGAACCTGCAAGTGAGCTTCGAGGCGCAAAACCTTACCGATGAGTCGTACTTCGTCTACACCGGCCACCGCAGCTACAACGGCCAGTACGAGGAGTACGGCCCGACCTACAAGCTGGGCCTGACCTTCACTCATTTCTAAGCTCCCACAGTAGATCTCCATTGTTTTTGAAGGATTTGCATGTTCATGAAATTTTCCAAGTTGTACCTGCTGATCGCATTGGCAACCTGTGGTCATGCCATTGCCGCCGATTTGGCCCTGACCCCTTGGGCACCAAACCTGAATGCCGAAGCCATGGCGTTCCTGAACACTGACGAACGCCTCACCGCCAGCCCCCGCGACGGCCTGCAACTGGTGGACGCCAAAGGCACCGAGCTGGCGCGCTTCAAAGGTAATTTCAGCAGCCTCGACACCCGCGCAGCCGGTGCCCAAACGCTGGTTGCCAGCCTCGACAACGATCGCCAGCAAGCCCTGCTGATCAGCCTTGATCCGTCGACCAAAACCTTCGGCAAACCGCTCTACCTGCCCACCCGTGATTACGCAGTGAATGGCCTGTGCCTGTACCGCGACGCCGCCGCCAACCTGTTTGTGTTCCTGGTAGGCGAGGAGGGCAAGGGCGAGCAATGGTTGGTAGGCAACGGTGCGACCTTGTTGAACGAAGCCCAGCGCGTACGCGGTTTGCCGCTGCCACCTTCGGCGCAGTTCTGCCAAGTGGATGATGCCGCCAATCGCTTGGTGGTTAACGAAGAAAACGTTGGCTGGTGGGCCTATCCGGCGCACCCGGAGGCCGATGTAAAACGCACGCCAATCGCGTTGTTCGACACGCCAAAACGCGAAGCCGGCGCCATGGCGCTGGTGCCGGGCGGTGTGATCGCGCTTGATCCAAAGACCGCCCAACTGCACCTGTTCCAGCAAACCGGTGAGCGTTGGGTCGAGCAGCTCAGCTTGAGCCTGCCAGGCCTTAAAGAGCCCGAACAACTGAGCATCAATGGTCAGCAGGTACTGGTGCGTGACGACGACACCGGCAAGCTCTATCAGGGCAAGCTGAACTGGCAGGCCACGCCGGTGCCGGTCGAACCGGTGATTCCTGAAGTCGCGGCCGTGCGCCAAACCGATCCGGTCGGTCGCCAGGGCGATGCCGCCGATGACCCGGCGATCTGGATTCACCCCACGCAACCGTCGAAGAGTCGCGTGCTTGGCACTAACAAAAAACAAGGCCTGTTGGCCTACGACCTTGACGGCAAGCTGTTGCAGGAACTGGCCGTCGGCCGCCTGAACAATGTGGACGTGCGCTCTAACTTCAGGTTCGGTACGCAAACCGTCGACCTGGCGGTGGCGAGTAACCGTGATCACAACAGCCTGAGCCTGTTCAGCATCGACCGCACCACCGGCGAGCTGCGTGAAGCGGGTGAAGTGCCCACGCCCCTCAAGGCTATCTATGGCATCTGCCTGTTCCAGCCCGCCAGTGGTGAAATTTATGCGATTGCCAACGACAAGGACGGCACCTTCCTGCAATACCGCCTGAGCGCGCCGGACGGCCGTGTGCACGGTGAGTTGGTGCGCCAATTCAAAGTCGACAGCCAGCCCGAAGGCTGCGTTGCCGACGACCAGCGCCAGCGCCTGTTTATCGGTGAAGAAGACGTCGGTGTATGGGCGGTGGATGCCCGTGCCGATCAGCCGGCCACGCTCACCAGCGTGATCAAGGTGGGGCCGCAGCTGCATGCCGATGTGGAAGGGTTGGCGCTGTACCAGAGCGACAAGCGCGATTACCTGGTGATCTCCAGCCAAGGCAACGACAGCTACCTGGTGGTGGACGCCGAACCGCCGTTCGCTGCCCACGGTGCCTTTCGCGTCGGCCTGAATGCCGCAGCGGGTATCGATGGCGCTTCGGAAACCGATGGTCTCGAAGTCACGGCCATCAACCTTGGCGGGCCGTGGAGCAAAGGCATGCTGGTGGTGCAGGACGGGCGCAAGCGCATGCCTGAGCAAACCCAGAACTTCAAGTTCGTGCCCTGGGCCGAAGTGACCCGCACGTTGAATTTGCCGTGATCGGTCATTACCCGGTCACAATTTTTTGTTCGAATAGGAGTTCACCATGCACGCGACGATGGAACACATGACGATCTGGGGCCTGATCAGTGACGCGAGCCTGTTGGTCAAGGCGGTGATGGTCACGTTGCTGCTCGCTTCGCTGACCAGTTGGTACCTGATCATCCAGCGCGGCAGCGTGCTGCGCCGCCTGGAACGCCAGTTGAATGAGTTTGTGCAGCGCTTTCGCGCCGCGCCCGACTTGCAGCCCCTGTACCGCGAAACCGTGCAGGCGGGCGAGGGCGGTATCGCGCCGATCTTTATCGCCGGTGTGCAGGAATACCAGCATCTGCACAGCCATGATCCGGCGGTGTTGGATGGCGTGGAGCGTGCCTTGCAGGTGGCGATCACCGAGCAGGAAATCGAGCTGGAAAAAGGCCTGCAATTCCTGGCGACCGTGGGTTCGGTCAGCCCCTATATCGGTTTGTTCGGCACGGTGTGGGGCATCATGAATTCGTTCATCGGTTTGTCCCAGGTGCAACAGGCCACGCTGTCCACCGTAGCGCCGGGTATCGCCGAGGCGTTGATCGCCACGGCCATCGGTTTGTTTGCGGCCATCCCGGCGGTGATCGCCTATAACCGCTTTGCAGCCCGTGGCCAGACCTTGCTGACGCGCTACTACGCCTTCGGCAATGAGCTGCAAGTACGTCTGCACCGCACCTTGCGCGGTACGCCGATCAACCTGGCCGTGGCCGCCTGAACAGGAGCAAGACCATGCTGACCAGGCCGCAACGCAAGCACGGGCCCAAGGCCGAGATGAACGTGGTGCCTTACATCGACGTGATGCTGGTGCTGCTGGTGATCTTCATGGTCACCGCGCCCATGTTGACCCAAGGCGTGAAGATCGAGCTGCCCAAGGTCGCAGCCGAAGCACTGGCCACCGACACCCGCCAGCAGATCCTCACGTTGTCGGTGAAGGCCGACGGCGGCTACTACTGGAACCTCGGCGGCGAACTCGACACCCAGCACCAGACCGACAGCGCCGTGAGCCTGGAGGAAATGGGCGTCAAGGTCATGCAGGTGGTGGCGGCGCGCAGCGATACCCAGGTGTATATCCGCGCCGACGATAACGCCGGCTACGGCCGTGTGGTCGCGGCCATGGCGGTGTTGCAAAAGGCGGTGTGAGAGACCTGGGCCTGGTGACCGAGGCCCCGCAATGACGGCGATGATCATGCACAGTCCGACGCTTGCGATGGCGCCCCGGGACACGTCCGGGTTCTGGAGAAACAGCTTGGCCGCAAGCGTCGCGGTAGCGCTGCATGTGGGGGTGTTGGCCGCGCTGATGCTGGGCTGGTCGACCGACAAGCCGGTGGCTGAAGCGCCTCGGGTGATGCACACCCAGTTGGTGATGCTGCCGCCGGCACCGGCACCGGCACCGGCACCCGTGCCCGAACCGGTGGCCGTTGCAGCACCGCCAGCGGAGCCTGTCGTCGCTCCCGCCCCGCCAAACCCGTAGTCGATCCACAGATCCAGGCGCAAAAACTCGAAAAAGCCGCCTTGGCCCGCAAGCGCGTCGAGGAGAAAAAGGCTGAGCAGCAACAAGAGCGCCTGGCGGCCGAACAGCGCACTCAGGAATTGGCACAACAACGCTTGGCCCAGGAACGCCTGGCCGCTGAACGCGCACGTTCTGCTGCCCCAGCGGTAGCCCCGGCGTTTGACAGTCGCCAATACCAACCCTTGAGCAAGGAAGCCCCGGACTACCCCGAGCGCGCCCTGGACAAAAAACATCGAAGGCGACTGCACGGTGGAGTACACCGTCAACACCCAGGGGCGCGTGGAAAACCCCAAGGTGCTCGACGGCTGCCATCCGCTGTTCATGCGCCCGTCACTGGCGGCGGCGAACACCTTTCGCTATCAACCGAGGGTGGTTGAAGGCAAACCCGTACCGGTACCGGCGGTGCGCAATACCTTCCACTACCGCATCAAATAATACCGTCAGAGGTCGTATCGCACCGACAGCAACAGGGTGCGCGGATCGTTGACCGAGTAGTAGCGCGCGCCGCTGGAGGGCACGTAGCCCACCGATTGCGGGTAGGCGCGGTCCAGCAGGTTTTTCACCGCCAGGGTGGTGGTCCAGTGGCCGTCACCGCTGATGTAGCGGGTGTTAGCGTTCCAGAAGGTTTGCTGCGGCACTTCCTGGATATCGTCGTTCAGCGCGTTGGCGTAGGACTTGGTCTGGAACTGCGCATCGGTGCCCGCCAGCCAGGTGCCCGGCAGTCCGGCTGGAATGGTGTAGTTCAGCCCGACACTGGCGTTCCAGCGCGGCGAGAACACCAGTTGCTTGCCGTTGGCGTCCACGCCGGCACCGCTGGCGTTCTGGAAGTCGTCGTACTGGCTTTCGAGGTAGCCGATGTTGGCGGTCAGTTGCAGGTCACGGCTCAGCGCGGTGAGGGTTTCCAGCTCCACGCCGTACGTGTGGGCCTGGCCGACGTTGGTGCGCAGGCTCACACCCAGCGCCGGGTCGTAGGCGTTGGTCTGCAGGTCTTTGTAGTCGTTGTAGAACAGCGCGACGTTGGCCCGCAGGCGCTGGTCGAAAAAAGTCACCCTTGAAGCCAGTTTCCCAGGTGGTCACGTCCTCTGGCGAAAACGCCTGCTCGGCCGCTGCGCGGGTTGGCGCACGGTTGTCATAGCCGCCAGCCTTGAAGCCTTTGGCCACGTAGGCGTATTGGTTGAGGTGCGGGGTCCAGGCGTATTCAAAGCCGATTTTCGGGCTAGTGGATTGCCACGACTTGCTCGACTCGGCGGTGAAGTTGGTGCCGGTGATGTCCCGGTTGGTGTTGATTGCGTAGTTGGTGAAGTCGAAATTCTTGTGCTCGCGGGTAAAACGCAGGCCGGCGATCAGCGACAGTTGCGGGGTGATCTTATAGGTGCCCTGGCCGTACAACGCGTAGCTCTCGGTGTTGGTGGTGCTGTATTGGCCCTGGCCGATCACGCGGTTGCGCGCGATGGAATAGGTGAGGTTGTCGCGGTCGGCATCAAAGCGTTCGCGGTACAGGTACAGGCCGGTGCTGAAGCTGAAATCGTCGTAGTCACCGTTGAGCTGGAACTCCTGGGTGGCGTAGTTCTGCTTGTAGAGGATCAGGTTGTTCTGGATCAACGCGGCTTGGCCGGAGTTGTCGTAGTCCACCGGCTGGTTGAAGGACGACCAGGCGGTGACCGACTTGAAGTTCAGGTGGTCATCGATCGCGTAGATCGCCCGCAACACCGAGCTGCCTTGGTCGAGACGGTTTTTCGGGTCGAGGCTGCTGTAGCTCTTGAACTTGTCGAAGTGGCCGTTGGCATCGAACGGTGTATAGCTGGTGGTGTCGCCGCGGTCGAAGGTACCGGCCAGGGTCAATTGCACATCCCACGGCGAGTCTTCGGGTTTGTAGCGCAGCTTGCCGCGATAGGACTGGATATCGACGTTGTTCACATCCTTGTCCCGTGTCGGGTTCGAGACGGTGCCGTCGCGTGTCAGCCGGATCGCCGAGAAACTGCCGAACAGGGCGTTGTCCACCAACGGCCCGCTGATCAGGAAGCGGCCGTTCTGCGCGTTGTAATTGCCGGCACCCAGCTCGACGAATCCACGGGTTTCCTGGTTCGGGTCACGGGTGATCACACGGATCGCACCGGCGCTGCTGTTGCGCCCGTACAGCGTGCCTTGGGGGCCGCGCAATACTTCGACGCGCTCGACGTCGTTGAAGTCGAGCATCGAGGAAATGGCGCGGGGATGTACAAATCATCGGCGTAGACCGCGACGGCCGCTTCCTGGATCGGGTCGGTTTCACCAATGCCGCGAATGCCGTAGGTTTGCGCGCTGTAGGAGATCGACTGGCGGCTGAGGGTCAGGTTGGGCACCTGGCCGGACAGGTCGCGCACGCTGCGGATCTGCTTGTCTTCCAGGGTCTTTTCGTCGAACGCGGAAATCGCCAGCGGGGTTTTCTGCAGGTCTTCGCTGCGGTGTTCAGCCGTGACATTCACCACCGGCAAGGCGGCGTCATCGGCGTGGGCGTAGACGCCGAACAGGGCGAGGGAAACGGCGAGGGTGAGGCGATTGGGCGCGAGGGTATGGCTCATGGTGGACCCCTGAGAAAGTGGTGGTTGGCAAAGCCTCCACCTGGTCAGGGTCGGTGCTGGAGGTAACAATATGGATATGAAAGGCGTTCGTAAAAGTCCGTTTTGTTATATGTTAAGTATGAATAATATGCATTTTATTGGTGCATAAAATGCGCATTGATAATTATCTCATTGGCGCTACAAATCAAAATGTGGGAGCTGGCTTGCCTGCGATCGCTATGTATATGGCGCTGGAGCTTTTGGGCGGAGTACATATCCGTTATTTGGGTAACGGCGGCTATTGGTTCCGCTCTTACAGCGGCTCACTTTTGAAAAGCCGGAATGCCGGCCCAGTCAAAAGTAAGCAAACGCTTCGCCCCACCACTCGGCACCTCGCCTTGGCTCGGTGTGCCCGAACGAAGGCTTGAATCCGTGGGCCGCCGTCATGGGCCATCCTTGGCCCAGGACGGCTAACCCGGCGTCCTGCCGGGTTACCCACGAATTCAAGCCTGCGTTCGGCCAGCGTGGTTTAACGGGGCGCCTGAGATCAAGATCAAAAGCCAAATCAAAAGCCAGAGCAGACCGCTGTCTGCCTGACAAATGGAGATCCAAATGTGGGAGCGGGCTTGCTCGCGAAT
Source organism: Pseudomonas poae (assembly GCA_004000515.1). GTDB lineage: Bacteria > Pseudomonadota > Gammaproteobacteria > Pseudomonadales > Pseudomonadaceae > Aquipseudomonas > Aquipseudomonas cremoris. The sequence continues at coordinate 4,387,270 of CP034537.1, forward strand.
GCGGCGTGTCAGTCACCGAATGTATTGACTGATGCACCGCATGCGCGAGCAAGCCCGCTCCCACATTTTTTGAATAGCGTCAGGCGTTGGCTAGGTTTGCCAGTTCGCTGCCGCCCACATACCGCTCCAGATTCGCCAAAAACGTATCCGCAATCTCATTGCGACTATTGGTCGAAATCGCTGACGTATGCGGCGACAACCTCACCCTCGGGTGCGTGTACAACGGATGCCCATCCGGCAGCGGTTCAGGCTCGGTCACGTCTAGCGAGGCCAGCCCGACTTGTCCGTTATCCAGCGCTTGCAACAACGCTTCCTGGTCCAGCAACCCACCCCGCGCAATGTTGATCAGATGCAGCCCCGGCTTGGCACTGCCCAGCACATCGCGGTTGATGATGTTGCGTGTGCTCTCGGTCAACGGTGCGGCCACTACCAGGTGATCGGCGCGGGCGAACAGGTCGTGGATGTCCTTGGCGGCTTCCACGCCTGCGCTGAACGGCGCCTGGCTTTGGCGCAGCGCCACGACGTTGATCCCTAATGCCAAGGCCTTTTGCGCCAGGCTCTCGCCGATCGCGCCAAAGCCAAGAATACCCAGCGTGGTGCCCTTGAGCGGCCGCAGTGGAGTGAAATTCCACTGCGAATCCTTCACCCAGATATCCGGCAATGCTTGGACGCCGCGAAGATCGCGGCCAAGGCAAACTCGGCCAGGTTGTCGGCGGCACTGCCGCGTGAGGTGGTCACGGGCGGGCCGTTGAACAGCCACTGCGGGTAAAAGTCGATGCCCGACGACACCAGGTGCACCCACTGCGCACCGTACGGCCAGCCCGGCGGCAGGGTGTCCGGCGCGGCATAGCCACGCACGTTGATCGGGCGCGCCAGCAGGATATTCGCCTGGGGTGGCAGGTCGCTCGGCACGCCGGCCGGTACGCCGATTACCTGGGCGTCGGGGTGAATGGTCTTGAGGCGCTCGCGGATCACTTGGTTGAAATCTTCGTCCAGCTGGCTGGCGATAATCACCTGGGTCATGTGCGTTCCTTCTGGCGTTGGGCGAAGACGGCTTTGCCGACGCCTTGCAATACGGCGTCGTTCTGCGGGGTATGTACGCGGCTGCAGAGCACGTCGCGGTAATGGCGTTGCAGCGGGTTCAGGCGCGACAGGCCAGGGTTGCCCGAGGCTTCGATGGCCAGTTCCACGGCGCGAATCGCGTTGTTGGTCACCAGGTACTTCAACTGCGCGGCATTGGCGGCCGGGGTGTGGCCTTCGGCGGCGGCATCCAGCAGGCTGCGGTTGGCGAACAGCAATGTGTCGATATGCCCGACGGTCTCCTGGAAGCGCGGCAACGTGGACAACGCGGCGCCGAGGTTGGACGGTGCGCGTTCTTCCAGCCAGTTCACCAGCCAGTCCCGTGCAGCATGGGCCACGGCGTCGTACACCGAGGACAGCAACACCGACATCCACAGGAAACCTTCGCCGTCTAGCTCTGGCGACGGCGCGCTCCATGGGCTGACGCTGACAGCGTGGTCCAGCGGCACCAGGACATTGTCGAGCACCACTTCATGGCTGCAGGTGGCGCGCATGCCCAAGTGATCCCAGGTGTCGATGATGGTCACGCCGGGGCTGTCTTTGGGCACCAACCAGGCGCCTACCAGCGGGTCGGCGTCATCGCTGCGGCCCCACACGCTGAACCAGGTCAGGCCATGGCTGCCGGTGGAGTAGATCTTGCGCCCGCTGATGCACCAGCCTTCGGCGGTACGCACGGCGGTGGTTGCCGGCAGGCCGCCACGGGCCGGGGTGCCGAGGTCGGGCTCGACGCGCAGGGCGTTGATCAACGCACCGTTGCGCACGGCGTCTTCGGCCACTTGGGTGCGCAGGTGTGCGGGCCAGGACTTGCTGTCTTGCAAGCGCGTGTGTTGCAGGTATTGCATCACCAGGATCAGCGCAGTGGAGGGTTCACCCTTGGCAATCGCACTGATCGCCTTGCGCGCCTGGGGCAGCTGGCACCGCCGCCGCCCAGGGATTTGGGCACGGTGAGGGCGATGAGGCCGTGTTCGTGGAGCAGTTTGAAGTTGGCGTGAGGGAAGGTGCCGCTCTCGTCATACAGGTGCGCGGTGCTGGCCAGCTCGGCGCTGAGGCGTTCGAGCAGGGCTTCGAAATGGGCGACTTCCACGGAGCGTAGAGACGGTTGGGACGATGAAGTCATGATGAATGTACTCGGTCAAAAAATGTGGGAGCTGGCTTGCCTGCGATAGCGGTCTTTCAGTTGGCTCATTGGTTACTGATCCATAGCTATCGCAGGCAAGCCAGCTCCCACAGGGAGGGCGAGGTGATTCAGATGGCCAGGCGTACGGGCTGCTCGCCCAGTAGGCGCTCCACCACCTGCAACACCGGCTCAGCCTCCGTGCGCACCAACCAATCCGGGCTCACCTCGACAAACGCCACTGTGCCGTCCTTGGCAATCACCACCACCGTCGGTTGCGGCAACTCCCACGTTCCGGTGCCGGTGGTCTCGCCAATGCTGGTGCCCTTGGCCAGCGCTGCATTACGCGAGGCTTCGTCAAAGCTGTAGAGAATGCCCAGGCGTCGTCCGAGGTTGTTGTCCTTGTCGCTGGCCACCAGCAATTGCAGGTTATGCCGGGTCTTGATCTCCACCAGGCGTTCAGGCACTTGCGGGCTCACCGCTACCAGCGGCACGCCCAGTTCACGCAGGCGCGGGTAAAGCTGGCGCTCGTAATAGGGCAGGGCGATGTTGCACGCCGGGCAGCCGGCAAAGCGGAAGAAAATCAGCACCGCCGGGCCGTCGGCCAACAGCAGCTCGCGGTTGAGTTCGCCGCCTTCCACGTTGAGCAAGGTAAACGGGTCCAGCTCATCGCCCACCTGCACGTAGTCGTCTACCCGTGCTTCATCCACCAGGCGCTGGCGCTGGTCGATATTGATCTTCAATGACTCCGGTGCCCAACTGGCGACACGTTCGGCGTGCAGGTCCGCCAACTGACGGTTGAGGGATTCGCTCATGCCAGCGCCTCCTGTTTGTCTTCAACCTCAGCCGCCACGCTGTAGCGGTTGGCCGGCACGTCCAGGCCCAGGTTGTCGCGCAGGGTATGGCCGCTGTATTCAGTGCGGAACAGACCGCGTTGTTGCAGCACCGGCACCACCAGTTCGGTGAAGTACTGCAAGCCGTCCGGCAACACCGAGTTGATGATGAAACCGTCGCTGGCGCCACGCTCGAACCAGGTCTGGATCGCATCGGCGACTTGCTCCGGGGTGCCGACAAAATCACGCTTGGGCCGCGAGAAGCGCAGGGCCACTTCGCGCAGGGTCAGGCCTTCGTCCTTGGCCAGTTGCTTGATGCGGTCGGAGCCGCCGCGCTGGCTGTTGGAGCCCAGGTCGCCCAGTTCCGGGAACGGCGCGTCCAGCGGATATTTGCTGAAGTCGTGGTCGTTGAACGGGCGGCCAAGGGCGACGATGGCGTCTTCCACGGTGACCAGGTCCACGGCCTGCTGATAACGGCTTTCCACCTCGGCTTCATCGCGACCGACAATCGGGCGGATACCCGGCAGGATCGACAGGTTCTCGGGGTCACGGCCAAAGCCCTTGGCGCGACGTTTGAGGTCGTGTGAATACGCCAGGCCTTCCTCGATGCTCTCCACGTGCACAAAGATTGCGTCGGAGTTTTCGGCGGCAAAATTACGCCCGTCTTCCGAGGTGCCGGCCTGGAAAATCACCGGCTGGCCCTGGCGCGAACGCGCAATATTCAGTGGGCCTTTGACCGAGAAGAACTCGCCTTTGTGGTTCAGTGCATGCAGTTTGCTCGGGGTGAAAAACTCGCCGCTTTGCTTGTTGTAGGCAAAGGCATCGTCTTCCCAGGAATCCCACAGGCCCTTGACTGCATTCACGTGCTCTTTGGCGATGCGATAGCGCACGGCATGCGGCGGGTGCTCGGCCTTGCCGAAGTTGTCGGCGGTGCCGCTGAGCCACGAGGTGACTACGTTCCAACCGGCGCGACCGCCGCTGATATGGTCCAGGGACGAGAACTGACGTGCCACCTGGTAGGGCTCGGTGTAGCTGACGGTCACGGTGGCGACCAGGCCGATGTTGCTGGTGATCGCGGCGAGGGCCGAGAGGATGGTCAGCGGCTCGAAACGGTTGAGGTAATGAGGGCTGGACTTGGCGTGGATATGCAGGCTGTCGGCGATGAACACGAAGTCGAATTTGGCGGCTTCGGCCAGTTCAGTCTGTTGCTTGTAGAAACCAAAACTGGTGCTGGCATTCGGTTGGGCGTTCGGGTGGCGCCATTCGCCCCAGCCGTGACCCACTCCGTGGACCATGGCGCCGAGTTTCAAGTGGCGTGGCTGCTGTGACTTGCTCATGTAATGCTCCTCCTAGCGCGATGCTTTTTATCAGCGCGATGCTTGGGAATTGGGGGCACGCTTGGCGTTAAAGCTTTTATCGAAGCCCTGCGACACATCGATGTGCTTGGTCACCAGGCCTTCTTGTTGATAGATGTCGGCGGTCGCTTGCAGGCCGCTGATCACCGAGTCGTCGATGGCGACCGGGCTCAGGCGGGTGTCCTTGGCCACTTCCACATGCACTGCCAGGGGCAGGCCGGTGATCTTGGCCTGGGCGGCGGCGTATTCATTGGGGTGGGTGTTGGCCCAGGCGAAGGCGCGGTCGATGCGCGCGACAAAGTCGTCCAATTGCGGACGCTTGTCGGCGATGGCTTGGCTAGTGGCGGCGAAGTACAGGTGGTTGCTCAACAGCTTGTTACCGCTGATCAGCACGCGGGCTTGGCTTTGCGAGGTGACCACGGTGGTGTACGGGTCCCAGGTGGCCCAGGCATCGGCGGTGCCGTTATCCAGCACCAGGCGTGATTCGCTCGGCAGCAGGAAAATGAACTGCACGTCCTTGGTGCTCAACCCGGCGCTGGCCAGGGCCTTGATCGCCAGGTAATGGCCGATGGAGCCGCGCCCGGTGACGATCTTCTTGCCCTTGAGGTCGGCGACGGTCTTGATCGGCGAATCCTTCGGCACCAGCAGGGCAGTGGTGTTACGCCCCTCGGCATGGATGATGCTGACCACCTTGAGCGACGCACCGGCGCCCAGGGCAAAGACATACGGTGCATCGCCGAGGGCGCCAATATCCACCGCACCGGCATTCAGTGCTTCACCCAATGGCGAGGCGGACGGAAATTCCGACCATTGGATTTCGTACGGCACATTTTTCGACTCGCCGGAGACATCCAGCAGCGCCTTGATGGTTGATTTCTGATTGGCCACCCGCAGCGGTTGCAGGTCGGCGGCATGGCTGCTGCCGATCAGGCCGAGGGCCAGGGCAGTGCCCAGGAGCAGGCGTTTGAAAGGGGTGGTAAAGACCATGGGATGCAGGCTCCAGGCAGATCAAGAAAGGGTTCGTTACCTCCGCCTGGAGAAGGGGTCGGTGTGTGGGGTTAACGTTATGCCCATAAAAAACTCGCTGTGAAGTTCTTTTGGTTATATGTTAATTATGAAAATAATTCATTTTGCAGTGATTGATTATTCAGTTATTGCATTTGGCGGGGTGATGCGAGCCAGGGCGAAGATGCCGTCCATGCGCCAATGCTCATTGCGATGAGCGGGATCATCGGCCCACTCATCCCAGCCCGAGTCGCGACGGTATTGGCCGAGCAGTCCTGCTTCACGCACGGCTACCGGGTCGGGGTGGCGCAGGTGCTCGACGTCCGGGTCGACGTACAGCGCGTCGCTGGTGCAATACAGCTCGCACATGAAGCAGGTCTGGCAGGCCTGTTGTTCGGCGATCAACGGTTTGCCCTGGGTGTCCTGGGCCAGCACATTGGTGGGGCACACGGCGACGCATTGACCGCAGCCGTTGCACAGGTCGGAGTAGATCAGTTCAATCATCGGGGTTGACCTTGATGGGTGGGATCGAAACGCGCCTGCACCTGGTCCACGCCGGACACCCGCAAATGCGCGTCATACAGCTCACTCTGCTGAGGCGTATCGCTGCGCTGGTGCATGCCCCGACTCTCCTTGCGCAATGCGGCAGCGGTGTAGCACCAGCGGGCGGTGGCGGCCATGGCGGCGGTTTCGCGGGCGCGCAGCGGGTTAGTGGTGGGTGTTGCGGCGCGCACTTGGTCCCAGATGTTGTCGAGTTCGCTTAAGGATCGCTCCAGTTGGTCACCGCTGCGAAACAGGTTTTTGTCCAGCGGGTGCACTTCGGCCTGGATGCGTTGGATCAGCTCAGCGCTGCCGCCCGCCGCGCCGTCAAACCCTCGCAATGCGCCGTGATATGCAAGCTTGTTCCGCGCCAATCTTGCCGCGCCACGGCCTGCCCATTGCCCGGTAGACAACGCCCATGCGGAGTTCTGTGCGCCGCCGCCCGAGGTGGCACCGGCAATCGGCTCACGGCTGGCGGCATCCCCGGCGGCGAATACGCCGGGCACGGTGGTTTGGCAGTCATCGTTCACCAGGCGCAAACCACCGACGCCACGGATGGTGCCCTCGGGATGCAAGGTCACCGCAAACCGCTCGCGATACGGGTCGACGCCGCGCCGGTCAAACGGCAGCATCAGGTTGGGTTGGATGCTCGGCAGTTGCGCACGAACCTGTGCAGGCACCCGATTCAAGCGGCAATACACGGGACCGTTGAGCAGCGCCTTGGCCAGCGTCTCGGTAAAGCCAGGGCCGCCACGGATATCCAGCGGGCGGTCCGCCGCGTCGAAATACTCGCCAAAGGTGTACACCATCGAGCGCGTCATGCTGCTGCCTGCCGCCGCGATGCAGTAGTAGTTGGAAAACTCCATGCCCGACAGCTCGGCACCGGCTTCGGCGGCCATCAAGTAACCGTCGCCAGTGTTGGTGTGGTTGCCGAGCAAGCGCGACAGGAATGCACAACCGCCCGTGGCCAGCACCACCGCTCCGGCACGAATCAACCAGTCACCCCCGGCCTGGCGCCGCCAGCCTCGGGCGCCGACCACGTTGCCGTGATCGTCGCGCAGCAGCTCCAATGCGGGGTGGTGATCGAGGATCGTCACGCCGCTGTCGAGCACGCGACGACGCAGGCCGCGCAGGTATTCCGGGCCGCGCAGGCCACGGTATTGGGTCTCGCCCTGTTCGTTCTGGGGGAAGGCGTAGTAGTCGCTCAAGCCCGGCAGGCTGGTCCAGGTGGTGTCGATGGCGCGGGCCATCCAGCGCGCATCGGCCAGGCCATAGGCGGTGGCCAGGCGCTTGTCGATGGCGGCTTCGCGGGCGCCGGGTGGCACCCACCAATGGCCGGGGCCGGCGGTGGCGGTGACGCCGCTGGTGCCGCAGTAACCCTTGTCCACCAGGATCACCTTGACGCCTTCGCGGGCGGCGGCGATGGCGGCCCAGGTACCCGCCAGGCCGCCGCCGACGATCAGTACATCGCAGCTCAGTTCAGTCATGTCAGGGCCTCAGAAGTTGTACGCCAGGCGCGTGTAGTAGTACGCACCGCCAAAGCCGAACGGCGAAAACTGGCCGTATTCATAGGCTCCCGCCCAGTCCTTGATGCCCTTTTTGTCCGGGTACACGTTGAACAGGTTGTTGGCGCCGAGTGCCACGGTGAAGTGCTTGTTGATGTCGTAGGCCGCGTCCACGTCGCTGATCCATTTGGCGCTGAATTTGCGGTCGTTGATCGGGTTGTTGTCGCCTTCGGTGTAGCTGCCGAAGCGGGTCAGGGCCAGGTTGAGGGTGTAGGCGGTAACCTTCCAGTTGGCCGCCAGGATCAATTTGGATTGCGGCGTGGCAACCGTCAGGTCCTTTGCAGGCGCCGGTCGAAAATCTGGTAGTTGGAGCCCAGGCTGGCGAGTGCGGGCGGGGTGTCCTGGAGTTTTTCGATCTTGGTCTGGTTCCAGTTGTAGGCCAGGCTCCAGCGCACTTGGCCGTACTCATCCAACTGCTGGCGGTATTCGTTGATGATGTCGACGCCACGGGTACGGGTGTCGACGGCGTTGGTGTAGTACTGCGCGTACAGCCCTGGCGACAGGCCGTTGGCAGCCAGGATCTGCGACACGGCCGGGCCGCCGAGCAGGCTGGTGGACACGATGCGGTCGCGGATACCGATCTGGTACAGGTCGGTGGTCAGGCGGTAGTTCTGCGTGGGTTCGTAGGTGAAACCGAAGCTGTAGTTCAGCGACTTTTCCGGCTTGAGTTTCTCTGCACCCAACGCTTGCGCTTCGGCGGTGTCCACCGGCAGCACCTTGACCGGCACCGAGACCTGCTGGCCGTTGACCACGCCGCCGGAGGTGAAGGTGGACGAGGCATAAATGGTCTGGGCCAGCGACGGCGCCCGGAAGCCATTGTTGATGGTGCCGCGCAGGGCAAATTCCGGGGTGAGCTTGAAGCGCGTCGACAGTTTTCCGCTCCAGGTGCTGCCGATGTCCTGGGTGTAGCGCTCGTAGCGCGCGGCGGCGCCGACGTACCAGCGGTCGGTTACGTCCAGGCCCAGGTCGACGTAGCTGGCGACGTTGCTACGGCTGATCTCACCGGCGTCCGCCGTGCTGGTGCCGTTATACGACGCCAGCCCCGGCAACGGTGTTTGCCCGGCGAACGGGCCGCTGGGCAGCACATAGTTGCCCGGCGTATAGGAGGCATAGTCGCCGGCTTCGATCTGGTATTTCTCCCAACGGTATTCAAACCCGAACGCAGTTTGCAGCGGGTGGCTGAGGCCGATATCGAAGGTGCGGCTCAAGTCCAGGTTGTTGGTCCACTGGTCGAAGATCTGCGAGGCCAGGTTGAACGAGGTCGGGCTGGTGGGCCCCCAGGATGGGTTAAGCGTGTTGTTGGCGTTGAGGGTGGAATCGTCTTCGCCCCAGGTGGAACTGATGTCGTAGTCCCAACCACCGACCAGGCCCTTGAAGCCACCGGCCACCTGGAAATCCTTGGTGCGGTTGCGCCGTTGTGCGTGGATGCCGTCGGGGTAGGGCGTGTTCGGGTCGCCGGCCAGGGAGGTGATCTCATTGGGACGGTAGTTGCCGGTGACCTTGGTGGTTTCCATGTAGCTGGCGGTGGAGAACGAGTAGAACTTGAGATCGTCTTGCAGCGGCAGCTCGAGGTTGTAGCTGGCGTTGGTGACTTTCTCGCGGCCCAGGCCGTAGCTGGGGTTCCAGCCGTGGCGGTTGACGGTCTGGTCGCGGCTGTCGGGGGCAGCAGCGGTACCATACAGCCGGCCGGTGGCGCTGCCAGTACGGTTGAAAGGCTCTTGCTCCTTGCTGTCCAGCGCCAGGTTGGCAAAGCCATCGTTGGGCAGGGACAAGCCGTAGTTGACGGTCTGGTGCACGGTATCGCCGTCACCTGCACCGTAGCGGCCGAACGAGGTTTCGGCGCTGCCGCCGCTGTCGTTTTCCTTGAGGATGATATTGATCACCCCGGCAATTGCGTCCGAGCCGTATTGGGCGGACGCACCGTCGCGCAGCACTTCGATATGGTCGATGGCCGACACCGGGATCAGGTCCAGGTTGACCGGTACAGCGGCGGTGCCGATGCGCGCCAGGTTGTTGATCAAGGCCGTGTTGTGGCGGCGTTTGCCGTTGACCAGCACCAGCACCTGGTCGCCAGACAAACCGCGCATGGTCACGCCACGCACCGACCACGAGGTGCCGCCGCCGTTGATGGCGGGCAGGTTGAACGACGGTAGCAAACGCGCCAGCAGTTCTTTGAGACCGACCTTGCCGCTGGCTTGCAGTTGCTCGGCGCTGATCACGTCGATGGGCGAGGGGCTGTCGGCGATGGTGCGCGCCTGGTTGCCACGGTTGCCGGTGACGACCACGGTGCCAAGGGTTTTGTCGGGGTCTTCGGCCTGGGCCGGGAAATTAATGGCGAGCAGGCTGATGGCTACCGCACAGTATTGAAAGTGGGATGCAGGCATGGGGGCTGTTTCCAGAAAACCTAGGGACACCGCACATCCCTGTGGAGCTGGCTTGCCTGCGATGGCGGTGTCTCAGCTAAAGAAATACTGGCTGATATGTCGCCATCGCGGGCAAGCCCGCTCCCACAGGGGATCTTTGTTGTGGCTTAAATAGAGGTCAGGCCGCGTTGGCAGCTCTTACCCGATGCGGAATATCGTCATAGGCAATCAGCACCCGCTCCATGCGACGCGGGTAGTCGCCGTAGTTGTAGACCGGGTAGTGCAGGGTCGAACGGTTGTCCCAGAACGCTACGGAACCCGGGCGCCATTTGAAGCGCACTTGGTGTTCGGGCTTGTTGAATTCCAGCAGCAAGCGATCAATCAACTGCTTGCTTTGCTGTGGCGTCCAGCCGATCACCGAAGGGTTTTGCGAGAAGTTGATGAACAGCCCGTCTTCACCGGTTTCCGGGTGGGTGCGCACCAGCGGGTGAGCGAGGATCGGGTAGTCGTAGCCGACCTTGTCCAAGGCCTTTTTGAAGTCGTGTACCACGTGCAAATTGTCGATCTCTGCGCGCAGTTCATCGGGCAGTGCGCGGTACACCGCGCCGGCATCGGCCCATAGGGTGTCGCCGCCGACTTCCGGCAAGTCCACCGCGCGCAGCACCGCGCCGAGGGTGGGTTGCAGCAGCCAGCTGGTGTCGGTGTGCCAACGGCCGCTGATGCGCGGGCCGTAGAGTTTGCGTTCGTCCTGGGCTTCGATCAGGTGCGCCTGGGGCTGAGTCGGGTCGTTCTGCTGGGTGGTGGGGTGCACGTACAGCTCGCCGAATTCCTTGGCGAAAGCAATTTGCTGTTCGGTGTTGATGGCTTGGTCGCGGAAGAACAGCACTTTGTGCTCCAGCAGCAGTTGGCGCAGTTCATCACGTAGTGCAGCGGTCAACGGCTGGCGCAGGTCAATGCCGGCGATTTCGGCGCCGATGGTGGGTTCCAGGCGGGTGATATGCAGGGTCATGCGGGTATCCTCTCGTGTGTGGGTTCAGCCTCCGCCTGGAGAGGGGTCGGATGTGGAACCTGCACCCCGTGTGGGTGCAGGTGGGTCAGGGGTGATCAGATCACGTAGAAACCGTGGGTGCCGTCGCGGGCCAGTTGGTCCACCAGGCCGAATTCCCAGTCCAGGTAAGCCTGCATGGCTTCCTTGGGGTTGTCGGTGCCTTCGTATGGCCGGCGGTAGCGGTCGATGCGTGGTGACGCCAGGTGGGTTTCACCTTCCTCCAGCGGCAGTTGCGCGTTGATCCAGCCGGCCGTGCCGTCTTGCAGCAGGAACACTGGCTTGCCAGTAATGGCTTCCACTTCCGCCACCGCCAGGCGCGCCAGTTGGCTGCTGCCGCAGGTCAGCACATAACGCTCGGCGTCGGGTGTTTTAGCCAGGGCCTGGGGCAACTGCGCACGCAGGGCCCACCAGGCACCGGGGATATGGCGCTTGACGTAGTTGGCGCTAGCGGTGAAGTCCAGCACCACGGTGTCGCCATGGCCCAGCCAGTCGGCGAGGGTGTGGGGGTGATCAGCTCGGCTTGTGGTGGCGCTGGAACCGGGGCGACCCAGGCACCTTTCTCGCTGAATTGCGCCGGTTGCAGGCCATCCAGTACGTGCACTTCCCAGCCCAGTTGGGCCAGCCAGGAGGCGGACATGTTGGCGCGCACACCGTCGTCATCCGCCAGCACCAGGCGTGCACCGCGTACGCTGGCGACGTGGTCGGTTTCTTGCACCAGCTGGCCGCCTGGCGTGGAACGTGCACCCGGCAAATGCCCAGCTTCAAATTCTTCCGGCGTGCGCACATCGAACAGGTAGGTGGTGCGGTTCGCTTCCTGCTGCCAGCCCTGTAGATCGGCCAGGCTGGCGCGACCGACGCGGGCCTTGTCGGCGACGCGACGCGCATCCGCTGCGGCCACTTCGCGATGTTCTTCCGAGGTCGGCGCAAAGCGGCGCGATTGGCCGTGGGCGAGTTTTTGTCCAGCCAGGGTCCAGCCGATGGTGCCGTTGCGCAGCGCCGACACCGGGTTGGCCACGCCCGCATTGATCAGCGACTGGGTGCCGATAATGCTGCGGGTGCGCCCGGCGCAGTTGACGATGATGCGGGTGGCCGGGTCCGGCGCCAATTCACGGGCGCGCAGGACCAACTCGGCCCCCGGCACGCTGATACCGGTGGGAATGCTCATGGTCTGGTATTCGTCGAAGCGGCGTGCGTCGAGCACCACCACATCGGCTTGGCTGTCGAGCAGGGCCTGCACTTCTTCGGCGGCCAGGGACGGTGTGTGGCGCTCGCTTTCCACCAGTTCGCCAAAGGCCTTGCTTGGCACGTTCACGTCAATGAACAGCTCGCCACCGGCCTTGCGCCAACCTTCCAGGCCACCTTCGAGCAGGCTGACCTGGGTGTAGCCCAGTGCAACCAGGCGCTCAGCGGCGCGGGTAGCCAAACCTTCGCCGTTGTCATACACGGTGACCTGGGTGTCGCGGCGAGGAATGCGCGAGTACACCTCCAGCTCAAGCTTGGACAACGGAATATTCGCGGCAAACAGCGGGTGGGACTCGGCAAACGGTGCTTCTTCACGCACGTCGACCAGGGCGAGTTCTTCATGGTCCAACAGGGCCTGGCGAATCTGGGCAAAGCTGCGGGTGGATACGGTGGTCATAGGGCAGGGCTCTTTTCTTTGGACAAATCCCAGATATTCGGGAGGAAGGCGTTGGAATAACCGGAGATAAACAGTTTCTCGCTGCCGTCAGGTTGGTACACCGCGCGGCGCACCGCACCGATATTGGCGCCGTACACATGGATACTGATGGACACCTGGTCGCTGTGGGCGTTGCTCACCTGATGAATGTCGCCGACCTTGGGCGATACGGCTTCAACCTGGCCCGGCACCAACTGGATCGGCTTGCCTTCGGCCACCAGGCTGCCGTCCGGAGCGCGTTCAAAGCCTTGGGAAAACTCCGCACCGCGCAGCATGCCGATCAACCCCCACACCCGGTGGTCATGAATCGGTGTGCTTTGGCCCGGCCCCCAGACAAAACTGACGATGCTGAAACGCTGGCGCGAGTCGGCATGCAGCAAAAATTGCTGGTAGCGCTCGGGATCGGGTTGGGCGAATTCATCGGGGAGCCAATCATCATGGCTGACCAGTTGCGCCAGTAGCTTGCCGCCACGGTGCAGCAGGTCACCTTCACGTGGATTGCCGTCAATCAATTCCGCCAGGGCGCCTATAAATGCTCTTAGTCTCTCGGGGTGCTTGGCCTGGGTCATGGCAATTCCATTGGTCTGTGTTCTTGAGCTTATCTAAGCATAATGTTTATAGTTAATATGCTATTTTTTAATGATTAGCTTATAGCCGAAGGTAATTTAGAACTGGTCCGACTAGGGTTAGACGTTATCGATCACAGCGCGGGCTATCCAGACAGCCTTCCTGCAACTATGCTTTGCACACATCTTAATGACTGTTCTCTATGTGCGGCCCAAATGAAAATTGACGATATCGATGCCTTTGTCGAAGTGATTCGTTGCCAGTCCATCAGCCATGCCGCCGAGTCGTTGCAACTGACCCAGCCGGCCATCACCCGTCGCGTGCAGAACTTTGAGCAGGCACTTGGGGTGGAGCTGTTCGACCGCAATACCAAACCCCTCAAGCCTACGCTGATCGGTACTCGCGTTTATGAGCAGTGCCGGCTGATCCTGCGCGAGATGGATGCCCTGCGCGAGCTGGTGGCCACCGACGCACCGCCGACCGGCCTGCTGCGCCTGGGCGTGCCGCAGACCATTGGCGATGTGGTGTTGCTGGATGCGCTCAAGCACCTGCGTACCGAATACGCCGACCTGCGCGCCCAGGTCGCCACCGGCTGGGGCAGTCAGTTGGTGGGCAAGATCGAACGCGGCGAGCTGGATGCGGCGGCGGCGTTGTTCCCGGCGGGCAAGATCTTCCCCGACAACGTGGTTGGCGAGTCCATCGGCAAGATGGAGTTGGTGGTGGTGTGTGCCAAGGCGCAGTTGCCGAAGAAGCCGTGCAAGTTGGCGGATGTGTACCAGAGCGGTTGGATATTGAACCCGGATGGTTGCGGCTTCCGTGCGGGTTTGCAGCGCACCTTGTCGGATCAAGGGTTGGCGTTGCGGGTGAACCTGGAAACCTTCGGCACTGAGCTGCAGTTGGGCCTGGTAGCAGATGGTTTGGGCCTGGGCCTGGTGCCGCGCCCGTTGCTGGAACGCAGCGCCCATCGCGATCAACTGGCGGTGATGCCGCTCAAGGACTTCAAGCCGGTGATGGATTTGTGGCTGATCTATCCGCACTTCCTGGGCAACTTGCAGGGGCCGGTGGATGCGTTTGGCAAATTGGTCGCGGCTTCCTTGCACAAAATCCGCGACGCCGCCTGACGCTACATCAAAGGCACAGCCGCATTTGTAGTGAGCGGGCTTGTCCCGCGCTGGGTGGCGAAGCCGCCCTAAATTCAGGCACCACGGTTTTCCTAAAAACACCGCGGCGGCTTGATTAGGGCGGCTTCGCCACCCAGCGCGGGCAAGCCCGCTCACTACAATGGCGTAGATACTCAGGGCTACCGGGGTAATCCCGCCTCTCACACTGACCGGTGTAGAAGCTGATGGAGTTATGAAAAAAATAATAATTAGCTTAGATTAAAATGTGCTTTTTATTATTTTTTTGCATCCCATAGGCTTGCCTGGAAGTCCTTAAGGCCATCCAGGAAGTTTTGCCATGAGCAGCGTCACCTCGATTTCCAGTGTTTCCAACAATGTTCGCCAGCGCGTCACTCCGGAAGAATGGGAAGTGCGCGTCAAGCTGGCCGCCGCGTATCGCCTGGCGGCCTTGTACAAGTGGACCGACCACATCTACACCCACTTCTCCGCCCGCGTGCCAGGCCCGGATGAGCACTTCCTGATCAACGCTTTCGGGTTGCTGTTCGATGAAATCAGCGCCTCCAACCTGGTCAAGGTCGACCTCGACGGCACCATCGTCGACGACCCGACCGGCCTGGGCATCAACTACGCCGGTTATGTGATTCACAGTGCCATCCATGGCGCGCGCCATGACCTGCAAGCGGTGCTGCACACCCATACTCGTGACGGTATTGCGGTGTCGGCGCAGAAGGACGGTCTGTTGCCGATCTCCCAGCACTCCATCGGTTTTTCCGGACGTGTGGCGTACCACGGTTATGAGGGCGTGGCCCTCGACCTGGACGAGCGCGAGCGCCTGGTGGCGGACCTGGGTGACAAGAGTGTGATGATCCTGCGCAACCACGGCTTGTTGACCGCAGGGGTGAGTGTGGAGCATGCGTTTCAGCAACTGCAGCAGTTGGAGCGCGCGTGCAATATCCAGGTGGCGGCGCAGGCGGCAGGCAATGCGGAGTTGATTTTCCCGCCGGCGGAAGTGGTGCAGAAGGTCGAGCAACAGGCCAAGGTGTTTGCCAGTGGCGATGGGCCGGGTGTGGCGCGGCATTGGAATGCGTTGGTGCGCCAGTTGGAGCGCACCGATACCGACTACAAAAACTGATCCAAGGTACACAGCAGATCAACATGTGGGAGCTGGCTTGCCTGCGATGCAAACACCTCGGTTATTCAGATGTACCGAGTTGATGCTATCGCAGGCAAGCCAGCTCCCACATCTGTTTTGCAGTGTTTTTGATTTAAGCGACTTGCTTGGACTGCTCGCGTTCGGCGATCAACTGGCGGGTGAGCGGGATCAAGCGTTTGCCGTAGTCAATCGCATCGTTCAGCGGATCAAACCCACGAATCAGGAACGTGGTAATGCCCAGGTCGTAGTAATCCACCAACGCCTCGGCCACTTGGTCAGCGGTGCCCACCAGCGAGGTGGAGTTGCCTTGCGCGCCGAGCAAGCCGGCAATCCCGGTCCACAAGCGCTTATCCAACCGCGACCCCTGCGCCGCTGCCGCCAGCAACCGGCGCGAGCCTTCATTCGGCGGTTCGCGGCGTACAAATCCATGCTTCTCGGCCAGTTCAGTGGCTTGTTGCAGGATGCTGTCGGCGCGCGCCCATGCCAGTTCTTCGGTCTCGGCGAGGATCGGGCGCAGCGACAGGCTGAAGCGAATCGTGCGCCCATGCTTGGCTGCTTCGGCGCGCACCTGGGTCACAATCTCGCGGACTTGTTCGTAGGTCTCGCCCCACAGCGCGTACACATCGGCGTGCTTGCCGGCGACAGCGATAGCGGCGGGGAAGAGCCGCCAAAGTACAACGGAATATGCGGTTGCTGCGGTGACTTCACCGTCGAATAGGCGCCTTCGACCTGATAGTAAGTGCCCTCGAAATCGAACGGCTGCTCGCTGGTCCATTCCTGGCGCACCACACTCAGGTATTCGTCGGTGCGGGCATAGCGTTCGTCCTTGCCGATATGGCTGCCGTCGGCGCGCAGTTCGCGATCATCGCCGCCAGTAATGATGTGCACGGCGGTGCGGCCGCCGTTGAATACGTCCAGGGTGGTGAACTGGCGTGCGGCCAGGGTCGGCTGGGCAAAACCCGGGCGGTGGGCAATCAGAAATTGCAGCTTCTGGGTCACGCTGGCGGCGTGGGAGGCGATCAGCGTGCTGTCCGGGCTGTTGGAATGGAAGGCCACCAAGGCGCGGTCGAACCCGGCCTCTTCGTGGGCGCGGGCCACGGTTTCCACGTAGTCCGGTTGCAGGGTAGGGCCGCTGCGCGGGTGGATCTCGGAGGCGTGGTGGCCGCCGATGTAGCCGATGAATTCAATGCTCATGGTCTGTCCTTGTCGTGTACGGGATGGGCACCTCCACCGGGCAGGGGGTCGGCTATTCGCGTCCAAAAGTAGGGGCAGGGGGCGGGGCTGTAAAATGCCGTTTGGTTCTAACCTAATTATTAAAATGTTGAATCATTAATTGTTAGATGTATCAGTAATTTGCATCTTGTGTGTATTAGGTTATTCCTGGAAAGACTTTCACAGCTGTTTTTTATGCGATTAGCATGGGGTCCAGTCTAGATAAGGAAGCAAGCCTGATGACCGAGACGCTCTTCATCAACAAGCCCGCCGTTCAACTCAAGGCAACACGCAACTGGCGCACACCCGACGCGCTGTTGCGACTGGTCAGCCCCTGGTGCTGTTGCTGCTCTGGGAGCTGGCCTCGCAGTTGGGCTGGATACCTTCGCGGGTCATCGCGGCGCCGTCGCAGATCGGCGGCACACTGTGGGCGATGATCGTGTCCGGCGAACTGGGCAAACACCTGCTGGTCTCCCTGCAACGCGCGCTGTTCGGCTTGGGCATTGGCGTGAGCATTGGTGTGGCGGCAGCGTTGATCAGCGGCTTGTCCCGACGCGGTGAGGTGATCCTCGATTCGCCCATGCAGATGGTGCGCACCATTCCGTCCCTGGCGCTGGTGCCGCTGTTTATCCTGTGGTTCGGCATTGGCGAATTCACCAAGATTGCCTTGATTGTCGTGGGCACCACGTTCCCGGTGTACCTCAACCTGTTCGCCGGCATTCGCAATATCGACCCCAAATTGATCGAAGCCGCCAACACCCTGGGCCTCAACCGCCGAGAGCTGATCTGGCATGTAATTTTGCCGGGCTCGTTGCCTTCGTTCTTCGTTGGCCTGCGCTATGCGTTGGGTATCTCCTGGCTGGCCCTGGTGTTTGTCGAGCAGATCAACACCACCGCCGGCATCGGCTTCCTGGCCAGCGATGCGCGGGACTTCATGCGCACCGACGTGATCGTGATCTGCCTGTTGATCTACAGCGTGCTCGGCCTGCTGATCGACGGCCTGATCCGCACCCTCGAACGCTTCGCCCTGGCCTGGCGCCCATCTTTTGTGAGGAACTGACATGTCGACACTTGAAGCGCCAGTGCAACTGCGCAATGTGGTCCGTCAATTTGGCGAGCAGCGGGTTATCGACGGCCTGGACCTGGACATCGCTCCCGGTGAGTTTGTTGCCTTGCTCGGCGCCAGTGGTTCGGGCAAGACCACTTTGCTGCGCAGCCTGGCTGGGTTGGACAGCATCGACAGCGGCCAACTGCGCGTGCCCAAGGCGCGGGCGGCGGTGTTTCAGGAACCGCGCCTGATGCCCTGGAAACGCGCCTGGAAAAACGTAGTGCTGGGCCTGCGTATTCCCGATGCCAAGGCGCGTGCGGTGCAAGCGCTGACCGAAGTTGGCCTGGCCCATCGCCTCGATGCCTACCCGGCGACCCTGTCCGGCGGCGAAGCTCAACGTGTCGCCCTGGCCCGTGGCCTGGTGCGCGAACCCAAGCTGTTGCTGCTCGACGAACCGTTTGCCGCCCTCGACGCCTTGACCCGTATCAAGATGCACCGCCTGATCATCGAGCTGTGGCGCAAGCACACGCCTGCCGTGCTGCTGGTGACCCACGACGTGGACGAGGCTATCCTGCTGGCAGACCGCGTGATCGTGTTGGAAAACGGCAAGATTGCCGAGCAACTGAGGATTGACCTGCCGCGCGCGCGACACCGGCCAGGAAGGTTTCCAGGCGATTCGTGCGCGGTTGTTGGGGTTGCTTGGGGTGCAGTGGAGGCCGCCGTGGCGCGCTCGGCAGAGGCCAATGTGCGGCGGTTGCCGGTGACCGAGCACAGCCAGGTGGCGCGATCGGCTTTCAAGGTTGCCATCTAGCTTCTACAGCGCAGAACCCGTGGTCAATTCAAGGCGATGGGCGCCACGGTGCTCTGGAGGGTACCGGCACGGTCCGCCAGGTAACGCGCCGGCGGCTGGCCCACCGCTTTGCGGAACATGGTGATAAACCCGCTGGCGTTTTCATAACCCAGGTCCAGCGCCACCCGTTGCACACTCTCACCCTTGGCCAACCGTTGCAGTGACAGGATCACATGCAACTGCCGGCGCCAGCGCCCAAAGCTCAGGCCCAATTCTTCCAGCAACAGGCGGGTCATGCTGCGCTCGCTCATGCCGATGCGCACCGCCCATTGGCTGAGGGTGGCTTTATCCGTCGGATCGGCCAGCAGGCTGTCGGCCAGGCGCCGCAGCCTGGCGTCTTGCGGCATGGGCAAGTGCAACGCTTCGATGGGCGCAGCGGCCAGTTCATCCAGCAGCGTGTTGATCAGGCGACCTTGTGCGCCATGCTCTTCATACAGCAGCGGGAAGCTCACCGCTTTGCTGATCAGCTCATGCAGCAGTCCCGACACCGCCAGGGTGCAGCATTGCGCGGGCAGGGCGCTGGCGGCGTCGGGATCGATCAGCAGGCAATACACCTCCGCCTCCCCGGAGCCGCGCGCCGCATGGGCCGTGCCGCCGGGAATCCACAGTGCGCACTGCGGCGGCACGATCCAGATACCGGCCTCGATTTCACAGTGGATGACCCCGCGCAGGGTGTACATCAGCTGGCCCTTGCGATGGGCGTGGGGCGTGTGCTCCCAGGTGTCCGAGGTGCTGCTGGCGCCCACGGCCACCACGGCGCGCGGAAACACATCGGCATCCTTGGCCATAAGCGGGTCGTGCAGATCAAGGCGGTGGTGCTTCATGGCGGCGTTAGCAACTTGGCTGAATTGCGAAATAGTCTGGCTATTTTGTGCAATGCCGTCCAGTGGCTGGGTCACTATAGTGAGATCCACTCTCAACAAGGAGCTCTGCCATGCGACTCGACAGTTCAACTTTTCCTGTGGTGAAAATCGTCTTCGACGCCCCGAACGAAGGTGGCGCGGAGGATGCTTTCCGGGTGTTTGAAAACCTGCTGGCGCGCCAGCAAGCGTTCCTGCTGCTGCATGAAAAAGGCGTGGATGAAAACAACCACGAGCACTCCCATGAAGAGCGCAAGCAAGCGTCGATCTGGATGAAGAAGAACAAGCAGGCACTGCGAACCTACGTCCGCGGCATGATCCAGGTGGAACCCAGTGCGGCGCAGCGCCTGGCGCTCAGGCCATTTGCCGAGATGTTTGGCAAGGCCTGGGGTTATCCATTGCTGGTGGTGGAATCCAGGGACCGCGCCTGGGCGCTGGCGCGGGATGTGCTGGATGAGCAGGTGTCGGATGTGGCGCAGTTCTGAGCCGTGCTGTTATCCCTTGTGGGAGCAGGCTCCCACATTGGGATTACGGCGCCTATTGAAGTATGCTCCGCGCCCCGCTTATTACCCATTCAATACCACATGACCGGACAAGACATGCAGGCGCTGCTGGAGTCGATCCTTGACGAAGTTCGTCCACTGATCGGCCTCGGCAAAGTCGCCGATTACATCCCCGCATTGGCCGACGTGCCCGCCAACCAATTGGGTATCGCGGTCTATGGCAATGACGGCTCCGCCTACTGCGCAGGCGACGCCGATACGCTGTTCTCGGTGCAGAGCATTTCCAAGGTGTTCAGCCTGGTGCAGGCCATCGACCACGGTGGCGAAAGCATCTGGGAGCGCCTGGGCCATGAGCCTTCAGGGCAGCCCTTCAACTCGCTGGTGCAGCTGGAATTCGAACGCGGTCGCCCGCGCAATCCATTCATCAACGCCGGTGCGCTGGTGATCTGCGACATCAACCAATCACGTTTTGCCGTGCCGATCCTGTCAATGCGCGATTTTGTGCGGCGCCTGTCGGGTAACCCGCAGATCCTGGTCAACAGCATCGTCGCCGAATCGGAGGCCCAACACGGCGCGCGCAATGCAGCCATGGCCTACTTGATGAAATCCTTCGGCAATTTCCACAACGACGTGGACGCGGTGCTGCACAGCTACTTCAACTACTGCGCGCTGCAGATGAGCTGCCTGGATTTGGCCAAGGCGTTCAGCTTCCTGGCCAACGAAGGCGTAAGTGCCCACAGCGGCGAGCAGATCCTGACGGCGCGTCAGACCAAGCAGGTCAACTCGATCATGGCCACCAGCGGGCTGTATGACGAAGCGGGCAACTTTGCGTATCGCGTGGGGCTTCCGGGCAAGAGCGGTGTGGGCGGCGGGATCGTCGCGGTGGTGCCGGGGCAATTTACGGTGTGCGTGTGGTCGCCGGAATTGAATGCGGCGGGTAACTCGCTGGCGGGGATCAAGGCGTTGGAGTTGTTGAGTGAGCGGATTGGGTGGTCGGTGTTTTGACGGGCCGGGGATTTAGGGATCACGCCCTAAATCCCCTGGAGATCCACCCCGTCGATGATCAGTCCATCTCC
Organism: Pseudomonas poae; assembly: GCA_004000515.1. Taxonomy (GTDB): domain Bacteria; phylum Pseudomonadota; class Gammaproteobacteria; order Pseudomonadales; family Pseudomonadaceae; genus Aquipseudomonas; species Aquipseudomonas cremoris. The sequence continues at coordinate 4,408,241 of CP034537.1, forward strand.
GTACTCAGCGCTACCGTCTGCTGGCGCTCCAGCGCCGCCAACCGTTCAGTCAACGCTGCATGCACGCGCTCGTAGGCGCCGCTGCCCAGCAACAAACGCTTGGGCGCCTGGCTTACTGCGGCCACGTCCAGCATGGCCTTGGCCATTTTCACCGGGTCGCCGGTCGTCGCAAACTCGCCACTGGCCACGGCTCTGCGCACATCGCCGGCAGGCGTGTGCTCATATGCGGCCATGGGGGAGGGCTGACCAGTGCGGCACCAAAGTTGGTGTGAGTCGGGCCGGGTTCGACCAGTGTGAACTCGATACCGAACGGCGCCACCTCTTGGGCGACCGATTCAACAAACCCTTCAATCGCCCATTTGCTGGCGTGGTACAGACTGAAATTCGGATAAGCCAACTGCCCGCCCTCCGATGAAACCTGCAGCACCCGGCCGCCGCCTTGTTCACGCAGAAACGGCAGGCACGCACGGATCACCTGGATCGAACCCACCAGGTTGGTGTGCAGCTGTTGGTCGATCTGTTCGTCGCTGACTTCCTCTGCCGCGCCGAACAGCGCATAGCCTGCGTTGCTGACCACTACATCGATACGCCCCAACTCGGTGAAGGCTTGCCCCATTACGCGGCGGATTGCCGGTGTGTCGGTCACATCCAGCTGCGCCAACCAGAGCTGGTCGGGGTAACGGGCCTTCAGTTCGTCCAGGGTCTCGGGTTTGCGCAACGTCGCGGCCACGCGGTCGCCGCGTTCAAGCAATTGTTCTACAAGGGCTTTGCCGATGCCCGATGAGCTGCCGGTGACCAGCCAGGTGGTGTTCATGGATAAATGCCTCTGCGAGCCGCCGGGGTGGCGAACACCGCACACACCGTACTCCGTGAATACTGCTGCTACTATCGGTTCAATTCTGCATGAATCAGTGAAAATTACCCATGAATAAAGCGCCGCTGTCCCTCGCCGAACTCAATGCCTTGATGCTGATTGTGACCCATCGCAGCTTTCGCAAAGCCGCTGATGAACTGGGGCTGTCGGCTTCGACGTTGAGCCATATGATGCGCACGCTTGAGGCAAACCTGGGGTGCGACTGCTTAACCGTACCACCCGCAGCGTGGCGCCGACGCCGGCGGGCGAGCGTTTGGTGACGCGTATGGCGCCGTTGTTGCGCGAGTTCGAATTGGCGCTGGAGGAGGTCAACGTGTTCCGTGACTTGCCCAGCGGCAGCCTGCGTATCAATGCGAGCGAACCGGCGGCGCGGATATTGATGGAGGCGATACTGCCGCAGTTCCTGGCGCGCTTTCCGCAAATGAGCGTCGACCTGGTCACCGATGGCCGCCTGGTGGATATCGTCGCCGAAGGCTTCGATGCCGGCATTCGCTTGGGCGAGTCAGTGCCCCAAGACATGATCGCGGTGGCGTTGGGGCCACCGATGCGCTTCATCACCGTAGCGTCGCCGGGTTATCTGGAACAACATCCTGCCCCGTCGACGCCGGACGATTTACAGCGGCACCGGTGCATTGCTTTTCGCATGCCCAGCGGTAAACCCTACCGCTGGGAGTTCGAGAAACGCGGGCAGTCGCTGACGGTGAACACCTCGGGAAACCTCACGCTGGATAACGTCGAAATCATGGCGGACGCTGCCGTACGTGGCCTGGGTATCGCCTACGTGCCGGAGCACACCGTGGCGCAGCACTTGAAGGCCAAGCGGTTGGTCAGCGTGCTGGAGGATTGGTGCCCGCCGGGGCCGGGGTTGTTTCTGTACTACCCGGGGCACCGCCATGTGCCCATTGGGTTACGCGCGTTTATCGAGGTGGTACGGGAGATCGCTGATGTTGGGTGACGTTACCGTTGTGCGGTCTAGCGGGAGCCAGCGGCCACGGTGCCGTAACGGCTTGCCAGCGAATTCGGCCATATTCCTGTAGTGAGCGGGCTTGCCCCGCGCGGCGTTGTGTCAGATAAGCGTGGAGTGCCTGACACGCCGCCGCGCGGGTGTAGAACCGTAGACATCCTTTACATCTGAAACCGGAGACATCGTTTACACATTTGAAGCTTGGACGCGGCTCATTCCTCGTCCAAGCCTCCCCAGGGGATAATCACACAGGTAAAGATCCCAAACATCTTCTTCAACTTCCTTGAGCGCAATCCGTTCTCCTGATAGTGCTTCGCTAACAAACACCAACTTTCCTTTCCACATGATCGAGCCGTTTTTCCTTACGCTTCGTACTTTCATTTCCGCCGCATATTCCACATCCGGCAAGCATCCTGGATAAGGTCGATTAGACGGCACATACAGCTCTCCTGGGCGCTTCATGCCGAGCGCCTCGTGGGGGCGTATGTAATTGAATTCATGTCGAAAGTGCTCTAGAAAAAGCTGCTGCTCAACCAGGTTTTTCCCAATCGGTAGCTCTAACTTCATACTGCGATGCATCCGTTCATGCCGGCCATTTTGGTCCGGTCTTCCCGGCATGGTTCGCTCCGGATATATACCCAAACGGATCCACCAAACGGCCAGTGTGGACATTCTTGCCAGGCCTGGAGACGCAAAAGGAACGCCGTTGTCAGACCGAATGACTTCAGGCATTCCGTACTCATGGAAAAGCCTCTCAAATGCTTGTTTTACAGGCTTGGTCATGATCCTGGAGTGAGCTCTGCACGCCAAAAATCATACGAGAGGCATGGTCTGTAACGGTTAAGGGATAGCACATATGGGCGTTGAGCATCTTGAACTGCCCTTTGTAGTCAGCGCACCACGTATTGTTGGGCTCGTTGGCTTCGCGCATTTCCCTGTGACCGGTACTGTGCCGTCGTTTGAAGCGTCGTTTTTGACCAGCCCAAGACGGTCAAGCCATTGGCCTGCCGTGCTTGGAGATGGCCAGGCGACCGACGAATCATCGATTCCTAATAGCCTGACAAGCTTCTTCGGCCCCCATTCATAGTGGGCTTCTTTCATCGCCACTATGCGAGCCAAGATCTCATCGTCAGTCTTGTTTGGGCTGTTATGGGGTCGTCGAGATAGCTCTGCCAACGACTTTAAATCTCCTTCAACGTGACGGGAGATCCATTTATCTACAGTCGGTCGACTGACGCCGAAGCGCCGAGCTAACTGGCTTTTGGTGAAGTCACCAGAAAGCCAGTCGATGACCAGTTTGATTCGTTGATCCATGGGAGACTCTTGGTTCCAGGGCATGATCAGTTACCTCCTGATCATGCGTAATAACCTGTAAACCATGTCCCCGGTTAGAAATGTAAACGATGTCCCCGGTCTGTACCGGGGCAAGCCCGCTCACTACAGAAATCGTGGCGAGGTCAGCTCACGTTGAGTCGATCCAACAGGCTATACCACGCCACCCCTGCGCCGATGTAAAAGCGTTGCAATCCATGCATCGGCAAGCGCTGCAACGGTGTGACCGGGTAGGCGAAGTCGGCCTCTCTGTCGCACAAGCGCGCGGCCAGTTGCTGGCCTAGGCTGGTACACAACGCGATGCCGCGACCATTGCAACCCAACGCCAACGTAAGCCCCGGCGCTGGTTCGTGCACATGGGGCATGAAGTCCCGCGTAATCGCGATGCGCCCGGCCCAGCGGTACTCAAATTCCAACGGGCCCAATTGGGGGAACAGCAGCGCCAACGATCGTTCAAGGTGGGCGAAGTCCGCAGGCGCAGTGGGGTCGTTGAACAGCCCGCGCCCGCCCATCAACAAACGGCCGTGGCTGTCTTTACGAAAATACAGCAGCAGGCGTTGTGCGGTGGAAACGGTTTCCTGGCCTGGCAAAATGCTCTCGGCGACACGTCCACTCAAAGGCTTGGTCGCGACGATAAAACTGTTGGCTGCCAGGATGCTCTGGGCCATGCCCGGCCACAGGTTGCCGCTGTAGCCATTGGTGGCCAACACTACTTGATCAGCACTCACATGCGCGCCATTTGCGGTCGTCAGTTGCCAGCCCGAACCCTGGCGCTGCAACCCGGTCACCGCACTTTGTCCATGAATCTGCACGCCCGCTGCCAACGCCGCTGCCACCAGCCCACGGGCATACGCCAACGGTTGAATCGCCCCGGCACGGCCATCCAGCCAGCCGCCGGCAAACGAAGAGCTGCCCATGCGCGAGGCCACGGCGTTAGCATCCAGTCGTTGCACGGGAACGCCGCGCCGGGCCCACTGCTCGGCGCGCGCGTGTAGCCCTGCCACGCCTTTTTCGGTGTACGACACCTGCATCCAACCCTTGCGCACCGGTGCGCAATCGATGCGGTGGCGTTCGATCAAGTTGAACACCAGGTCCGCCGAATTCGACACCGTCGAGATCAACGGCTCCGCACGCTGCGGCCCATACATGTGCACCAGTTGCTGCGGGTCATATTTGAGCGTTGGATTGACCTGCCCACCATTGCGTCCGGACGCGCCCCAGCCCGGCTCATTCGCTTCCAATACACACACGCTCACGCCGCGCTCGGCCAAGTGCAGCGCCGTCGATAAACCGGTATAGCCGGCGCCGACAATTGCCACGTCCACTTTCACCGATTCCCGCAGCGCAGGTGTTGGCACCGCTGCCGGTGCGGTGGCCGACCATAACGACTTCATGACAGGCTCCGCGTATCGCCAGTAGGGTGCAGCACGCGCCTCAGGAAATCCTGGGTGCGCGGTTGCTGTGGGTTGCCCAGCACTTGCTCGGCCGGGCCACTTTCGACGATGTAGCCGCCGTGCAGGAAGCACACGCGATCGGCCACCTCGCGCGCAAAGCCCATTTCGTGGGTGACCACGATCATGGTCATACCCTCGTCGGCGAGGGTGCGCATCACCGCCAGCACGTCGCCCACCAGCTCGGGGTCGAGGGCCGAAGTGGGTTCGTCAAACAGCATGGCCTCGGGTTTCATCGCCAGGGCTCGGGCGATGGCCACGCGCTGCTGTTGGCCGCCGGAGAGTTGTTCGGGGTAGGCATCGGCCTTGGCGCTCAGGCCGACTTTTTCCAGCAGCACTAACGCCTCTTCGCGCGCCTGTTTCGCCGGCTCGCCTTTGACGTACACCGGGCCTTCCATCACGTTTTCCAACACCGTACGGTGCGGGAACAAGTTGAAGCGCTGGAACACCATGCCCATGCGGCTGCGCAGGGCGTGCACGGTCTTGCTGGCGCGTTGTACGGTTTCGCCGAAGACGGTGATGGTGCCGCCGTCGTAGGCTTCCAGCGCATTGATGCAGCGCAGCAGCGTGGATTTGCCGGAGCCCGACGGACCGATCAGGCACACCACTTCGCCCTTGGCCACGTCCAGGTCGACGCCGTGCAGCACGCGGTGGCTGCCGTAATGTTTTTGCAGTTGGCGGATCTCGATCATGCTTTTTTCCTCCGGCCCAGGTGTTGTTCCATACGGCGCAGGCCATACACCAGCGGCAGGCTCATCAGCAGGTAGAGCAGGGCGACCAGGGTGTAGACGGTCATGTTCTGGAAGGTCGACGAGGCGATCAGCTGGCCCTGGCGGGTCATTTCCGCCACGGTGATGGTGGACACCAACGACGAGTCCTTGAGCATCATCACCAGCGTGTTGCCGTAGGGCGGCAGGGCGATGCGAAACGCTTGCGGCAGGATCACCCGGCGCATCATCAGCACCGAGCGCATGCCCAGCGCCTCCGCGGCTTCGCGCTGGCCCTGTTCCACGGCGATGATGCCGGTTCGAAAGTTCTCGGCCTGGTACGCCGAGTAGGCGATGCCCATGCCGATCACACCGGCATAGAACGCGGTGAGGTGCACGCCCATGTCCGGCAGCACGAAGTAGATGTAGAACAGCTGCACGATGATCGGCAGGCCACGGATCACGTTGATGATGGTGCTGGCGGCCCACGACAGCGCACGGATCGGCGACAGTTTAAGCAGTGCCAGCACCAGGCCGATGGCGCTGCTGAGCAGGAACGACAGCACGGTTATCTGGATCGTCACCCACGCGCCTTGCAGCAGGATCGGCAAGAAATCCTTGGCGTTTTGCAGGAATTCGGCCAGGTTCATGGACGCACCTGGGTATCAAGTCCCCACTTCTTGAGGATAGTGTCCAGCGTGCCGTCGGCCTTGATGCTGGCGATGGCGCCGTTCAATCGCTCCAGGGTTTGCGCATCGCCCTTGCGCACCACCAGGCACACTTCGCCGACGTTGGTGGGCGTGTAGTCGGCGGCCAGTTTCACGCCTTTGAACAGCTTCTGGCGGATCTGGTAGGCAACCACCGGCTGGTCACCTACGGCCGCCTTGATACGGCCCAGCGACAAGTCGCGGACCATCTCGCCGATGGAGTCGTAGGTGCGGATCTCCTTGAAGATGCCGAGCTTGTTCACCTGGTCGTAGAACACCGTGCCGGCTTGCACACCGACGATTTGATCCTTGAGCGGCGTCAAGTCCGGGTAGGCCGCGTTGTCGTCGGCATTGACGATCAGGCCTTCACCGTAGGCGTACACCGGGGCGCTGAAGTCGACGACCTTGGTGCGCTCCTCGGTCTTGAGCATGCCGGCGGAAATGAAGTCCAGCTTGCCGGAGGTGAGGGAGGGGATCAGTGCGGCGAAGTTGGTCTGTTCGATCTGGCTGGTGAAGCCACCAGCCTTGCCCACGGCCTCGGCCACATCGACCATCACCCCTTGAATGCTGTTGCTCTTGATGTCGAGGAAGGTAAACGGCGAACCACTGGCCGTTGCACCGACTTTGTACGAGGACGCACTTTCTGCGTGCACGGCGCTGGCGCAGAGCGTGGCGCAAACTGCAAAGGCGAGGCGGCGAAACAAGGGCGAAAGACTGTTCATCGGGTTACTCCAGAAGGAAAACGGATCGTCAGTACCGCAAGCGGCTGGTGATGAAACCGCAAGCTCTGTGCCATTTCGATTGGAAAAATCGTATATCGCTATAGAAAATCAATAAAATGAACCGTTCGTATCGATATGCGATATTTAGTGGTCTATTTTTGCGATTTGCGGTAGAAATGTCGCCACGCCTGATCGATCAAACCCGCGAGTTCGCCATGTCCGAAGAACGCAACAGTTTGCACAACCAATCCCTGGAAAAAGGCCTGTCGGTACTCAAGGCATTTAGCGCACAGCGCCGCAGCATGAGCCTTGCAGAGGTGGCCGAGGCTGCCGGCATGACCAAAAGCTCGGCCCAGCGCATGGTGTTTACCCTCGAAAGCCTGGGTTACCTTCGGAAACACTCGCGCACCCGTCATTACCAACTCACACCCCGGGTGTTGGAGTTGGGCTTCAGTTACCTGGATGCGCATTCGTTGATCGAGGTGGCCAACCCGTTTCTATCGGAGTTGACCCGGTTGACGGGAGAGACGTCGTGTCTCACTGAGCCTGCGGGCTACGACATGACCTATATAGCGCGGTTCGTCAGCTCAGGTTTTGTGCCGGTGCATATGCCGATCGGCTCGCGGGTGCCGATGTATTGCACCGCATCGGGCAGGGCGTATTTGAGCGCGTTACCACAGGAGGAGGCGTTGGTGTTGATTGAGAACAGCCAGCGCATAGCCCACACCAGCCAGACGCTGACGGACGTCGAGCAGATTCTGGAGTCGCTGCAACAGGTGCGCGAGCAGGGCTACGCGGTGAATGGCCAGGAGTTGTTCCTGGGTGATATGACCATTGGCGCGCCGGTGTTGGGTGCGAATGGCCGGCCAGTGGCGGCGGTGCATGTGGTGGCGCCGACCAGTCGGTGGAGCAGGGCGGATGCCGAGAAGCAATTGGCGCCGGCGTTGTTGCAGTGCTCAAGAGCGCTGAGTAACTCAGCCCGAAATCTGGAATAACAGGCACTGATATTTAAATGTGGGAGCTGGCTTGCCTGCGATGACAGTGTGTCAGCCAATACATCCGGTACGGGAAGACCGCTATCGCAGGCAAGCCAGCTCCCACAGTTGAGCGTCATTGGTTTTGAGAGTGTTGTTGGGTCAGGCCACTGGATGAGCCTGATCCAACGCTTTGTCTACCAACAATTGCACACCTTCAAGCATGCGGCAGATACCCAGCGCCACATTGCGCTGAGCACCCTCGACTTCAAAGGCGAGATGGGCGGCGATGTCGTTGAGGCAGGCCAGGTCTTGCGAGGCATTGGCCAGCAGGGTTTCGGTGCCCAGGTCGGGGCGGAGGGTGAAGGGGGTGGTTGGGGGATTTGGACTGTCTTTGATCATGGTGGCATTCCTAAGATTAGTGGAGCTGCCAGCGTTCGCGGTCAAGCGAAGAGGGTGGCAGCTGTACGCGGGTTGACCGACCGGCAATCAAAGGAAATCCGGCATACCCGAAGGTATCCCGCGTACAGCCGCCGCAACACGATACCTCAGGCATAAAAAAACGCCTGAAATAGGTTTGGCGCAACAGTACTTCAATTAATCGGACGGTCAAATCCGGCCGCTGAATGGGCAGCGACAGCGAGGAGGTTAGCCAGCGAAGTTCCCAGGGACAACCTGAAAGCCTTGTGGGAAATCTCTGAGTACAACAATGACCCCTGAGCTTGCTCGCGAATGCGGTGTGTCAGAAAAGAATAGGCTGACTGACACACCGCATTCGCGAGCAAGCCCGCTCCCACATTTGGAATTTCATTGAGTTTGAGATATGTGTTTTCCCAAACAAAAAATGCGCCCCTCGGGGCGCATTTTTTGTTCGGGCCGCTATCGCCTATCAGGCAATGGCATCCCAGGCACGGTCGCCGTGCTCGTCTTTGATCCGAGTCGGCAGGCCCATCACGTCCAGCGCCTTGAGGAACGGCTCAGCCGGCAGTTCCTCGACGTTGGCCATGCGTTGCACGTCCCACTCGCCACGGGCAACCAGCAGCGCGGCGGCTACAGGAGGAACACCTGCGGTGTAGGAGATGCCCTGGCTGTCGGTTTCAGCGAACGCTTCTTCGTGATCAGCCACGTTGTAGATGAACACCTCACGCGCCTTGCCGTCCTTGGTGCCTTTGACCAGGTCGCCGATGCAGGTCTTGCCGGTGTAGCCAGGGGCAAGCGAAGACGGGTCGGGCAGCACGGCCTTGACCAGTTTCAACGGCACGACTTCCAGGCCTTCGGCGGTGGTGACCGGCTTTTCGGAGAGCAAACCGAGTTTGTTCAGTACGGTGAACACGTTGATGTAGTGTTCGCCGAAGCTCATCCAGAAACGCACGTTGGGCACGTCGAGGTTTTTCGACAGCGAGTGCACTTCATCGTGGCCGGTCAGGTACAGGTTCTGCGAACCGACAACCGGGAGGTCGTCGGTGCGTTTGACTTCGAACATGGTGTTGCTGGTCCACTGGCTGTTCTGCCAGCTCCACACCTGTCCGGTGAACTCGCGGAAGTTGATTTCCGGGTCGAAATTGGTGGCGAAGTATTTGCCGTGGGAGCCGGCATTGACGTCGAGAATGTCGATCGAATCAATGCGGTCGAAATGCTGTTGCTGCGCCAGCGCGGCATACGCGTTGACGACACCCGGGTCGAAGCCCACGCCAAGGATGGCGGTGATGTTCTTCTGTTTGCACTCTTCCAGGTGGTTCCACTCGTAGTTGCCGTACCACGGCGGGGTCTCGCAGACCTTGCCCGGCTCTTCGTGGATAGCGGTGTCGAGGTAGGCCACGCCCGTGTCGATGCAGGCACGCAGTACCGACATGTTGAGGAACGAGGAACCGACGTTGATGACGATCTGCGATTCGGTCTCGCGGATCAGGGCCTTGGTCGCTTCCACGTCCAGGGCGTTCAGCGCGAAGGCTTTGATGTCCGCAGGTACCTTGAGGCTACCCTTGGCCTTGACGCTGTCGATGATGGCCTGGCATTTGGAGATGTTGCGCGACGCGATAGCAATACGACCGAGTTCGTCGTTGTGCTGCGCGCACTTGTGGGCCACCACCTTGGCGACACCTCCTGCACCAATGATAAGAACGTTCTTTTCAATTGCTTTATCTCTCCTTTATCCGCCAGCTTACGAAAGGCTGGACAGGTAGTCGTCGTAACCAAATTCACGAACCACTTCGACTGTACCGTCGAGTTGTTTCACTACGATGGACGGCATTTTCAGGCCGTTGAACCAGTTTTTCTTGACCATGGTGTAGCCTGCGGTGTCGATGAACGACAGCCGATCGCCGATGGCCAGCGGACGATCAAATTGGTACTCACCGAAGATGTCCCCGGCCAGGCAGGATTTGCCGCACACCATGACGGTGTGTTCGCCATCGCTCGGCGCCAGCTTGGCGTTGAGGCGATAGATCAGCAGGTCCAGCAGGTGGGCTTCGATGGAGCTGTCTACCACGGCGAGGTTCTTGCCGTTGTAGAGTGTGTCGAGCACGGTGACTTCCAGGGAGGCGCTGTTGGTGATCGCCGCTTCGCCGGGTTCCAGGTAGACCTGCACGCCGTACTTCTGGGAGAACGCCTTCAAGCGGGCGCAGAACGCGTCTACCGCATAGTCTTCACCGGTGAAGTGGATGCCGCCGCCGAGGCTGACCCACTCGACCTTGTGCAGCAGCGCACCGAAGCGTTCTTCGATGGTGCCAAGCATCTTGTCGAACAGGCTGAAATCGCCGTTCTCGCAGTTGTTGTGGAACATGAAACCGCTGATCTGGTCGATCACGCCTTCGATCTTCACCGGGTCCCATTCGCCCAGGCGGCTGAACGGACGCGCCGGGTCGGCCAGCAGGTAGTCGGAGCTGCTCACCTGCGGGTTCACGCGCAGGCCACGGGTCTTGCCTTCGGAACGTTCGGCAAAGCGCTGCAGCTGGCTGATGGAGTTGAAGATGATCTTGTCGCAGTTATCCAGCATCTCTTCGATTTCATCGTCGGCCCAGGCCACGCTGTAGGCGTGTGCTTCACCTTCGAACTTCTGGCGACCCAGCTTCAATTCATACAGCGACGACGAGGTGGTGCCGTCCATGTATTGCTGCATCAGGTCGAACACCGACCAGGTGGCAAAGCACTTGAGCGCCAGCAGGGCCTTGGCGCCGGACTGCTCGCGCACGTAAGCAATCTTCTGCATGTTCACCAGAAGCTTCTGTTTATCGATGAGGTAGTACGGCGTTTTGATCATTTTTGAGAGCCTGCGGCGGTGCCTGCCAAAAAAGGACACGCATTGTGCCCGCACTTGGATCGAATCGAAAGGTTCGTGGGCGGATTTTGCTGCCCTAGGTTTTCGACTGTACCTTCTGAGTATGACTATCCATAGGTACACCCGGATCGATGTGGGAGCTGGCTTGCCTGCGATAGCGGTGGGTCAGAGACAGCAGTGTTGGCTGAAACACCGCTATCGCAGGCAAGCCAGCTCCCACATTTGATCTCCTTCCGGCGATTGGGTGCCATCAAACTGTCATCTCCTCACCGCCGAACTGCCACATTCCCCGTTACTGTCCTCGCCAATGAGATCGATCTCAAGCGAGTGACAATGACTTGACCTGAAAGACGTTGCCCGACTGGCCGGCGTATCCCGCGCCACCGCCGCCCGGGCCTTTGCTTCTCCTGATCAAGTGCGCCCGACCACCCGGGAGCAGGTGTTCGCCGCCGCCCGTGAGCTGGGTTTTCGCCCCAATCTATTGGGCCGCCAATTACGCTTGCAGACCACTCAGTTGATCGGGGTGGTGGTGCCCAACTTGCTCAACCCGGTGTTCGCCGAGCAGTTCCAGGCCATGGAGCGCGCCGCGCGCTCGCGGGGCTACAGCCTGGTGCTGGCCACCACGGACTACAACAGCGAACGCGAGAGCATCGTGGTGGAAGAACTGCTGCGCCAGCGCGTCGACGGCTTGGTGCTGACGGTCACCGATGCCGAAAGCAACGCCGTGCTCAGCAGCCTGAACACCGAACAAACCCCTTCGTATTGGCCTATCACCAACCGAGCAACCCCAACTACAGCGCCGTGTCGGTGGACAACCGTGCGGGCATGGCCCTGGCCACGCGCTATCTGCTGGATGCGGGGCACCGGCGCATCAGCATGGTCGCCGGTCCCGCGTTGCAATCGGACCGTGCTCGCCTGCGCTATGCCGGGTATTGCGATGCGATGAACGAGTACGGCCTGCGACCTCGCCCAGTGATCGAAATGCCGGCCCACACCCAGGCCGAATTTGCGGCAATCGCGCCGTCTCTGCAGGGCGGCGACGCACCTACCGGGTTGGTGTGTTCCAACGACTTCCTGGCCATCAGCCTGATCGCCGAACTGCGCCGCAATGCCTGGAACGTCCCCGAACAACTCTCGGTAATGGGTTTTGACGGCATCAGCCTCGGCACTCAGATGCACCCGACGCTGTGCAGCGTGGTGCAACCCATCGCGCTGCTGGCCAGTACCGTGATTGACCAACTGCTGGCGCAGATCGCCGGCAACCAGCCGATTTCCCATTGCCTGCCTTGCCACATCCGGCCGGGCGAAAGTACTCAACCCCATGAGGAGACCCTTGATGCGCGCATTCAGTAAAACCCTGGCCGCCGTGCTGTTGTGCGGCGCGGCCAGCCTGGCCCAGGCCGCCGAGACCGCTATTTGCTACAACTGCCCGCCGGACTGGGCCGACTGGGGCACCCAACTCAAGGCCATCGCCGCCAGCACCGGTGTGCAGGTGCCGCTGGACAACAAGAACTCCGGCCAGTCCCTGGCGCAACTGGTGGCGGAAAAGGCCGCACCGGTGGCCGACGTCGTGTACTACGGCGTGACGTTCGGCCTGCAAGCGCAAAAGGCCGAGGTGGTCGGTACCTACAAGCCCAAGGCTTGGGACCAAATCCCGGCGGGCCTGAAAGACCCGGCGGGCCACTGGTTCGCAATCCACTCTGGCACCTTGGGCATCATGGTCAACGTCGATGCCCTCGGTGGCCTGCCGGTGCCGCAGAGCTGGGCCGACCTGCTCAAGCCTGAATACAAAGGCATGGTCGGCTACCTCGACCCGTCCAGCGCGTTTGTCGGCTACGTCTCGGCGGTGGCAATCAACCGTGCCCTGGGCGGCGACCTGGACAACTTCGCCCCGGCCATCGACTACTTCCAGAAGCTTGCGAAAAACGCGCCTATCGTGCCCAAGCAAACCGCCTATGCGCGGGTGCTGTCCGGTGAGTTGCCGATCCTGGTGGACTACGATTTCAACGCCTACCGCGCGCGCTACAAAGACAACGCCAACGTCGCCTTCGTGATCCCCAAGGAAGGCAGCATCAGCGTGCCCTACGTGATGAGCCTGGTGGCCAATGCACCGCACCGCGCCAATGCCGAAAAGGTCCTCGACTTCGTGCTGTCGGATGAAGGCCAGGCGCTCTGGGCCAAGGCCTACCTGCGGCCGGTGCGCCCGATGCAGATGCCAGCGGAGGTTGCCGCACAATTCCTGCCGGACAGCGACTATGCCCGCGCCGGGGTGGTGGACTACGAAAAAATGGCCGCTGTGCAGGAAGCCTTCGCCGCCCGTTACCTGAACGAGGTCAAGTAAGTGGCTGCATCGGCAAAACACGCAGCCTGGGCGCTGGCCCCCGCGTTCGCCGTGTTGCTCGCGTTCTGGTTGCTGCCGTTGGCGCACTTGATGGTGCTCGGCGCCGAGAGTCGTGACAGCAACGGCAGTGGCTACTGGCAGGTGCTGAGCAGTGCGCAGTACCTGGGCAGCCTCGGGCAAACCTTGATATTGGCGGTGGTCGTGACGTTCGCCGCGCTGGTGGTGGGGGGCATCAGCGGTGTGTTCCTCGCGCGGCATCAGTTCTTCGGGCGCTCTGCATTGGTCGCGTTGCTCACATTTCCGTTGGCGTTTCCGGGCGTGGTGGTGGGTTTCCTGGTGATCCTGCTGGCAGGCCGCCAAGGCCTGTTCGCCGCGCTGGGGCTGCAACTGGCCGGTGAACGCTGGATCTTCGCTTACTCGCTGGCGGGCCTGTTCGTGGGCTACCTGTACTTCTCGATCCCACGGGTGATCCTCACGGTGATGGCCGCCTGTGAAAGCCTCGACCGCAGCCTGGAAGAAGCCGCGCACTCACTCGGCGCCGGCCATTGGCGCGTGGTGTGCGACGTGATCGTACCGGGCTTGGCGCCAGCATTGGCTTCCTGCGGGGCGATCTGTTTTGCCACCTCCATGGGCGCCTTCGGCACGGCCTTTACCTTGGGCACACGGCTAAATGTCACCCCGGTGGCGATCTACAACGTGTTCACCAACTACGCCAACTTTGCCGTCGCCGCCGCGCTGTCGGTGGTACTCGGTGGGGTGACGTGGGCGGTGTTGCTGCTCACCCGGCGCCTGGTGAAAAACGCGGGGACTGTCTTGTGAAACGTTCATCGCTGTTCGTGCTTCAACTGCTGTTCACGTTGCTGGTCTGCGCCTTCATGTTGGTGCCGGTGCTGATGTCGCTGCTGGCCGGTTTGACCCGCAACTTTTTCGTGGGCGTGTCCAGCGGCCTGACCTTCGACTGGCTGATCCAGGTGTGGCAAGCCTATTCGCCCACCGTGTGGTTGTCGCTGCAACTGGCGCTGGCCTGTGCGGTGTGCGTCTGTGTGATAGGCGTACCGGCTGCCTACGCGCTGGTGCGGATGAACAATCGCTTCAGTCGCGCCTTCGAAGAATTGATGGTATTGCCGGTGGCGATGCCCGGCTTGGCCAGTGCGTTGGCCTTGCTGCTGACCTACGGCCAGTTCGGCAGCTTTCGCAGCAGTTGGCTGTTCATCCTGGTCGGCCACGTGTTGTTCACCTTGCCGTTCCTGGTACGCCCAGTGATGGCGGTGATGCAACGCCAGCAACTGCCGGTATTGGAAGAGGCCGCCGCCAGTTTGGGTGCCGGGCCGATCAAGCGCTTTTTCAGTGTGGTGGTGCCCAACTGCCGCGCAGGCATCCTGGCCGGTGTGCTGATGGTGGTGACCTTGTCCCTGGGTGAGTTCAATCTGACCTGGATGCTCCACACGCCGATGACCAAGACGTTGCCCGTTGGCCTGGCCGACAGCTACGCCTCGGCACGCCTGGAAATCGCCAGTGCCTACACCCTTATCTTTTTGCTGATGATCGTGCCGCTGCTGATTGCGTTGCAGGCCATCAGTGCCCGTTTGTCCCGTGGAGAGCGTCGATGACCGCTATCACTATCCGCCTGCAAGGCTGCCGCAAGGTATTCGCTGACGGCACCGTGGCCGTGCATGACTTGAACCTGACGGTTGAAGGTGGTGAAACCCTGGCGATCCTCGGCCCGTCGGGCTGTGGCAAAACTACCACCCTGCGCTTGATTGCCGGCCTGGAACGCCCGGATGTGGGCCAGGTGTTTTTCGGCGATCAGAACGTGACGCGCCTGCCGATCGAGCGCCGGGATGTGGGCATGGTGTTCCAGAACTATGCGCTGTTTCCCAACCTCGATGTGGCGGGGAATATCGTCTATGGCTTGAAGATTCGCGGCATGTCGGCGCTGGAGCGCAACAAGCGCTGTGAAGAGCTGTTGGAACTGGTGGGCTTGCAAGACCATGGCAAACGCAGCATCCACGAGCTGTCTGGCGGCCAGCGCCAGCGCGTGGCACTGGCCCGCGCCTTGGCGCCACGGCCCAAGGTGTTGTTGCTGGATGAACCGCTGGCGGCCCTTGATGCGCAGCTGCGTGAACGCCTGCGCAGTGAGCTGAATGATTTGCTGCGCGGGCTTGGCATCACTTCGGTCTTCGTGACCCACGACCAGGGCGAAGCCATGGCCCTCGGCGACCGCATCCTGGTGATGGAAAAGGCCGGGTTGCCCAGTTGGCGAGCCCGCGAGACATCTACCAGAAACCGGCCAACGCCTTTGTTGCAGGCTTCGTCGGTAACCTCAATGCTTTCGAGGTGATCGAGTCGTCGGCCCATGGGCTGAAAGTTTTCGGCGGCGAACTGCCCTGGCGTGAAACCCACCGGCCCAGCACCGTGTACTGCCGCCCGGAACACCTGCGGGTGATGGAGCGCGAAGGGCACTTGCACGGCCATCTTCTGGCGCAGTTTTTCCAGGGCGCACAAAGCCGTCTGTTGGTGGATGTGGGCGGCCCGCAACCGCTGCTGGTGGACAGCAGCGACAACCAGCTCTACGCCGTCGGCGCGCCGATTGCCCTGGCGATTGCGCCGCACATGTTGTTCACCCTGAATGCTTGAGAATCTATGTTGAATCGTCCGTTCCTCGTCGCGCAGATCAGCGACCTGCACCTCAAAGCCGGCCAGCGCCTGACCTATGGCGTGGTCGATACCTTGGGCGCCTTGCGCCGTGCCGTCGACCATCTGAACGCCAGTCACCCACGGCCCGATATCGTGGTGATCAGCGGTGATCTGGTGGACTTCGGCCGTGCCGATGAATACGCCGTGCTGCACCCCGAACTCGCACGCTTGCACATGCCGTGCTACCTGGTGCCCGGCAACCACGACACGCGTGGGCCGTTGCTTGATGCGTTCCGCGATCACCGCTACTTACCGGTCTCGGCAGACGGGCCTTTGGACTGGGTGGTGGACGAGCATCCGCTGCGCCTGATCGGCCTCGACTCCACCATTCCCGGCGGTCACGGCGGCCAGTTGCTCGACAGCCAATTGCAGTGGCTCGATGCGCAGTTGGCGTTGCGCCCTGATGCACCCACGTTGCTGATCCTGCATCACCCGCCGTTCATCAGTGGCATCGGCCATATGGACCGCGAACCCTTTATCAACGCTGCAGGTTTGGAGCGTGTAGTCGCCCGTCATCCGCAAGTGGAGCGCCTGCTGTGCGGGCACTTGCACCGTCCGATGCAGCGGCGCTTCGGCGGTAGCTTGAGTTGTGTCTGCCCCGGCACTTCGCACCAGATCGTGCTGGATTTGCAAGAAGCGGCGCCCGCGCATTTCAACCTGGAGCCGGCGGGCTATTTGCTGCATCGCTGGGACGCGCAGCAAGGTTTGATCAGCCACAACGGTGTGTTCGGGAACTACCCCGGCCCGTATCCGTTTTATGACGCGCATGGATTGATTGACTGAAGGTGTACGGAGGTTCTTTCGCTCAACTAAGACCCTGATCGTGAGTTAACGCACCGGCCAACCCGAGTTTGGCCGTGTGCTTCCTGCTGCCCATTTTTGCGCCTGGAACTTGGATTCCGCGCCGGAGTTCGTCCTGATGAAAGCCACTTTGAATGTTTTAAGCGTATTGACCGGCAGCCTGGGCATTGCCCTGAGCCCCTTGGCCTCGGCTGATTTTTTGAGCGACAGCAAAGCCAACTTGAGCATGCGCAACTTCTACTTCAACAACGACAACCGTGACGGTACCGCCGCACCCTCGAAGACCGAGGAATGGGGGCAGGCGTTTATCCTCAACTACCAATCCGGGTTTACCGACGGCACTGTCGGTTTCGGCCTGGACGCGATTGGCATGCTCGGTGTGACCCTCGACAGCAGCGCCGGCCGCCACGTGGGCAGCTCGATGATCCCCAACGACGACGGCAAGGCCACCGATAACTGGGCCCGTGGCGGCGCGACGGCCAAGGCCCGCTTCGCCCTGACCGAACTGCGCTACGGCTACCTGCGCCCGAACCTGCCGATCCTTGTGAGCAACGATGGCCGGCTGTTGCCGCAGTCTTTTGAGGGCGGCCAGATCACCAGCAAGGACATCGACAACCTGACCCTGATCGGCGGCCAGTTGCAGCACACCACCGGTCGTGGCTCCAGCGACCGTAGCGGCCTGGCAGCGGCGGGCGGCACTCAGGAAAGCAATAAATTCAACTACGCCGGTGCCGATTACCAAGTGAACAAGGACCTGCTGGTCCAGTACTACTACGCCAACCTCGAAGATTATTACCAACAGCACTTCGCCGGTTTGATCCATGTATTACCGTTGGGCGACTACGGCTCATTGAAGACCGACCTGCGCTACTTCAAGACCACTTCCGATGGCAGAACAGCAACGCCGCTGGCCGTGCCGAAGGCTACAAATTCAGCGGCTATACCAAGAACGGCAACGGTGAAATCGACAACAACACCTGGAGCGCGGCGTTCATCTACTCCCTGGGCCCGCACGCGATCACTGCCGGCTACCAGCAAGTGTCGGATGACAGTAACTTCGCCCAGCTCAACCAGGGCGGCCTGGTGAATAAAGGCGAGGGCGGCTCCAGCCTGTACCTCTACACCGACCGTACCGTGCAGACCTTCATCCAGGCCGGCGAGCGCACAGCGTTTGCGCAATATGCCTACGACTTTGCCGCGCTGGGCGTGCCGGGCTTGAAAGCGTCGGTGATGTACTTGAAGGGTGACCATATCCTCACCACCAGCGGCAGTGATGCCAGCGAATGGGAGCGGGATATTTCCCTGGACTATGTGGTGCAGAGCGGCACGTTCAAGAACGTCGGGTTTGGCTGGCGTAACGGCGTGTCCCGCAGTGAGGTGGCCAGGGACCAGGATCAGAACCGGGTGTTTGTGAACTATTCGATTCCGTTGATGTAAGCCACCTGAGAGTACGGGCCTCGATAGGGTCCGGGGTCTATGTTGGTTAGGGGAAAGCGCCCCTGTGGGAGCTGTGGAGCTTTAGCGAGGCTGCGAAGGCGTCGGCAGGGGCGATATATGTGTTGCCTGGGACACCGCTATCGCAGGCAAGCCAGCTCCCACATTTGGTCTGTGTTGGCAGGTAAGGAGTGTTCGGCTACACATCCCACCGGCACCACCAAACGCTGTCAGGTATTGGTCTTGAGCTTGGTCCACAACCGCGTCGCCAACCGCGCGATGGCGGGTGGCAGGTCTTCGACGATGAACAGCTTGTCCATCACGCTTTTCGGCGGGTAGATCGCCAGGTCCTGTTTCACCGCCGGGGTGAGGAACTCATCGGCAGCGCTGTTGGGGTTGGCGTAGTGGATGCTGTTGCTGATGTTGGCGATCACCTTAGGGTCGAGCAGGTAGTTCATGTAGGCGTAGGCGTTCTTTTCATGAGGCGCGGCCTTGGGCATCACGACCATGTCCAGCCACAGCGTGGAGCCTTCTTCGGGAATGGAGTAGGCGATGTCGATACCGTTCTTGGCTTCCTTCGCACTGGCCGCCGCTTGCACCACGTCGCCGTTGAAGCCGATCACTGCGCAGATATTGCCGTTGGCCAGGTCGCTGATGTACTTCGATGCATGGAAATACTGAATGTACGGCCGGATCTTCAACAGCGCCTGCTCGGCCTTTTTGTAGTCGGCGGGCTCGTGGCTGTGGTGGGGCAGGCCCAGGTAGTTGAGGGTGATAGGCAGGATCTGCGTGGGGTTGTCGATGATTGCCACGCCGCAGGTGCTGAGCTTCTTGATCGTGTCTTCATCGAAAAACATCTTCCAGGAGCGGGTCACGTCGGTGTTGCCAAAGATCGCCTTGATCTTCTCGACGTTGTAGCCAATGCCCGCCGTGCCCCACATATACGGGAAGCCGTACCGGTTGCCGGGGTCGTTGGTCTCGAGTTTTGCATCAGCACCGGATCGAGGTTTTTCCAGTTCGGCAACTGGCTGCGGTCGAGTTTCTGGATCGCCCCGGCCTTGATCAGCCGTGACAGGAAGTGGTTCGAAGGGCTGACCACGTCGTAGCCGGTGTTGCCGGTCATCAGCTTGGATTCGAGCACTTCGTTGCTGTCATGAATATCGTACGTGGCCTTGATTCCGGTGGCCTGGGTAAAGCGCGTCAGGGTGTCGTCGGCGATGTAGCCGTTCCAGTTGGAGATGTTCACTTCTTCGGCGGCCTGACTGGCCATCGAAAACACGCTGAGCATGACCGCCACGGACAATCGGTTGATGTGCATTGCATTCACCTTTTTGTTTTAGATTTCTGAACGGGCGCGCACCGCTTCGATGCGCATGCGCAGCAGGGCGCCGAGGTCGAACAAGGGGCGCGGTGGCAGCCAGCCAGGTTGTGCGCGCTGGATCACCGATTGCAGCAGTGGTGAGTGTTCACCACTGGCCCATTCGGCCATCAGCCGACCCCACAGGTGCCGCGCGCCACACCGGAACCGTTGCAACCGGCGATGGCGTACAGGTTGTTTTCGACCCTGGCGAAATACGGCTGGCCGGAGCGCGACGCGCTGAGGTGGCCGGTCCAGGTGTAGTGGATGTCCTGCTCGGTGAGCCACGGAAAACGCCGTTGCAAGCCGCGCACGTGGTGCTGGCGGCGCTGCTGCAAGTCATCGTTGGACAAGTCTCGCGTGCGGTACTCGGCAGTGTTGCGGATCATCACGCGACGGTCCGGAGTCAAGCGCACGGTGGCCCCCAATGGCCGTGTGGAGAGCACGCCCCATGGCTCGGCAGCGCATTCCTGGGCGCTGAGCGGGCGGGTGAGGCTGGCGCTGAGTTCCATGGGGAAGGTGGCGCTGTTGCCCAGGCCCACACGCGGGATAAAGGCATTCAGGCACACCAGCGTTTGCCGCGCCTCGACGCTCCCGGCATCGCTGCGTGCGCGGATGGCGCCGTTGGCCATGCGTTCCAGGCCAGTGATGGCGGTGTGTTCAAACAGGCTGACATTCGCCGGCAGCGCCTCCAGCAGGCCCCTCACGTACTTGGCCGGCTGCAACAACGCGTTGCCACTGCCGCACCAGATACCGGCCTGGTAATGGGCGGTGCCGAGGGCTTGGCGCAGTGCATCGCCTTGCAGGAAATTGGCAGACGCACCCAGGGCGCGCAACGTCGCGAGCTTGGCCTCGACGTGGCTGAGTTTGTCGGAGTCGTGCACGGCGAAGAAATAGCCGTTGTCACGAAAATCGCAGTCGATGCCGTGTCTGCCGATGCGTTGGCGCACCTCATCGCTGGCAGCACGTGAAATGGCGGTGTCCACTTCAAAACCGGCGAATCCCGCGCTGCCCATCAGTTCGTTTTCCGCCGGGTGCTCGTGCGCCACCACAAACCCCGAGTTACGGGCCGAGGCACCTTGTGCGGCGTGTTGCCGATCAATGATCACGATGTGCGCTTCGGGGTGCAGCGCCGCCAGGCTGTGGGCAGCGCTGAGCCCGGTGATGCCGGCGCCGATCACCAGCCAGTCGGCCTGCAACGTGCCTTGCAGGGCGGCGCGGGCGGGCAGGGGTCGGTTTGGGCTATCCAGCCACAGATATTGTCCACGGTAACCTCGGCTGCATGCGCTGTTCGCATGGATGGTTTAAGTCGATGGCTGGAATTTATAGGGGCTTGGGTGATACAACCAACGTTATAAAATCATCCAGCTATTCGGAAAGCGCATGGATAAGATTCGTCACGTGCCGTCATTGCAGGGCCTGCAAGCGTTGGTAGAAGTCAGCGACAGCGAAAGCTTCACCTTGGCGGCGCAAACGCTGTGCCTGACCCAGAGCGCAGTCAGCCGCCAGATCCAGCAATTGGAAAGCCACTTCGGTGTGGCGCTGATCACCCGCACCAGCCGTCGCCTTCAACTGACGGCCGAAGGTGAGCAGGTGTTGGCCAGTGCGCGCAGCATCCTGGCGCAACTCAAGGGGCTGGAGGACCGGATTTCACCGCACAAACGTCCGTTCCGCATTCGCCTGCATGTGTCGCTGGCGGTGCGCTGGTTGCTGCCCAAGTTGAGTGACTTTTATCGGCAGCACCCGGATATTTCCCTCGCGATTGAGACAGTCGCCACCGAGGTGGTCGAGCCCGCCGGCGACAGTGATGCCTACATCCAATACTTGCCCAAGGCGCCGAACGATCAGGCCTGCCTGACGTTGTTCCAGGAAAAACTGGTGCCGGTATGCGCGCCCCACCTTGGGCCGCTGGCAACGCTGCAAGACCTGCAGCATGTGGCGCTGCTGCACCGTTCGGTCGACAAGCAAGACTGGCGCGTATGGCTGGCCGCTCATGGCGCCGAGGCGCTGGAAGATTACCGGCACATTCCGTTCAACCTCGATGAGCTGGCGCTGGATGCCGCTGCGCGAGGGTTGGGCGTGGCGATGACCGACCAGACGCTGGCCGCCGAGTCCATCGAACGCGGTGTGCTGGTAGTGCCTTTCGGTGAACCACTGGAAACGGGTGGGGTGTACGCGCTGTGCCTGCAACCGATGGCGGCGTCTCACCCGGGGTGCAAGGCGCTGATGGAGTGGTTTACCGGTCAGGCGCAGCGCTGAACTACAAACGTACAAGAATCCGCCCAGTCCGCCTCAGTAGACTCGAATCACTTTCTCTACTGCAGGTTTTTCATGGACATTTTCCTCTACGCATTCAGCGTCATGTACAGCCCCGGCCCGGTGAACTTCATGGGCCTCAATGCCGGGCTTACCGGCCAGTTTCGCCGCTCCACCGGGTTCTTCATCGGCGTTGGTTGTGCGATGTTGCTGCTGTTCGTGTTGTTCGGCTACACCGGCGAGGCGATCATTTCCCAGGCGGCGTTGCCGTACATCTCGTTGATCGGCGGTGTGTACACGTTGTACCTGGCCTATCAGGTATTCACCGCGCGCACGGTGGTGGATGAGGCGTCCTCAACGGCGCCGGCCAAGACCCTCACGTTCTGGAATGGCTTGGTGATTCAGTTGCTCAACCCCAAGGGCATCATGGCGGTGCTGCCTATCACCAGCGTGATGTTGCCGGCGGCGCATATCACCGGTGTGTCCATCGCGGTGGTGTCGGCGCTGCTGGCGTTTGGCGCGTTCGGCGCGCCGTGGATTTACTCGCTGCTGGGTGCGCTATTGGGGCGGCGTATCAACGGCACGTCGGCGTTTACCGTGTTCAACCGCTGCATGGGGATTGCGCTGGCGGTGTGTGCGTATTTCATGTTTCACGCGTTTTATGTGCACCTGATACCCAGCGTTTAACACCGTCAACCTGTGGGAGCGGGCTTGCTCGCGAAGGCGGAGTATCAGGCGATTAACCTTTGACTGAACGACCGCTTTCGCGAGCAAGCCCGCTCCCACATTTGGCCCGTGTTGGATCAGAGGTATTTGAGCCAGGCAATGTCCCGACGCCTTGCTTTCAGCTCGGCAAACCAGCGCACCGGCCTATACAGCGCCAGGGGCAACACCAGCGCCACCAGCCATATTGCCCCGATACCCTCGAAGCCAAAATACTTGCCCTGGTTAAGTCCAAACAGCGCTACGCACGCTACATAAAGGACTTTCAGCACATACAGGTGCAGCAAATAAAAGAACATCGGCGCTGCGCCGAAGGTCGCCAGTACGCCAATCCAGCGTTTGTGCCCTGCGCGTTCGAACGCCAGCAACAGCAGCAAACCAACCCCCAGCGTCAGCGCCAAAAACAACAGTGACGGCGGGTATTTGGTCACGTTGAAAAAACTCATCAAGGTCTGCACGCCATAGTCATAGGCCTGCCAGGGTTTTTCGCCGTAGCCGTTGAAAGCCCGCAGCACCAAAAAATCCAAGTAGAGCACCAACGCCCGACAGCCATAGATAGCGCTGACGCACTGCCGGCGGCATGCCATTGGCAAACCATGGACCCAGCCCGTAGCCCAGGGCGATCACGCCGATCCACGGCAGCACCGGATAGGTGGTGCGCAGGCGCAGGGTGTCACTCACATCGATCCAGCCGCGTTCATGCAGGATCGCCCACAGGTTTTGCAGCGCCGACCCCGGCGCGAAGTGCAAACCATCCAGCAGGTTGTGCCCGCCGATAATCACCAGCGCCACGCCCAACAGTAATGGGCGCGGCAACCACACCAGCGCTGCAAGGGCGAGCATGCTCACGCCGATGGCCCAGATCACTTGCATATAGATCACGCTGGGCGGCAACTGGAAGGTCCAGGCGAAGTTGACCAAGGTGAATTCCAGCACCACCAGGAACAACCCGCGCTTGAACAGGAACGCCGACACGTCGCGGCGCCCCTGGTATTTCTGGCCGTACAGCCACGCGGACAACCCCGTGAGCAACACAAATACCGGCGCGCACAGGTGGGCGAGGGTGCGGCTGATAAACAGCGCGGGCTCGGTGCTGTCGATGTTCATCGGGTCGCTGACCTGGCGGTGCAGCAGGAAGGTTTCGCGTACGTGGTCCAGCAACATGAACAGGATCACCAGGCCGCGCAGGGCGTCGATGGAAAGCAGGCGTTGGCGCAGGGGAACAGCGTCGGTCATAGGGGGGATCGCAGGGCTGAGTGGAAAATTGGCGTTATCCTATAACATTAATTTGTGCGTTGCCGCGTTTCACCCCGACAGATTAGAATGCGATCAATTCTTAATTACTTCCGGGCTCCGGGTGATCTGCATGTCGACTTCGCTCAATCTGCCTGTCCAGGCGTTGTACTGCGAACACCACGGATGGTTGTACCGCTGGCTCGATCGCAAGCTGGGCAATGCCAGTGATGCGGCGGACCTGGCCCATGACACCTTCGTGCGCCTGCTCACCCGCCAAAACAATTCGGGGTTCGGCAGCGAACCGCGTGCGTTGCTCACGCACATTGCCAAGGGCCTGATGATCGACAGCTGGCGCCGCCAGGAAGTCGAGCGCGCCTACCTGGAAACCATCGCCCATCTGCCGGAGCAGGAGGTGCCATCGCCGGAAACCCGCTGGTTGATCCTTGAAGCGCTGTACCGCATCGAGGCCATGCTGCGGGATTTGCCGGAGAAAACCCGGCAGGCATTCCTGATGTCGCAGATTGACGGGCTGACCTACCCGCAGATCGCCGATGAGTTGAAGGTGTCGCTGGTCTCGGTCAAACGTTATATGCGCGACGCGTTCCTTGCGTGCCTGAGCGTGGCATGACCCCCTCCATTGATCCGCTGATTCTCGGTGAGGCCGCCGACTGGATGGTGCAGTTGCAATCTGGCAGCGCCACCGATGAAGACCGTCGCGCCATCGCCCAGTGGCAGGGCCGCAGCGCCCAGCATGCCCAAGCCTGGCAGCGGGCGGAGGCGATCCTGGGAGACTTCAACAGCGTGCCGGGCGCGATTGCCGGTGACACCCTCAAGCGCATCGGCCGCAAGCAAGCCCTGGGTCGCCGCCAGGCGTTGGGGTTGTTGCTGCTGGCAGGTCCAGCGACCTGGCTGGCCTACCGGCACAAACCCTGGCAGCCATGGACTGCCGACCAGCACACCGCCATCGGCGAACAACGCCACCTCACCTTGCCCGATGGCACACGCCTGCTGATCAATACCGGCAGCTCGCTGAACATCGCTTTCAGCGAGCACGTGCGCCGTATCGAGTTGCTCCAAGGCGAGGTGATGATCACCACCGCCAAGGACCCCGCACCGGCCCATCGCCCGTTTATCGTGCAGACCCGCCATGGCACAGCGCGGGCGCTGGGTACGCATTTCAGCGTGCGGGTAGGGGAGCAGGCCAGTCGCGTGGCGGTCATCGAAGGTGCGGTGGAAATGCTGCCACAGCATGCCAGCCATGGGGTGATTCTAAAGGCTGGCGAACAAAGTGCATTCGACAGCGACCGCGTGGCGGCGGTGCAGGCCCTGGAGATCAGCGCCATGACCTGGGAGAACGGCATGTTGCTGGCCCAGCAGATGCGCCTGGCCGACTTGCTCGACGAGTTGGGCCGCTACCGTAACGGTGTGCTGCGTTGTCACGACAGTGTGGCGGGGCTGACGGTGTCCGGGGCGTTCCCGCTGCGCGATACCGACGCCAGCCTGCGCCTGTTGCAGGAAACCCTGCCGGTCAAGATCAGCAGCCTGACGGGCTATTGGGTGACCATTGAGCCACGCTGAATTTATTTGCGGCTTTCGCTGATACCTTTTTCGTTGTCGTGCGGTGTAGGGAAGAACCCTCAACGTTGCACCGCGCCGACAGGAATGCCCATGACCTCCACCATGCACCCCATCCGCCCCTTCAAGGCCCTGAGCCTGGCCGTTGCCCTGGCTGCCATCGCGCCGCTGCACAGCGCGGCGGCAGCAGACGCGGCGCCTACCAGCGCGGCGCGCAGCTACACCCTCGCGCCGGGGCCGTTGGGCAATGTGTTGGCGCAGTTCGCGGCGTTGTCGGGGGTGCCGTTGTCATTTGATTCCACGCTGCTCAACAACCAGCAGAGCCCTGGTTTGCAAGGCAGCTACACCGCGCAGTCGGGTTTCATGCAGTTGCTGCAAGGCAGCGGTTATACCCTGCAAAGCACGAGCGCCAACGGCTACACCGTGGTGCCCGAGGCCACGGGCGAGGCGGTGCAACTGGGGGCGACCACCATCAGCGGCGAGAGCGGGGCGCAGGCAGATACCTATGGCGGTGGCCAGGTGGCGCGTTCGGCCAGGCTTGGGGTGTTGGGCAATCGCTCGATCAATGACGTGCCGTTCAGCGTGGTCAGCTATACCGCCAAGACCATTGCCGACCAGCAGGCACGTACCGTCGGTGATGTGCTGCTCAACGATGCGTCGGTGCGCCAATCGTCGGGCTTTGGCAACTTCTCCCAGGTGTTCACTATTCGCGGCCTGCCGCTGAACACCGATGACATCGCGTTCAACGGCCTGTACGGCGTACTACCCCGGCAGATCATCACCACCGAAGCCCTTGAGCGTGTGGAGTTGTTCAAAGGCCCCAATGCCTTCGTCAATGGCGTTTCCCCAGCAGGTTCGGGGATTGGCGGCAGCGTCAACCTGGTACCCAAGCGCGCTGAAGACACCGCCACCCGCAGCGTCACCCTCGACGCTGCCAGCGGCGGGCAAACCGGTGGTCACCTGGACCTGGGCCAGCGCTTTGGCGAAGACAATCGCTTTGGCGCACGGGTCAACCTGGCCAAACATGGCGGCGACACAGCCATTGATGATGAATTCAAAAGCTCGCAGTTGGTCGCCGTGGCCCTGGATTACCGTGGCGAGCGCCTGCGCGTCTCCACCGATTTTGGCTACCAGAAAGAGCGCATCAACAACGGTCGCTCGGTGGTCTACCCCAACGGCACCCAAGTGCCCAAGGCCCCGTCGGCCAAGCACAACTATGCCCAGGACTGGAGCTGGTCGGAGCTGGAAGACACCTACGGCATGTTCAATGCCGAATACGACCTCAATGAAAGCTGGACCGCCTATGTGGGCGGCGGGGCCAAGCACACGCGGGAAAACGGTCAGTATTCATCGCTGTATGTGGGCAACGACGGCAGCGGGCGCGTGGGCTTTTGTACTCGCCCCACGACGAAGACAACAAGAGCGCCATGGCTGGCCTTAATGGGCACTTCAATACGGGGCCGGTGACCCATCAGATGAACTTCGGTTTGTCGGGTATCTGGGGCGAGCAGCGCTCGGCGTTTGAAGCGATCCTGCAAGCCAACCGCAAGCCGGGCAACCTGTACAACCCGACGCAGATTCCGCGACCGACCGTGACGTATTTCGGCAGCGATATTCATGACCCGCGCGTGGTCGGCAAGAACCGCATCAAGAGCGCAGCGGTATCCGATACCCTGGGCTTTATCGATGATCGGGTACTGTTGACCCTCGGCGTGCGCCGACAAACGATCGAAGTGGATGCGTGGAACACCACAACAGGTGTGCGCAATGCCAACTACGCGGAGTCGATTACGACGCCGGTTTACGGTGTGGTGATCAAGCCCTGGGAGCATGTGTCGTTCTATGCCAACCGCATTGAGGGCCTGGCCCAGGGGCCGACGGCGCCGCTGACCAACGTCACCAACCCGGGTGAAGTGTTTGCGCCCAACCGCAGCAAACAGACTGAGGCAGGCGTGAAGCTGGATTGGGATACCTATGGCGCGACGCTGGGGGTATACCGCATCGAGCAGCCGAACAGCGCCACCAACACCAACGCCAATGGCACCAACACGTTCAGCGTCGATGGCAAGCAAATCAACAAGGGTGTGGAGCTGAATGTCTTCGGTGAGCCGGTCGATGGCTTGCGCTTGCTGGCCGGTGCGACCTGGATGAACACCGAGCTGCAGAACACGTCCAACGGCCTTACCGATGGCAATCGCGCCGCCGGCGTGCCGCGTTTCCAATACAACGTGGGGCGGACTGGGACATTCCGGGCATTCAGGGGCGGCCGTCAATGCGCGGGTGCTGCGCACAGGTGGCGAATATGTCAACGCCACGAACACGCTGAACATCCCGGCCTGGACCCGCGTCGACCTCGGCGCCCGTTATGGTTTCAAGGCCGACGACAAGTACATCACCCTGCGCGCCAACGTCGAGAACGTGGCGAACAAGGCGTATTGGGCGTCGGCTTCTACGGCCAACAACTACCTGACCCAGGGCGAGCCACGCACCGTGAAAGTCTCGGCCAAGGTAGATTTCTAACCGGCGATGGGTGAGCGGGACAAGCCCGCTCACCACCCCAAAAAGGTCTGAGCGCCACGATGACCTGTGCCAGCCAGGTCGCTATTCCCCATTGGAATGCCCCTATAAAAACCGGCCATTGTCTTTCTCTTCTGTGATCTCGTAGCGTGGAGTTTCATCAGAGGAGACCCGCCATGAACTCACCGTTGTTGCGCCTGTACGTCGATGCCCAGTTCACCAGCCCCTACGCGATGTCGGTGTTTGTAGCCCTGCGAGAAAAAGGCCTGGCCTTCGATACGCTGACCCTGGACCTGGACACCGCGCAAAACCGCACAGCCGACTTTGCCAAGCTGTCCCTCACACAGCGCGTGCCGACGTTGGTGGACGGCGAGTTTGCGCTGTCGGAGTCTTCGGCGATCACCGAATACCTGGAAGAGACTTACCCCGAGACGCCGATCTATCCGGTCGATCCAAAGCAGCGGGCGAGGGCGCGGCAGGTACAGGCCTGGTTGCGCAGCGACTTGCTGCCGATTCGCCAGGAGCGTTCGACGCTGGTGGTGTTTTATGGGCAGAAGATGCCGCCACTGTCGCCTACTGCCGAGGCGGCGGCGCGCAAATTGATCAGTGCGGCACAGGCGCTGTTGGTGGGGAACCCGGCGAACCTGTTCGGTGAATGGTCAATTGCCGATGTGGACCTGGCCGTGATGCTCAATCGGCTGATCCTGAATGGCGACAGCGTGCCCGCCGAGTTGGTGGAATACGCGCAACGCCAATGGCAGCGGCCGTCCGTGCAAGCGTGGGTTCAGCAGCAACGCCCGGCGCTATAAACCAACCATTCATCTTCGCGTGTGGTGGCGCCCTTGACAGGTGTCACCCGGCGGACGAATACTCTCGCCATATTCATATATATGACTAAATAACAAAGTGAATGTGGCCCCATGAATACCTTGTCCAGTGATGCCCGTCTGCCGCTTTATCAACGCCTGCGTGACCACTTGGTTGAGCAGATCGCCAATAACCGCTGGCGTCCCGGCGAAGCCATTCCCACTGAAGCGGTGCTGTCCGCCGAGTACGAGCTGTCTACCGGTACTGTGCGCAAGGCGGTGGATGCACTGGTGAGCGAGGGCATTCTCGAACGCCAGCAAGGGCGTGGCACCTTCGTGCGCCGTCCGCAGTTCCAGTCCTCCCTGTTTCGATTTTTCCGTTTCCAAGGCCCATCGGGCGAGCGCCAGGTGCCCGAGAGCCGCATCCTGACGGTCGAGTCGGTGGCCGCGCCGTCAGCAGTCAGCGAGGCATTGGGCCTGGCGTCTGAGGCGCAAGTGATTCGCATCGTGCGTACCCGTCTGTTTGACGTGCAACCGTTGCTGGCCGAAGAAATCTGGCTACCGCGCGCGCGCTTCCAGGCGTTGCTGGACATCGACCTGTCCGCGCAAGGCCCGTTGCTCTACCCGGTGTATGAAAGCGTTTGCGGGCAAGTGGTGGCTTCGGCCGAGGAAACCCTCACCGCCGAATCGGTGAACGAGGTGTACGCGCGCTTGCTGCAGGTGCCGGTCCACAGCCCGGTGGTGGTGATCGAACGCCTGGCCCGCGATTACGCCGGCCAACCGCTGGAGTGGCGACGCTCCCGAGGGCATGCCGAGCACTTCCGCTACCGCGTGGATATCCGCTGACCCCATACCCGCACCGTTAACTGTTTGCCCAACACTGGCCCTGTTCTGGCGCGGTTCGCGCCCGGCTGCCTCGCGTTTGACCTATAAGGATAAAAATCATGTTCAGTTGGTATCGCCAAGTCACTCCTCGGGAGCGCAAAACGTTCTGGGCCTGCTTCGGCGGATGGTCCCTCGACGCATTGGAAGTACAGATGTTCGGCCTGGCGATCCCGGCACTGATTGCCGCCTTCGCCTTGAGCAAGGGCGATGCGGGGCTGATCAGCGGTGTCACGCTGGTCACCTCGGCCATCGGTGGTTGGGTCGGCGGCACCTTGTCCGACCGTTACGGCCGCGTGCGCACCCTGCAATGGATGATCCTGTGGTTTTCGTTCTTCACCTTTTGTCGGCGTTCGTCACCGGCTTCCACCAGTTGTTGATCGTCAAGGCGCTGCAGGGCTTCGGTATTGGCGGTGAGTGGGCGGCAGGCGCGGTGTTGATGGCCGAGACCATCAACCCGAAATATCGCGGCAAGGTGATGGGTACCGTGCAAAGCGCCTGGGCCGTGGGCTGGGGCGTGGCGGTCGGGGTGTTTGCGCTGATCTATTCGTTCGTGCCGCAGGACATGGCGTGGCGTGTGATGTTTGTGGTGGGTTTGCTGCCGTCGTTCCTGATCATTTGGGTGCGCCGCAATGTCGAAGAGCCCGACAGCTTTCAACGCCTGCAAAAGGAACACGCGATTCCACAGAGTTTTTTCAAATCGCTGGCGGGCATTTTTCGCCCTGAGTTGATTCGCGTCACGTTGTTCGGCGGGTTGCTGGGCCTGGGTGCCCACGGCGGTTACCACGCGGTAATGACCTGGTTGCCGACCTTTTTAAAGACCGAGCGTAACCTGTCGGTGCTCAACTCCGGCGGTTACCTGGCCGTGATCATCTTTGCCTTCTGGTGTGGCTGCATCGCCAGCGGCTTGCTGATCGACCGTATCGGGCGGCGCAAGAATATCGTGTTGTTTGCCTTGTGCTGCGTGGTCACCGTACAGGCCTATGTGTTCCTGCCACTGACCAATACGCAGATGCTGTTCCTCGGCTTCCCGCTGGGCTTCTTCGCGGCGGGGATTCCAGCCAGCCTGGGGCGCTGTTCAACGAGTTGTACCCGGCGGATGTGCGCGGCGCTGGCGTGGGTTTTTGCTACAACTTCGGGCGAGTGCTGTCGGCGGTGTTCCCCTTCCTGGTAGGGCATATGAGTGATTCGATGTCCCTGGGCTCGGCCATCGGTATCGATGCCGGGATAGCCTACGGCGTCGCCGTGATTGCTGCACTGTGCCTGCCCGAAACCCGAGGCCGGGTATTGGAAGCGACACCCGTCGGCCAGCGCGCCGAGGCTTGAACCCTTTTACTTTTGAAAGATGAACCCCATGCTTGATAACTGCTCCATCACGGGTATCGACGCCCACGCCCATGTGTTCAGCCGCGCGCTGGCCCTGGCCGGTGAACGTCGCTACACACCCGGCTACGACGCCACGCTGGCGGACTACCTCGGCCACTTGCATGCCAATGGCCTGAGCCACGGCGTGCTGGTGCAGCCCAGCTTTTTAGGCACCGACAACCGCTATCTGTTGGACGCCTTGCAGCAGGCACCAGAGCGGTTGCGCGGTGTGGTGGTTGTGGCACGCGATATTCCCCGCAACGCTTTGCAGGCCATGGCCCGTGTCGGTGTGGTGGGCGTGCGGTTGAACCTGGTGGGCAGGGCGCTGCCGGATTTTGCCGAGCACGGCTGGAAGGCATTCTTTGAACACATCGCCGAGCTGGGCTGGCACGTGGAGTTGCATCGAGACGTGGACGACCTGCCGCACTTGGTGCGTGAGTTGCTGCCGTTTGGGGTCAAGCTGGTGATCGATCACTTTGGGCGTCCGGATGCGCGATTGGGTGTCGAGCAACACGGTTTTGCGCAGCTGCTGGAACTGGGCCGCAGTGGACACCTATGGCTGAAAGTCTCGGGCATCTACCGCTTGGCCGGCACGCCCGCGCAGAACCTGGAGTTTGCCCGCCAGGCCATGCCTTTACTGCAACAGAGTTTTGGCCTGAGCCGCTTGGTGTGGGGCAGCGACTGGCCCCATACCCAACATGAATCGTCTATCGGTTACGCCAGTGTGATCGAGCAGCGCCAGGCCTTGGGTTGCTCGGCGCAGGTCGAGCAAGCGTTGCTGATCGACACACCCCGCCAGTTATTCGGCTTCCAGCACCCGTAGCCAATCCTCTTTTACCCGACGGTCCAGGTCTTCCCAGTCGGCCATGCCCAGCACTCGCGTGGTGTTCAAGCCACGCAGGTAACCGCGCAGTTGCTGGGCGCTGGCAATCACCTGGTCCGAATCTGCGGTGTCGTCCTGCAGCACGGTTTCATAGTCGACCAGGTAATCGGCGACCCGCTCGCGAAACTCCGGCAAGACAGCTTCGCGGATGCGATCGAAGGTTTTCTGGTGGGGCTTCATAGCGGAGTCCTTATAGATTTTATGGGTGCACTATCGGTTCAGATAATAGTCACCATCACGGATCGCAAGTTCTGTTTTTTCAGGAAAAGCGGAAAATCACCTCATCGAAACGCTGTTCAAGGAAATGCGCGATGAGGACGTTTATCCAGCTGGGTTTAATGGTGCTGATGCTTGGCACAGTCATCATGAATAATGCGGCATTCGCTGATGATCTGCGTGATAGCCATTTGCTACCTATCGACGGTAGCGTAGA
Source organism: Pseudomonas poae (assembly GCA_004000515.1). GTDB lineage: Bacteria > Pseudomonadota > Gammaproteobacteria > Pseudomonadales > Pseudomonadaceae > Aquipseudomonas > Aquipseudomonas cremoris. The sequence goes on from CP034537.1 coordinate 4,440,555, forward strand.
CTCCCCTGCAACATGCGCAGTCGGTGGGTGTGTTACTGAGCGATAACACCCGCGACAACCTCAGCTACCTTGAACGCTACCACGACATGGCCTTGAACGGCGCCAAGGATGCCCTCGACGGTCGCATCCGCGAGGCGTTCGTCAACAGCTCCGACCCGGAACTGGCCATTGATTGGTTGATGAGCTCGCTGCAGGGAACCTTTCTGTCGGTTACGGTCTACGACAACCTGGATGCCCTGGTGCAGGCTCACCCCGACGTGGTGGTGATGCTCGATACCCATAACCAACTGCTGACCCAGCGTAATGATGTGGTCGAGGCGCGGTTTGTTGCACGGTTCTATGACGCGAACCTGCAATACATCGCCAAGGCCGAAGGCTCGGTACACAAACAGGTGCCGTCAGTGTGGGTGCATGACAAGGCCGCACCGGAGATTGCCGCGCAGATCGAGCAGCAACGGGATGTACAACTGGACGCCTTGAAGCAGTTTGACGTGTCGCTCAAGGCGTTGGTGCAAGCGGGTTGATGTGAACTTTTATCTTTAATTTCAGGATTTTTTCATGCGTTCTTTTTTGTTCCGGCCCTGGCCTTCGCATCGCTGTTGCTGGCCGGTTGCGTGTCTGCACCCAACGCCCCGACCCTGACCTTGCAAACCGACAAAGGCCCTGAGGCCTATGCGCAGTGCGTGGTGACCAAGCTTGAGAAGCACGGGATCACCTCGACCGTGACGCAGAACTCGCGCCACGCCAAAGTGGTGTTGACCAGCAAGATCGCTGCCGATGATGTGCTGGAGGCCTACAAGGCCCAGGATGGTGGCAAGGTGTTCTTGTATGAGCGCAAGCCGCTGGCGTCGGCGCTTACGCCGTCGCGGTTGGAGTTGGCTGCGCAAGCCTGTAAGTAACACACAATTCCACATTTGGATAAGTGCAGGGCTAGGGCTTGGCTTCGTTGCTGAAACTATCGACGACTTTGACCAGCCCTTTGGCAGCCAACCTCACCAACTCACCACCTTTCTCCACCGTCGCCAGCGCCGGGTCCGAGCCCATGCGCCCGTCAGGGAAGCGCGCGCGGAAGTCCAGCGCTTCACGGATCGGCCCGGTATTGGCGATCTGCGGCGAATACTCGGCAGTCTTGATCGATTCCGGGTACGCCCACTGCGTCACCGCAATCTCCGACGGTGTGGCATGGCTGCCGTGGCCGACCGGGAATTGCTGGTGAGCCAGCTCGTTGACGCCTTCCAAATCCCACCAGTTCACCAGTTTCAAGGCAAACCCGGCCGGGCGACGGGCAAAGCTCGCTTCGGCGTACAGCTCGGAAAACGCCGCTTCAATCGTGGCGATATTGCCGCCATGGCCGTTGAGGAACAGGATCTTGTCAAAACCATGCCCGGCCAGCGAGCGCACCCAGTCGCCAATCGCGGCGATAAAGGTGGAAGGGCGCAGGGAGATGGTGCCGGGGAAACCCAGGTGATGCTGGGCCATGCCGATGTTGAAGGTGGGGCCGATCAGGATGTCGGCGTTGGCCTGCGCCTCATGGGCGATGATTTCCGGGCACATCCAGTCGGTACCCAACAGGCCGGTGGGGCCGTGCTGTTCATTGGAACCGATGGGGATCACCACCGTGCGGCTACGTTCCAGGAACTGTCCGATCTCGATCCAGGTGGACTTGTGTAGAAGCATGCGACGTTCTCTTTTATCTGTCTTTTGTATAGGGAGACAGGCTATCCGCCACGGATTGTACGACTACTCGCCACTTGTTGGGGTTTGCAATTGAGGTAGGTCGAGGACTTCAACCAGTGCTGGTCGGGGTACCACGAAAACATGAACTGCCCATCCTTGAGCTTATCCACCACCTGGCGCGCCACCTGCGGGCGTACGGCCGGGCAACCCTGGCTGCGGCCGATGCGACCTTCGCGCTTGCTCCACAGCGGGCTTACATAGTCGGCGGCGTGGATCACCAGCGCACGGTCGCGTGCCTGGTCATTGAAGCCAGGCTCCAGGCCGTCCATGCGCAGCGAGTAGCCGTGGGCGCCCAGGTAGCTTTCCTGGGTGCGGAACAAACCCAGGCTGGACTGGTGGCTGCCTTCGCGATTGGAGAATTGAGTGGCGAAGTTCTCCCCGGACTTGGCGCCATGGGCCACCAGGTCGCGCAGTACCAGGGTTTTCTTGCGCAAATCGAAGATCCACAGCCGACGGGCGGTCGAGGGCTGGGAGTAGTCAATAACCGCTAGGCGTTCTGAGCGTTCCTCGCCGTTATTGACTGCACACTGCACCGCGCTCAAGGCGCTTTTGAGTACAGTGGGATTGAGTTCTGGAGCCGAGCGCGCGAGGCTGCTATACAAGGTAGGAGGGTGCCATTGGCGGCGAGCGCAAAATTGCTCAACGCGGTCAGGCTCACGGTGATTAAACCCAACGTGATCATGTTGAGCCGGCACAAAAAAGTCAGCATCTGCAGTACATCCCCCCGCTGCGGATTGGAGTTAAGCCAAGTGTTCAAAAACACGCATGTTACTTGAGCATTTGCCTGCTCGTTGCACCACTGGTCGCGACAGCTGATGAGGTACCGGTGGCCGTCGCATCGTCTAGCCCTGTGCAACTTGCCCTGGCGCAACTGTCCAGTGTTTGCCCTGGGCTGGCGCCGCACATCGACCCGGGTGCCCAACTGCGCCTGCAAGCGTTCTATCAGCAGCAGGGCGATGTGCCGTTGTGGTCCGCCGACGAACGCCGCCACGCCTTGCAAACCCAATTGCAGATGCTCGCCGACGACGGCCTGGACCCCACCCACTATAGCCTGCCCACGGCAGACACCTCGGCCAACGTGCTGTGCAGCGATATCGACATCAGCCGCCAATACCTGCAAGCCCTGCAGGACTTGCACTACGGGCGCCTGCAGCAGTCGCGCTTCGAGCCGCTGTGGCATTCCCAGCCGCCGATCCGCGACCCCAACACCGAAGTGCTGGCGTTCGCGGCCATCGGCCTGCAAGACATGGCCCAGGCCTTCGACCAGGCACGCCCCAGTGCCGATCTCTACCGCAGCCTGCGCAATGCCTATTCCACGGTGCGTCAGCAACCGTTGCCGCATTGGGACCCTGTCACCAGTGGACCCTTGCTGCGCCCTGGCATGGAAGATCCCCGCGTGCCGGAACTGGGACGGCGCCTGGTCAGTGGCGGCTACCTGGCCAAGGCGCCGAGTGGCAAGCAATACCGCGATGAGCTGGTCAAGGCGGTCAAGGCCTTCCAGCTCAGCCACTCGCTGCAGGCCGACGGCGTGATCGGCGCCGGTACCGTGGCCGAACTGAACATCAGCCCGGCGATCCGCCGCGAACAATTGCGCATCAACCTTGAGCGTTTCCGCTGGCTCAGCCAGGACCTGGAGCCGGAAGGCGTGCTGGTCAACGTGGCCGCTGCGCAATTGAGCGTGTACCAGAGCGGCATTCCCGTGTGGCAGACGCGCCTGCAGGTTGGCCGCGCAGAGCGCCAGACACCGCTGCTCAAGTCACGCATCACGCGGCTGACCCTCAACCCCACGTGGACCATCCCGCCCACCATCATGCGTGAGGACAAACTCCCGGCGATCCGTTTAAACCCTGAATACCTGCGCCAGCAGAACCTGCAAGTGCTCGACCCGGAAGGTCGCCCGCTGGCCCCCGAAAACATCGACTGGGCGCGCCCTGGCAATATCCTGCTGCGCCAGGAAGCGGGCCCGCGCAACCCGCTGGGCAAGATCGTGATGCGCTTTCCCAATCCGTACTCGGTGTACCTGCATGACACCCCGAGCCAGCCGCTATTTACCAAAGGCCCGCGTGCGTTCAGCTCGGGGTGTGTGAGGGTTGAACAGCCCATGATGCTGCGCGACCTGCTGGTGACCCCGGCCGAACGTGCGCGCACCGATGAGCTGCTGGCTACCGGCGTGACCCATGAATTCAGGCTGGCCACGCCGGTACCGGTATTGTTGAGCTATTGGACGGTGGAGGTCGACCGACAAGGCGGTTTGGTGTATTCGCCGGATATCTACGGACGCGACCTGGCGCTAATGAAAGCCATGGGCACACAGGCCTTGTAGTGACCGTTCGGGCCAGTGACCTTGCCTATTTCACGTAGCACACGCTGATCCAATCCACCGGATGCTCCGCCAACTGCTTGGCCACGGGTAAGTAACGCCTGTCCAACTGCGCCGCCAGCCAAAACAGTGTCGCGCTGCTCTTGGGTTGCCAGGTGCCGCTGTAACCCGCTTCGCCCACGCGGGCGCGGTCTTTGTCGAATTGCACGCGGGTGTGCACGAATTCCTCATGGCTGCGCTCGCCATTGGCATACGGCACCAGCCAATCCAGTGCAGCGCTGAGCGAGGTGCCATTGACAGTGGCGTGCAACCAGTCGCCACCGTCGGCTTTGGCCGCCAGTGCGGCCTGCACCAAGGGTTCGAGGTCGTAGACCACATAGTGCAGGGCATCGCGGTCGTGGAAGTCGGTTACCGAGCCATCGGCCAGGACGTTGTCGGCGATCTGCTGTTTGAACAACCCGAAAGCCTGCTGGAGCATCGCATGATCACCCAGCGCGACGGCGGCTACAGTGATCAGTTTGATGCGGTGGCTCTGCCAATTATTGGTCTGGGTGCCTTTTTTCGGCCCATGGAATTGTTGGATATGGGCGATGTAGCCGTTGCCCAACGAGCTGATCAACCGGCGGCTGGCCTCACGGGTTTCAGGGCTCAGGTCGGCAGCGGTGAGCGCATAGGCGTTGATCACCATATCCAGGTTGGTTTCGTCGATGGGGTTGAAGTCCGGCCTGTAGACGCCGGCCCATGCGGCCAGGTAATTATCGACTTGCTTGAGGTAGCGCCGGTCACCACTGATGCGCCAGGCCAATGCCGCCTGGCGCAAAATCGGCCAGTCTTTTTCGGCGGCGATGCTTTGTTCGCGAATGCCGTGGTTGGGCAGCGTGCCTTCGGTGTGTAGATGGGGCAGCGGATTCGGCTGATCACCCAGGTGGCGCTGGGCGGCTGCCAGCATTGCTTTGGACGCCGAGGATGCGGCGACAGGCTGGCACAGGTCGGTAGCCAAGGCGGCGTGGGTAAACGCTGCCAGCATGACGGTCAGGGCGAGGCGGGTTTTTTCATGAAGGGCTCAACCGAACAGAAACGCGCCCACGCTAGCACGCGGCCAAATCGGGTTTGATGAAACTCTCGTCACCTCCGTATGCTTGCGCTTCCACCCGCAAGAAAACAGGACTGCCCATGACGTTGTCGTTCGTGAAGATGCATGCCCATGGCGACGATTTCATCATCATCGACCGCCGTGGCCTGGATGATCCCATCACCGCGCACATTGCGCGCCGCCTGGGTAATCGTCATACCGGTATCGGCTTCAACCAACTCGCCGTGGTGCTCGATTGTGACGATGCTGCGGCGCGCATCAAGTTCTGGAACCCCAATGGCACACCGCTTGAAACCTGCGGCAGTGCCACCCGTGGCGTGGCTGATCGCTTGATGCAGGAAACCGGCAGCGACGCCATCGTGTTGCGCACTGATCGCGGCCTGCTGACCTGCGTTCGGCAACCGGGTCGGCAAGTGTCGGTGAACATGGGCGGGCCGTCGCTGGAGTGGTCGGCGGTGCCGCTGACAGAGGCGATGGATACGCGTCGCTTGCCCATTGAGGGCGACCCGGCAGCGTGCAGCATGGGCAATCCCCATTGCACGTTTTTTCGTCGACGACATCGCCGCTGTCGATGTTGCAGCGGTGGGCCCGGCGCTGGAAGCCCACCCGTTGTTCCCGGCCAAGACCAACGTGCATTTTGTGCAGGTGCTCGACCGCAGCCATATCCGCCTGCGCATCTGGGAACGCGGCGGCGGTGTGCCGCTGGGCTCTGGCTCGTGCTGTTGCGCAGCAGTGGTCAACGGCATTCGCCGTGGGCTGCTGGATGCCACGGTGCAGGTGCACTGTGACGGCGGCACACTCACTGTGCACTGGGCGGGCGAGGGCGGTGTGGTGCTGACCGGCAGTGTGGAACCGGTGATGCAGGGCAGTGTGTTTGGCATCGGCTAAGCGGCAATATCGCTTTTGTAGTGAGCGGGCTTGTCCCGCGCTGGGTGGCGAAGCCGCCCTAATCCAGACGCAGCATTCATTCTATTCAGGCGCGCTGGCAGGTTTTGGGGCGGCTACGCCACCCAGCGCGGGACAAGCCCGCTCACTACAGAGCACCGCTGCGCATCCATGACCGGCATTAGGGCAAGCCCGCTCCCACGGGGAGGAAGCGCACGCTAAAGGTCGTGCCGTCTTGCGCGGTGGAAGTCACTGCAACATCCCCACCATGTACCCTGGCCAGTTCCCGCACGATATACAAGCCCAGCCCTACGCTGCGCACGTCGCTGCCTTGGTCGGTGCCACGGGTCATTGGCTCAAACAACCCTAGCAGCAGTGCGGGGGTATTACCGCGCCGTGGTTGTGCACCGACACTTCGCAAAGGTCACTGCCCAACCGCGAGGTGATGCTGATCGGCCGTTGCAGGTCGCCATAGGTCACGCTGTTGGCCACCAGGTTGCCGATGATCTGCTGCACGCGGTCGGCGTCCAGGTTGGCCACGCCACGGCCTTCGACGTGATGGTCCAGCGTGGCATTGGGGAAGGCAACGCGCAGTTCATCCACCGCCCGCCGAGTGACGCCATGCAGGTCCAGTGGCGCCGCCTTGATGGTAATGCCTTGGCCAACCCGGGCCTGGGTGAAGTCCAGCAAGTCGGCGATCATGCGTTGGGCGCGTTCGGACGATTGCCCGATATGCCCCAGCAACTGGCGTTCCTTGGCGGTGCGTTCGCCACGGCCGAGAAAGTCCGACTCCATGCGGATCGCTGTGAGTGGGTTCTTCAAGTCATGGCTGACAATCGCGACCATTTGCTCGGCAAACAGCGCGCGCCGCTGGGCGATGGCATAGGCCTCGCTCAGCTCGGCCTGGGCCTGCTTGAGGGCGAGTTCGGTGGCGGTTTTTTCCTGCAGCAGCGCCTCGGCGAAATTGCGTGCATTGAGCAACTCGCGTTCGTACTTGTCGCGGTCGGTGGTGCCAAACAGCGCCAGGTCATACACCGCACCGTCGGCTTGTTTGCGCTGTATGCCGTTTAGCAACACGGTGACCTTTTGACCGTCGCGGTGCAGCATGTCGAGCTTCACTTCGGTGACGTTGCCGCGCATGCGCAGCATGGGTGCCAGGTGGGTCTGGTGGAAAATCCGCCCGCCCATGGTCAGCAAGTCCTGGAAGCGTCGGCCGCACAGCTCGGTGGTGCTGAACCCCAGCCATTCGCCGAACCGCGTGTTGGCCTGCAGGATCGTGCCGTCCTCTGCGGTGACGGCCAGGGCGCAGGCGGCGCTGTCGAACAGTTCAGCCGGCATGGGCGATGGTCCATGGCGCCAGGAACGTTTCCATCGCCGCCGCGCAAGCCTGCGGCGCGCTCATGTGCGGGCAATGGCCGACGTTGCCGACCAAACAGTAGGTGCTGTTGGGCAATACGCTGTGCAGGTATTCGCCAACGGCCACGGGGGGCGATCAGGTCGTCGCTCGATTGCAGGATCAGTACCGGGGTGGTGAGACCACTCACGTCCTGGCGGTTGTCCGACATAAAGGTCACTCGCGCAAATTGCTTGGCGATCTCAGGTTCGGTGCGGCAGAAACTGTCGGTCAGTTCTTCGCTCAACGCCGGTTGCCCAGGCGCGCCCATGATCACCGGGGCCATGGTGCTGGACCAGCCGAGGTAGTTGCTGTCGAGGGTGTCGAGCAGGTCCTGGATATCGGCGAGCTTGAAGCCGCCAACATAACCGTCGGCGTCGATATAGCGTGGCGAGGGGCCGATCATCACGTGGGCCGCGATACGTCCGGGGGCCTGGCGGTCGGCGAGGGTGCCGATCATGGCACTGACCGAATGGCTGACCAGGATGACCGGGCCGATGGCGAATTCGTCGATCAGCTCGTTCAAGTCGCGGGCGTACCCCTCCAGCGAGCTGTATTTGGCCTTGTCGAACGCATTGAGGTCCGAGACCGGCGCCCACCAGGTCATACATCACCACGCGAAATCGTGCATAGAACTGGGGGCCAGGTAGTTCCACATGGCCTGGTTGCAGCCGAACCCGTGGGAGAACACCAGGGTCGAGGTTCCGGTGCCCATCACACTGACGTTGTTGCGGAGGCGGAGGTTCATGGGCTTCTCGATTATGGCGCTTTGCTATGCGTGGAGGGAGTTTAGATAGTCAACGGCGTGGGGTCACGCGTTATAGCGCTGATAAGGTAAAGTCGGCGCCTTCAGGAAGAACCTTCAGGTAACACAGCATGTTGGCGATTTTGCGGCAATCGGTCTTGAGTCTGTTGGCGCTGGTCTTTATCAGCCTGTCGGGTGCCGCCCTGGCGGACACTTCGCCGATTGGCATCGCCCTCGACCAGCGAGTGATCGACCTCACCAACACCCTGGATGCCGAGACCACCACCCGTCTGAAAGACCAACTCGCCGCTCTCGAACAGCGCAAAGGCGCGCAAGTGGCCGTATTGCTGGTGCCCACAACCGGTGGCGCGAGCCTTGAGGATTACGCCAACAGACTGTTCCGCGCCTGGAAACTGGGGCGCAAGGACGTCAACGACGGCATCCTGTTGGTGGTCGCCAAGGAAGACCGCAAGGTGCGTATCGAAGTGGGGTACGGACTGGAAGGCACGGTCACGGATCTGTTGGCCCATCGAATCATCGAAGAACACATCACGCCGGCGTTTCGCCAGGGCGACTATGCCGAGGGTGTTTCCCGGGGCGTGAACGACCTGGTGCTGCTGGTGGACGGCGGCGACTTGCCCGCGGTGGCCGGGTCGGGGTTTGCTCCCGAAGCCATTGCGGTGTTGCTGGCGTTTATCTTCGGTGCGATTGGCGGTGTGCTGATGGCCGCCGGGAAGCTGGGATGGCGCCGCGCATTGATTGCCACTGTTGCGCTCACGGTGCTGCTGGTGGTGTTCGCGGGTGGCCGGGAGTGGCCGGTGTACCTGCTGCTATTGCCGCTGACCATGCTGATCGGCGGCGCCAGCTTTGGCGCGTTGTGGATGGCCCGCACGGTGTTCTACTGCGTGTTGGGGCTGTTGGCCTATATCGTCGCGCTGGTGGTGATGAACCGATTTGTCGAGGTCAACTTCATCCACTGGCTGGCGTTTCCGTTGCTGGGGCTGGCGGTATTGGGCATGTACCTCATCCTGCTTGTGATCATGAAGGCGGCTTGGAAGAAAAGTCGTGCGGGGTTTATCGCGCGGCTCTTGGCGGCGGTGGCGGTGTATGTGGCCGCCGGGCTGGTGGCGGACGCGGGTCGGGACGGCTGGTTGCTGGCGGTGCCGATTGCCTCGTTCGTGGCGTTGATCATCTTTGGCAAGGCGGGCAGCGGCTCGGGTTCGAGTTCGGGCGGTGGTTCTCGTTCGAGTTCCAGTGGTTCCAGCTCCAGCAGTTCGTCGGGCGGCGGTGGCTCCAGCGGCGGTGGCGGAGCATCGGGGAGTTGGTGATTGCCGTCACGCTCATTCGTGGTAAAACGTGAGTCCTTTCAACCCTGGGTACGGACGCTCGATGCCTGCAATCATTCTTCGCAACGCCACCCCTGATGACGCGCTGTGCATTGGCGTATTGGGCATGCAAGTGTTCCTCGACACTTACGCCACCCAAGGCATTCGCAACTCGATTGCCAATGAAGTACTGGAGGCGTTCGCACCCTCGACCATCGCCCGTTTGATGGCCGAACCAGGTACCTCGCTGATAGTGGCCGAGTCCAACAACCACCTCGTCGGCTTTGCGCAGGTCAAGCTTAATGCCCGCCACGCCATGATCGAGGTCGCAAACGTTGCCGAGCTGCAACGCCTGTATATCCAGGAGCGCTTCACCGGTTTGGGCATCGGCTATCAACTCCTGCAGGCGGCAGAGCAATGCGCGGCCCGCGCGGGTGCATGCATGTTGTGGGCAACGGTATGGGTGGGCAACGAGCGGGCACTGGGGTTCTACCCCGGCGTGGGTATGAGGCATTGGGCTCGCCGACCTATACCTTCCAGGGCGAGACCCATGGCAATCGGCTGTTTGGCAAAGCCCTGAGCGTCACAGCACCTTAGACAGAAACACCCGGCTGCTGCCTTCCGGCTCGCAGGGGATCTCACCAAACCGTACCCAACCGTGCTTTTCGTAAAAGCCAGGGGCCTGGAAGCTGAGGGTGTACAGCACCGCATTGCGACAACCCCGGTGCCGAGCCTCATCCTCGAAGGCTTGGAGCAACTGGCTGCCCAAGCCCATGCCGCGCAAGAAATCGGGCAGGTGGAACAGGTCGAGGAACGCCATGCCCAAGGTGGTCTTGCCAGTGATGCCGCCGAGGATCTGATGGGTGTCGGGGTCTTTGATCAACACGGTCAGCAGGCGACGGTCGTTGTAACCGGTGATGCTTTCATTGAACGCCGCCAGGCCACTGCCCAGGATACCCTCGGCTTCGGGGCAGGGTTGATCGCTGGTTTCAATGAGTGGCGCAGTCATTGTTAGAGATCCATTACCATCTCGTGCCACGCCATCCCACCATGATCCGACGGCGAAGGCTGAACATAGCGATAGCCCATGCGTTCGTAGAGCGGCACGTGCCGCTCCTTGCACATCAAGTGAATCGTCTGTTTGCCCATGTCGCGCATGCGCTGTACAAATTCGGTCATCAGCGTGGTGGAATAGCCCTTGCCCTGATGCGCGGGGTCAACCACGACGGACATGATCACCACATTCGGCGCCTCGTCCGAATGCCCTACCAACTCCTTGAACGCCTCGTCCGACATCACCACATCAAAGGCGCAGCCGCTGTTGATAAAACCTGCGATTTCGCTGTCTGCTTCCAGAATCAGGAACCCTTGCGGGTACTGGGCAATACGCGTCGCGATTTTTCCCAGGGTCGCGGCTTCGTCGCCTTCGTAGGCGGTGGTTTCGATTTCAAAGCAGCAGGCGGCGTCGGCGGGGCGAGCATTGCGCAATGTCAGGGTGGGCATGGGTATTTCCTGGAGCGTTGAGCGAAGCCGAATATGATAGCGGTGTACTGTCCAGAGTGGGAGAGGGCTTGCACGGATCCGACCCGGTATCGAAACTCACGTGGGTTGGGATGCAGATTCATCTTCCATTTGAATACACGAGGTCAATATGGGTTATCACGTTTGTCACAGGTACGGTGCCATGGAGTCGGATCCTGGAATACACACATTCCCGCAGCTTCTTGCCGAGCTGAAAACTCGCCGAGAAGATGAGGAGCATGGAGCGGTTTCGGTGACCAACGATAGGGAGTGGTGTATCTCTGTATCGCTGTCAGGCACTGTCATATTTGAAAACCTGGAGGCTGGGGAGCCTCGGCACATGAAGCAAGTGTCGGAGGACAAGATCTTGGCGTTGTGGCGTTTGTTGGCTGAGGGAGACGTTGCGACCATTGAGCAAGAGACGTGGTTGCCGGGTTACGGATAGCGCTACGTGCCCATCGACTGCTCAAGGTCGAGCGCTCGCGGGCGGACCTTGAACAAGCCGATTGGATCAGGCGCGAACATTTGGCCGAGGGGCTGCAATATCGGCCGACAATGCTCCAGCCGGTGTCACCCCTTGGTCAGATCAACCAACGGCGTCTGCCGCACCTCAGTCTCCCGACCATCCTGAATCTCGCTCACTTGCTTCAAGGCCTTATCCACCGCCGCCTTATCTGCCAACAAGCTGTAGCTGATGCGGAACTGCTTGTGGTCCTTGGGCCCAATTGTCGGTACCAGGTTCAGTGGCCGCTGATAACGTCGGTTGTAGGAAAAACTTGTCCCCGGCTCCAGCCCCGTGACATAGCCCTGGCCTTCGGTATCGGTGTTTTTCCACAAGGAAAACACGGGCAGTGTCTGGGTATTGAAGCCGACCGAAACGCCCAGGTTGCCGGCCTTGTTATGCAAAACGGTCAACGTATCGCCCTTGGCATCGGCATACGGCACCACGTTGTAAACCGTTTCGTCGTAGTCCTTGGTCGGCGCACGATAGGTTTGCCAGTCGGGCAGATCGACCTTGGCCTTGTCGTTGAACGGCGACACCTGTTTCACCGGCGCGGCGAAACGAGCGCCCTGTTCCAGGAACGGGGTGCTGAAGTTGCTGTGATACAGCGCCTGGTATTCCTTCGGATAGTCGCCGTTGTTGGTCAGCGTGTCGTTGAGGGCGAACACGACGCTGCCGGGTTCGGTGACCAGTTCGGTCGCGACCGAGAAGTCGACCTTTTGAACGCCTGCTCTTTAAGTTCGCCGCGCAGAGTGATCGCGTACGGTGGTTTTTCATCGATATGCAGGGTGACTTTGTTCGCAGGAATGTTGGCGGCCCGACCGTGCAGGGTCAGCAGTTCGCCGTTGTCGACGCCGGGATGGCCAACCCATTCGTATCCGCAGCGGGTGACTAGCTCATTGAAACCTTCCAACCAGCCCAGACCACCGCGGCCATTGAGTTCGATGAAGGATGGATTGACCACTTCCTTGACCGGGGAATCCCAGCCCATGCGCACATTGCCGACCGAGGCCTGCAGGACGTTCATTCCGCGAGTCGGCACTACCGAGAGTTTCATCGTGCCGTTATCAATATCGACGATGCTCACACCCTCCTGCCGACCGCCGTGCAAGGTGCGCAGGGTAACGCTGAAGGGTTTGTCGGTTTTGATTCCGAGTTGCTGACTGGTGACCTGCCAGCTCTGGGCGGCTTTGTCGGTGTCGAGCAGAACGTAATCCCAGGCCATGGCGTGGGAAGCAGCGGACAGTGCGCTGAGGGCAACGAACAGTTTGAGCGGGGTCATGACGGCAGCCTTTCTTGGAGTTGTGCCATTTTTATAAACCGGCTGAAACGTTTCATCAAGCTAAAAATCGACCCGATCCCGGCGAGGTAGGCAGCGGGCAGCGAGCGCAGGACAAACGCTGATAGCCGATTGCTGCCATTGAAAACCACACCCCTCAAACCACTCCCGAATACTTAACAGCTGCCGCCGCCCTCGACGGCACATCCAACGCGCGCAACAGCGACGACACATGAATCCGCACCGTAAATGGCGAGATATCCAGGGCCTTTGCAATCTCTTTGTTCGTCTTGCCCTGGGCAATCAACCGCAACACATCCTGCTGCCGCGCGGTCAGTGTGTGGGTATCCAGCGGCAACAGGCCCGACGGGGCGAACTTGACCAGCACCTCACCGTCGCGGATGGCCAGCAGCGCCTGGCCAATCTCATCGGGCGCGATGTTTTTGCCGATAAAGCCGTCGGCTCCCAAAGCCATCACGTGCTCGATCACCGCCGGGTCGTCCACCATCGACACTACGATCAAGGTGGTGCGCCGTAGTTGCTGACGCAGTTCGGCCAATTGGCTCATGCACGTCAGGCCGGGAAAGCGCAGGTCGAGGATCAACGTGTCGACTTCGCCGGCGTCCTGGATCAGCGCTCGCACCGTGTCCAGGTCGCCGGCCTCGTGTACCACGGCCTCGGGCAGCAGGCGTTGCACGGTGCGCAGCATGCCCTCGCGAAACATTGGGTGGTCGTCGGCAATGATGATGCAGCCGGTCATTGGGGGCTCCTTCCTGGGGCAGTGCTGTGCGGTGTCATGCTACCTTAACACCCCATCCAAGGCCTGCCTTGGATGCATGACGCAGACGAGGGCTGCCGCACAAGGACGTAACCCATGAGTATTGAGACCAACTCCGAACTCGACCAGGCCAACCTGCGCATCGTGGTGGCCGGTATTGCGATTGTCTATATCAGCGTTTTGGGCTTTTTGCCGGGGCAATCGCTGGACACTTATCTGCCGGTGATTCTTTACATCGCACTGTTCCTGATGGTCTCGATTGCTTTTCGTCAAGTGATCGCCCGTTGGCCTGGGCATTATCCGGCGCGACGCATCTTCGGCATGATCCACGACTACACCGGCACTTCGTTCGGCATGGTGGTGGGGGTGAAGCGGCGCTGCCGTTGTATGCGGTGATGGTGTGGGTCAACCTGGGCAACGGCATGCGCTATGGCTCACGCTACCTGGCGATTGCCACGGCGTTGGCGCTGTTGGCGCTACTGACCGTGTATCAACTCACGCCGATTTGGCAGGCGCAGCCGTTCATGGTGCTGATGCTGATGATCACCAGCACGGTGATCCCGGTGTACGCGCATATCTTGCTGGAGCGCACGCGCAAGGCGTCCGAAGAAGCCATCGCCGCCAACCTGGAGAAATCCCGTTTCCTCGCCCAGGCCAGCCACGACCTGCGCCAGCCCATCCATTCCATTGGCCTGTTTACCGCGTGCCTGCGCGAAGCTCGCCTTGGCGATGAAGAGCGGCGCCTGGTGGATAACATAGACCGTTCGCTGCTCAACGTGTCGCAGCTGTTCCGTTCGATTCTCGATCTCTACACCCTCGACAACGGCCGCCTGTTGCCCAAGTACCAAGCGGTAAACCTGGGCGAATTCCTTGCCGACCTGGTGCGCCAGAACGCCGAAGCCGCCCGTTGGGCCGGGGTGGAATTGCGCTTGCGGCCTTGTGCCCACTGGGTCTTGGTAGACCCCGCGCTGTTGGCGACCATGGTGCAAAACGTGCTGTCCAACTGCTTCAAGTACGGCGCGCAGCGGCCGGTGTTGATTGGTGTGCGAATTCGCGACGGCGGGCTGGCCGTGGAGATTCATGATCAGGGACGGGGGATCGCCGAGGAGCATCTGTCAAAGGTCTTTGAAGAGTTCTATCGCGTACGCCACCTGCGGGACAAGGACGTCGAAGGCGTGGGCCTGGGGCTGTCTATCGTCAAGCGCCTGGGGCAACTGATGGGGGTGCACGTGAGCCTGCGTTCACGGGTGGGCCATGGCACTTCGGTGAGCCTGCATGGCTTGACCCTGGCCGCTGCGCCGCGCCAAACGGCACCGCGTGATGAAGCACGCCAGGCTGGGTTGCTCACTGGGTTGAAGGTGTGCCTGGTGGAAGATGATCACAACGTACTGCTCGCCACCCAGGCGCTGCTGGAGCGCTGGGGTTGCGAGGTGCAGGCGGAGTCGTCAGGGCGTGACCTGGTGAGCGATTGCGACATCATCGTCGCCGACTACGACTTGGGCAACCACGCCACCGGTATCGAATGCATCGACGCGCTGCGTGAGCAGCGTGGTTGGGCGGTTCCGGCGCTGATCCTCACCGGACACGACGTGGAAAAGATCCAGGCCGCCTTGCACGACCGTCAGATCGCCATCTTGTCCAAGCCGGTGCGCCCCGCAGAACTGCGCGGCACACTGCGCGACTTGAGCCAGGAAAAGCTTACTGGGTAAACGGCTGCAGCCCGTTGCCCTTAGCGCCCTTGGGTTGGCAGTAGGCCGCAGGTTTCATCAGGCCGAAGCTGGCGATTGCGAAGGCACCGCCGCTGGCACCGCTGGGCACGGAGCAGTTGTATTCGCCGGAGGCGGCGCTGGCGATGTAGTAGGTGGTCATGGAGTCGCTGCGCACGTTGGAGATGCGTTTTACCGGCTCGCCCAGGTTGGTTTCTGACAGCGTCTTGAGGTGGTCTTCGCTGGGTTTGATATTGCTGCAGCCGGCCACGCCGATGATCAAGGCGCCCAACAGGGTGAGACGGGTAACAGGGGAGTGCAGTTTCATGGTGCTTCTTCCTTGGGGGTTGTTATGGTTTTCCGACGCACAACGTGTCCGCGCGCAGTGAGTGCGCGGTGCTGGTGGGGGCGTTGGAAGTGCCGAGAATATAGCGCCGCAGCGTAGAGGGGTCGATTAGCACAGGTGTGCTAGTGGCACATTGGGGTCATTGCAGTGAGCGAGATTGTCGCATCGCTCTAACCCCGTATCGCATTCACCCGTAAGGGCAATAAAAACCCATGAAAAGGACTTTCAATGCTCCACATCAAACGCGCAACACCGCACGACGCCATAGCTGCTTTTGACATACGCCGCCAAGCCATTCGCAGCCAATGCATCGGTGCCTATACGACCGAGCAAATGGCGTTATGGACGCGTGGTAAGGCCGAGGACGGCTACGACGCACTCATGGACAAACCGTTTTACCTGGGCTGGGTAAACGACGAACCCGTCGCCACCGGCATGCTCGACCTCGACAACAACGAAGTCGGCGCGTTGTTTGTATTGCCCGGCTTCACCGGGCGTGGGTATGGCAAGGCGATGCTCGATCACTTGGAAAACGTTGCGCGGGAACTGGCGATTGAAGAGGTGGTGTTGGATGCGACGTTGAATGCTGCGAGTTTCTATCGCAGGCACGGATATACGGGGGATGAACAGGCGGTTTATCACTCGCCCTCGGGATTGCAGCTGGCGTGTATCCCGATGACAAAGCGGATTTCCTGACGCGTTGATCCAACAGCAATGGCTCGGCCGTACTGTCGGGTTATCTTCCACAACCTAGCGCTCACGGAGGTTGCAGTGCCGGTAGTCTTAGCGCACCTGTATCCCACAAAACTGCGCAATCTGTGTCTATCGCGCGGGATATCAGGTGGATAGCCTCACACCCCCACCTACTAGCCTGCGAGCCACGCATGGACCTCACCGCTGTCCCCTTCGGCACCACTGATTGGTCCGCTGTCGAACCTGTCGTTCACCCAGGCATCACGGGCAATGCGTTGTGGCGCACTTGCCACTTTGGCACCACCCGCGTGCGAGTGGTGGAATACACCCCAGGCTACCTGGCGGATCACTGGTGCTGGCGCGGGCATATCCTGCTGTGTCTTGACGGCGAGTTGCACACGGAGCTGGAGGACGGCCGCCAGTTCACGCTGACGGCAGGCATGAGTTATCAGGTGGGCAATGAGATGGAAGGGCATCGCTCATCCACGGCAGTCGGAGCAAAGCTCTTTATCGTCGACTGACTTGTAGTGAGCGGGCTTGCCCCGCGCTGGGCGCAGCCGCCCTAATCGGGCCGCCGCGGTGTGTTTCAGAAAGACCGAGTTGCCTAGATTTAGGGCGGCTTCGCCCCCAGCGCGGGGCAAGCCCGCTCACTACATCAATGCATTTTGCTGTGGTCCATGCCGTTGAGGGCGCGGGCTGGGGCTTTGACTTCAATCGACTGTTTTTCGCCCTTGGCGTTTTCCACGGTGAGGGTCAGCGGCACCTGGTCGCCTTCCTTGATCTGGCCGGTCAGGCCCATCAGCATCACGTGGTAGCCGTTGGGGTCGAGGGTCACGGCCTTGCCGGCGGGCAGGGCGACCGAGTCCACCGGGCCCATGCGCATCACGTCGTCCTTCATGCTCATTTCATGGATTTGCACGTCCTTGGCCACGGGCGACGCCACGCTGAGCAGTTTGCTGTCGCTGTCGGCGGTGACGGTCATGAACGCACCGCTGGACGGCTGGCCCGGCACGGTGGCGCGAACCCACGCATCGCTGACGAGCACCTGGGCGCTGGCGTGTGCGGCGAGGCCGAGCAGGGCTAGGCCGAAGGTGAGACGCTTGAGGTGTTGAACGGCAGTCATTAGCAGACCTCCATGACGGTGAGCAGGTCTTCTGCGCACTCTTTAGCGGTAAGGGATGCCTGCAGGCCCAGGCGCAGGTTGCCACGGGTGTCGAATACGAAGCTGGTGGCCGTGTGGGACAGGGTGTAGGTGTCGCCGGCGGGGATCTTTTCATAAAAGATCCCGAACTCCTTGGCGGCCACGGCGATTTCTTCCGGGGTGCCGTACAGCGCCTGGAAGCTGGGGTCGAAGGCCTTGACGTACTTGTCGAGGATTTCCGGCGTGTCGCGCTCCGGGTCCAGGGTGATGAAGATCACCTGCATGATCTTGCCGTCGCGGCCCATCAGTTTCTTGGCCTGCGCGGCGCGCGCCAGGGTGGTCGGGCACACGGCCGGGCATTGGGTGAAGCCGAAGAACACCACCGGCATCAGGCCACGGTAGGAACTGAGGGTGACCGTCTCGCCTTCGGTGTTCTTGAGTTTGAAGGTGCGGCCCATGATCTTGTCGCTCAAGTCCTTGCCGTACTTGAAGTTCAACCTGGGGCTGTTGTCACAACCGGCCAGCAGGCCCAGACCCAACAGGCTCATGCCGGTCAGGACCTTGCGGCGGGTGAATAACGTACTCATCAACTGTGCATCCTGTGAAACGCCTGCATTGCGCGAAATCAAACACGCAGGCCTGGAAAGGAGTAACGAGGAGGGCGCAAAGTCTACCAACCCTGAAGGGCTCGCGTAACGTGCGACGTTCTGCCACAGGGGCGTGCCGTGCTTCATCTCGGTGCACCTCTGGTGGTAGAGTCGCCGCCATGAAAATGAGCCACCCCGACCGTTCGCTGATCGCCTGGGCCCTGTACTTCTGCGTGCTGATGAACCTGTTTGTCTGTGGTTTGGGGCATGGTCAGATGACGGGACAGGTGCTCAATGGCATCGGTGGTGCGTTCTGTTCCGTGGACGGTAAGCAGGCGCCACTTTCCGACAAAGGGTTGGGCAGCCCGTCTTCCAGCAACATCTCGAACTACTTTGCTTGCCCAGTTTGCAACGCATTGACCGTTGCGTTGGTGTTTTTGGTCGGCCTGGCCTGGCTGCTTGGCCTCGGACAAACTCCACGCCCAGCCCATGAGCGGCGCAATAAGGCGCCCCCGCGATACTCCTGGCCCTCGGCCAACCCCCGCGCTTCCCCAGCCCTCTGACGTGTGCCCTGGGCCTCCTGCCAACAGGAGGCGTTCTATCGTCACGACTGTGAGTGCACTTCATGAACCCTGTATTGCCTGCAGGCGCCAGCCGCCTGGTCAGCAAGGCGTCCCGTCGCTTGCGCGCGGAACCGTTGCGGCCTGACTACCCCAGCAACTCCCGCTGCTTCGTACACCTGGATGCACGCCTGTTGCCGCATTGGCACAGCCTGTTCGATATCTGCCCGGCGCTGCTCAAGCTAGACCCACCCGAAGGCCTGAACCTGTTTCGCAGCTTCATGACCTGGGCCTATCGCAACCAGCCGCCGCTGGATTGGACCTACCACCTGAACGTCTGCCGCTGGCTGCTGGGCTCGACGTACCGCGCCCATATCGATGACGAACCCATCGAGACCTTCATGGCGGCAGCGGCGGCGCGATGGGTCGACACCGATGACAGCCAGGCCCACGGTGTGGTCCTGGCCTGGCAAGGTACACGGGTGTTCGATTGGAAAGGTGTTCTACCCAGCACCCTCGAACACCAGGCACTGCCACGTTCGCCATGGGACTTTGCCTGGTGCGCCTTGGGCGCTCGCGGTGAATTCAGCGAGTGGTTGCCGGTGCCTTGAGGTGCCCGTCAATCCATGCAGCAACGTCCGTCACTGCGATACCTTGCTGAGCGTTGAAAGTCACGGCGGGGTCCCATGCCACGCCGTGGCCCTGAGCGAATACCGCGCGGTATTTTTTGAGGTTGTCGTTGGGATCTTCTTCCAACGCTGCCAGCAAAGTGGGCACTGACCACGCCTCGCGCTTGAGCTGGATGCCGAGACTGGCGTCGACCGTATCTGCCAGTTGCCCATAGGTCAGGGTGTCACCGGCAGTGAAGACCACCTGGTTGCTCAAGGCCGGTTCCGCGAACAGGATGCGTGCAGTCAGCCGGCCAATGTCCTCAGGCGTAGTGACAGTGACGGCTGTGTCCCAGTCGCCCAGGGCATGCACGGTGTTGTTAGGCAAATCGACCACGCCGAACGACGGCTCGAACAGGAAACTGGTGAACATCCCGGTGGAAATGATCAGCCATTGCGTGCCCTGTTGAGCGCGCAGCAAGTCGCGTACATCCAACTGCTCATCGAACGTATCCTGCGGGCTGCCACGGCCGATCACGTCGTAGTCCACACCAAATTGCCACGGCACATAACGTTGCACGCCGCCCTCAATGGCGGCTTGGGCCAGCTTGCGTTGCGTGCCAGGGCCGGCGGCGAAACCGGTGCAGCAGATCACGCTGGCGAAGGGTGCAAAGATCGCCGCGAGGCTGCTCTGGCTGTCGTTTTGCAGGTCGCCGGGGATCAGCTCGATGCCCATCTCTTGCAGTTTTTTGCAGTCGCCGAGTGCAGGCTGGCAGGGCGCAGCAGCACGGCGATGCGCGCGTTACGCGGTGCGGCCAACAGGGCCAGTTCCTGCAGCACGGCCATGCCCAGTTCGCCGGCACCGAGTACCAGAATGGAAGAGGCTGTCATGGGGTTCTCCGTCTGTGTTGAAAGTCGTGGCATGCTTGCAGAATTCATCGCCACGCATAAGAAGGCACACCCGTGATACCGAGAACGCACCATGGATAACGACGAAATCATCCGCCGCTCCCAAGCCGCCTGCGATGCCCTCAGCGCGGATGACGATGGCCTCAAACGCGAGGTGCTCACCCACGCAGGAAACCGCTGGTCGTTGGGCATCGTGCACGTGCTCGGCGTGTCCGGTCGTTTGCGGCACGCCGAGATTGGCCGGCGCATGCAGGGCGTCACCCAGCGCATGTTGACCCGCACGCTGCGCCAGCTGGAACGTGATGGTTTGGTACTGCGCCATGACTTCCAGGAGGTGCCGCCCAAGGTTGAATACGAGCTGTCGAGCCTTGGCACCGAGTTGCTGGTGCACATGATTCCGCTATGGACCTGGGTCGTGGAAAAGGGTGATGCGTTTCGCCAGGCGCGCGAACGGTTTGATCACCCGTAACCCTCGCACTGGATTGTTACGCAATCTGAAAAAGTGATTGACGGTTTAGACGGCTGTTTCCGCACAGCCTGACGCTATACCGTGCGCGCACCCGTTGAATACAGCACCTCCCGACTGACAAAGAACAGGGATGGGCTACGACGGGGTTGCCTCAATTACTTCTCGGAGCCTTCATGAATCACAAGACTTGCCTGGCCCTCGCCGTTTCCTTGGGGGCCGTGCAACACGCTGCTGCATCCGGTTTTATCGATGACAGCAAAGCCAGCCTCGACCTGCGCAATTTCTATTACAACCAGGACACCCGCAACGCCAGGGGCGCGTCGGACAAGGAGTGGGGCCAGGCCTTCATGTTCAACTACCAGTCCGGGTTCACCGAGGGCACGGTGGGCCTGGGGCTGGACTTGCAGCAACTGTATGGCCTGCGTCTGGATGCCTCGGGGCGTGCAGGCAAGGCCGGTGAAGACAACACCCCGGCAGCGTCTTCCCGCTGGACGACGGCAAGGCCGTCCACGACTTCAGCAAGACCGGCGTCACCGGCAAGATGCGTATTGCCCAGACCCAACTTAAAGTCGGCAACCTGCAGCCCAAGCTGCCGGTGCTGACCACCGAAGACGGCCGCTTGCTGCCGCAGACGTTTCGCGGTTATCAGGTGGACTCCAAAGACCTCAAGGACTTCAACCTGATCGCCGGTAAACTCGAGCAAGTCGTGGACCGAAATTCCAGCAATGGCCAAGGCCTGTCGATCGCTGGCGCCAACGACCCGATCAAGGGCAAGTCCAGCAACCAGTTCTACTACGGCGGCGTGGATTACGCAGTCAGCAAGCAACTGCAATTGCAGTACTACTACGCGAGCCTGGAGAACTTCTACCAGCAGCATTTCCTTGGCATGGTGCATAACTGGCAATTACCCGTAGGGCAGTTCAAGAGTGACCTGCGGTATTTCTACAGCACCGCCGACGGTAAGAATTCCAGTGCGTCGGGGCGTAGCGAGGGTTACGTCAGCTCGGGTTACTACGCGCCTGGCGTCAACGCAGGCAAGGTCGACAACCGCCTGTGGAGTGCGCTGTTTACTTATGCGCTGAGCGGGCATTCGGTCAGCCTCGGTTACCAGAAGACCACCGGCGAAAGTGACTTCCCCATATCAACCAAGGGCAGGGCCGTTCGCTCTACCTGATCACCAATTCGCAGTCGCTCAAATTCGTGAATGCCGGAGAACAAGCCACCGTCGGCAGCTATGCCTACGACTTTGCCAGCCTTGGCGTACCGGGCCTGCGCTCCAGCGTGACCTACATTCACGGCAGTCACATCCGCACAGCGGGTCGCGATAACAGTGAATGGGAGCGTGACGTGCGCGTGGATTATGTGATTCCCACCGGTACCCTGAAGGGCCTGGGGTTCACCTGGCGCAGTGCGGTGCTGCGGGGTAATGACACTGCCGACAAGGACGAGACTCGGCTGATCGTCAGCTACAGCATCCCGTTGCTGTAACGACTATCAGCTGCCCGACTTTTCGGCTTGGGTTTGCTGTCTTTACCGTTGTCCGCTGGCTTGGGCGGCTGCTTGTCAGTGTCTTTGGGTTTCTTGTCGCTCTCGGACTGGCCGCTCGGGATAGTACCCGGCGGCAGCGCGTTGGCTGCTGGCGCGGTATCGTCGCCAAAGGCGGCGAGGGCAGGAACCGGTGAGCAGGGCGCACAGGCCGAGGATCAGCAAAATCCGTTGGGAACATTTGGTCTTCATGACGCAATCCCCTATCGCAGGGTTGTAACCTTCAACGGCTGCGAAGCCCGCAAACCTGCCAGGCTTCGCAGGGCCGGGATCAAGCCGCCATAGGCTTGCTGGCTTGAGACTTTTTGTGGGCCGCTTTCATTGCTTCCATCTCTGCACCTAGCGCGTCGAGTGTGGCTTTGCCCAGCAGTTTTTTAGCCTGGGGAAACATTTCGGTTTCCTCTTCCTCGATGTGATGCTCCAGCAGTTCCTTGACCACTTTGACACGGCCAGAGAACTCCGTAGTGGAGGGTTCGGTTTGCTTCAGGTCAGGCAGCACCAGGGAGTCGACAGTGCGGTGCTCTTCCTTGGCCTCGTGGTACATGATGTCCTGCTCCTTGCCCCTGCTTTTCTGAAAGCGGGGTAAAGAATTCTTCTTCCAGTTTGGTGTGCAGGCTTATTTCTGCTTCCAATTTGGCCAACAATTCGGTGCGTTTTTTTACCCCGCGTTCGGTGGACTCACTCAGTTGAGTCAGCAGGGCTTTCACACGTTCATGGTCAGCTTTGAGCAGGTCAATGGCGTTCATGGGTATCACCTCATTCAGGGACGGTAGACGTGTCTAAAAGCACGCCTCTTAGGAGAGTGACTTGCATCAGGTGTACCAAGCTTGGCGAAAAAAGATTTGTTTTGTTATTCAACTAGATAGTCGATCCCTAACACCTCTGTTGTCGTGCAGGTTGCATGGTGGGTACTTTCCAGGCGTGCATTACGCCCAAGCGGTACGCCGCTGCACATTTTAATGAACCCTGGGCTTGAATGATTGACCTAAGGCTTAAGACCTCAGGAGGTGAATCATGCAATTAGAATATGTCTGGATCGGTTTGGCAGTGATCCTGCTGCTGTTGGAACTGTGGGCCATTAACGTCGTGTTGCGTAGCACGGGTGGCTGGGAGACCAAGGGTTTATGGCTGGTGATTTTGATTTTCGTGCCCCTGTTCGGGTTGATCGCATGGGCAATGTTCGGGCCTAAGCGTGAAATGCCGGAACATCGTAGAAGCTGAGGCAAAGACATAATAGAAAAGGCGCCCTGAGGGCGCCTTTTTTATGCGGCAGTTGTTTAGCCTGCGAGGGCTTGCGCAATGGCCTCGCTGAACGCCGGTAAATCATCCGGAGTACGCGAGGTGATCAACGTCCAGCCATTGGCCGTGCATTGTTTGACCTCGGCATCCACCCAACCGGCCGCGCCAGCGTTTTCCAGGTCGATGCGCACGCTTTTGTAGGAGGTCAACGTCTTACCTTCGATCACGCCCGCATCGATCAGCGCCCACGGCCCGTGGCAGATCGCTGCAACGATTTTGCCCGCCTTGACGAAGTCGTTGATCAAGCGTTGCGCGTCGGGGTCCTGGCGCAGGGTATCGGCATTGACCGTCCCTCCAGGGATGACCAGCGCGTCAAAGTCGCTGCCCACGGAGTCTGACAATTTCACATCGGACTCGACGGCTTTGTCCTTTTCAGTGTCGCCGACGAAGGTCTGTGTTGTGCCACCTTTGATGGAAGCATGGGTGACGGTCGCGCCGTAGCTGCGCAACGCTTGCAGGGGCTGGAGCAGTTCGTCGCGCTCGATGCCGGAGTTGGAGGTGATGAACAGAACGTTCTTGCCGTTGAGTTGCGCACTCATGATCGAGTTTCTCCTGTAATCAAAGAGGGATTAACGGTCGTGTTTGGCTTGCAGTTAGTTGGTCATTTTCAGGTGGCTTTCAAGCGCGGGCAGAGTCTTGGTGGCGTTGGCGATTCGCCGTTACCTGAGTGTTGAGCCGGCTGTGATCCGAAAGGTTTAATTTAATTTGCGCTTTTTTCGTCAGTGGCCCTGCGCCGCACATTCCTTGAACTATCGATACCCGGCGACCTCTGCTGCTCAAGTGGCCGTTGGTTTTCAGCGGCCCTCAACTGCCTGGAGAAACCTATGTCCGATCACAAGACCGCCGATAAAACCCCCGATCCCATTAGCTCCGAACAGGCTCAGAAAGGCGCTGACAGAGCAGCCAAGGGCGAAACGCTGGAGCGTGCGAATCCAAAGACCGGAACCGTCGACAAGGTCATCACTCCCACATCGGTCAAGGAGGTTGAGCGCCAGACGGATGCGATCAACGAGCAGGCAGCCAAGGCCGAGCGCAAGTTGGGCCACTGAAGATGGCAAGGTCGATTACGGCATCTGAATTAGGCATCGAACTCAAGCCTTTGGATGACAGCAGTCTGTTCAAGTGGTTTATCGCCAGCTTCCTGATGGGCAAGCGTATTCAGGCGCCCATCGCGGCGCAGGCGTACCGGGAGATTGTCGAAGAGCAGGGCCGTGACACGCCGCGCAAGTTGCAACATTGCACGTCCCGGGAGCTGGTCTCGATGTTGGGGCGTGCGCATTACGTGCGCTACGACGAAAGCACTGCACAACGTCTGCTTGACCTTAGCGCCAAGCTCAATGCCGAATATGAGGGCAAGATCACTCACATACGCAGTATCAGCGAAGATCGCCAAGCATTCGAAAAACGCCTGGGCGAATTTGATGGCGTGGGCCCCAAGACCATCGAGATTTTCATGCGCGATGCCGCCAAGGTGCTGTTTTGACGACACCTCTTTACGTGGGGTGCGCAGGCTGGAGTTTGCCTAGTGAACATTGGCCCGCTTTTGCGCGCGAGGGTACGCACTTGCAGCGCTATGCAACGCGGTTAAGGGCTGTGGAAATCAACAGTTCGTTTTATCGCCCACACTTGGCGAAGACTTACCAACGCTGGAAATGTAGCGTGCCACCGGGCTTTCGTTTTTCGGTCAAAGTGCCCAAGCGCATCACGCATGAGCTGCGTTTGCAGCACTGCGAGACGGCGCTGGACGAGTTTCTCGAGCAATGCTCGCACCTGGGTGAAACCCTGGGCTGCCTACTGGTGCAATTGCCTCCTTCGTTGAGTTATGAACGCTCTGTCGCCTCAAGTTTTTTTAGCGCATTACGCCAGCGCTTTGGCGGGGCGGTGGTGCTGGAACCTCGTCACCCCACCTGGCTTGCCGCCCAGGTGCTTTTGCAGGATCTACACATTGGCCGTGTGGCCGCCGACCCGCCGGCCATTGACACCGGTGAAGCGCCTGGCGGTTGGCAAGGCGTGCATTATTGGCGCCTGCATGGCTCACCCCGTATCTATCACAGCGCCTATGGTCCGGAGCGGGTGCAGGCGTATGCGCGGTTATTGAGTCGGTCGGTGGAAGAGGGTATTCCCACCTGGTGCATCTTCGACAACACCGCCAGCGGCCATGCCGTCGCCGACGCATTGCATTTACTCGACCTCCACCCGCATCACCTCCACACCTAACTGCTCATACGCCTCCACACTCGGCACATGCCACTCGGTAATCAGGGTGTGGATACGATTGCACGGCGCCACCACAAACGGCTCTACCGCGCCGAGCTTGTCGGCCATGGTCACGGCGACGACATGGGAGGCACTGTCGAGCAACGCTTGCTTGACCGCCACTTCATCGAAATGCAGCGAACTGATGCCCACTTGTGGATGCAGCGCGCACACGCCTGTGAACAGTAAGTCGGCCTTGATGCTCTGGATCAGTCGCACCGTTTCCTGGCCGCTGGTAGACAGCGTTGCCGGGTTGAGTTGGCCGCCGGCGAGGATCACTTTCACGTCTGGATGGTCGGCCAGGGCGATGGCGATCATCGGCGACGGCGTGACCACGGTGAGGCGTATCGAGCGCGGCAATGACTGTGCGATCTGCAGGGTGGTGGAGCCGGAATCGAACAGCACGATTTGCCCATCTTCCACACGCTCTGCGGCCAGTCGGGCGAGGTGTCGCTTGGCGTCGTTGGTCTCGCCGACTCGGGTGAAGAAGTCCTTGCCGGTGTCCTTCGGACGGGGCAGCGCACCGCCGTGCACGCGTTGCAACAGGCCGGCGGCGGCGAGCTCGCCGAGGTCCCGGCGGATGGTGTCCTGGGACACGGCAAAGTGCTCCACCAGATCCGAGGCGGTGACTTTGCCGTCGCGCTCCAGCAGCAATAAAATCTTCTGTTTGCGCAAGGAAGGCAGGTCGATGGCTTGATGGGCGTTGTGCATGGTTGTGCGTCTTTTTGCGGGTTTATGCGAGATTAGACCCGCACTGATTTAAACGCAATGGCTGGTTGTGCAGCCGATGGACGGTTACTCTCAGGGCTCAGTTCAGGGAGAGGTGACCTAGATGCCGTTGATCACAACCATCGAAGATTTACGCAAGCTGGCGCAAAAGCGTGTCCCACGGATGTTCTACGACTACGCCGACTCCGGCTCCTGGACTGAGAGTACGTACCGGGCGAATGAAAGCGATTTTGCCTCGATCAAATTCCGCCAGCGGGTGGCACGCAACATTGATCAGCGATCGATCCGCGCCAGCATGATCGGCCAGGACATGGCGATGCCGGTCGCCTTGGCCCCCACCGGTTTGGCCGGTATGCAACACGCCGATGGCGAGATTCTCACCGCCCGAGCCGCCGCTGCGTTTGGCTTGCGCTACACCTTGTCGACCATGAGCATCTGCTCGTTGGAAGACATTGCCGAACAGGTTGGCCAGCCATTCTGGTTTCAGTTGTACGTGATGCGCGACCGCGCATTTATCGAGCAACTGATCGAGCGGGCCAAGGCCGCCGGTGTGGATGCGCTGGTGTTGACCCTCGACTTGCAGATTCTCGGCCAACGCCACAAAGACCTGATCAACGGCCTGTCTGCGCCGCCCAAACTGACCTTGCCGAATATGCTCAACATGGCGACCAAACCGCGCTGGGTGATGGGCATGCTCGGTACCAAGCGGCGCGGCTTCGGCAATATCGTCGGGCATGTGAAGGGCGTTGCGGACATGAGTTCGCTGTCGTCGTGGACTGCCCAGCAATTCGACCCGAGCCTGAGTTGGGACGATGTGGAATGGATCAAGAAATGCTGGGGCGGCAAGCTGATCATCAAGGGCATTCTCGATGTAGAGGACGCTCGCTTGGCGGCGAACGCCGGTGCCGATGCGCTGGTGGTGAGCAACCACGGTGGTCGTCAGTTGGATGGCGCACCGTCAAGCATCAGCCAATTGCCGGCGATTGTTGACGCGGTGAGCGAGCGCATCGAGGTGTGGCTCGATGGCGGCATCCGCTCCGGCCAGGATGTGCTCAAGGCGATGGCGCTGGGTGCCAAAGGCACCATGATCGGTCGTCCGCATTTGTATGGTTTGGGTGCGTTGGGCGAGGCGGGGGTGACCAAGGCGCTGGAGATTATTGCGCGGGAATTGGACGTGTCGATGGCGCTGTGTGGGTATAACGATATACGCGATGTGAATCGCGAGATTTTGTTGCCCGGTACATTTCCCGAAAGCATTAACTGAGCAAAAAAATCGTAAAAAATTAAAAGAGTTGTCCACGAAAACCGTGGGTATCTCTGTGGATAACTTTGCGAGGCCCCGGCAGGTATGGCGATTTAACCAAAGGTTAATATTTGATCAACTGCCGGCGCGGGCCAGTATGGGCAGGGTTTGCGCTTGACACGCAAGCGCGAACCCAGTGCCGAAAAAGCGTTTTTACGAGTCGCCGCTGCGACCTGTGGAGTGCGTCACAACCTGGGCTGGCATCTTCGCTTGCATCAGCTTGTCCAGCGCCTGGCCATAACTGCGACCTGCCAGGCTCATGCTGTTGTTGTGGCTGGCACCGGGCACCAGTAGCAGCCGCTTGGGCTCCTGCGCGGCGTCGAATAATTGCTCGCTGAAACGTGGCGGCACGTAGCGGTCATCCAGGCCATGCACCACCAGCAGTGGCATATGGATATCGGCAATCTTGTCGATGGAATCGAACTTTGCGACAGCAACCAGCGCACCGGCAATGAGGTATTCGCCACCGCCGTGGCCACATCCGCCAGCGAGGTAAAGGTGGACTCGATCACCAGACCCCGTACCGGCAGCGGCACCTGTTTGCCCAATTCTGCGGCCAGGTCGATGGCCACCGCGCCGCCCAGGGAATGCCCGTAGATCAGGCGTTTGCTCGGGTCTGGTTGCAGCACCTGGAAGCGCTCCCAGGCGATGCGCGCGTCTTCGTACACGGTGGTTTCCGATGGCAACTCACCGTGGCTCTGGCCAAAGCCGCGATAGTCGATGGCCAGCACCGAATAACCCAGCGCGTGCAATTGCTCGATGCGAAACAGCTGCCCGGTCAGGTTCCAGCGCACGCCATGCAGATAGAGGATCGCCGGCGCGTCTTTCTTCTCTGCCGGGTACCACCAACCATGAATGTTCTGCCCCGATTTGAAGCTGGCAGGCTTGAGTTCGAATTCCTGCACCGCCTTGGGCAAGCCGGTGTACCAACCGGCAGTGCCGGGTTCGATGCGAAACACCAACTCGCGCTCTTTGTGTTGCAGCACGGCACACCCCACCGGCAGGCCGACGATCAACAGCGCCATGCACAACAGGGGAAACCAGCGCAGGCTCAGGCGTGACAGAAAACGTGAAGACATGAAGGTTCCAGGGCAAAGGTGAAGCAGGGTTTTTAACAGATGGCCCCTGCAGGCAGGTATTAATCCGACAGCCGTAAACGGGGATTGCTTGCAAAGTGTTACAGCATTGAACATTGCGTGCAGGGATTGTTAGGGTGGTCGGCCAAACAGGAGGGCAAGCACATGGACTTCACAGGCAGGACAGCCATCGTTACCGGCGGTGCACGTGGATTGGGGCTCAGCTACGCGCGGGCATTGGCCCAGGGCGGAGCACGGGTGGTGATCAGTGATATCGGCGCCGATAAGGTCGGATCCGGCACCGATGCGACGGTAGCGCAAGCGGCGGCTGAAGCACTGCAGGCCGAGGGGCTGACAGTGATCGGCCACGCTGGCGACCTGTCCACGGAGGACGGTTGCCGGCAACTGATCCACACGACAATCGAAGCCTTTGGCCAACTCGACATCCTGATCCACAACGCCGGCTGGGTGGGTTACCAGAACATCGAAGACCTCGACGTAGCGTTCCTGCAACGCGCGATGGACATCAACCTCTATGCACCCTTGTGGCTGTGCAAGCACGCCTGGCCACACCTGCTGCAATCCCGCGCGCCCCGCATCATCCTCACCACCTCCGACCGCGCCATGTACGCGCAGTACGAGCAGACCGGCCTGGTGGCCTACAGCGCCGGCAAGATGGCGCAACTGGGGATCATGAATGCGCTCGGCCATGAAGGCGCGCAGGCGGGAATTCGGGTCAACGCGATCTCGCCCGTGGCCAAGACACGCATGTGGGGAGTGACCGAGGAGCCGGACGAACTAAAACCCGAGTGGGTGACGCCAGGTGTGCTGTTTCTCGCATCGCAGCATTGCGAGGACACGGGTTATATCCTGCGGGCCAGCAACGGCCAATTCACCGCCACGCGCTTTACCGAAAAACCCCGGTGTGGATTACCCGCGCGACCTTGCACGGATCAAAGCAGGCACCGCAGAAGCCGTCGCTGCCGCCTGGGACCGCATCAAACAAGCACTCCCCCTTACTTGAGAAAACCAACGATGGACCACAGCCCCGTGCGCATCACCGCCGAAGAAACCCTCTCGGACAATTGGTACCTGCTGAAAAAATACAGCTTCGACCTGCGCCGCCGCGACGGCAGTTGGCAAACCCAGACCCGCGAGGTGTACGACCGCGGCAATGGCGCGACCATCCTGCTGTACAACCGCGAACAACGCACGGTGCTGCTGATTCGGCAGTTCCGCATGCCCACGTTCGTCAATGACTACCCCGGTTACCTGATCGAAGCCGCTGCGGGATTGCTGGACAACGCCAGCCCCGAAGAGCGCATTCGCCTGGAGGCGGAAGAAGAGACGGGTTACCGCGTGGGGCACGTGGAGAAAGTCTATTCGGCGTTCATGAGCCCGGGTTCAGTGACGGAGCGGATTCACTTTTTCATGGGTGAGTATCAGCCGGGAGATCGCGTTGGCAGCGGTGGTGGCCTGGAAGAAGAGGGTGAAGACATTGAAGTGCTGGAGCTGGGTTTTGAACAGGCGCTGGCGATGGTGCAGAGCGGTGAGATTGTGGATGGCAAGACGATTATGTTGTTGCAGCACCTAGAGCTACGGATGTTGAAGGAAGGCTGGTAGTGAGCGGGCTTGCCCCGCGCTGAGCTGCGGAGCAGCCCCAAAACCGACGACGCCGATCTATCTGAAGAAAAGCATCGTCTGGATTGGGGCTGCTTCGCGGCCCAGCGCGAGCAAGCTCACTCACTACAGGTTTGGGTTGCCTTATTTGGTAAATACAGTGAATTCAAGCGTGAACAGATTTAGCCCAAGTCTGGCAAAAGTCATGTTGCTCTTGTATGTCGTTGGTTAGATCGTTTTCTTCATATGTAAAAATGTGCACCAGCTCACCTTCTGGTTGCCCAATGGTCATCTCGTATGCAACTAGCCCATTTGACATGTGTGAAGACATTCCTGAGGTATGAACGTTGATTTTTGCGCCTTTGCATAAAAAAACTATATCGCTCAAGTCGGCCCTTAATAAACCAAAGCTTTCGTACAGGTCGAGCGCAGTATAAGTTTTCCGCATTCCATCGTTAAATAGAATATGAAGCGACGGCTTACCTGCCTCATATTCGATTAATGCGGTTTCACGCACGCCGTTTTTTATGATGGTTATTTCACGTGATTTCATGGGTATTCCCGATTGGGGTTCAATATCGTGTATCCCTTATATGTGCCATCTTCATTGACTGGCGAGGCACCCAAAATATGTTTGGAGTCTATACGGCCTGGAATCGCGACTTCTAAACCTCAACTATTGATTGTCGCCACCGACTACCAAGGGCTGGGTACGCCGGGGTTGCACCCTTACGGGCTCAGCCGGCCGTTGGCCTATGGCGTGCTCGACAGCATTCGTGCCGTTGGCGCCGCTCATTTCAACCTGTCCATGCGCGTCGTGGTGTTCGGCCAATCTCAGGGCGGTCGTGCGGCGTTTGCCACGGCGGGGTATGCGAAGGCCTACGCGCCCGAGATGGCTATCGTCGGGGTGCTGGCAACCGGTACGCCCCACGCGTCCGCCCAGCCTGCCGGCAAAAGCCCCGAGCTGGAAAACGCCCGTCACTCGGTGGTGCTGATCTTCGCTTATAACCTGCTGCGCCTAAGCACCGTCCCCTTGCTGGAGCCGTCCTTCATTCCCGCCGACTACCTCTCCGACCACGCGCTGCCAGCGTTCAAGGCCAGCCAGGAACAGTGCCTGCACACCATAGAACAACGCGTAGTCGCCGATGGCCCGAACTTCAACACCAGCTCAAACGCTCACCCAAGGCCGCGCTGGACCAGGTCTATCAAGCGTCGGCTTACCCCACGCTCAGGACGGATATCCCGATCTTTCTCGGCACTGGTGGCAAGGATCGCGACGTGTTTGTACTGGGCCAGAAAGCGTTGGCAAGAGAGGCATGTGAGGCGGGAGACAGGGTGGAATGGCATTTTTATCCGGAGTTGGATCATTCGGGCACGGTGAATGGGTCATTGGGGATTCGACGGGTTTCGTTCGACGGGCGTTTGCGGGCGAAAAGATCGCAGGAAATTGTGGGGTTGAGCTGTAGGTTGTGACTGGTAGTTTCCCCACTTGATGGTGTGAGCGACCCACTGTGGCGAGCGAGCTTGCTCGCCACAGGGTGGGGAATTAGCGTAAGTATTCATATGAAGGACACTAGTTGAACGTTTCATAGTCTTGAGCGCCTAGTGATGCTAGCCATTTTTTAAAAAAGTTGATTTGTTCTTGTGGGTCACTTGTAAGGTTGTCTTCTTCATAGTCGAACAAACGTACTAAGTTTTCGTTAGTGGCTTGCTCGCCTAAGATCATTTCGTACGCGACAAGGCCGGCGCTCATTTGAGAAGCCATTCTTGAAGGTTTGACATTTATCTTTGCGCCCTTGCATAGGAATGTTATATGAGGGAAATCTGCTCTGATTTTTGCAAGGCAAACGTACATGTCCCTTCCTTCGTAAACTATTTTGAAGTTATCGGCTTCTGAGAATGTCATGATTAATTTTGCGGTGTCATATTTTACGGTTACTTCTGTTTTTTGATTGTCGACTATCGCAGCTATTTTTTGCGTTTTCATACTATTTCCTATTTGGGTTTGGAATTGAATATCCTACATAACTTCCATCGGCTTTGACTGGTGTGGCGCCTAGGATGTCCTCTGGGTTTATTGTGTTATGAATGGCAAATTCTTTTTCTTTTGGATATGGTGTCTGTTTGCCTAGTTCTAGGTTTATATCATGCCCCTCAATACTTTTAAGTATGTACAAGTAACCTTTCCTCTCTCCGTAGCTGGTAGCAAAGGTAATTCCTACTGAGCGCAAGGATGATGTGCTAATAAAATTGCTTGGCGGATCATCGCTGTCCACAGCGTGCAAATATAAGTCCTCACTAGTGCCTTTGCTTTTGAATCCATTTTCAAATGCCTCACTCGGCAGTTTTTTATCTCCGCGGAAAAGATAGTCCTCGTTTTTGGTTGAGTCCGGTGGACTGGGTTCCGACTTTTTAATTGACGCTTGTGTTGAAGGGATTTCAACGCCCGATAAAGGATTGCATCCGTCTCCACCTGGACATGTATTCAAGCCCAGCGGATCTACCCACCCTGTAGGACTGGGGACGTACTGGTACGTGTTGATCCCGCCCGCCAACTTCACCGGATCAGGCGTGAGGTAACGACCAATATCCGGATTGTAGTAGCGATGGCGGTTGTAGTGCAGGCCGCTTTCTTCGTCGAAGTATTGGCCCTGAAACCGTATTGGGTTGTCGACTTTTCTGATGTCGAGGCGGCTGATTTCGCCGTAGGCGCGGTAATGGGCGGACCAGACGATTTCGCCGTCGGGATTGGTGAGTTCTTGTGGGGTGCCGAGGTGGTCGAGTTGGTAGTGGTAGGGCTTGGTTTCTTTGGGGCCGTAGCCTTCCAGCATTACCAGTGGGCGAAAGCTGTCGGATTCGTAGATATAGCTGCGGTGCTTGTCTTTGTGGTGTTCGGCAATGAGCTTGTCGCCTTGCCAGAAGAACTCCGTGGTTATGTCGTCGACGGTTTTGCTGATGCGACGGCCAAACGGGTCATAGCGGTAGTTGGCGGTCTGGCCGTTCGGTTGAGTAATCCCGATTAACCGGTGCTGACAGTCGTAGCGATATTCGGTGACGAGTAGATGGTCTTTGCCGCACCGTTCGCGGATCAGGTTGCCGAAGGCGTCGTAGTCGTAGTGGTTTTCGCCTTGGCTAATCAAACGATTGCCAGCGACTACATCCGGTCCCGGTCGGTCTTGCATCAGCAGGTTGCCCGCTGGGTCGTGGGCGAAGCGTTCTTGCAGATCCTGGGAGTGGTCGGCGCGAGTCAGGCGGTTTAGGGGATCGTACTGGTAGTGTTGGTCGCCTTTGCGGGTGTCTAGCAGGCGGGTGAGGTTGCCGGATTTGTCGTAGTCGTATTGGCGTTGGTAGAGGTAGTGCTCTTGTTGAGTGACGGCGTGGGCATGCAGGCGCTGTTGGTCGTCGTAGTGGTAATGGCTGAGGAGTTGGCCTTGTTGGCGTTGGTGTTCCTGGCCGGATTTGAAGAGGTGGGATGTCAGTAGCGAGCCGTTCAGCTCAACCGTGGCGAGGTGACCACCTTTGGCATGATTAAAAACAAGTCGGTTGTTATCGGGCAGGCGCAGCTTTTGAAGTTGGCCGCAGGCGTCGTAGCCGTAGCGCAGGGTGCCCCAGCCTTGGTGTTCGGCGGTGAGGCGGTTTTGGGTATCGTATTCGTAAGCCAGAAACCAGTGGCTATCGTCGACGGTCAGGAGGTTGCCTTGGCGGTCGTAGGCATAGTCAACAACGCTGCTGTCGGGAAGCGTTTTTCGTACGAGCCGCCCGGCATGATCGCGCTCGTAACAGGTGACTAGCTGACTGCCGTCATCGCCATGCTCGGTCTTTTCCTGCAAATTGCCGTTGAGGTCGTAGACGTAGGCGGTGCGTTGGCCGTCGAAGCCGGTTTCCTGTTGGATCAGGCCGTTGGGGTGATATTGCAGCCCATAAATTTCGCCAACTTCGTTTTCGATTTCTGTCAGCAATAACCGAACGTTGTCGTAGCGGTATTTGACCTGTGTACCGTCAGCGTTAATTCGACGGCTGATCAGGTGCAAACCATCCGCATATTCGTAGCGTGTGACGCGCCCCAGTTCATCGCGCTCAGCCGTGATCTTTCCGTAAGGGTTGTAGCTGTATTCCCTACAAGCCCCACCAGGCAGCACCACACGCACCAACCGCCCAACGCCATCCCACTGATACTGGGTCAGCGCGCCATGTTCGTCTTCGCGAGCAATCTGCCGCCCAACATCGTCATACCGATAACGCTTGATGCCACCATTGGGCAATTGCTCCTCAAGCAACTGCCCACGCTCATTCCACACCAGTCTCTGAGAGCTGTGATCCGGGTACCAAACCCCAATCAGTTGTCCGTGCTTGTTGTAGGTGTAGTCGGTGATATGGCCGTCAGGATCAATCTTGCGCGTGACATCGCCCTGGTCATTACGCTCGTATTTCCAGACGGCTTCGCCACGCCGCACAACCCGTACGAACCCGTTGTCGTGTTCGTAGGTCGTTGGCTCATCATCTCCGGGAAACAACGCCACCAAACGCCCAGCTTCGTCGTATTGATACGCCGTCACCGCTCCGAGCGGGTCTTGCTCAACCGTCAGCCGGCCCTTGTCGTCGTAGGACTTAAAGTGCTCGGCGCCATCAGGATCGACGCGCTGCACCAACCGCGCCCGCTGGTCATGCACGTAGACTTCCTGGCTACCATCGGCGTTAAACACCGTGACGCGACCGTTGTCACCCCAGGCATACCGTGTATCCATCTGCGAAAAACTGGCCCAGTGCCGGACACATCGCGCCGCCTTGCCAGACCGTTCCCACTCCCAGAAGAAACTCGCCCCACCGGCCAAGCCGCGCTCAAGAATGATGTGTTGCTCGTCGTACCGGTAAGTCTCACTTTCGCCGACGGCATTGGTCGCCGAAACCAATCGTCCAAGTTCGTCATAGGTGTAGGAAACAACACTCTGTTCAGTCACCCAGACGTAGGGCTCATAACCCTTGCCCGTTGAATCTGGTAATCAACGGCGACGATATGTCCGAGTTCATAACGCAAAAAAAGCGAGCGCCCAACACCGTTATCCACCCGTTCGATGCGCCCCGAGTAATCCCGGGAAATACGCAGCCGATTGCCGTAGACATCGCTGATTGCCGTTAGCGAACCCTTAACGAAATGGTAGAAACACGAGGCTTGAGCCAGCACCAACTCATCCGGCAAAGCGCCCAGATAAATCGCCGCCTCGGCCAAGCTATTGGTAATCGCAGGCCGAGCAGAGGAGGGCAAGGGCAGTGCCGTCGACCTGTTCTCATGATCCGTCCACACCACCGAATCGCCCGCAACTTCCAACCGATGCGCCAGTGAATGACTCCAGCCGAACCCCAACCCGCAATCCACTTCCACCGCACTGGTGCGATACAACCGAGTCCACTCAAACGGCAAAACTCCGTCCAGCGATCCATCAACCAAGGTCAGCAGCTCTTCCCCGGTCACCATCGAAACCGGGCAGCCATTCGTGGCTGTTTTATCCGCACTTGCGACGGCATCCCCGTTCTGGTTTTTCCCAGAAGAGGGCACATCATCCACGTGCTCCTGCCGAACCAACGCCGTGCGCTGTGCCGCCTTGTCCCGAGCCATCGCCACCGGGTTTGAAACCAGCTGATCTCCCGCCTTCAATGGCGCCGCCGGAATCGTTTTGATCGGTCTCGCCGGACCACTCAACAACAGGGGCTTTACCGCATCGACATGCGAGGCCAAATGCGGCGACACCAGTTGCTCGGACAGTAACGTCAACAATTGCCGCGCTCGACCGGATTTGGTGTGGCTCAACACTGGCGCACCCAGGCGCACCGCCACACCCATGGCGCCAAAAACCCTCAACAGCAGCAGGTTGATCAACACCTCGCCAGTGATCTCCCCATCACCTCATTCATGTCCTGAGGCGGCAACATCCGAATCCAACTCGATATCGCCGACAGGTAGATGAACATCAGCGGCTCATCACTGAGTGCCAACAATCCCTTGGCAATCGATTCGCTATCCAGCGTCAACAGCTCATCCAGCTCCGCCTGAGACACGTACTGCAGCAGCTTTTCACTGTTGGGCTTAATGTCCGCAAGTAGGGCATACAGCTGCTTGAAATTGTCCCAAAGGCTGTAAAGCGCTGTGCCCATGCCGCGTAGGAACGCTGTCTCCAGCATGCGGCGTTGATCGAGTGGTTTGGCGTCGGTGAAGGTTTTCCACTGCGCTTGGAAGGTGTCCGTCCACGCTTGGCGCAGGCGCACTTCAAGGTCTTGGATCACCACCTGATAAGACGTATACAGCGCCTTGACGTGATCCTTGGAAACACTGGGATAGAAACTGACCCGGTACTGCTGGTTGCGATCACACTCGTCGATTTCGAGGATGCCGCTCGGACCGATGGTCTTGTGGAGGGGTTCACCCAGTGGGCCGCCGCTGGGGTCGACGCGTTGCAGCACCACCGGCGTATCGCCTATAGGCACAAAGCGCGTGCTCTGGAACAGATGCACCAGCGTCAAGGTGCCGCTCGCGCCGCACATTGCCGTGGTGGTATTGGGAATGAGGGAACGGTTGATCGGTGCGACCAGCGCCACTTCGTCGCCGACCTTGAATACCTGTTCCACCTCCAGTGCCGAAAAGCTCCAAAAGCTTTCAGCCCACGCGTCAAAGGTATTCAGGCATTCGCGAAAATCATGAAAGACGGCCTCGACATCGACCGTCTTCACATTCATGGGGGTGAGGGCCAGCCGGCCAATGGCCGGGTTCACGAGTGAGCCCGTTCAACAAGAAAGTCCATCTGCAATCCTTCGCTTGTGTATTCAGGCGTGGGACTTTGCAGAGGATCTCAGGGCGGGGGAGTAGAGCTTATCCGGCGGTTATGTGGGACGTTTCGATACCTCCACTCGACTAGCGGCTATTGTCAGAAATTTCCCACAGGAGTACAAATGTACTCCATGACGACTCTCACTCCCCGCCGTACCGCCATCCTGACCTTCATCCGCGACCGTATCGCGCAGCAAGGCCAGTCTCCCAGCCTCGCCGAGATCGCCGAGGCGTTCGGTTTTGCCTCGCGCAGCGTGGCGCGCAAGCATGTGCTGGCGTTGACCGACGCCGGTTTTATCGAGGTCAACCCCAACCAGGCCCGGGGCATTCGCTTGCTCAACCAACCGGCACGCCCGGAATGGCTGGATGTGCCGGTGCTTGGCCGTGTTGCCGCAGGTTTGCCCATCGGCGCCGATGCCGAGGTGCACAGCCGCTTGCAACTCGATCCCGCCACGTTTGTGAAAACTCCGGATTACCTGTTGCGGGTGCAGGGCGACTCGATGATCGAGGACGGTATCCTCGACGGTGACCTGGTGGGCGTGCGCCGCAGTGCCGAAGCCTTGAACGGGCAGATTGTGGTGGCGCGCCTGGACGGTGAAGTGACCATCAAACGTTTTGAACGCAATGGCGACAGTGTGCGCCTGCTGCCGCGCAACCCTGCGTATCAACCCATCGTGGTAGGGCCCGATCAGGACCTGGCCATCGAAGGAGTGTTCTGCGGCTTGGTGAGGCAAGGCTGATGGGCGCCGTCGTTGCACTGGACACGCTGTTCAATGGCGGTCGCGTGTGGAAAGGCCGGCCCGCCGCGCCACCTGCCAGTGTGCACCCCACGGGGCTCAAGGCGCTGGATGCGGTGCTGCCCACGGGCGGTTGGCCGGAGTCGGCCCTGAGCGAAATCCTGATGGCGAAGGAGGGCGTGGGCGAGTTGCAACTGGTGCTGCCGACCCTGGCGCGCTTATCAACGGCAGGCGAGCGGATTGTGCTGGTGGCGCCGCCCTACACGCCGTATCCCCATGCCTGGCTGAACGCCGGGGTGGATTTGCGCCTGCTCTCGGTGATCCAGGCCGAGGAGCGTGACGCGCTGTGGGCGGTGGAGCAATGCCTGCGCTCCGGCAGTTGCGGCGCGGTGCTGTGCTGGCCGCGCAAGGCCGATGACCGTGCGTTGCGGCGCTTGCAGGTGGCGGCGGAAACCGGGCAGACCCTGGCGTTTGCCTGGCGCGCCTTGAGCGAGGCGATCAACTCGTCACCGGCTGCTTTGCGCCTGGCGGTCGAGGCCAAGCCAGCGCAAGTGCGGGTGCTCAAGTGCCGGGGCGGGTTGGCCCATCCGGCGCCGATTGCCTTGGCGGGGCATTGAGGTTGCCATGCGCTGGGTGTGTATTGTCTTCCCGCAATTGGCGCTGGACGGGGTGCAGCGTGCGCATCCCGAGCCGGACCAGCCCCTGGCCCTGCTGGCCGGTACGCCGCAGCGGCGCGTGTTGCAAACCGTCAACGAGGCGGCCCGCGCCTTGGGCCTGCGCCCAGGGCAATCCCTGACCGCCGCCCATGCCCTGGCCAAGACCTTCGCCAGCGCCGAATACGACCCCGCCGAGATTGAGCGCTGGCAGCAGTTTCTCGCGGCCTGGGCCTACCGTTTCAGCTCTCAGGTCAGCCTGTATTACCCACGAGCCTTGCTGTTCGAGATCGAGTCGAGCCTGGGATTGTTCGGGCCATGGCCGCAGTTTGAAGCACGCTTGCGCAAGGAGCTGACCGAGCTGGGTTTTCGTCACCGCATCGTCGCCGCGCCGAACCCGGCGGCAGCGCGGGTGCTGGCGAACCTCTACGATGGCCTGGCGGTGGCCGATGATGAACGGTTGATGCAGGCGCTGGCGCCATTGCCCATCGACCGTGCCGGTCTTGACCCGCAGGCGGCTACCGCCTTGTCGCGCATGGGCCTGCGCACCCTGGCCCAGGTGCAGGCGTTGCCTCGGCATACCTTGGCGCGGCGTTTCGAGGCCGACCTGCTCAAGCACGGATGCCTTGGCCGGGCAGCGCCCGCTGGCCTTGGCGTTCTATCAGCCGCCGGACCAGTTCGATGTGCGCATCGAGTTGAATTACGACGTGCAATCCCACCAGGCCCTGCTGTTTCCCCTGCGGCGCTTGACCGGTGACCTGTCTGCGTTCCTGTGCGGGCGCGACAGTGGTGTGCAGCGTTTTGACCTGCACCTGGAACATGCCCAGGCACCCGACAGTGTGATCAAGGTCGGCCTGCTCAGTGCCGAGCGTGAGCCGGCGATGCTGTTCGAGTTGGCCCGTGGGCGCCTGGAGCAAGTACAGGTGACGTCACCCGTGCGCGGCTTTCGCCTGGTGGCCCAGGACCTGCCGGTGTTCGTGCCGCAGCGCCAGGATCTGTTCGACGACCGCCCGCAACAGACCCTGCCTTGGGAGCAACTGCGTGAACGCCTGCGCGCGCGCCTGGGGGATGAGGCCGTACAAGGCCTGCGTTTTCACGCCGACCATCGCCCCGAGTGCGCCTGGCAAGCGGCGACTGACAGCCGTTCTGGGACAACCCTGAATAAAGTCCAGCGTCCCGGTTGGTTGTTGCACGAGCCGACCTTGCTGACCGAGCACGGCCTACAGGTCCTGATGGGCCCGGAGCGCATCGAGTCCGGCTGGTGGGACGGTGCCGATATTCGTCGTGACTACTACCTGGTCCAGACCCGCGCCGGCCAACAAGGCTGGGCGTTCCGCACTGTAGGGCAGGGCGATGAGCTGTGGCTGCAAGGCTGGTTTGCATGAGCTACGCCGAGCTGCATTGCCTGTCCAATTTCAGCTTCCAGCGCGGTGCGTCGAGTGCGCTGGAGTTGTTCGAGCGTGCCAAGCATCAGGGCTACAGCGCGCTGGCGATCACCGATGAATGCACGTTGTCGGGCATCGTGCGCGCCTGGCAAGCGGCGAAAGCGGTGGAGTTACCGCTGATTATCGGCAGTGAGATGCGCCTCGAAAACGGTCCGAAACTGGTGCTGCTAGTGGAAGACCTCAGTGGCTACCAGCACCTGTGTCGCTTGATCACCCTGGCCCGACGCCGTGCAGAAAAGGGCAGTTACCGCTTGCTGCAAGAGGACTTCGAACAACCACTGCCCGGTCTGTTGGCACTGTGGGTCGCTGAAGACAGCAACACCCAGGTCGATATCCAATGGCTGCGCCGCACCTTCGGCGAACGCCTGTGGCTGGCGGTGCACCTGCACTGCGGCCAGGACGATGCGCGTCATTTGGAGCAACGCTTGCAGTTGGCTGCCAGCCTGCATATCCCGGCGGTGGCCTGTGGCGATGTGCACATGCATGCCCGTGGCCGCCGCGCCCTGCAAGACACCATGACCGCCATCCGTCACCACGTGCCGGTGGCCGAAGCCGGTACGCGCCTGCACCCCAATGGCGAGCGGCATTTGCGCAGTCTGGATGCCTTGGCCGCGTTGTACCCGCAGGCCTTGCTCGATGAAACCCAGGCCATCGCTCGCCGCTGCACCTTCGACCTCAGCCAGTTGCGCTACCACTACCCGCGTGAGTTGGTACCCGCTGGCCACGACGCCAAATCCTGGCTGCGCACGGTGACCGAAGAAGGCATCGCCCTACGTTGGCCAGAGGGCGTGGATACCAAGACCTTGCAGCAGATCAACAATGAGCTGGAGCTGATCAGCGAGTTGGGTTACGAGAGCTACTTCCTCACCGTGCACGACATCGTGCGCTTCGCCCGCAGCCGCTCGATCCTGTGCCAGGGGCGGGGTTCGGCGGCCAACTCGGCGGTGTGCTTTGCCCTGGGCATCACCGAGATCAACCCCAGCCTGATGAACATGTTGTTCGAACGCTTCCTGTCCCGCGAGCGCAACGAACCGCCGGACATCGACGTGGACTTCGAACACGAGCGCCGCGAGGAAGTGCTGCAGTACGTGTTCCAGCGCTACGGCCGCACCCGCGCGGCGCTGACGGCGGTGGTCAGCAGTTACCACGCCGCTGGGGCGGTGCGCGATGTGGCCAAGGCCCTGGGCTTGCCGCCGGACCAGATCAACGCACTGGCCGACTGCTGCGGGCGCTGGAGCGACGATGCGCCGCCGCTGGAGCGTTTGCGTGAAGGCGGCTTCGACCCCGAAAGCCCGCTGCTGCGCCGCGTGCTTACGCTTACCCAACAATTGATCGGCTTCCCCGGCACCTGTCCCAGCACCCTGGCGGCTTTGTGATCTCCGAATACCCGCTGGACACCCTGGTGCCGGTGGAAAATGCCGCCATGGCCGAGCGCACCATCATCCAGTGGGACAAGGACGACCTGGATGCGGTCGGCTTGCTTAAGGTGGACATTCTGGCGCTGGGCATGCTCAGCGCGATCCGCCGCTGCTTTGACTTGCTGCGTCGCCATCGCAATCGTGACCTGGCCCTGGCGAGCATTCCCAAGGAAGACGCCGACACCTACGCGATGATCAGCAAGGCCGACACCATCGGTGTGTTCCAGATCGAATCGCGGGCGCAGATGTCGATGCTGCCCAGGCTCAAGCCCCAGACTTTTTACGACTTGGTCATCGAAGTGGCGATTGTGCGACCGGGGCCGATCCAGGGCGGCATGGTGCACCCGTATCTGCGCCGGCGGAACAAGGAGGAGGAGACCACCTATCCCTCGCCACAATTGAAAGCTGTGCTGGAACGCACCCTGGGCATCCCGTTGTTCCAGGAGCAAGTGATGCAGATCGCCATGGTCGCTGCCGACTACGGCCCCGGCGAGGCCGACCAGTTGCGCCGCTCCATGGCGGCCTGGAAACGCCACGGCGGCCTGGAGCCGCATCAAGAGCGCCTGCGCAGCGGCATGCTGAAAAATGGCTACAGCGAAGCGTTTGCCGCGCAGATTTTTGAGCAGATCAAAGGCTTTGGCAGCTACGGTTTTCCCGAATCCCACGCTGCCAGTTTCGCCTTGCTGACCTACGCCAGTTGCTGGCTCAAGTGCCATGAACCGGCGGCCTTCGCCTGCGCGCTGATCAACAGCTGGCCCATGGGTTTCTACAGCCCGGATCAGATTCTGCAGGATGCGCGGCGCCACAAACTGCAGATCCGCCCGGTGGACGTGCTGGCCAGCGACTGGGATTGCAGCCTGGAGCCCATCGACGGCCAGCAACCGGCGATTCGTATGGGCTTGCGCATGATCTCGGGGTTTCGCGAAGAGGATGGGCGGCGCATCGAGGCGGTGCGTCAGCGCCAGGTATTCAGCGACATCGCCGACCTGGATGAGCGTGCCGGGCTGGATGCTCGCGCTCAAGCACTGTTGGCGGATTCGGGGGCCTTGCGTGCGTTGGCCGGTAACCGACACAAGGCGCGCTGGGAAGTGGCGGGGGTGCACAAGCAGCTTGGATTGTTTGCCGGCTTGCCCAGCCCCGATGAAGCGGTGGTGGAGCTGCCGGCACCGACGGTGGTGAAGACCTGCAGGCGGACTACGCCACCGTCGGTACCACTCTTGGCCCGCATCCGTTGGCGTTGTTGCGCGCCGAGCTGCGTAAGCGACGTTGCCGCAGCTCTCTTGAATTGATGGCGGTGGAGCACGGGCGCAATGTCAGCGTCGCGGGGTTG
The DNA here is from genome assembly GCA_004000515.1 of Pseudomonas poae. Taxonomy (GTDB): domain Bacteria; phylum Pseudomonadota; class Gammaproteobacteria; order Pseudomonadales; family Pseudomonadaceae; genus Aquipseudomonas; species Aquipseudomonas cremoris. The sequence goes on from CP034537.1 coordinate 4,483,383, forward strand.
GTCACCGGTCGCCAGCGCCCAGGCACCGCAAGTGGCGTGACCTTTGTCACCCTGGAAGATGAATTCGGTAACCTCAATGTGGTGGTATGGCGCGACCTGGCCGAACGCCAGCGCCAGGCACTGGTGGGCTCGCGGCTGCTGAAAGTGGACGGGCGCTGGGAGGCGGTGGGCGAGGTACGACACCTGATCGCGGGGCGCCTTACCGACCTGACGCCGCTGCTGGAAGGGATTAATGTGCGCAGTCGGGATTTTCATTGAGGCCAGTGGCGTCTGCGCCCGTAACCCCCTAAGTTATACCGGATGAAACCATCCGCCCGTGGTGCGCTCCAAATTTTGCGACCGTCTTCCCTTTGCGCAGAGCCCAACGATGCAATTCTTATCCAACCCCCACGGCTGTGAAGGCTGGGCCGGTGAAATGGCCCAGCGGATCCGCGCGTTCGATTGGTCAGCCACTGACCTGGGCCCCATCGACCGCTGGTCCACCAGCCTGGCGTGCACCGTGCAGATGATGTTGGCGTCACCTGTACCGATGGTGATGCTGTGGGGGCGGTTGGGCTACATGATCTACAACGACAGTTATTCAGCGTTTGCGGGTGGTCGGCACCCTTATTTGCTGGGCACGCCGGTGGAGCTGGGTTGGCCGGAAGTGGCCGATTTCAATCGGCATGTGGTGGACACCTGCCTGGCGGGCGGAACTCTGTCGTTCAACAACAAGGACCTGGTGCTGTTGCGTAATGGCAAACCGGAGAATGTGTGGCTGGACCTCTACTACAGCCCGGTCGCTGGCGATAACCAGCAACCGGCCGGTGTGTTGGCAATTGTGGTGGAAACCACTGAACACGTGCACTCAGAACGCCTGCGCCAGGAACTGACCCATAACCTGGAGCAGCGGGTAGCTGCCGAGGTGCAAGCGCGCTCCGCCGCCGAGGACCAGTTGCGTCAGTCGCAGAAGTTGGAGGCCATTGGCGGCCTCACCGGTGGCGTGGCCCACGACTTCAATAACCTGCTGCAGGTGATCGCCGGCAACCTGCACCTGCTGGCCCGTCATGAGCCGGATAACGCCCAGGTGCAGCGCCGTGTGGCAGCGGCCATTGCGGCCGTGGAGCGCGGTGCCAAGCTGTCGTCGCAACTGCTCGCGTTTGCCCGGCGCCAACCGTTGTCGCCTGCCGTCTACAACCCGCAGCGCATCTACGCGGGCCTGGGCGAACTGCTGCAACGGGCGCTGGGCGAAACCATCCATATCGACGTGCAACTGCCTCAAGACTCCTGGTGCATCAACGTCGACCGCAACCAACTGGAAAACGCGCTGCTCAACCTGGCGATCAATGCCCGTGACGCCATGAAGGGCGAGGGCGTGATTCGGATTACCGGCGAAAACATTATCCTCAACCCCGCCGATTGCGCGGGTAAAAGCATCAAGCCCGGCGAGTATGTGCGCCTGGCGGTGACGGACACCGGCGTCGGCATGCCGCCTTCAATCCTCAAGCGCGCGTTTGAACCGTTTTTCACCACCAAGCGCGAAGGCCACGGCACCGGCCTGGGCCTGAGCATGGTATTTGGCTTTGTGCGCCAGAGCGGCGGGCATGTGGAGATGTGGAGCGAGGAGGGCAAGGGCTCGGTGGTGCAGATGTATTTCCCCATAGCCTGGACCCGGAAAGCTTCGATGCGCCTATCGACCAGGTGCCACACAGCGGCGGACAGGAAACCATCCTGGTGGTGGAAGACAACGAAGGTGTGCGCCTGACCGTCGTCGAGTTGCTGGAACAGTCGGGCTACACCGTACTCACCGCCGAAGACGGCGACCGCGCGATGCTGGCGCTGGAAGGCGGCTTGCAGCCCGACCTGATTTTTACCGACGTGGTCATGCCTGGCCGCCTCAAGAGTACCGACCTGGCCGATTGGGCCCGCGCGCAACAACCGCCGGTGGCGGTGCTGTTCACCTCCGGCCACACACGCGACATCCTTTCCAGCAATCACCTGCTGAGCCCCGATATTCATTTGCTGAGCAAACCCTACAGCCCCGAAGCCCTGACGCAACGGGTGCGCAGCGTGCTCACCGCTCGATAAGGTTGACCATGACTTCACAGCGCAATATCCCCCAACACCTCGGTTTCGTGCGGGTACGTGGCGCCCGCGAACACAACCTGCGCAACGTCGATGTGGACATTCCCCGCGATGTCCTGGTGGTGTTCACCGGGGTATCGGGTTCGGGCAAGTCGTCCCTGGCGTTTTCCACGGTGTATGCCGAGGCGCAGCGGCGGTATTTCGAGTCGGTGGCGCCGTATGCGCGGCGGCTGATTGATCAGGTCGGCGTACCGGACGTGGATTCCATCGAAGGCCTGCCACCCGCCGTGGCCCTGCAACAACAGCGCGGCACGCCGAGTGCGCGCTCGTCGGTGGGCAGCGTCACCACCTTGTCGAGCCTGATCCGCATGTTGTATTCCCGTGCTGGCAGTTACCCGCCGGGGCAGGCGATGCTGTATGCCGAGGACTTTTCGCCCAACCTGCCACAAGGCGCTTGTCCCCAGTGCCACGGCCTGGGGCGTGTGTATGAAGTGACTGAAGCGCTGATGGTGCCCGACCCCTCGCTGACCATCCGCCAGCGCGCGGTGGCGTCTTGGCCGCTCGCGTGGCAGGGCCAGAACCAACGCGACATCCTGGTGACCTTGGGTTATGACGTGGACATCCCGTGGCGCGACCTGCCGAAAAAGCAGCGCGACTGGATCCTGTTCACCGAAGAAACCCCGACTGCACCGGTGTATGCGGGCTTCACCCCGGAACAAACCCGCGATGCGTTGAAACGCAAGCTGGAGCCGAGTTACCAGGGCACGTTCATGGGCGCACGGCGTTATGTCTTGCACACCTTCACCCACACTCAAAGTGCGCTGATGAAAAGCGCGTGTCGCAGTTCATGCAGGGCAGCGCCTGCCCGTCGTGCGCGGGCAAGCGCCTCAACAAGGCCGCGCTGTCGGTGAAGTTTGCCGGGGTGGACATTGGTGAGCTGTCGCAACTGTCGCTGGCACAGTTGGCCGACCTGCTGCGCCCGGTGGCGGCGGGGCAGGACAAGATGAAACTGTCGGTGGAAAAACGCTTGGCGGCGCAACGCATTGCCCAGGACTTGTTGGAGCGCGTCAGCACCTTGACCGAGTTGGGCTTGGGTTACCTGTCCCTTGAGCGCAGTACACCGACCTTGTCGTCCGGAGAGTTGCAGCGGTTGCGGTTGGCCACGCAATTGGGCTCGCAGTTGTTCGGCGTGATCTACGTGCTGGACGAACCCTCCGCAGGCTTGCACCCCGCCGATGGTGAGGCGTTGTTTAGCGCGTTGGATCGGTTGAAAGCAGCGGGCAATTCGTTGTTTGTGGTGGAGCATGACCTGGAAACCATGCGCCGCGCCGACTGGCTGATCGATGTCGGCCCGGCGGCCGGCGAGCACGGTGGGCAAGTGTTGTACAGCGGGCCACCGGCCGGTTTGGCAGAGATTGAAGCGTCACAGACCCGCGAGTATTTGTTTGCCGAAAAGCGCGTGTCGACCCCGGTGCGTCGCGAGCCCAGCGGCTGGTTGAAGTTGGAAGGCGTGACGCGCAATAACCTCAAGGACCTGAACGTGGATTTCCCGTTGGGCTGCTTCACGGCGGTGACCGGAATTTCTGGCTCGGGCAAGTCCAGCCTGGTCAGCCAGGCACTGCTGGAACTGGTCGGCAGTGGTCTGGGCCGTGTGCTGGAAAGCGACGAAGAACCGAGCCTGGAAGATGACGCACCGCAAACCAGCGGCGGGCGAATCAGTGCCGGGCTGGAGCACGTCCGACGCCTGGTGCAAGTGGACCAGAAGCCCATCGGCCGCACGCCTCGTTCCAACCTGGCGACCTACACTGGGTTGTTCGACAACGTACGCAAACTGTTTGCCGCCACGCCGGCGGCCAAGAAACGTCACTACGACGCCGGGCAGTTCTCCTTCAACGTCGCCAAGGGCCGTTGCCCCAACTGTGAAGGCGAAGGTTTTGTCAGCGTCGAGTTGCTGTTCATGCCCAGCGTGTATGCGCCATGCCCCACCTGTCACGGTGCGCGCTACAACCCCGAGACCCTGGCGATCCAATGGCAAGGCTTGAACATCGCCCAAGTGCTGGGGTTGACGGTGGAGCAGGCAGTCGAAGTGTTCGCCGAGCAGCCTGGGGTGCTGCGCTCATTGCAGGTACTGCGCGATATCGGCTTGGGTTACCTGCGCCTGGGTCAGCCGGCTACAGAGTTGTCCGGCGGTGAAGCGCAGCGCATCAAGCTGGCCACTGAACTGCAACGCAATGCACGGGGCGCCACCTTGTATGTGCTGGATGAGCCGACCACTGGCTTGCATCCACGGGACGTGGACCGCTTGCTCAGCCAGTTGAATCACTTGGTGGAGGCTGGGCATACGGTGGTTGTGGTCGAGCATGAAATGCGCGTAGTCGCGCAGAGTGATTGGGTGATCGATATAGGCCCGGGGGCGGGGGACTTGGGGGGCAAGGTCGTAGATTGCGGCAAGCCGCAGAAAGTCGCCAAAAGCAAAGCCAGCCGCACCGCACCCTTCCTGGCCCGCGAGCTGACCTTGTAGTGAGCGGGCTTGCCCCGCGCTGGGGGGCGAAGCCGCCCTAACCGGGACGCCGCGGTGTTTCAGGAAGACCGAGGTGTATGGATTTTGGGCGGCTTCGCCCCCCCAGCGCGGGGCAAGCCCGCTCACTACAATGATCAGTGTTGGGTCAGTTGGATCTGCGCTTTGGCCTGTTTCACTACATGCTCAACGGTGAACCCAAACTTCTCCTGCAACTTGGCCAACGGCGCCGACGCGCCGAAGCTGTTCATCACCACTTTGGCTCCGGTCTGCCCCACATAGCGGTCCCAACCCAAGGGACCTGCCTGTTCCACCACAACCCGCGCCGTGACCGCTGGCGGCAATACGCTGTCGCGATACGCTTGGTCCTGGTCTTCGAACAGCTCCCAACTAGGCATTGAAACCACTTGCGCGGCAACCCCTTCGTTTTTCAATTGCTCATAGGCCGCCACCGCTAGGCTGACTTCACTGCCCGTTGCCAACAGAATCACCTGTGGCTTATCCGCGCCAGCCAACACGTAGGCACCCTTGGCGGCCCCCGACGCCGCAGCGTACTTGGTCCGATCCAGCGTCGGCAGTGCCTGGCGCGACAACACCAGGCAGCTTGGCCGATGAGTTTGCGCGAGCGCGACCTTCCACAGCTCCAGGGTTTCATTCGCGTCGCCAGGGCGCAGGGTCAACAACCCCGGTGTTGCGCGCAATTGGGTCAGGTGCTCGATTGGCTGGTGTGTTGGGCCGTCTTCACCCACGCCGATCGAGTCGTGGGTAAACACGAACACCACCGGCAATTCCATGATGGCTGCCAGGCGGATCGGCGGTTTCATGTAGTCGCTGAACACCAGGAAGGTCGAGGTGTAAGGCCGCAGGTAAGACAACGCCATGCCATTGGCAATCGCGCCCATGGCGTGTTCGCGGATGCCGAAATGCAGGTTGCGGCCGCTGTAGTCCTCGGCACTGAAACGCCCGGCGCCGTCGAACGTTAGATTGGTCTTGGTCGAGGGTGACAAGTCCGCCGACCCGCCCAGCAGCCAGGGGATGTGTTGCGCAAAGGCATTCAGCACCTCGCCGCCAGACGCGCGGCTGGCGATGCCCTTTGCGTCAGCCGCGAAGCTGGGTAGATGGGCCTGCCATTGCTCGGGCATTTCCCCGGCGCGCATCCGCTGCAGTTCATCCGCCCGTTGCGGGTCGAGGTTCGCCAGGGTCTGGTTCCATTGTTGATACAGCGGCTCGGCACGTGTGAGTAGCGCGTCCCGAAGTACGGTGCGCGCTTCATCCGGCACCAGGAAGCTGGAATCCTCGGGCCAGCCATAGGCGGCCTTGGTCAGGCGAATTTCTTCATCACCCAATGGCTCACCATGGGCCGCGGCGGTGTTGTGCTTGTGGGGCGAACCGTAGCCGATCACGCTGTCGACCACGATCAGAGTGGGCGCGCCGGTGTTGGTCTTGAAGGTTTCCAGGGCCGTACTCAACGCAGCCAGATCGTTGGCATCCGTGACATGCAACGTGTGCCAGCCATACGCCTGGAAGCGCTTGATCACGTCCTCGCTGAAGGCCAGTTCGGTGTGGCCTTCGATGCTGATGGTGTTGTTGTCGTAAATCCAGCACAGGTTATCCAGCTTCAAGTGCCCGGCTATCGACGCCGCTTCGCTGCTGATGCCTTCCATCATGTCGCCATCACCGCACAGGGTGTAGACGTTGTAGTCGAACAGCACCTGGCCATCACGGTTGAAGCGCTCCCCAGCCAGCGCCCGGCCATGGCCATGCCCACACTGTTGGCGCAGCCCTGGCCGAGGGGGCCGGTGGTGGTTTCCACGCCCGTGGTCATGCGGTACTCAGGGTGGCCGGGGGTCTTGGAACCCATTTGCCGGAACTGCTTGATATCGTCCAGGCTGATCGCCGGCAGGCCCGAGCGCTTGCCGTGGGCGGCAATTTCAACCACACCGGCCAGATGCAGCAGCGAATACAACAACATCGAGGCATGCCCCACCGACAACACAAAGCGGTCGCGGTTGGGCCAGTCGGGATGTTCGGGGTGGTAACGCAGGAACCGGCTCCACAACGTATACCCCACCGGCGCCAAGCCCATGGGCGTGCCGGGGTGGCCCGAGTTGGCCTTTTGCACGGCGTCCATCGCCAAGGTGCGGATCGTGTTGATGCATTGGGTGTCGATTGCGGTGGCGGCGTGAGTCATGAAACCGGTCTCCCTCGGGTGGCTATCTAGAGTGGAGGGCAGGGCGGGGTAAAGGTTTGATCCCAACGCGCACGCAGCGACGAACGGAGCGTATTGACCTCGGACATGACAAGACCCCTCGCAATGGTCTAGCTTCAAGGGCGTAGGCCATTGATCAACATGCGGAGGTACGTCATGCCAGTGAAACACGACCTGTATCAGGACTTGGGGTTGAGCAAGGAAGTCGTTCACGAACGCAGGGCGAGCGACAAACGCCTGGACTCACTGCTCACTCAGTACGACGCCGCCGACGGGGAGGTGTTGAAGGCGGAATCGGCAAGCGCCAGCGATGAGGATGTGGAGAAGCTGAAGAAAAAAGCGGCTGTTGGTCAAAGACAAGATTGTGGAGCAGTTGGGTTGAGCCAACGTTCCGGAATCTGGTCATATTTGTTCAGAATTGTCTAAGGGACAGCGTTCGATTCGCTCCCTATGATGCCCACCGTCCACCCGGCTCTGGGGACTGTTGCGGCGCAAGGATTGCGCTGGTGAGCCGGGCGGGCACCTTCTTTTATGCCAGCAGCGCTTGGGTACATTCATCCATCGAGCGCTGTTGCGTCTGCTCATACAGCTTGAGTTCATCAATCGTCTGGCGCCCCAGCGCCTTCTCGAACTCGGCCTGGTTCGAATTGGCCGCGTAGTGACTCTGCGCCGCATCCCCCAGGTTCGACTGGAAGATCCCCGCTGCACTTACCGGCAGGAAATCCTCGTACACCAACGGTTCCACCTCCACATGTCCCGCAGCGATCAGTGCATCCAGCGTGCGCGGCTGAGCGGCTGTGCCGCGTGCCGCCAAGCCTTGTTGGGTGGGGAAATAGCGGAAGTACGCCAGGCCCTGTTCGCGCATCTGTGCGTGATCGTCCGAGAAGGCCTGGAAGTGTTGCTCCATCAACTGCATATAGCGCGCGGCGTTGCCCTCATTGGGGAAGGCACCCAGTTCGTCGCGCGCGGCGTTCAGCAGTTGGTCGTACAGCGCACGGCCTTTAGGCGTGAGCGCCACGCCGCGCTGTTCTATTTCGCCGAAGCGTGCGCTGTGGCTGCCTTTGGCGTCGGTGAAGGCGATGGGCTCGTCGAGCGCCTTGAAGCTGGTCTGGCGCAGCAAAATCGGGCAATGGCGGCGCGGCGGGCCTTCGATCACGGCCTTGGGGGTGATGCCTTTGCCGGGCATGGCGGCCTGGACCTGGTCGATGTCCAGGGTGCGCGGAGTCAGGTGATTGATATGTGGGCCCTTGAAAGCCACCACGTCGGCGATCAAGCGGTGCTGGTCGCTGAGTTGCTGGTACTGGGCGCTGGTGACGGTGGCGGTGTGGTGCCAGCGAAAGGTTTCCAAGGCCTGGCGGATGAATTCATCGGCGTCGGTGGCGCTGAGGCCGCCATCGTTTTCGGCCTGTTCGATCAGCGCCAGGGCGCCGGGGGTGAAGATTGCGCGCTTGGCCAAGGCGGTTTCGGCAAAGGTTCGCAGGTCTGGGTTTTCGATCAGTTCCAGGCGCAGCAATGAGGTGAACACGCGAAACGGGCTGGTTTGCAGCGCACGCTCATGCACGGCGCGAAAGGCCGTGGAGTGCACCGGCACACCGGCTGGGGTGAGGTCGTAATAGCCCACCGGCTGCATGCCCATCACCGCAAACAGGCGGCCAATGGTGGCCAGCTCATAAGGCGTGCCCAGGCGGATGGCACCGTGGCGTTCGAGGTCCAGGCGCTGGATTTCGCCGGTGCGTTGCAGCTGCTGCACAAGCCCCGGTTCGCTGTTGAGCACGCGGTTATTGGTCTCGGCTACCAGCTCCATCAACGCGCCGTAGAGTGGAACTTCATCTCGGTACATATCGGACATGGCCTTGGAAAAGCCCTTGCGGATCTCGTCTGGGCTGATATGTGCGGCGGTTGGCATAGAAAAATTCCTGATGGCAAGGGCGGTGAAATAGCCGATGCCAGGATTTTGTTGGGCTGGCGGTGTGCGTGCAAACGAAGAATCTTCAGGACTTCATTCTGCAAATGAATGAGATGACGTGAATATGACAAAAAACGGCCTTTTGAAAATTTCATTTTCCGGCGGTTTTCCTAACTAATTCTTCACGGAGTCGGCCCCGCCCGGCATGAAAGAATCGTTACGTTCGCAGGGATGAAAACGCCGTTTTGCACATCGCACACATAAAAAAAATGTTTAGGGGCCGTCGTTAATGAAAATTTCTACACTGGCGTTATCCATCACCGCCGCCGTTCTTGCACAACAAGTTTATGCGGACGACTTCGGGCTTGGCTCACTGGGCACGGGCACCGGTCACAGCGGTTTCCTTGAAGACAGCCATGCGTCCGTCAGTTCACGGACCATGTACTACAGCGCCGACAACCGTTCGGGCAAAAACAACGACCTGCGCGAAACCGCAACAGCGCTGCGTTTTGACTACAAGTCCGGCTACACCCAAGGCACCCTTGGCGTCGGTTTCGACGTGATGGCGTTCGGTGCCTTGCGCCTTGATGGTGGCGATGGCCACACCGCAGGCGCAGGCCTGTCGGGTAACGGCAACAGCTTCTTCCCGACCAAGAACAACGGCACCGAACCTGCCGATTCCTTCGGCCGTGCTGCAGGCAACGTGAAGTTCCGTATCTCCCAAACCGAGTTGCACGTCGGTGGCGGCTTGGCGCCGGTACTGCCAATCCTGGTGTCCAACGACAGCCGCGTGGCACCGCAAACCTTTGATGGCGGCATCCTGACGTCGAATGACATTCAAACGTCACCTTCACCGGTGGTGAGCTGAACCACGCCCAGGGCCGTGCGTCGAGCAACTCCACCGGCTTGAGCGTTGCCGGCGGCACCCGCGACAGCAACAGCTTCAAGTTCGGTGGTGTGGACTACAAACCCTTTGGCTCTTCCGACAACGCCATCGCGAAAAACCTGACGTTGCAGTACTACTACGCCAATCTTGAGGACTTCTACAAACAGAACTATGTCGGGTTGGTCCACGTACTGCCGTTGGGCAATGACCAGTCGTTCAAGACCGACCTGCGTTACTTCGACAGCACCAGCGACGGCCAGAACGGCGAAACAGGCTACAAGTTCAACAACAACGGTGGTTATGCCAAGCACGCTGGCGAAGTCGACAACAAAACCTACAGTGCAGCGTTCACTTACCAGTTGGGCGGTAGCAGCTTGATGCTCGGCCACATCGGTGTGGGCGGCGATGGCGGCTTCGTCTGGGTCAACCAGGGCAGCCTTGCCGATCCACATGCACAGGGCGCGGGCGGTAGCGACTTCTACCTGTTCACCGATGCCGTGGTGGGCCAGTTCTCCCGTGCGGGTGAGCAGGTCAACTTTGGCCAATACGCGTATGACTTCAAAGCCTACGTTCCAGGCCTGAAAGCATCCGTGGCGTATCTGGACGGCAAGGACATCAAGTCGGCTGTAGCCGGTGGCCCTGACCAGAAGGAAAACGAAACCGACTTCCGCCTGGACTATGTCGTGCAAGCCGGTCCTCTGAAAGGCTTCGGTACCACCCTGCGTACCGGTACGTATCACGGTAAAAACACCGGCACCGCGGACCAGGATCAAACTCGCCTGATCTTCAACTACACCTACGCAATCTTCTAAACCTTCATGTGCACACGGGCGTGGATGGGTTCTACACTGCTCCTCTCTTTGTAGGAGATGGAGGACCCAATGACGGCCACGCCCGTAACCCGAATTCTCGACACAATTGAAGGCCAGCGCCTGGCAACCCAAGAGGCCGAGCGTTGGCGTGAGTGGGGCCCTTACCTAAGTGAACGCCAATGGGGCACGGTGCGCGAAGATTACAGCGCCGATGGCGATGCCTGGGCTTACTTCCCCATGAACATGCCCGCAGCCGCGCCTACCGTTGGGGCGAGGATGGCTTGGCCGGTTTCAGTGACAAGGCGCAACGCTGGTGCCTGGGCCTGGCCCTGTGGAACGAGCGCGACACCATCCTCAAGGAACGCCTGTTCGGCCTGAACAATGCCGAGGGCAACCACGGTGAAGACGTCAAGGAACTGTACTTTTTCGTCGATGGCGTACCGAGCCATGCCTACATGCGCATGCTCTACAAATACCCCATGCCGCATTCCCCTACGCCGACCTGATCAACGAAAACGCCCGCCGTGGGTTGGCCGACGCCGAGTACGAGATCCTCGATACCGGAGTGTTCGAAGACAACCGCTATTGCGATGTCAGCGTCGAATACGCCAAGCACCAGCCCGACGATATCTTCATGCGGGTCACCGTACACAACCGTTCGGACCAGCCAACGCGCCTGCAGGTGCTGCCTCAACTCTGGGCACGCAATGACTGGAGTTGGACTGCTGATGCGCCCAGGCCGCAACTGAGCATGCAGGGCGAGTCCGTGCTGGCCCGGCATCATGAGTTGCCTGACCGCCACCTCAGTGCCTGGGTCAGGACGGGGTGCAATGGCTGTTCTGTGAAAACGACAGCAACTATCCATTGCTCGATGGGCAGGCGGCACCGGGGCCGTTCAAGGATGGGATCAACGATTACGTGGTGGATGGGCGCGAGGGGGCCATTCGCCGTGACCACGGTACCAAGGTCGCTGCGCGGTTTATCCTTGAACTGGCGGGCCTGGAAAGCAAAACCCTGTACCTGCGTTTCGCGCCCGTGGACGCGCCCGAGGTCAACGCACGCAAGCTGTTCGAACAACGCCGCCAGGAAGCCGACGACTTCTACGCCGCACTGCAACACAACCTGGTCGATGCGGACGCGCGCAACGTACAGCGCCAGGCCCTGGCCGGGTTGCTGTGGTCCAAGCAGCTCTATTATTTCGACGTGAACCAATGGCTCGACGGCGACCCGGCCCAGCCTGCACCGCCGCCCGAGCGCCTGCATATTCGCAATACCCATTGGCGGCACCTGTCCAACTTCGACATTCTCTCGATGCCTGACACCTGGGAGTACCCGTGGTACGCCTCGTGGGACCAGGGCTTCCAGGCGGTGGCGTTTGCGTTGATCGATCCGGGGTACGCCAAGCAACAACTGCTATTGCTGGTGAAGGATCGCTTCATGCACCCCAATGGCCAGTTGCCGGCTTATGAGTGGCGTTTCGACGACGCCAACCCGCCGGTGCATGCATGGGCCAGTTGGCGGGTATATCAGCAGGACAAGGCGCTGAACGGCGTAGGCGATATGGATTTTCTTGAACGGATCTTCCACAAGCTGCTGCTGAATTTTTCCTGGTGGGTCAACCGCAAGGACGCCGAGGGGCGCAACCTGTTCCAGGGCGGGTTCCTCGGGTTAGACAATATCGCCCTGTTCGACCGCTCGGCCACGTTGCCTGAGGGCTATCAGCTCGACCAGGCAGATGGAACAGCATGGGTGGCGGCGTATGCGCTGGACTTGATGCGTATCGCTTTGGAGCTGGCCAAGCGCAATCCGGTCTACGTCGATATCGGGGTGAAATTTTTCGAACACTTCTTGTATATCGCCGGCGCCATCAACCGGGTGGACGATAGCGCCGAAGGCTTGTGGGATGAACAGGACCTGTTTTTCTACGACGTGCTGCACCGCCCCGACGGGCAAAACGAACCGGTCCGCCTACGCTCCATCGTCGGGCTGATGCCGCTGTTCGCCGTGTTGGTGTTGGAGCAGCGCGAGCATGAAGGCTTGGAGGGTTTGCGCGAACGGCTATTAGGTTTCATGAAGCACCGGCCCGACCTGGCCAAACTGGTTTCACGCTGGAATGAACCGGGGCAGGGCAATCGGCTGTTGCTGGCGCTGCTGCGGGGTGAGCGTACCAAGGACCTGCTGCGACGCATGCTGGATGACCGTGAGTTCCTGTCGACGTTTGGCGTGCGCTCACTGTCCAAGGCTTTCGCCGAGCAGCCGCTGGCGTTGAAGATGAACGGCGACACCTTGTGTGCCAGCTACCAACCCGGCGAATCCGACTCACGCCTGTACGGCGGCAACTCCAATTGGCGCGGGCCGTTGTGGATGCCGGTGAACTACATGCTGATTGAATCGCTGCGCGAGTTTCACCGCTACTACGCGGACAATTTCTCGGTGGAGTACCCGACAGGCAGTGGGTATCTGTCGTCTCTTGAAGAGGTGGCTGACAGCCTCAGTCAGCGACTGACCGGGTTGTTTCTGCGGGATGAGAATGGCCTGCGGCCGTCGATGGCGGGGTATGCACAGTTGGAAGCCGACCCGGCGAGCCGCGATCTGGTGCTGTTCCATGAGTATTTTCATGGGGACACCGGGCGTGGGTTGGGGGCATCGCATCAGACGGGGTGGAGCGCGTTGGTGACATTATTACTGCAACCCAAAAGCGCATGACCTAAGCGGACTCAATCCGTCGGATTGCCTGCTCACTACAGGCGTCAATATTCGGGGCAAAAAATCCCGCCTCGAAAGACGGGATTCAGGATCAGCTGTCAATCAAGCTGGGAACAGCTCGCTCAGCTTCATCGCCAGCATCATGTCGCCTTCGGTGCGCAGTTTGCCGCTCATGAAGGCCTGCATGCCGTCGGTCTCGCCGCTGACGATGCCTTCCATGGTTTCGCCGTCGGTCACCAAGGTCACCTGGGCGTCTGGGTTTTCGCCTTCCAGCAGTTCGCAGGTGTTGTTTTCACCACCAGCGAGAAGTTCTGGGTGTCGTCGATACGGAAACCGAACACCAGGTCCAGGCCGTCGGCAGCGGCTGGGTTGAATTTGGCTTTCATTGCTTCTACAGCTTTGGCTACGTCAGTCATGGTTTCGATCCTTTAGGGTAGAGTCCAGTGACCTTGGGGTCACGGTTGGCCGCAGTTCATCGGAACGTGATGAGCTGCGGCGCCTTCAACAGTTGCAAGTGGGCATGACCGTTGAAGGAAGCCAGTGCCACCTCGCGACCGCGGAATTTCAGCTGGTTGAGCGAGGTGTTAACAATTTGCCAGTTCAGTTCGAACGCCTGCGCGGCAGGCATCTGGGTAATCAGGTGGAGCAGGGCAGTGATGGTGCCGCCGGAGGTGAACACCGCGATTTTCTGCGTGTTGTCTGCGGCTTCGAGGATGCGTTGCAAGCCACCCTGAACACGCTCGACAAATCCCAGCCAGCTTTCCAGGCCCGGCGGGTCGTAGGTGCCGGCGAGCCAACGCTCGATGATCAAGGCGAAGATGCGCTGGAATTCGCTGCGGTTCTGCGCGGCATTGCGCAGGATCTCCAGGGCATCGGGTTCGCTATTGAGCAGGTCGGGGAGCAGGGCGCGGATGATCGCGTCGGCATCGAATTCGTTGAATGCGCTGTCGGTTTCCAGCGCGGGTACCGGCAGGCCGAGGGCGCTGTACTGATCGAAGGCCGCCGTGGCGGTGTGCTGCTGGCGGCGCAAGTCGCCGGCCACGCAACGGTCGAACACCAGGCCCATGTCTGCCAGGTGGCGGCCCAGCACTTGGGCTTGCTCCACGCCAACGGGCGACAGCACGTCGTAGTCGTCTGCACCGAAGGAGGCTTGGCCATGTCGAATCAGATAGATGCTGCCCACGTCCGTTTTCCCGGTACGTTGAAAGTCTGGCGAGGTTATGAGGATGCCTGCGAGCTGTCAATGAAAAAACATACGCTTGTTTTAAAAGCTCGTTGGAGCGCTGCTTACTGGCGGTTTGACCGCTGGCTCCAATGCGGTGCCGCCGGTATGCTGGGGCAATCCGCGCTTGGCGCACTGCACTTGTAAGGAGCAACATGGATTTTTTGGCCGAATACGCGAGCTTTCTGGCGAAGACCGTCACCCTGGTGGTCGCTATTCTGGTGGTACTGATCAGCTTCGCGGCCTTGCGCAGCAAAGGTCGTCGCAAGTCCGCCGGCCAATTGCAGGTCAGCAAGCTCAACGATTTCTACAAGGGCCTGCGCGAGCGCCTGGAGTCGACTTTGCTCGACAAGGACCAACTCAAAGCCCTGCGCAAGTCCGAAGGCAAGGCCGAAAAGAAGAAGGGCAAGCAGAAGGCCGAGGCCAAGCCACGGGTGTTCGTGCTGGATTTCGACGGCGATATCAAAGCCTCGGCTACCGAGAGCCTGCGCCATGAAATCACCGCGCTGCTGAGCCTGGCCACGCCGAAGGACGAAGTGGTACTGCGCCTGGAGAGCGGCGGTGGCATGGTCCACAGCTACGGCCTGGCGTCTTCGCAACTGGCGCGTATCCGCCAAGCGGGCGTGCCCCTGACCGTGTGTATCGACAAGGTTGCCGCCAGCGGTGGCTACATGATGGCGTGCATCGGTGAGAAGATCATCAGCGCGCCGTTTGCCATCCTTGGCTCCATCGGCGTGGTGGCGCAGTTGCCCAACGTCAACCGCCTGCTGAAAAAGCACGACATCGACTTTGAAGTGCTGACGGCTGGCGAGTACAAGCGCACCCTCACGGTGTTTGGCGAAAACACCGAGAAGGGTCGCGAGAAGTTCCAGGAAGACCTGGACATCACCCACCAACTGTTCAAGAACTTCGTGTCGCGCTACCGCCCGCAACTGGCGATTGATGAAGTCGCGACCGGAGAAGTGTGGCTGGGTGTTGCAGCGCTGGATAAGCAACTGGTGGACGAACTGCAAACCAGCGACGAGTACCTGGCCACCAAGGCCAAGACCGCCGAGGTGTTCCACCTGCACTACGCCGAGCGCAAGAGCTTGCAGGAGCGCGTAGGGCTGGCGGCCAGTGGGTCGGTGGATCGGGTGCTGTTGACCTGGTGGAGCCGTTTGACCCAGCAGCGCTTCTGGTAACCCGGTTAGGGAAATGGCGTTGATCCCTTGTGGGAGCGCGCTTGTGTGGGAGCTGGCTTGCCTGCGATAGAATCACCGCGGTGTGACTGACGCACCGCGGTGCCTGTATCGCGGGCAAGCCCGCTCCCACATTTAATTTTGTGCCAGCACGGAGGATGGTTGCGCCAAGGGAATCGGCTTTCTCATCAACATCCCCACCACCAACGCCCCTAGCAATCCCAACAACCCCGCCACCCACAACACCCCGCCAAACCCACCCACAAACGCCTGTCGTGCCAACGGCTGGACCGCTGTTCGTGCGGTTTCTGGCAGCAAGCCCATGGCCGCTGGCATATCCCCGGCCACCACGCGTGACGCGATCCCGGCCACCTGCGCCTGCCACTGCCCGTCAATGCTCGCGCTCAACAGTTGCTCGCTATGGCTGCTCAACAAAGCGCCATACACCCCAATCGCCAACATGATTGCGCTGAATCGCATCGTGGTGCTCATGCCAGACGCCATCCCCGCCCGATCCCGTGGCACGCAGGCCATGATGTTTTTCTGGGTGTCGCCATTGAGCAATCCCGCACCGGCGCCGGTGACGGCAATCGCCAAGGCAAACGGTAAATAGCCACCGATGTGCACTGCCCAGGCGCTCAATAGATTGCCGCAGCCCACGAGTGTCAAGCCGGCAGCCATCATCGTTGCGGGTGCAAAGTGTCCTGCCAGGCGTGCGCCGATACGCGGGCAGATCAGCATGGTCAGGGCAAACGGCAACATGCCCAAGCCTGAGGCAATCGCGGAAAAGCCCAAGCCGTTCTGCAGGTAAAACGGCAGCAGCGTCATCATCACCTGGGCGCAACCGGCGTAGGCAAACATCCCCAGCAGGGCGCCGATAAAGCGCGGATGGCGGAATAGTTGCAGGTCGACCATTGGCCGTTGCTGCACGCGCTCGACGACGACAAATACACCCAGCAATGCCGCGCCGCCGATAAGTCGCGCGTAGGTCAGCGGGTTATCCCAGCCGATGCGGTTGGCCTCGATCAAACCCCAGATCAGGCACAACAGGCTGGCGCTGAAGGCCAGGCTGCCCCAAGGGTCGAGCCTGGCGGATTGAGCATCGCGCGATTCCGGGATAGCACGCAGCACCAGGCCCATCAGCACCAAGCCGACCGGCAAGTTGAGGTAGAAGATCCAGCGCCAGCCCAGGTATTGAGTGATCAGCCCGCCCAGGGTCGGCGCGGCGGTCATGGCCACGCCCATGCAGGCGCCCCAGAAGGCCCAGGCCTTGGCGCGTTCGACCTCATCGTGGAAAGTATGGCCGATGGACGCCAGCGCGGATGTCAGCAGCAACGCCGCGCCAACGCCTTTGATGGCGCGGGCGATGTCCAGAAATAGTGCAGTGGGCGCTGCGCCACAGCCCAGGGACGCGAGGATAAAAATGCTCAGCCCCCAGACCAGGGTTTTTTGCGTCCGAAACGGTCGGCGATGCTGCCGGCAGGCAGTAGCAAGGCGGCGAATGCCAACATATAAGCACTGACCACCCACTCGATGTCGGCGAAGTTTGCCCCCAGGTCGCGAGCGATGCTCGGCAGGGTCACGGCGACGATATTGGTGTCGAGCACGATCAACGAGCAGACGCCGGACGCGGTCAGCAAGGTGAGGCGTGGGCTGACGCGGCTCATGACTGGATTACCCGCAGGGCAATAGGTGGAACGCAGTTGACGGGCATCGCAAGGGCTCTCTACTGTTCTAGTCAGCCCAGCTTATGCGCGACTTGCGGTGTCTTTGTTAGCCGAGCCGAAGCACTTCATTACCTTTGAGCTAATCCTGAGATGGAAATTCGTCATTTTCGCTACTTCCTTGCCGTCGCCCGGCAGCGCAACTTTACCCGCGCTGCCGAGCAATTGGGTATTGCCCCGCCAACCTTGAGCCGGCAAATCCAGGACATGGAAGCCAGCCTGGGCACGCGCCTGTTCATTCGCCAGCAGCGCGAGGTGAGCCTGACCGAGGCTGGCGCCGCGCTGTTGATCGAGGCGGAGGCTACCGTGCGCCAGTTCGAATTTGCCCAGCGTAATGCCCAGCGTGCCGGGCGTGGCGAGATCGGTCATATCGAAGTGGGCTATGTGGCTTCGGCGGTGTACTCCGGGGTGTTGCAGCGCCAAATGCAGTCGTTTTGCCAGGCCTTTCCCGATGTCAGCGTGAACGTGCGCGAATGCGCGATGGCCACGTTGCCAGGCGCAGTGGCGGATGGGCGCTGTGACATCGGCTATATCCGCTCGCCGATGACCTTGCCGGAGGGGTAGAAGCGGTACGCCTGGACAGCGAAGGGTTCGTGCTGGCCTTGCCCCAGGATTCGTGGTTGCTGGGCTTGAAAGCCATTCGTTGCGAGCATTTGCAAAACGAGACGTTCATTTTGCCGGAGCAGATCAGCGGTACCTTGCAGGTGGCGGCCCAGGGTGGATTTGCGCCGCGCCTTGGCCCGCAGCCGGGTGGCTTGGTGGCAGTGGTGGCGCTGGTGTCATTGGGGCAGGGCGTTGCGTTGGTGCCGGCGTCGGTGGTGGGGCATGTGAGTTTGCCGGGGTGGTGTACCGCACTGTGCAAGACAACGAGGCGTCATCCTGGCTCTCGTTGATTCACCGGCGCTTTGAAAAAGCGCCGGCGGTGGCGCGGTATATCCAGCAGGTCAGGGCTCAAGCACAACCTTGAGCGACTTGTCGCCACGCTCCATCACCGCAAACGCTTCCTTGAAGTCTGCCAGGGCGAACTTGTGGGTCACTACGTCGCGCATGTCGATCTTGCGGTTGCCGATAAAGTCGATGGCGCGCGGGTACATGTAAGGTCCCAGGTGCGAGCCGAGTACATCTAGCTCCTTGCGATCGCCAATGATCGACCAGTCCACCGTGGCCTCGTCATTGAACACACTGAACTCGACGAATCGCCCCAGTTTGCGCAGCATCGCCAGGCCCTGGTTGACCGCCTTGTGATGGCCGGTGGCTTCGATGTAGATGTCGCAACCGTAGCCGTCGGTGATTTCGCGGATCTTCGCCAGTACGTCTACTTCGGCCGGGTTCCACACTTCATCGGCACCCATGCGCAGGGCGAGGGCGGTGCGTTCGGGTTTCATGTCCAGCACGATGAGTTTCTTCGGGTTGCGCATGCGCACTGCGCCGATGATCCCCAGGCCCAACGTACCGGCGCCGGCGACTACCACCACGTCGTCGAAATCCACATTGGCGCGTTCGGCGGCGTGCAGCGAGCAGGCCAGGGGTTCGATCAGAATCGCTTCGTCAGGCGCGATCGAATCCGGCACTTTATGGATGATGCCTTCCTTGGTGAAGATCATGTACTGGGCCATGGCGCCCTGCACATTGTTCTGGAACCCATACAAGTCGTGCTTTTGGCACATCCAGTATTGGCCGTGGTTGCAGAAGCGGCAGCCCCAGCACGGCACGATCTGTTCGGAGATGACGCGGTCTCCGACCTTTACACCACGCTTTTCCGCGCCGGGGCCAAGGGCAACCACGCGGCACACGAATTCATGGCCGGGGATCATCGGCGGTTTCACGTAGCGTGGTTGCTCGGCATCGCCCCAGAACGAGGGCGCGCCGCGATAGGTCTTGATGTCACCCATGCAGATACCGCACAGCTCGACTTTGGTGAGGATCTCCTCGGGGCCGGGTGTGGGCACGTCGACGGTTTCCAGTCGATAGTCTTCCGGGCCGTAACAGACGACAGCTTGCATGGTTTTCGGAATGGTAGGGAGCAGTTGTTCTTGCGGGCGTTCGGTGACGGTGGACATGGCAGGCCTCACAACAAGAATGAACGGATCGCTCCCGCGCGAGGGGAGCGATCAACCGGCAGTGGGTTACTTGGCGCCGCTGACTTGCTTGTACAGCGCGTCGGCATTCGCATTGGTCACTGGTACCCACGGCAGGATGTAGTTCTTCGCGGTGCCGTCGCCCCATTTAACGTCCTTGGCGTAGCGCTCCCAGATCACAGATTTGGGCTTGTAGTCGTCACCGGCCAGGGCGCGCAAGGCTACGTCCAATGCGCCCTGGGACTGGGCCTGGGCGTCTTGCAGGAAGGTCGTGACTTCGTCTTTCTTGGCCGCCTGGATCGCGTCCGGCATGCCATCGATGGACGTGACGGGCACGTCCTTGGAGGTCAATCCGTGGGACTTGAGCGCCTGTACGGCGCCGAGGGCCATGTCGTCGTTTTGTGCGATGACGCCGTTGATGCCCTTGGGGTGGGCATTCAGCCAGTCTTCAGTCAGCGTCATGGCTTGGGCGCGGTCCCAGTTGGCGGTCTTTTTCTCGATGATCTTGATGTCGGGGTGTTTGCTCAGGACTTCGAGCTCGCCTTTTTCGCGGTCGATTTGCGCAGACTGGCCAATTGGGCCCTGGATGATCACCACGTTGCCCTTGCCATTGAGTTTGTCGACCATGGCCTGGGCCTGCAGGCGACCGCCTTCGACGTCGTCGTTGCCCACATAAGGCACCGAAGGGTCGGCGACCTTGGTGTTCGAGGCGATTACCACCACGTCGTTGCTCATGGCTTGCTTCACCGTGCCGACGCCGGCCTTGGTGTCGATGGGCACGAACAGGATGGCGTCGTAGTGCTGGGTCACCATGTTTTCGATCTGGTTGTTCTGGGTCAGCGCGTCGTAGTTGCCGTCGAACACCGTCAACTGCACCGTACCGTCTTTTACGGCAGGGTGTTCCTTGAGTTCACGCACCCAGTTCTGCATGAACTGGCCCTTGAGGCCGTAGACCGCGGCGCCGACCTTGTAGGTCTTGCCATCGGCGGCCAGGGCGATGCTGCTGGCAAGCAGGGAGAGGGCCGCAGCGGCGGCGAAGGTCGTACCAAGTTTCATGATGAGCACCCCATTTATTGTTGTAGTCAGTCGTTCATTCATTGCCTTGTCGTGAACATATGTTTATCAAATGAAATTCTGATCAGTCAAATCATTTTGCGTAAAACTTGAAAATAGGCGAATTAAAGGGTTTTGTGGATTTTGCTGTTCGCATGGCATGAATTTTGTTGGTTTTATCTGTAATTAATTTCACTAGGTGATCATGTGATCGACTTGTGAGGCTGCGGGTTACAGATTTTGTAATAGTTTTGCGTTGTGGGCATTTTCTGTTTCGACTGTACGATTCAAGTCCTTTTCTCATTGCAGGACTTGCATGAACACCCTCTCGGAGCCTCCCAGTCGTCTTTCCCCAAGACACCCGCTGCCGCCGTTCCCGCTGAAACATCCCGTATTCCGACTGCTAGCCTTGTACCGGTCCACTGACCGCGCATTGCCGTGCCCGGCATTCTGAAAATCGACTGAAGAGACTCAATAAATGGAATGGTTAGCGGATCCAACGGCCTGGCTCGGCCTGTTGACCTTGATTGTGCTGGAACTGGTGCTGGGCATCGACAACCTGGTGTTTATCGCGATTCTTGCGGACAAATTGCCACCTGAGCAGCGCGACCGTGCACGCTTGATCGGCTTGTCCCTGGCGTTGCTGATGCGCCTGGGCTTGCTCGCGAGTATTTCCTGGTTGGTGACCCTCACCCAGCCGCTGTTCGAAGTGTTCGACAAAAGCTTCTCCGGCCGTGACCTGATCATGCTGTTTGGTGGTGTGTTCCTGCTGTTCAAGGCTACGATGGAATTGCACGAGCGCCTGGAAGGCCATGTGGCCCAACGCACTGGCAATGTGGCCTATGCGATGTTCTGGCCGATCGTGGCGCAGATCGTCGTGCTCGACGCGGTGTTCTCCCTGGACGCGGTGATCACCGCCGTGGGCATGGTGGATGAGCTGGCAGTGATGATGATCGCTGTGATCATTTCCATTGGCTTGATGATTGTCGCGAGCAAGCCGTTGACCCGTTTCGTCAACGCGCACCCCACAGTGATCATGCTGTGCCTGGGCTTCCTGATGATGATTGGTTTTGCCCTGACCGCCGAAGGCCTGGGTTTCCATATTCCGAAGGGCTACCTGTACGCGGCCATTGGTTTCTCGATTCTGATCGAAGTGTTCAACCAGATCGCCCGCGCTCGTCGCAAGAAATCAGCGCAGGGCACGTTGCCGATCCGCGAGCGAACTGCCCACGCAGTGATGCGCTTGCTGGGCGGCCGCAGCCTGGCAGTGGAGGAGGTGGGCGAAGACGTTGCCGACCTGTTGGGCGAACCGGACGCCGTGCAAGGCCCCCTGTTCGACCGTCGCGAGCGCGTGATGATCAGCGGCGTACTGCAATTGGCCGAGCGACCGATCCGCAGCCTGATGACGCCACGCGCCAAGGTTGACTACATCGACCTGGCCGATGACCCCGAGAGCATTCGCCTGAAGCTGATGCATTCGTCCTACTCGCGTCTGCCACTGATCCGCAACGGCGCGGTGGACGAGCCGCTGGGCTTTGTGCACAAGAAGGAACTGCTCAAGGAATACCTGGCCGGCAACGAGCCCAACCTGGAGCATCTGGCGCGTCGGGCGATCAACCTGCTGGACAGCTTCTCGGTGCTCAATGCCCTTGAGCAAATGCGCCAGGAATCGACCCACATCGCGTTCGTGATCAACGAGTTCGGCGATTTCATGGGCGTGTTGAGCATGACTGACATTCTTGAGTCCATCGCCGGTGAGCTGCCTGACGCCAGCGAAATCGAGGGCCAGACATCGTCGATGAGGGGCAGGGGTTCCGTGTCAATGGCGCGTTGAACCTCAACCAGGTCCGACAGCGTACCGGCTTCCAGGCGGTGGCCACCGAGGACTACCAGACCCTGGCTGGCCTGCTGATGAGCCTGTTGGATCGCCTGCCGGTGGTGGGTGACAGCCTGGTGCATGAGGGCTGGCGCCTGACCGTGGCAGCGGTGGAAGACCGCCGGGTCACTCAGGTTAACCTGCAACGGTGCTCGGAGGGCTGACGCAGGGCTATTCAATGCAAGCGCCCAGGCCCTGCGCCTGGGCTTTACCGCTCGCTTGAGGGCAACCCTTTAGTTCAATGCGACACCGCTGAATTTCACCACATTGTCCTCGCCCTTGAGGCTACGAAACCTGACCTTGAGTGCCGGGATGCTCTCAGCTTCCCGCGTACAGGCTGGAATACCAGCGTTACGCGGGTGGGGACATTGCGTACCAGTGCAAAAGCGTTCCACTGATCAGACTTCGATTGGCCAACCTGAAGTTGCTCCACATCCAGGGAACCCCCGTTTTTTCAAACAGGGTACTTTGCTTGAGGTCTCGTATTTCGCGGTCGACATTGGTGTTGGTCAGCTCCAGCACGCAGTTGGGTGCCTGGCCGATCTGCTCACACTCCAGCAGTTCAATGCGTACACCGTCCACCAACTCGATGCGCTTGCCAAACAGGTTGGCGCCGTCGTTTTCGATCATCAACTTCTGTGACTGGGCAAATTCGAAAGTGGGTTTTGCGTACTCGCTACCCAAGATGAAAAAGCCGCCGGCCATTAGCACCGCCAGGATTACCGAGAGCGTGCCCTTGATTGCATCCGGCAGCCGACGCGCCTGCCAGCCAATCGACAAGGCGGCGAGGAACAGGAACACGCTGATCACCAGGATCAGGTTTTTCCAATTGAGAAAGCCAAAGCCAAATACGCTGGGGTCGGGAAACACATAGGTGATCAGCGCCCACATGGCTCCCAGCGTGGCGCTGATGCCGGCCATGACTTTGGTGATTGCAACGTTAAGGCGTTTTTGCGGAAGCAGCGGAGTGTCCATAGGGGAAGAAATCCATCGAAGCGGTAGAGGGGCAGGTCAGTATTGGGTGAAGGCATTGAGCCATTATCCAGTAAGTGGCTGCCACGTAAAGCATTTCGATGGAGTGCCAGTTAAGCGTAGGCCGCGAGTGGGCTTACGGTGGCACGTGAAACGTAAAACGGTCCTTGCCCGTGTGCTTTGACTCATACAGGGCCTGGTCTGCCTTGATCAGTGCCTGATTCAAGGTTTCACCATCCTCCACTCGTGCCAGGCCGATGCTGATGGTCACCGGGTGTGGGTGGGTTCTTCGCGCACGCGGCGACAGAGCAGGGCGGCCAACTGCTCGACGTCGTCGTGTCGTACTCCTGCCAGATAGATCCCGAACTCTTCGCCGCCCAGGCGGGCGTAGTCAAAGTCGACCATCACGCCCTTGATGTCTTGGGCCACGCGTTTAAGCACTTCGTCGCCAATGTCGTGGCCGTACACGTCGTTCACTTTCTTGAAATTGTCGATGTCGATCATTGCCAAGTAATGGTCATGGGCGCGGGGCTTGTGGTCGAGTTTCTGTCCGGCGCTGGTCATGAAGGAACGGCGGTTGGGGATCTCGGTCAGTGGGTCGACGTAGGCTTGCTCCAGCAGCAGCTTGGCCATGATGTAGTTGCTCAACTTGAGTTGGCGCAGCTTCAAGAAGCTGTAGAGGGTGAGTGCGCTCAGGAAGACTGCGTAGAAGAGCACCATGGTGCCTTTGACTTCCAGCAGCGAGGTCTCGGTCAGGTAGAACGGGTTCAGCAGCACCCAAGTGATCAGCAGCGCGGTCACGAAGGACCAGCGGCTCAGCGGCAGTACCGAGGCGCTGTAGAGGATGGTCGAGGCGCCGAGAATCAGCCAGCCGGGGTGCAGGACCATCGGCAAACCTTCGATCACCAAGCGGATGCCGGTCGCGATAATGCTGACAAAGGCCAGGTTGATCCATTGGAAGTAGCGCACGCGTCGGTTGAAGGCCAGTACCAGCAGGTTGATCACCAAGAGGCTGAGAAAGATCATCGAATAGAAGGTAAAACCCTGCTGCCCGGGAAAACTGACGATCAGGTTGAACGCCAGCCAGATACTGATACTCGCGCCATAGACCAGCAGGCAGAAAGGCTTGAGTCGCTCGAAATCATGCTGGGCGAACTCACGTTGCAAGGCGGGTGAGGGGTGTTTCTTCAGGACTTCGGCTTCAATGGTCTTGAGCATCGCTGACCCTGGTTCGGCTGAGACTGCTTTGAGCAGCGTAGACGGTGGTCAGGGGTGTGCAAGACGCGGTTTGCCTAGTGGGCCTTGGTGTAGCGCTTGAAGGTTTGTTCGACCAATTGCGCTTGTCCCTCTTTGGGGCCGAACCCCTTGAGTTTTTCCATCAGCACGCCGTCCAGGTAGACGAGCAAGGTCGGCGTGCCTCTGACTTCGAGGTGCCTGGGGGTTTCTGCGCAATCGAGCACCAGGCTCACCACCCACGGATATTTGCTGGCGATCAATTCGAACAAGGGGCCAGCATCGGCACAAGCGGGGCAATGCTCCGAGACAAACAGCAGGAACACCGGGTGTGGCGTCTTCAGTACCTGTTCAAACTGTTCGGCATTGGCGATGGTGGCCGTGGCAATCCCCATGGTGATCTCCCTTTGCGTCGTGGGTTTTTGCCAACGCTAAGCCAAGGTATTGCAGCCGTCTACTGTCAACCTTTACAGGTCGATGTCGCGTTCCAGTCGTTCCCGTTCCTTGCGCGCCTGGCTCGCGCATTTCTTGTATTCCTCATTGTCCCGGGAGGCCTTGGCCTTGCGGTAGCCGTGATGGTTCTGGCCGGTGTAGTTGGTGCTCAAGACGTCGTGGAGCTTGCGCAGTTCTTCCTTGCAATCGCGGCGGTCGTTGCTGGCGGTGGCGCTGCCTGCGACCAGAAAGCAGAGTACTAGCAGAGTGAGTCGACACTTCATCGGGGCACGGTCCTTGTCGGCAGGGATGTGCCAAGGCTAGTTCAGCATGGGGATTTTTCCACGCTGCGAGCGCACTGCAATGGTGCGCGGTGACGCCGTTGTGGCGCACTCGGGTGGGGCCTGTCACCCCAGTGTGGGGCCTTGGGTAGCAATGTGAATTCTCGTGCTGGCGTAACGCTGTACTCGCCACATCACGTTATCTATCTGATTTATAAACGTTTTATTTCGATCATGTTTTTCTGTTACGGCGTGTGGCACACTTTCTGCTGTCTATTCCGTTGTTACATACTAAGTTCCGGTATAGCGGAATACACAACTCCTGGAGTGCTTGTCATGCATCACCGACCTTCCGTGTTTAAAGCGTGTGTTTTTCTCTTCGCCGCATCGGCTTCCCTCGCAAGCGTAGTGCAGGCGGCGGACAGCAAGCTCGATGATGTGCTCAAGCGTGGGCACCTGATCGTGGGTACAGGCAGTACCAATGCGCCGTGGCACTTCCAGGGAGCGGATGGCAAGTTGCAAGGTTTTGATATCGATATCGGCCGCATTGTGGCCAAGGGTCTGTTCAACGACCCGAGCAAAGTCGAGTTTGTGGTGCAGTCTTCCGACGCACGGATTCCCAACCTGCTGACCGACAAGGTCGACATGAGTTGCCAGTTCATTACCGTCACCGCCAGCCGTGCACAGCAGGTCGCGTTCACCCTGCCGTACTACCGCGAAGGCGTGGGCCTGTTGTTGCCGAACAACAGCAAATACAAAGAGATCGAAGACCTGCAAGCCGCCGGCGACGGCGTGACCGTGGCCGTGCTGCAAAACGTGTACGCCGAAGAACTGGTGCACCAGGCGCTGCCCAAAGCCAAGGTCGACCAGTACGACAGCGTCGACCTGATGTACCAGGCCGTGAACTCCGGTCGCGCCGATGCGGCCGCCACCGACCAGTCCTCGGTCAAGTACCTGATGGTGCAGAACCCTGGCCGCTACCGCAGCCCGACCTACGCGTGGAGCCCGCAGACCTACGCGTGCGCGGTCAAGCGTGGCGACCAGGACTGGTTGAACTTCGTCAACACCGCCCTGCATGAAGCCATGACCGGTGTGGAGTTCCCGACTTACAAGGCCTCGTTCAAGCAATGGTTTGGCGTGGACCTGCCGGAGCCGGCCATCGGCTTCCCGGTTGAGTTCAAGTAAATCGTAAACGCTGGGGCGCCGCCGACGGCGCCCCATTCAGGTACTGCCGACCATGAACTATCAGTTGAACTTTGCCGCCGTGTGGCGCGACTTCCCCAGCTTGCTGGCGGGGCTCGGCCTGGGCCTTGAGCTGGCGCTGTTGTCGATCGCCATCGGCTGCGTGATCGGCTTGATGATGGCGTTTGCCATGCTGTCCAAGCACCGTGCGTTGCGAATCTTCGCCTCGGTGTACGTGACGGTGATCCGCAATACGCCGATCCTCGTGCTGATCTTGTTGATCTACTTTGCGTTGCCGAGCCTTGGGATTCGCCTCGACAAAATCCCTTCGTTCATCATCACCCTGTCGTTGTACGCCGGTGCCTATCTGACCGAAGTATTCCGCGCCGGGCTGTTGAATATTCCCAAGGGCCTGCGTGAAGCCGGGTTGGCCATCGGCTTGGGCGAATGGCGTATCCGCGCCTACATCACCGTGCCGGTGATGCTGCGCAACGTGCTGCCCGCGCTGTCGAACAACTTCATTTCGCTGTTCAAGGACACCTCGCTGGCTGCTGCGATTGCGGTACCGGAGCTGACCTATTACGCCCGCAAGATCAACGTCGAAAGCTACCGGGTGATTGAAACCTGGCTGGTCACGACGGCGCTCTACGTGGCTGCCTGTTACCTCATTGCCATGCTGCTCCGTTACTTGGAACAGCGTCTGGCGATCCGTCGTTAAGGAGGGCTTTCATGTACGAGTCCCCAAGCTGGCTGCATGAGTTGTGGATCGCCCGGGATACCCTGTGGGCGGGCTTTCAAGCCAGTGTTTATGTCTCTGCGCTGGCGATTATCTTCGGCACCCTGATCGGCATTGTCGCCGGGTTGATCCTGACCTACGGCAAGTTCTGGATGCGTGCACCGTTTCGCCTGTATGTCGATTTGATCCGTGGCACACCGGTGTTTGTGCTGGTGCTGGCGTGTTTCTACATGCTGCCGGCACTCGGTTGGCAGATCACTGCGTTCCAGGCCGGTGCGGTCGGGCTCACATTGTTTTGTGGCTCACACGTCTCGGAAATCGTGCGCGGTGCGCTGCAAGCCATTCCCCGTGGGCAACTGGAAGCGGGCAAGGCAATCGGCCTGACGTTCTACCAGTCCCTCGGCTATGTGCTGCTGCCCCAGGCGCTGCGCCAGATCCTGCCGACCTGGGTCAATTCCTCCACGGAAATCGTCAAGGCCTCGACGTTGCTATCGGTAATCGGCGTAGCCGAGTTGCTGCTCAGTACCCAGCAAGTCATCGCACGCACGTTCATGACGCTGGAGTTCTACCTGTTCGCGGGTTTTCTGTTCTTTGTCATCAACTACGCCATCGAGTTATTCGGGCGCTACATTGAAAAGCGGGTGGCCTTGCCATGAACCAACCTCAAACCAACCAACCGCTGCTGAACATCCGTGGCCTGCGTAAACAATATGGCGAGGTCGAAGTGCTCAAGGGCGTCGACCTGTCCATGCAGCGCGGCAACGTGGTGACGTTGATCGGCTCCAGCGGCTCGGGCAAGACCACCTTGCTGCGGTGCGTCAACTTGCTGGAAGAATTCCAGGGTGGCCAGATCACCCTGGATGGCGAGTCCATCGGCTACAGCGAAGTCGCCGGCAAGCGTGTTCGCCATCCTGAACGGGTGATTGCCCAGCACCGCGCAATGACCGGCATGGCGTTCCAGCAGTTCAACCTGTTTCCGCACCTGACCGCCTTGCAAAACGTCACCCTCGGCCTGCTCAAGGTCAAGAAGATGGGCAAGGACGAAGCCGTGGCCCTGGCCGAAAAATGGCTGGAGCGCGTCGGCCTGCTGGAGCGTCGCAACCACTTCCCCGGCCAGCTTTCCGGTGGCCAGCAACAGCGCGTGGCGATTGCCCGCGCCATTGCGATGAACCCCAGCCTGATGCTGTTTGACGAAGTCACCTCGGCCCTCGACCCGGAGCTGGTGGGCGAAGTGCTCAGCGTGATCAAGGGGCTGGCAGAGGAGGGCATGACCATGTTGCTGGTCACCCACGAAATGCGCTTTGCCTATGAAGTCTCGGACAAGATCGTATTCATGAACCAGGGTCGCATTGAAGAGCAGGGCACCTCGAAGGACATCTTCGAACGCCCGCAATCGCCGCGCCTGGCGGAATTTTTGAAGAACATTCGTTTTTAATCAGGAGCACATTTTATGAGCATTACTCGTTACGGCACCGGCAGCACCGCCGGCGGCGGCCAGCCTCGTCCTTTCGCCCGTGCGGTGGAAGCGGACGGCTGGCTCTACGTCTCGGGCCAGGTGCCAGCGGTGGACGGTGAAATCATCAGCGGTGGCATCGTCGAGCAAACCCGCCAGACCATGCGCAACGTGGTCGCGATCCTCGAAGAGGCCGGCTACGAGTTGAAAGACGTGGTGCGCGTGGGCGTTTGGCTGGAAGACCCGCGAGACTTCTGGAGTTTCAACAAGGTGTTCGGCGAATATTTCACCCCGGAACACGCCCCGGCACGCGCCTGTGTGCAAGCCAACATGATGGTGGATTGCAAGGTGGAGATTGATTGCGTGGCCTACAAGAAAAAAGGCTAAATGCCCTAGCTTGGAAACCACAGAAAATTCCTTGTGGGAGCGGGCTTGCCCGCGATGACGGAGTGTCAGTCGGCCCATCCACCAATGACCCACCGCAATCACGGGCAAGCCCGTTCCCACAGGGGATCACCGTGCCGCACATACCTTTGACCGGATCCACACTGCCATGACCGAAGACACCATCAAGCGCCGCGCCAAAGGACTGGACCGTGCGTTCGATATCCTCGATTTTCTCAAGGAAATCGGCCAGCCCTGCGCCCGAATGATATTGCCAGCGGCATCGGCAGCCCCAAGTCCACTGTCTACGAATTGGTCGCGTCCCTGCTGGAACGACGCATCCTGGAAACCGTGGGCAAGGATGGTCACGTCTACCTTGGCCGCCAACTGTATTTTCTCGGACAAGCGCATTTGCGCCATTTCGACCTGACCCGTGAGGCCGACCACGCCTTGCAGGAGATCGTCAGCCAGACCCACGAAACCGCGCAGATGTGCCTGCTCAATGGGCGCAAATACACGGTGGCGCTGATGCGCGAAGGCGAGCGGCATTTCCGTATTTCCTCGGACATCGGTGAAAACGCGCCGATCCCCTGGACCGCCTCCGGGCGCTTGCTGCTGGGGCACTTGAGCGATCAGCAAATCATCGACCTGATCGACCACGACGACTTCATCCTGCCGGACGGCCAGCGTTTGCCGCTGGACACCTTCCTGGCGCAAATCCGTCAGGCCACCCTCGATGGCTTCTTTTCCTTCGACAGCGTGGCCGACACCTTTACCATTGCTTTGCCGCCCCGGTGCGGGACGGGCAAGGCATCAGCATTGCGACGTTGTGCATCGTCGCCCCTCGGGCCGATGCCATCAAACACTACAACGACTATCGCCGGGTGTTGATCGAAAGCGCCAACAACCTGGCCCGTCGCATCAACGAATAGGAGCATTTCATGTCTGCCATCAATGCCGTTGAAAGGGTGCCGCCGCCGTCGGTGCCCACCTGGTCCGCGACGTCAGCCTGCCGGCCCTGGTGCTGCACCGCGACGCCCTGGAACACAACATTCGCTGGATGCAGGACTTCGTCAGCAACAGCGGCGCCGAACTGGCGCCCCATGGCAAGACCAGCATGATGCCGGCGCTGTTTCAGCGCCAAATCGCCGCCGGCGCCTGGGGCATCACCCTGGCCAACGCCGTGCAGACCCGCGCAGCCTATGCCGGTGGCGTGCGCCGCGTACTGATGGCCAACCAACTGGTGGGCGCGCCGAACATGGCGTTGATTGCCGACCTGCTGGCCGACAAGGATTTTGATTTCCACTGCATGGTCGATCACCCGGACAACGTTGCCGACCTGGGCCTGTTCTTCGCTGCCCGTGGCCTGCGCCTCAACGTGATGATCGAGTACGGCGTTGTTGGCGGGCGTTGTGGCTGCCGCAGCGAGCAGGAAGTGCGCGAGCTGGCCAAGGCAATCAAGGCCCAGCCAGCCCTGGCCCTTACCGGCATCGAAGGGTACGAAGGCGTGATCCACGGCGAGCACGCCATCAGCGGCATCCGCGATTTCGCCGCCAGCCTGGTGCGCCTGGCGGTCGACCTGCAAAACAAGGGTTCCTTTGACCTGCCCAAGCCTATCGTCACCGCATCGGGTTCGGCCTGGTACGACCTGATCGCCGAGTCTTTCGAGGAGCAAAACGCCGCTGGCCGCTTCCTCAGTGTGCTGCGTCCTGGCAGCTATGTGGCCCATGACCACGGTATCTACAAAGAAGCGCAATGCTGTGTACTCGACCGCCGCAGCGACCTGAGTGAAGGCCTGCGCCCGGCGTTGGAAGTCTGGGCTCATGTGCAATCGCTGCCGGAACCGGGCTTTGCCGTGATCGCGCTGGGCAAGCGCGACGTGGCCTACGACGCCGGGTTGCCAGTGCCGCTCAAGCGCTACAAAGCCGGTATCTTGCCGGCAGAGGGCGATGACGTTGGCGCGTGCAAGGTCACGGCGGTAATGGACCAGCATGCGTTCATGACCATCGCACCGGGGGTTGAGTTGCGCATTGGTGACATCATTTCGTTCGGTACTTCGCACCCTTGCCTGACCTTCGACAAGTGGCAGGTGGGGTGTTTGGTGGATGAGCAGTTGCAGGTGATCGAGAGTCTGCATACCTGCTTCTGAACCGAGTCGCTCCTTCGCGAGCAAGCCCGCTCCCACATTGACCGCGTTTTAGCTGAAGGAATGCGGTCACCTGTGGGAGCGGGCTTGCTCGCGAAGAGGCCATCAGCCACCCCCGAGATGCTAGCCATGACTACCCAACCCCGCATCGCCCTCATCGGCGAATGCATGATCGAACTGCAACACCGCGCCGACGGCAGCCTGCACCAGAGCTTCGGCGGCGACACCTTGAACACGGCGGTGTACCTGCGTCGCGAGCTGGGCGATATCGGCAACGTCGACTACGTGACGGCGCTGGGCGACGACAGCTTCAGCGACGCCATGTGCCAGCAATGGACTGACGAAGGCCTCGGCCTCGGCTTGGTCCAGCGCCTGCCCGGGCGGTTGCCGGGTTTGTACTGCATCCAGACCGATGCCAACGGCGAACGTAAATTCCTCTACTGGCGCAACGAAGCGGCCGTGCGCGACTGCTTCACCACGCCCGCCGCCGAACCGATCCTGGCCGCGTTGCCGGATTACGACGTGGTGTATTTCAGTGGCATCACCCTCGCAGTATTGGGGGAAGTGGGGCGTGAGCGCTTGCTGCAAACCCTGATCGAAACTCGCCGGCGTGGCGGCAAGGTGGTGTTCGACAACAACTACCGGCCACGTCTGTGGGCCAGCGCCGAGGTCGCGCGAGCGGCGTATCGCACGGTATTGGCGCAGGTGGATATCGCCTTGCTGACCGAGGATGACGAGTTGGCGTTGTTCGGTCATGCCAACAGCGAGCAGGTGTTTGCGGCGTACCCGGCGATTGAGGAAGTGGTGCTCAAGCGTGGCGCGGATGCCTGTTTGATTCGTTCTGCGGGTGAGCGCTTTTCAGTGCCGGCAGTGAAGGTCGAGAAGGTGGTGGACACGACGGCGGCGGGGGATTCGTTCAGTGCGGCGTATCTGGCCAGTCGGCTCAAGGGGGATCGCCTGAGCAGGCTGCGGTGGCGGGGCATGGGTTGGCGAGTCGGGTCATTCAGGTGCCGGGGCTTTGATTCCTCGGTGAATGGCCGC
Organism: Pseudomonas poae; assembly: GCA_004000515.1. Lineage (GTDB taxonomy): Bacteria > Pseudomonadota > Gammaproteobacteria > Pseudomonadales > Pseudomonadaceae > Aquipseudomonas > Aquipseudomonas cremoris. The sequence goes on from CP034537.1 coordinate 4,515,475, forward strand.
CTTCGGCGGATCGCGGGCAAGCCCGGCTCCCACATTTAACGGTGTACACCACATCAAATGTGGGAGCTGGCTTGCCTGCGATAGCGGTCTCGAGCCAAAAGACTCAGTCGCGGTAGAACACCTGCACCAAGTGATACCCAAACTTGCTCTTGATCGGCCCATGCACCACCCGCAGCGGCTTCTTGAAGATCACCGCATCAATCGCACCCACCATCTGCCCCGGCCGAATCTCACCCAAGTCTCCACCGCGCTTGCCCGACGGGCAGGTGGAGTATTTCTTGGCCAGCACATCAAAGGCTTCACCCTTGGCGATGCGCTGCTTGAGCTGTTCGGCTTCTTCACTGGTTTTCACCAGGATGTGACGGGCTTGGGCTTTCATTGATCTCTACCAGGTGTGCGACGGCGCGCGATTATGCCTGAACTCATTCGTCGACGTTGATCATGCTGCGGATTTTCGTGGCCAACAGGTCGATGGAAAACGGTTTGGCCACCATGTCCATGCCGTCTTCGAGGAAACCCTGGCGCTCGGCGGCTTTTTCCGCGTAGCCGGTCATGAACAACACCTTGAGGCCTGGGCGATGCTGGCGGGCGATTTCCGCCAGTTGCCGGCCATTCATGCCCGGCAGGCCCACGTCGGTTACCAGCAAGTCCACGCGTAAATCCGATTCCAGCAACGGCAGTGCGGTACGCGCATCGGCGGCCTGGTGCGCGGTATAGCCCAGTTCGTCGAGCACATTGACCACCAGCATGCGCACGGCAGGGTCATCTTCGACCACCACGACGGCTTCGCCGGCCAGTGCCAATGGCGCTTCGCCCAGATGCTGCGGCAGGCTGCTTTCCAGCGCGGTGCCATACAGGCGCGGCAGGTACAGGCGCACGCAAGTGCCCTGGCCCGGTTCGCTGTGAATGGTCACGTGGCCGCCGGACTGCTGGGCAAAGCCGTAGATCATCGACAGGCCCAACCCAGTGCCTTGGCCGATGGGTTTGGTGGTGAAAAACGGGTCGAAGGCTTTCGCCAGGATCTTCGGCGCCATGCCGGTGCCGTTGTCGCACACGCCGAGCATCACGTAGTCGCCGGCCTTTACCGGCTCCAGCGTGGTGATGTCGGTACCGTCGAGGTAGCTGTTGGCGGTTTCGATGCGCAACTCGCCGCCGTCGGGCATGGCGTCGCGCGCGTTGATCACCAGGTTGAGCAGGGCATTTTCCAGCTGGCTGGCGTCGGTGTTGACTGGCCAGATATCGTGGCCCAGTTGCAGCTTGAGGGCGATATGCGCGCCCTTGGTGCGGCGAAACAGGTCTTCCAGGGACATCACCAACTGGTTCGGATCCAGCGGGCGGCGGTCCAGCGACTGCCGGCGCGAGAACGCCAGCAAACGGTGGGTGAGGGCGGCCGCGCGATGGGCAGAGGACACGGCCGCATCGGTAAAACGGCCAATCTCGTCACTGCGCCCGGCGGCAATATACCGCTGCATCAGGTCGAGGCTGCCGATGATGCCGGTCAGCATGTTGTTGAAGTCATGGGCGATGCCGCCGGTGAGTTGGCCCACCGCTTCCATCTTCTGCGCATGGCGCAGGGCGTCTTCGGCGCGCTCGCGTTCGAACATCTCGTTTTGCAGCCGCTGGTTGGCTTCGGCCAGTGCCTGGGTGCGCTGGGCCACGCGTTCTTCAAGGTTTTCGTTGAGGTGACGCAGGGCTTCTTCGGTGAGCTTGCGTTCGGTTTCGTCGATCACAAAGATGTAGAACCCATTCACCGAACCTTCATTGCTGAAGCGTGGCAGGTACTTCATCAGCGCGTGGCGTGGGCGTCCATCGCAGTGTGGGGTGACGGTCATGAAACTGCAGGCCTTACCCCTGAGCGCCGCCGTGATTTTATCTACGCGCCCGGCGTAAACCTCGTCACCGAGGACTTCGCGGATGGTCTTGCCGTACAGCTCCTGGGGCGTCATGCCGTACCACTCCAGGTACGCGCTGTTGTTCAGGCGAAAACGCTGCTCGTGGTCGACATAACCGATCAGCACCGGCATGGCGTTGATGATCAGTTGCAGCTCGGTCTGGCTTTGGCGCAGGGCTTGTTCGGTGTGTTTGCGTTCGGTGAGGTCCAGCGCCGCGCCGAGGAAACGGGCCGGGCGGCCGTGGTGATCCTTGTAGCAGCGCCCCGGGCAAATACCCAGCGCAGCGTGCCGTCGGCTTGCAACAGGCGGTATTCCTCGGCGTATTCGGTGCCGAAGGTGATGCAGTGCTTGATGCTGCGCGCCACCATGCCACGGTCTTCGGGGTGCACGCCTTGCAGGTAGTCGCTGATGGGCAGCAGGCCGGCCTCGCTGGGGTCGACGCCGTGCAGGTAGGCGAAGTGGGCGTCGGCGATAAAGCGGTCTTCGCCGATATCCCAATCCCAGGTGCCGACTGCGTCCGTTGCCGCCAGTGCAAGCTGCAGGCGTTGTTCGGTGTTGTGCCGGGCCTTGCGGCGTTCGTTGGTTTCGATGGCGGTGACCAGGATCCCGGCCACACTGCCGCTTTCATCACGGATTGGGCTGTAGGTCAGGTCCAGCCAGATTTCTGTGTCGCGGTTATTGCGCTGCAGCACAAAGCGCTGCTCGGTGAACGTGCGCACTTGGCCGGCGAGCACGGCGTCGTAGATCGGCGCGGTAAAGCTCTGTAATTCCGGCCAGGTCTGGTGCGCAGGCTGGCCCAAGGCCTCGGGGTGCTTGTTGCCCGCCAGTTGCGCAAAGCCGTCGTTGTAGAGTTGGGTGAGCTCGTTGCCCCACAGCAGCAGCATCGGCATCGGCGAGTGGATGACGATATCCACGGCAGTGCGCAGGCTTTGCGGCCAATCGTTGGCCTCACCGAGCGGGCTTTGTGCCCAGTCCAGCCGCGCAATCAATGCGGCGGCTTCGCTGACGGTGGATGTTCCATTCATGAAAAAGCCCTGAGCGTAACGCTTTGAAATATGACAAACGCCGATTATCCCGTGACTCGGGAGCGGCTGACTACCCCGAAAAATAGCATGCATTGGCGTTTTGTCTTCAAATGAGTACGTCAGGGCTGAAACCTTTCATCTTCAGGCCAGTTCGGGACGGTCGCGAAACTCCTCCAGCGCCTGCGGGTTCGCCAGGGCATCGGTGTTCTTTACGGGCTCGCCATGCACCACGTTACGCACCGCCAATTCGACGATCTTGCCGCTGATGGTGCGGGGGATATCGGTGACAGCAAGGATCTTTGCCGGCACATGGCGCGGCGTGGTGTTGGCGCGGATCACCTGGCGAATTTGCTGCTCCAGCGCCTCATCCAGTGCGACGCCTTCGTTGAGGCGCACGAACAGCACCACCCGCACGTCATCCTGCCAGCGTTGGCCGATGGCCAGGCTTTCCAGGACTTGCGGCACTTTTTCTACCTGGCGATAGATTTCTGCCGTACCGATACGCACGCCGCCGGGGTTGAGTACGGCGTCGGAGCGCCCATGAATCAGCAGGCTGCCGTTTGGCCGCTGCTCGGCGTAATCACCTTGGGCCCATACGCCGGGAAATTGGCTGAAATACGAGGCGCGCAGTTTCTTCTGATCTGGGTCGTTCCACAGGCCGATGGGCATGGCCGGGAAATGCCGCGTGCAGACCAACTCGCCTTTTTCGCCAACCAGGGGCTGGCCCTTGTCGTCCCACACTTCGATGGCCATCGCCAGGCTCTTGCACTGCATCTCGCCGCGCCGTACCGGCAGCACCGGGTTGCCGATCACAAAGCAGGAAACGATATCGGTGCCGCCGGACATGGAGGACAGGCACAGCTCGCCTTTGATCTCGCGATAAACGTAGTCATAACTCTGGGGCGACAGCGGCGATCCGGTGGAAATCAGCCCTTTGAGGCTGCCCAGGTCGTGGCTCAGGCGCGGTTGCAGCCCGGCTTTTTCCAGGGTGGCGAGGAACTTGGGGCTGGTACCGAACACGCTGATTTTTTCCGCGTCGATCAGGTCGATCAGGCGCTCCGGCCCCGGATGAAATGGCGACCCGTCATACAGCACTGCCGTCGCCCCGATGGCCAGTACCGAGACCAGCCAGTTCCACATCATCCAGCCGCAGGTGGTGTAGTAGAACAGGCAGTCGTCACGGCCCAGGTCGGCATGCAGGCCATGTTCTTTCAGGTGCGTGAGCAGCACGCCGCCGGTGCCGTGAATGATGCATTTGGGCACGCCGGTGGTGCCGCTGGAGTAGAGGATGTACAGCGGGTGGTCGAAGGGCACCGCAACGAATTCCGGCTCGCCGCCGGGTTGGTAGAAGTCACTCCACAGCGCGGCGTTGGCGTGGGTGTGGTAGTCCTCGACGCGTGCCTGGGGTTTGGCATACGGCACAATGATCAACTGTTCCAGGGACGGCAGGCGTTCGAGGATTTCATTGAGCTTGGCGGTTTGGTCAATTTCCTTGCCGGCGTAACGGTAACCGGCACAGGTGATCAGCACCTTGGGCTCGATCTGGCCGAAGCGGTCGATCACGCCTTGGGTGCCAAAGTCGGGGGATGAGCACGACCAGATCGCGCCGAGGCTGGTGGTGGCGAGCATGCCTACCAGGGTTTGCCAGGTGTTGGGCATGCAGGCGGCAACGCGGTCGCCCCGGGTTACACCGGCGGCCCGCAGGCTGCGTTGTAAACCGGCGACGTGCTGGGCGAGTTCGGCGTAGGTCAATTGTTCGCGCTGGCCGTCTTCGCTGATGGCAACCACTGCCGGGTGGTCGTCGCGGCGACGCAGCAAGTGTTCGGCAAAATTCAGGGTGGCGCCGGGAAACCATTGGGCGCTGGGCATCTCGGCGTCTTCGATCAGCACGGCGCTGGGTGGGGTGCGAAACTGCACGTCGAAGAACGCGACGATGGCCTGCCAAAAGTCGGGGCGCTGGTCGATGCTCCACTGGTGCAGGGCGGGGTAGTCGGCGAGTTGCAGGCTGTAGCGTTCGTTGATGTAGCGGCGGAATTGGTCCATGCGCGTGTTGGCGATGCGTTCCAGGGAGGGCTGCCAGAGGATGTCGGACATTGCGAGATCTCGAGTTCTTGTTTGGGTCTGCCGGGCAACACAGGTCCAATGTGGGAGCGGGCTTGCTCGCGAATGCGTCGGGCCAGGCCCAGTTGTGCTGGCTGATACGGCGCATTCGCGAGCAAGCCCGCTCCCACCTTTAGATCTTCATTGTTGTCGAGGTTTGCGTTTATTGGGCCAGCCAGCCGCCATCAATGTTCCACGCGGCACCGCGCACCTGGCTGCCAGCCTCGCTGCACAGGAACAATACCAGCTCACCCAACTGCGGCGGCGTCACGAACTCCAGCGACGGCTGCTTTTCCGCCAGCAAATCATGCTGCGCCTGCTGCGGATCCACGCCATTGGCCGCTCGATCATCAATCTGCTTCTGCACCAGTGGCGTCAACACCCAGCCTGGGCAGATCGCGTTGCACGTCACGTTGCTGGTGGCCGTCTCCAGGCCTACGACCTTGGTCAATCCGATCACACCGTGCTTGGCCGCGACATACGCCGCCTTGCCCACCGAACCGACCTGGCCATGTACCGAGGCAATATTGACGATACGCCCCCAGCCCTTGGCTTTCATGCCCGGCAAGCTGAGGCGTGTGCTGTGGAACACCGACGACAGGTTGATCGCGATGATCGAATCCCAGCGCTCCGCCGGAAAGTCTTCCACCGCCGCCACATGTTGGATACCGGCGTTGTTCACCAGGATGTCCACGCCGCCGAACTCACGCTCGGCGTAGGCGATCATGTCGGCGATCTGCGCCGGGTCGCTGACGTCGGCCGGGTGATGGCCGACCTTGCCGCCGAATGCCTGCACCTGGGCGATCACCGCGCTGGCATCACCGAAGCCGTTGAGGATCAGGTTCGCGCCGGCCTCAGCCAGGCTCAACGCAATGCCCAAACCGATGCCGCTGGTAGAGCCGGTAACCAGGGCCGTCTTGCCGTTCAATGTCGTCATACAAACCTCACACAATGCCGGTGGCGTAGAAAGTACCGATCACCACGAACACCGCGAGGGTCTTGATGATCGTGATGCCGAAAATGTCCTTGTAGGCTTCGCGGTGCGTCAACCCCGTCACTGCCAGCAGCGTGATCACCGCGCCGTTGTGGGGCAGGGTGTCCATGCCGCCACTGGCCATGGCCGCGACGCGGTGCAGCACTTCAAGGGGAATATTGGCCGCATGGGCCGCCGAAATAAAGCTTTCGGACATGGCCGCCAGGGCAATGCTCATGCCGCCCGACGCGGAGCCGGTGATACCGGCCAGCAGGGTCACGGTAATCGCTTCGTTGACCAGTGGGTTGGGGATGCCCTTGAGCCAATCCGCCAGCACCAGAAAGCCCGGCAGTGAGGCGATCACCGCACCAAAGCCGTATTCCGACGCGGTGTTCATCGCCGCCAGCAACGCACCGCTTACCGCGCTTTTGCTGCCTTCGGCGAGTTTGCTTTTGATCGCCGACCAGCCGAACACCAGCACCATGACAATGCCTACCAGCAACGCCGCCTGCACCGCCCAGATCGCCGTGAGCTTGGCGATTTCGGTGGTTACTGGTGCGCTCATGCCTGGCAAGGCAAGGCTGTGGGTCTTGCCATACCACTGCGGAATCCAGTGGGTGAACAACAGGTTCATCACACCCACCAGAATCAGCGGCGACAGCGCGATCCATGGGTTGGGCAGTGCCAGGTTGTCGGCGGTTTCGGGTTCGTTGCGAAGCTCCGTGCCATAGCCTTCGCCGGCGCGCTGCGCTTTGTTGCGCTGGCGGGCCAGGTACAGCATGCCGGTGCAGAACACGAAGATCGTGCCGATCAGGCCCAGCCAGGGCGCGGCCCAGGCGGTGGTGTTGAAGAAGGTGCTGGGGATGATGTTCTGGATCTGCGGTGTGCCGGGCAGGGCGTCCATGGTGAACGAGAACGCACCGAGGGCGATGGTCGCCGGGATCAGGCGCTTGGGGATATTGCTCTGGCGGAACATCTCCGCTGCAAACGGGTACACCGCAAACACCACCACAAACAACGACACGCCGCCGTAGGTGAGCAGCGCGCAGACCAGCACGATCACCAGCATCGCCTGACGCGTGCCGAGCAGGCGGATCGCAGCGGCAACGATGGAGCGCGAGAAACCCGACAGCTCAATCAGCTTGCCGAACACCGCACCGAGCAGGAACACCGGGAAATACAGTTTGATGAAGCCGACCATCTTCTCCATGAACACCCCGGTAAAGGCGGGCGCAACAGCGGACGGGTCGGTGAGCAGGACAGCACCGAGGGCGGCAATGGGGCAAACAGGATAACGCTATAGCCACGGTAGGCAGCCAGCATCAGCAGCGCGAGGGCTGCCAGGGCGATGATTACACTCATGGAGTGTCTCCAGATCGAATTGTTATTTTTGTGGGGTGTTGCGGTGGGAAGGGGCTATAGCTAGATGTGTGCCAAGATATTAACTTGTTGAAATATAAAGATAAATTATTTTTTCGAGCGCAAGACCTGGGTAAAGTCTCAAATTTGAGACGGGCGGAGAGCAACCTGTAGTGAGCGGGCTTGTCCCGCGCTGGGTGGCGAAGCCGCCCTAAATCCAGGCGACTCGGCGTGTTAGCTAGACCGAAGCGCCTGGTTTTGGGGCGGCTTCGCCACCCAGCGCGGGACAAGCCCGCTCACTACAGAGTTGTGGCAAGCCCGCTCCCACATGAGATCGTCTTGATATTGAGATATAAATCTCAATTTGGAGACTGAGCAATGCCCAACGCCACCATCTTCTTATACAACGTCGACCGCCCCAGCCCCAGCCGCTTGGCCGCCTCCACCACATTCCCCTCGCACTCACTCAACGCCGCCGCAATGATCTGCCGATCAAACCGCTCCCGCGCCGCGCTGAAGCTTTCACCGGCTACCGACGCCACGGCACTGCGTTCTACGGGGGTAAACGTCCCAATTGCCGCGCGAACTTCCTGCGCATTCAACACCAGGTCATCACTCAACAACGCCGCCCGCTCCAGCACGTTGCGCAGCTCGCGGATATTCCCTGGCCAGGCGTGTTGTGCCAGCAGCGCCAGGGCTTCACGGTCCAGTTCGTGTTGGCTGCGCAGTTCTTCAAGAATCGCCTCGCTCAATGCCGGAATATCTTCCAGGCGCTCACGCAATGGCGGCACCTGGATTGGCAGCACATTCAAGCGGTAATACAGGTCGGCACGGAACTCGCCACGTTTGATCGCCGCCTCCAGGTCCATGGACGTGGCCGCGATCACCCGCACATCGCTGTGCAGCATCTCGTTGGAGCCCACCGGTTCAAATTCTTTTCCTGCAACACCCGCAGCAGCTTGCTTTGCAGTGGCAGAGGCATGTCGCCGATTTCATCGAGGAACAGCGTACCGCCTTGGGCAATCTGGAACTTGCCGGGACGCCCCTTGCGGTCGGCACCGGTAAACGCGCCCGGCGCGGTGCCGAAGAACTCGGCTTCCAGCAGGTCGCCCGGAATGGCTGCACTGTTGATGCTGACAAACGCCTTGTGCGCGCGAGGTGAGGCGCCGTGAATTGCCTGGGCCAGCAACTCCTTGCCGGTGCCGGTTTCACCCAGCAGCAGCACCGGTGATTCGGCGCTGGCACTGCGTCGTGCACGGCGTTTCACCTCAAGGCTGGCAGCGCTGGTGCCGATAAAATGCGCGAAGTTGTACTTGCTCTGGCGAGAGCGCAGCAGCGAGCGAGTGGAGGCCAGCTCCTGCTGCATGCTCAAGTAACGTTCGATCAATGGCGACAGGTTGCGCAGCTCATCAAACAGCGCAAACCCAATCGCGCCGATCACTGCGCCAGCATCGTCGTGGATCGGCAGGCGCATCACCACCAACGGGCCCTTGGGCGTGTCCTGGATATCCAGCAGAATCGGCTGGTCGTTGCGCACTACCTGGCGCAGCAGGCTGTTGGAAATCACCTGCTCGCAGGGTTGGCCGATGGCTTCATCGGCGCTTTTGAGGCCGAAGCGCTTGGCGTAGCGCTCGTTCATCCACACGATATTCGCGTCGCGGTCGACAATCACCGTGCCTTCGCTGGACTGCTCGATGATCTCGAACAGCGACTGGATGGCCAGGCCGCGAACCTGTTGGTAGTCCTTGAGGCTTTCGCTGGTGTTCATGTTTATGCCGCCAACACAAAGTAGAAATCGGAGTGCGATCTTGTGGGAGCTGGCTTGCCTGCGATGGCGCCATGTCAGTCCGTATATTCGGTACTGATACACCGCTATCGCAGGCAAGCCAGCTCCCACAGGGGGAGCGCGTTTACAGGGGGATGTGCGCCGCGGCCAGAAGCTCTCGGGTGTAGGGGTGCTGCGGTGCGTCGAACACCTGATGGCTCGCTCCGGCCTCGACCACCTTGCCATCCTTGATCACGATCATGTCATGCGCCATCGCACGCACCACTGCCAGGTCGTGGCTGATGAACAGGTAGGTCAGGCCGTATTTCTCTTGCAGCTCACGCAGCAGCGCCACCACTTGTTTCTGCACGGTGCGGTCGAGGGCCGAGGTGGGCTCATCCAGCAGCATCAGCGCGGGCTTGAGTACCAAGGCGCGCGCGATGGCGATGCGTTGGCGCTGGCCGCCGGAAAACTCATGGGGGTAACGGTGACGGCTCTCGGGGTCGAGGCCCACGTCCTTGAGCACCTGGATCACCTGCGCATCGCGGTCGGCCAGGCTGCATGGGGCGTGCACTTCCAAGCCTTCGCTGATGATCTGCTGCACGGACATGCGCGGGCTGAGGCTGCCGTAAGGGTCCTGGAACACCACCTGCATCTGCTTGCGCCACGGGCGCATCTGCTGATTGTTCAGCGGGTCGAGGGCTTCGCCCTGGAAGCGAATGCTGCCGGTGGAGTCCAGCAAACGCAGGATCGCCTGGCCCAGGGTGGACTTGCCCGAGCCCGACTCGCCGACAATGCCCAGGGTCTTGCCGCGCTGCACGCTGAGGCTGATGCCGTCCACGGCACGCAGATAGGTTTTGCGCCGGAACAAGCCGCCGCTGAGCGGGAATTGCACGGTCAGGTTATCCACCTGCAATACCGTTTCGCGCGCATCGCTGCACAGGGCATCGCCTGCCGGCTCCGCGTCCAGCAACAGGCGGCTGTAAGGGTGTTGCGGTGCCGTGAACAGCGTTTGGCAATCGGCCTGCTCGACGATCTCGCCAGCGCGCATCACGCACACACGCTGGGCAATGCTGCGCACCAGGTTGAGGTCGTGGCTGATCAGCAGCAATGACATGCCCAAACGTTGTTGCAGGGACTTGAGCAGCAGCAGGATCTTGCGCTGCACCGTTACGTCCAGCGCGGTGGTGGGTTCATCGGCGATCAGCAATTCCGGCTCGCAAGCCAGGGCCATGGCGATCATCACCCGTTGGCGTTGCCCGCCGGAGAGTTGGTGGGGTAGGCTTTGAGCCGTTCCTGGGGTTTCTGGATGCCCACCAGTTCCAGCAGTTCCAGGATGCGCGCCTGGGCGGCCTTGCCACCCAGGCCCTTGTGCAGCAGCAGGGTTTCGCCGATCTGCTTTTCGATGCTGTGCAAGGGGTTCAGGGAGGTCATCGGCTCCTGGAAGATCATCGCGATGCGGTTGCCACGCAGTTTTTGCAGGGTGGCCGCCGACGCGCCCACCAGCTCCTGGCCGCGATACTTCACGGAGCCGGTGGTTTGCGTGCCGGCCTCGGGCAGCAATTGCAGGATCGAATGGGCCGTCACCGACTTGCCCGAGCCCGACTCGCCCACCAGCGCCAGGCACTCGCCGGGGCGCACGTCCAGGCTCAGGTTGCGCACCACGGTCTGGCCGCTGAAGGCGACGCTGAGGTCGCGGATCTCGATCAGGTTGTCGCTCATACGGATTCACTCATGAACGGGGGTCGAAGGCATCACGCAACGCCTCGCCGATAAATACCAGCAGCGACAGGATCAGCGCCAAGGTGAAAAACGCCGTCAGGCCCAGCCACGGCGCTTGCAGGTTCTGCTTGCCCTGGGCGATCAGTTCGCCCAGCGACGCACTGCCGGCGGGCATGCCAAAGCCGAGGAAGTCCAGGGCGCTCAAGGTGGAGATCGCCCCGGTCAGGATAAACGGCAGGTAGCTCAAGGTGGCAGTCATGGCATTGGGCAGGATGTGCCGGCGGATGATCTTGGCGTCCCCCAGGCCCAAGGCCCGTGCGGCCTTGACGTACTCCAGGTTGCGCCCGCGCAGGAACTCGGCGCGCACCACGTCCACCAGTGCCAACCAGGAGAACAGCGCCATGATCCCCAGCAGCCACCAGAAGTTCGGCTCCACAAACCCTGACAGGATAATCAGCAGGTACAGCACCGGTAGCCCCGACCACACTTCCAGCACACGCTGGCCGATCAGGTCGACCCAACCGCCGTAGTAGCCCTGCAACGCACCTGCCGCAATGCCGATGGCCGCGCTGATGGCGGTGAGCGCCAGGGCAAACAGGATCGACACCCGTGCGCCAAAGATCACCCGCGCCAATACATCCCGCGATTGGTCATCGGTGCCCAGCCAGTTCACCGCCGAGGGCGGGCTGGGGGCCGGGCGGGTCAGTTCGTAGTTGGGCGTGTCTTCACTGAACGGGATCGGCGGGAACAGCATCCAGCCTCCGTCCTGCTTTATCAGCTTTTGCACGTAGTCACTGCGGTAGTCGGCCTGGAAGGGCAACTGGCCGCCGAACTGTTGCTCGGTGTAGCGCTTGAAGACCGGGAAATACAGCTCGTTCTTGAAGCTCAGCACCAAAGGCTTGTCGTTGGCGATCAACTCGCCGCCAAGGGTCAGGATAAACAGGCCGATAAACAGCCACAGTGACCACCAGCCACGACGGTTTTTCTTGAAACGCTCGAAACGTCGGCGTGCGACAGGAGACAGATTGAGCATCAGGCGTTCCTCGCGGCGAAGTCGATACGCGGGTCCACCAGGGTGTAGCAGAGGTCACCGATCAGTTTTATCAAGAGGCCGAACAACGTGAAGATAAACAGCGAGCCGAACACCACCGGGTAATCCCGAGAGAGGGCGGCTTCGTAGCTCATGCGGCCCAGGCCGTCGAGGGAGAAGATCACCTCGATCAGCAAGGAGCCAGCGAAGAACACGGCGATAAACGCCTGGGGAATGCCGGAGATCACCAGTAGCATCGCATTGCGGAACACATGGCCGTACAGCACCCGTCGTTCACTCAGGCCTTTGGCGCGTGCGGTCACTACGTATTGGCGGGTGATTTCATTGAGGAACGAGTTCTTGGTAAGGATGGTCAAGGTGGCGAATCCGCCAATTACCAGCGACGTCACCGGCAAGACCAGGTGCCAGAAGTAATCGGCGATCTTGCCCACGGTGCTCAGTTCTTCGAAGTTTTCCGACACCAGCCCGCGTACGGGGAACCAGTTCAACGATGTGCCGCCAGCGAACACCACGATCAGGAACATCGCAAACAGGAACGCCGGCATCGCATAGCCGATGACGATGGCGGTGCTGCTCCATACGTCAAAGCTGCTGCCGTGGCGCACCGCCTTGCGAATCCCCAAGGGAATCGAGACCAGGTAGGTAATCAGCGTGGCCCACAGGCCGAGGGAAATGGTGACGGGCATTTTTCGAGGATCAGGTCGATCACGCTCTTGCCACGAAAGAAGCTGTTGCCGAAATCCAGGTGGGCGTAGTTCTTGAGCATCAGCCACAGGCGTTCCGGCGCGGGCTTGTCGAAGCCGTACTGTTTTTCGATGTCCTTGATCAGCTTGGGGTCCAGGCCACGGCTGGCGCGGGAGCCGCCGCTGATGCCGTCACCGGAAGCGCCGCCGACGCTACCGCCGCCGATGCCTTGCAGATGGGCGATGGCTTGCTCCACCGGCCCGCCGGGCGCAGCCTGCACAATCACGAAATTCACCAGCAGGATGATCACCAGCGTCGGGATGATCAGCAGCAGGCGCCGCACGATATAGGCAAACATCAGCGCGCCCCTCCGCGTTTTTTCAGCTCGGCTTGCATCTGTTCATTGGTCAACGGCACAGGGCTGATTTCCCACCAGGTTTCCAGGGCTTCATCGTTCTTCGCCTCGATGGCCGGCCGGCCGAAGCGGTTCCACCAAGCGGCGGACGTGCCCGGCGGGTAGTAATTGGGAATCCACAGGTAATTCCATTGCAGCACCCGGTCCAGGGCGTGGGCGTAGGTCAGCATCTGCGCCTGGGTATTGGCCTTGACCAGGCCCTTGATCAGGCTGTCGACGGCCGGGTCCTTGAGCACCATGTAGTTGTTGGCGCCAGGGTCGTAGGCGGCGTCCGAACCGAAGTAGTTGTAAAGCTCCATCCCTGGCGACGTGGTGACGGGAAAACCGATGACGATCATGTCGTAATCGCGCGCCATCATCCGGTTAACGTACTGGGAAGGGTCAATGCGGCGGATGTTCAGGGTGATACCAATCTGCGCCAGGTTGCGCTTGTACGGCAGCAACAGGCGTTCCATGCCGGCCTGGGCATTGAGGAAAGTGAACTCCAGCGGCTCGCCTTCGGCATTGACCAGCTTGTCACCTTTGGGGGTCCAGCCGGCCTCTTCCAGCAAGGCCAGGGCTTGCAGTTGTTTGTCGCGGATCATGCCGCTGCCGTCGGTGACCGGGGCTTTGAATACCTGGGTAAATACCTCGTCGGGCACTTGCCCGCGCAACGGTTCAAGAATCGCCAGTTCTTCCTTGGTCGGGAGTTGGCTGGCGGCCAGCGGGCTGTTGGAGAAAAAACTCTGCTGGCGGATGTACATCGTGCGCATCATCTGCCGATTGGCCCATTCGAAGTCCCACAGCATCGCCAGCGCTTCGCGCACGCGGCGGTCCTTGAACATCGGCTTTTGTACGTTGAACACATAGCCCTGGGCCGGTTGCGGCATCTCCTTGGCCAAGTGGTCGCGTTGCAGGCGGCCATCGTCGAGGGCCGGGCCGTTGTAGCCGATGGAGTAACCGGTGGCAGAAAACTCGCGGTTGAAATCGAACGCGCCACCCCGCAGTACCTGGCGCGCTACTTCGGTATCGCCGAAATACTCCAGGCTCAAGTGGTTGAAGTTGTACAGGCCGCGGCTGACGGGCAAGTCCTTACCCCACCAGTCAGGGTCGCGGGTAAAGGTGATGGTGTTGCCGGAGTCGATCTTGCTGATTTTGTACGGGCCGCTGCCCAGTGGGATTTCGTACCCACCGCCGTTGGCGAAATCACGAGTTTTCCACCAGTGCTCGGGGAGGACGGGCAGGGTGGCGAGGTCGAGGGCAGGGTGCGGTTTTCATTGCTGGAGAAATCGAAGCGGACCTGGCGCTCGCCTTCGACTTCGACGTGCTTGACGTCGGCGAACAGCGTGCGAAAGCCTAGCCGGCCTTGGGTCATCAACAGGTCGAAGCTGTAGCGCACGTCTTCGGCGGTAATGGGCGTACCGTCGGCGAAACGCGCCTTGGGGTTGAGGTAGAACCGCAACGACAGACCGTCGTCGGCGCGCTCCATCTTCTCGGCGACCAGGCCGTAGACCGTATACGGCTCATCCAGGGAGCGTTGGGCCAGGGGCGAATAAAGCCAGCCGTCGACCTGGGACACGCCGATGCCTTTGTCGATGTACGGCAGCACATGGTCAAAACGTCCGATCTCAATGGCCGAGCGCTTGAGGGTGCCACCCTTGGGGGCATTGGGGTTGGCGTAGTCGAAATGGCTGAAGCCGGCGGGGTATTTGGCCGGTTCGCCGTACACCGTCAGGTACGGTTGGGGCGCCGCGATCACGGCGGTGCTGGCCAGCAGCAGGGCCAGGGTGGAGCTAAACAGGGTAGAAAAAGCCAGTCGCATTATCAGCCTTGAACGCCGCGTGTATAAGAATAGGGATTTGTACGCTATAGGCTTGCGCGTCGCCAGTCATCACATGCACAACGGCCCACCAAAAGGCGGGCCGTTGTTTACAGCATCAGCGCAGACGGGATCAGTCCTGGCGGCTGGTGACTTCCAGCAGGTGGTAGCCGAACTGGGTTTTTACCGGGCCTTGTACGGTGTTGACCGGGGCGCTGAATACGACGGTGTCGAATTCTTTAACCATTTGGCCTGGACCGAACGAACCCAGGTTGCCGCCGTCGCGGCTGGATGGGCAACTGGAGTTGGCTTTGGCGATTTCTGCGAAATCGGCGCCGCCTTCGATTTGGGCCTTGAGTTCGTTGCACTTGTCTTCAGTGGAAACGAGGATGTGACGGGCGGTGGCTTTGGCCATGGGGAATAACTCCTTGAGTAAAAGGGTGAGCCTACCGGATTCAGGCGGTTATTTCCTGGCAAAGTTCCCGCGGATTGCATGAGTGGATCAAGCCCGGGCCATGGCGCCGCTGCGGGTCAGCCATTCGATGAACAGCGCGAACAGCTCGGCCTGGGAGTTGATCGCCAGCTTGGTGTAGAGGTTCTTGCGGTGCATGCGCACGGTTTCTGGCGAAATGCCCAGCACTTGCGCGGTGGACTTTACCGAATGGCCCCGCAGGATCAAGTGCGCGATTTCGCGCTCTCGCACCGTGAGCACGCCGCTGCCAAAGCCCATGAATGCGGCTTCGATCTGTTGATGAGCCTGGGTCTGGGTAAACGCCTCGTCACTGATTACCTTGGCCAGGCCGCCGGTGGTGCCGAATCGACGTAGCAAGGCACGCACCATGGCCTGGGTGGATTTCTGCAATGCCAGTTGCTCAGCGCTGAACTGCCCGGCGCTCAAGCCCTGGAACATGCACAGCGAGATCTTGCTCCGGGGGCACAGGTCGACGATGTAGTAACTCTCCTGGGCGCCGCCACTGCGCAGGTAGTAGGTCTTGTAGTACTCGCTGTTGAAGAAGTCGTCCGGGGCGATCTGTGCCAGGTGGTAGAAACCCTCGGCCAGGCCCTTGTCCACCGCCAGGCAGAACGGGTCCAGCAGATAACCCCGAGAAAAGTAGCGGTGGATGATTTCATCCTGATAAGCGCGGGGAATGCCTTGCTGGTACAGCAGGTGCGGCGGCTGGCCCTGGCGCTCCAGGCTGATCATCATCGATTCGATGGGGGTAAGCGTGCACAGCGCACTGGCCAGGTGTTCGAGAAACGACGTCTCGTCCACATGGATAAACGCCTGGGCCAGGGCTTGGTGCCAGGCTTCAAGTGCGTCGAGGGTTGGGGAGGGGCGGGCAGTGGTCATGACCGCCAGTCTACCCGCGGGCCCGTGCCCAGGCAAAAACGCCGAGACGGGCTCGGCGCTGTGGCTCATCGGCCCTGATACTCGCCGCTTTGGCGCAGTTCAGCAGCCGTTTCGAGGATGCACTGGCGTAGGGTCTCCACCACTTCATCCACTTGGGCATGGGTGATGATCAGTGGTGGCGACATCACGTTCAGGTGGCCGATGGGCCGCACCAGCAACCCCTTGGCCTGGGCACGCAGGTGGATTTTTTCGCCGATGTTCACCGCGTCCGGCAACAGCGCCTTGCTGCGTTTATCCGCGACGAATTCGATGCAGGCCATCAGGCGTTGGCAGCGGATGTCACCCACCAACGGCAGGTCGGCCAGGGTGTGCAGGCGTTGCTCCAGGTACACGCCGACATCTTCCACATGGGCCAGCAGGTTCTCACGCTCGATGATCTCGATGTTTTTCAGGGCTGCCACGCAACTGACCGGATGGCCGCTGTAGGTAAACCCATGGGTAAAGCAACGACCTTTGCCCGGCTCGCCAATCACTTGCCAGATACGCTCCGAGAAAATGCACGCGCCCAAGGGCAGGTAGCCGGAAGTCAGGCCCTTGGCGGTGGTGATGATGTCGGGCTGCATGCCGAACACGTCCTCGGAGGCAAAGAATGCACCCAAGCGCCCGAACGAGGTGACCACCTCATCCGCGACATAGAGCAGGTCATGGCGCTGGCAGATTTCCACATACGACGGTGGTAACCCTTGGGCGGAATGATCACGCCGCCCGAGCCCATGATGGGTTCGGCAAAGAACGCGGCCACGTTATCGGCGCCCAGGGTCAGAATCTTGTCTTCGAACTCGTTGACCAGGAAGTCGAGGAAATCCGCCTCGCTCATGCCCTCTGGCGCCCGGTAATAGTTGGGGCAGGAGATGTGGTGGAACAGGTCGCTCATGAAGTCGAATTCTGGCGCACGGTCGGCGGCCTTATTGCCGATGGACATGGTCAGGAACGTACTGCCGTGGTACGCACTGAAGCGCGAGATGATGTGCTTCTTGGTCGGTTTGCCACGGCTGTTTTGATAGAACTGCACCAGCCTGTACGCGGTGTCCACCGCAGTCGAGCCGCCGGTGGTGAGGAACACATGGTCCAGGTCGCCGGGGGCCAGGCTGGCGAGCTTGGCGCACAATTCGATGGCCGTGACGTTGGCCATGTCGCAGAACGGGTTGGAGTACGCCAACTGACGCACTTGGTTGGCGATGGCCTCGGCCATTTCCTCGCGGCCAAGGCCGATATTCGTACACCACATGCCACCGACCGCATCCAGGTAGCGATTGCCATGGGTGTCGTAGATGTAGGCGCCGTTACCCGCTGCGATATTCAGCGAACCTTGTTCACGGTGTTCGTCGAACATGTGGAAACCGTGCATGTAGTGGGCTTTGTCGGCGGCGTCCAGCTTGGCGTGGTCGAACTGGGCGAAGAAAGCAGGATTTGGCAGAGTCATGGCATTTACCTTCAATGGCTGGGTTTACTTGCCGGTCTTGACGGCATTCCAGGTACGGGTGATCAGGCGCACGGCGGCTTGGGGTTGGCTTTTCTGCGTGAACAGCCGCTGCATGGTCGCCGGGTCGGGGTAGATCGCCGGGTTATCGCGGACATCGGCGCTGAGCAAGGGTTTGGACGCGAGGTTGCTGTTGGCGTAGTGAATGGTGTTGCTGACCCCGGCCATGGTGCTCGGTTGCAGCAGGAATTCGATGAACTTGTGGGCATTGGCCACATGGGGCGCATCGGCGGGAATGTAGAAGTTATCGAACCAGATCAGCGAGCCTTCCTTGGGAATGAAGTAGTCCAGCTTGACCTTGGCCCCGGCCTCCGTTGCTCGCGCTTGGGAGGTGGCGTAGTCGCCGGACCAGGTGGTGGCCATGCAGAGGTCGCCATTGGCCAGGCCATTGATGAACCCGCTGGAATCAAATTTTCGAATGTACGGGCGCACCGCCATCAACACTTCCTGGGCGGCCTTGAGGTCTTTGGGCGCGGCACTGTTGGGGTCCAGGCCGAGGTAGGTCAGGGCCAACGGGATCATGTCGGTGGGGAGTCCATGAAGGTAATGCCGCAATCGGCAAACCGCGACACGATCTTGGGATCGAAGATCATCGCCAGGGAGCCGATGGGGCGTCCGGCATGCGCGCCTTGATCATGTCGACGTTGTAGGTCACGCCGTTGCTGCCCCAGGTGTAAGGCGCCGAATAGGTGACGCCGGGGTCATGGGCCTCCAGGCTCTTGAGCACCAGCGGGTCAAGGTTGTTCCAGTCGGGCAACAAGCTTTTGTCGAGGGGTTGGAACACCTTGCCCTTGATCAGCAGCGGCACCAGTGAGGCGTTGAGCAACGCCAGGTCATAGCCGGAGCGACCGGACAGCAACTTGCCTTGCACGGTCTCGTACGAATCGTAGGTGTCGTAGATCACCTTGATACCCGTGGCCTTCTCGAAGTCGGCCAGGGTGGTGTCGCCGATGTAGTCCGCCCAGTTGTAGATGCGCAAGGTATTGCCTGGGTCATCGGCGGCCTGGCTCTGCAGGGATGAGGCTAGCAGTACAACGCTGAACAGGGCGATCAAGGTTTTATGCATGGGGACCCACCGTTAGTTGTGCTTGTTATCAGGCGCAGGGACTGATTGCACTGTCAGGCAGGTGGCGGGTGGGCGCCATACCCCGTTCGGGTAGGGTTCAAGGCAGCACGATGTAGTCGTTGCGCTGGATGATCGGATGGTGCGGGCCTTGCACCAAGTGAATGTAACGTCCATCGACCAGGTCGATGGGCAGGCAGTCGTCAACGTCCATCACAGCGTCGGTGTGGGCCTGGGACCATTGGCGCAGCATCTGTTGCTTGCCTTTGTTCTTGGCCTCTTGTTTATTGCGGGCGACCACCAGCAAGTAATGGTGTGCCTCACCAAAGCTGTTGGCCTCATAACCGCCAAGGTTGATGAAGTAAAGGTGGTGCGCGTGCGCCTCGGGAGCCAGGTTGCTGAATTCGACCTTCCAGCCATCGACACCGTCTACTGCCATCCAGGCGTCGATATGCACACCTTTAGGGCTGCCAAACCAACCATCGCGTAGTTGCGGATAGGAGGCTTGCAACGTGTCCGCTGCGGCGAATATCACATCATGTACTTCGATTTTCGCCCGAGGGTGCTTGCCCCGAGCATGACCACAAACAGCATTGCAGAAACTTCCTGGCGAATTGACAGGAAGTAACCATCCTTCGATTGAACCCTGCTGTCCAGTTAATGCCACACTCTTAAGTCTTGAACCCATCAGGAGGTTGTCATGCGTACCATTGATCTGGCGGGTGTTCCCGTCCCCGTCATCGGCCAGGGGACCTGGCGCATGGGCGAAAATCCCGATTATCACCGCGCCGAAGTTTCGGCCCTGCAATTGGGGATCGACGAGGGCATGACGTTGATCGATACCGCCGAAATGTACGGCGAGGGCGGCGCTGAAAGCGTGGTCGGCGAAGCCATTCGAGGGCGTCGTGACCAGGTATTCCTGGTGAGCAAGGTCTACCCGCACAATGCCAGCCGCAAGGGAGTGCCCCGTGCCTGTGAAGCGAGCCTGCAACGCCTGGGTACGGACTACATTGACCTGTACTTGCTGCATTGGCGCGGTCAATACCCGCTTGAAGAAACTGTCGAAGCGTTCGAACGCTTGCGTGAAGCCGGCAAGATCGGCCGTTGGGGCGTGTCCAATTTCGAC
The DNA here is from genome assembly GCA_004000515.1 of Pseudomonas poae. Classification (GTDB taxonomy): domain Bacteria; phylum Pseudomonadota; class Gammaproteobacteria; order Pseudomonadales; family Pseudomonadaceae; genus Aquipseudomonas; species Aquipseudomonas cremoris. The sequence continues at coordinate 4,535,339 of CP034537.1, forward strand.
GTGGCCGACCTGCAGGAACTCGCATCCCCGGCCTGCGCGACCAACCAGGTGCTCTACAACATCGAAGAGCGCGGCATCGAATTTGATCTGCTGCCCTGGTGGCAACAGCATCATTTGCCATTGATGGCTTACTGCCCGATTGCCCAGGGCGGTGAATTACTCACCAGTACCACGTTAAAGCAAATTGCCCGTCGCCATGAAGCCACGCCCGCGCAGGTTGCACTGGCCTGGGTGCTTCGCCAGGAAGGCGTGATCGCTATCCCCAAGGCGGTCACACCGGAGCACGTGAGGCTCAATGCGGCAGCTGCCAAATTGGTGTTGGATGAACATGACCTGGACGCGATCGACCGGGTTTTCGGTGCGCCCCAGCGCAAACATCCATTATCGATGGTGTAGCCAACCGGTAAAGCGGCGCCGTCCATGGCGCCGCTCCTGCACTAGTCCAACTTAACCCGCCACCGGGCTGCGCCAGTCATCTGCCCCGGAAGTACCGGATACTTCGTGGGTCCATACGATCTTGCGATAACTGAAGTGCACATCTTCCAAATGCGTGAAGTGGGCGTTGTTCGGGTCTTGGCAGTTGGGCATGCGGGATTGGATATCCACGATGGTCGCCCCCTCTAGTTCAATGGTGAAGTAGTGTTCCTGGGTGCCGGCTGATGAAGTCCGGAACCACTCCAGCCGGCAGCTGACTTCTTCGCCGCTGGTCAACGCGCTGAACAGCAGCGGTGAAGACTTATCGAACACCTTGCTGACCATCAGCGGTTTGTGAACCCTCTGGCCCGTGGGCTGGCCGGACTGCGGATCGCGCGGAATGATGACTTGGTGCGCGAACGCCTGGACCAGGATCTGATCCTCATGGCCCTCCTGGTAAATGTTGCCTACCGAATCCTGAGTAAACGTGCCTGCCGTAATCAAACCCTGTTTGATACCGGTGATAGAGAGATAGGCGGGTGTTGGCATGACTGGTTTCCTTGCCTGAATGAAAAGGTAGTTCCAGACGAAAAGTCTATCGGCTGGGCCAATGCCTATAACAAAAGCGTGCCTGAAACCGGCAGCCCAATAAAATCAAAGAGATGAAGTCTTGCGCGAGTGGGTTTATAAGGTTTTGCGTGAGAAACAGATGGTTTAGTGTGGATATTGCTGCGCATTAGTGCGCATTTAGTTGCTCGTTAAGAATGAGCTGCAAGTATCTTGCCTGAGGGTTTAAACAAGTCATTAAGTATGTTTCTAATGCGCAAGATCTTGCGCTACTCCTTGATTTTATGGGGTTGTAGGAGAATTCTTAAGTGTCGGATCGATGCTTGCTGAATGTGTTTTGCATGGCTAAGGTTCGTGGGCTTCACGGCGAGTCCAGTGAAGTTTAGATGGCGTTCTGATGCACGATTTAAGTGTGCTTTTAGTTAGCCTGTCCGACCTTGAGCAATCGTGTGCGGTCCAGAATGGTTTATTCAGACAAACTTTGCGCTTATTACCTTGAACTTGCACAGTTGCCTTGTTCGCAAACAAGTTTTGCTGGCGGTGATATGCGCTTTTCGAGTGAGTTTGAAGCCCTGGAAACCGAGGTGGGAAAAGCGCAATCGATTCACGATAGCGCCCAGCCCGATTGGCATTCCGTTCTTGAAAACAGCGAAAGTCTGTTGCGCCAGCACTCAAGGATCTGCGTGTAGCCGTCTGGTTAGCCTGGGCCTTGCAGCAGCGCGAATCCTTCCCTGGGTTACTGGCGGGTCTCGGTGTGTTGCTTCATCTCTGCGAGCATCACTGGTCGACGGTCTACCCCGAGAAGCTGCGTACGCGTGGCGCTGCGTTTGGCTGGCTGGTTTCACGCCTGGAGCCGGTGTTCGCACAAAACCTGCCGCTTCAGAACCAGCAACCCCTGTTTCAATCGATTCTTGAGCACCTGGCGCGCCTCGATGAACTCTGGACCGAGCACTTGGCGGGCGACGCGCCGCTATTGTTGCCTGTTCGTCGGCAACTGGCGCAACGATTGGAACATGCGGCTCAGGGCGAGCCTGTCATCGCGGGCTTGAGTGGCGTGATTGCCCAGGTCAAGCAAGTGACCCACCAGCGGTTGAAGCCTGAAGCGCTGATCGAGAATGAAAAAGACGCGCATAAATTACTGCGCACCCTGCAGGAGCAGGCGCGGTCTTTGTGCGCGTGGTGGTTGCACCAGAACGCCGCCGACCTGCGGGCCTTGCGCCTGAACCGGACATTGACGTGGCTGGCACTGGTCAGCTACCCGGAGGCCGACGGTGAGCGCACCACCGTGTTGCGCGGTCTCGCGCCCGATAAGCTCAAGCGCTACCAGGAGCGTTTCGCCCAAGGCCATCACGCTGACCTCATGCTTGAGCTCGAGGCCAGCCTTGCGGGAGCGATGTTCTGGTTCGACGGGTTGCGCATGGTCTGGCAGTGCCTGGAAGCGCTGCAAGCCGCGCCCGCCATGCTCGAATTGGAAGTGACCTTCGCCTTGCTGCTGCAGCGCTTGCCGCATCTCCCGGACTTTCGTTTTCACGACGGTACTCCGTTTGCCGACGACACCACCCGCGACTGGATTGCATTGCACGTCACCCGCCGTCTGCAAACACCCGAGCCTTGCACCAAGGCGGTGGATGCCAACGCCGCGCCATGGGAAGTCGCTTTAGCTGACGTTGCAGCAGGGCTGCGCAAGGGCGGGCTCAAGGCGGCGGTGCAGGAACTCAAGTTCGGTATGCAGGCCGCCCAAGGTGACCGCGCACGTTTTCACTGGCGGTTGGCCCAGGCCCGTCTTTGTATGCACGCGGGAAAACCGGAGCTGGCGAAGATCCAGCTTGAATACCTTGATAACGAATTGCAGCGCACGGGCCTGGAGCGATGGGAACCGGAGTTGGCGCTGCACGTGACGCAGCTTCTACACAGCTGCTGCGACCTCTTGCCACAAAACCATTCGGTGCGCGAGCGCAAGGAAGACACCCATCGCAGGCTGTGCCTCTTCGACCTTGAAGCGGTACTTGAATAGATTTTCCAGCCACTAAAAAAGGAGAAACACCATGGCCAAAGAAGGGTCGGTAGCACCCAAGGAACGCATCAATATCACCTTCAAACCGGCTATAGGCGGAGCGCAAGAGGAAGTCGAGCTGCCGTTGAAACTGCTGGTGCTGGGTGATTTCACCCAGCGTGAGGAGACGCGCAAGCTGGAAGACCGAAAACCCATTGCTATCAACCAGCACACCCTTGATGAGGTGCTGGCCAAGCAGGCGCTGAGCCTCAGTTTGAATGTGCCTAATCGCCTTCAAGAGCATGGAGACGTGGAGGCGTTGGCGATTCAGGTACGCATCAATTCGATGAAGGATTTCAACCCGGCAAACCTGGTCGAGCAGATTCCCGAACTGCACAAGCTGATGGCCTTGCGTGAGGCGCTGATGGCACTCAAAGGCCCTTTGGGCAACACGCGGAACTTTCGCAAGGCCATCGAACACGCGCTGGCCGACGATGAATCCCGTGCCCGCGTATTGGCGGAACTGGGCCTAAGCGGCCACGTCGCCTGACATTTTTCAGTAAAAGGACACTGAGCCATGAGCACCCAACAAGCCCTTGCGACGGAACAACCTACCGGCGAGAGCAGCATCCTCGACACGATTGTCGCCCACACGTTATTGAGCGCGGACGACGAGGCCTATGGCATTGCCAAGCGCGGCGTCTCGGCGTTCATCGAAGAGCTGGTCAAGCCGCAGAACCGCGGGGAGGCCGTCAAGAAGCGGCTGGTGGACCGCATGATTGCCGAGATCGACGCGAAGCTCAGCCAACAGATGGATGAGATTTTGCACCACCCGGATTTCCAGGCCCTCGAGGCTTCGTGGAAAGGGCTGCAGTTGCTGGTCGACCGCACCAACTTTCGCGAGAACATCAAGATCGAACTGTTGAATGTCTCCCGGCAAGACCTGCTGGACGACTTCGAAGACTCGTCGGAGGTGATGCAGTCTGGCCTTTACAAGCACATCTACAGCGCCGAGTACGGTCAGTTTGGTGGGCAGCCCGTTGGTGCAATCATCGCCAACTATTTCCTGTCTCCCAGCGCACCTGATGTGAAGCTGATGCAATACGTCTCCAGCGTTGCCTGCATGGCGCATGCACCCTTCATTGCCGCTGCTGGGCCGAGTTTTTTCGGGCTTGAAAGCTTCTCTGGCCTGCCGGATCTCAAGGACCTCAAGGACCATTTCGAAGGCCCCCAGTTTGCCAAATGGCAAAGCTTTCGCCAGAGCGAGGACGCGCGGTATGTCGCGTTGACCGTGCCGCGCTTCCTGTTGCGCACGCCCTACGATCCGCTTGAGTGTCCGGTCAAGACCTTTGCCTACCAGGAAAACGTGGTCAACAGCCACGAGCACTACCTGTGGGGCAACACCGCCTACGCCTTCGCCACGCGCTTGACCGACAGCTTCGCGAAGTTTCGCTGGTGCCCAAACATCATCGGCCCGCAAAGCGGTGGCGTCGTGGAAGATTTGCCGTTGCATCACTTCCATAGCATGGGCGAAATCGAAACCAAGATTCCCATCGAGGTCTTGGTTTCCGACCGTCGCGAGTATGAGTTGGCGCAAGAGGGCTTTATCGCCCTGACGATGCGCAAGGGCAGTGACAACGCGGCGTTTTTTCTCGGCCAGTTCGGTACAGAAGCCCAAGCATTTCGGTATCAGTGCCGAGGGCAAGGAAGCTGAGTTGAATTACCGCCTCGGCACCCAATTGCCTTACATGATGGTGGTCAATCGACTCGCTCATTACCTCAAGGTGCTACAGCGCGAACAGTTGGGTTCCTGGAAGGAGCGTACCGACCTGGAGTTGGAACTCAACAAGTGGATTCGCCAGTACGTTGCCGACCAGGAAAACCCCAGTGCCGAAGTTCGCGGACGACGCCCGCTACGCGCAGCCCGGATTGTCGTCAGTGACGTCGATGGCGAGCCGGGCTGGTACCGCGTCAACCTGAGTGTGCGTCCGCACTTCAAGTACATGGGGCGGATTTCACCCTGTCCCTCGTAGGCAAACTCGACAAAGAATGAGTAAAGGTCAGGGGATACCCCATCATTCAAGTCTGTTTGAGCGCCTGGAACGCCCAACAGTCCCCCCTATCAGTGGCGCGGCATCTGTTGCCGCCCACCTGGGAAAAAATGCTCAGCATTCGCGCGGGTAGCGTCCAGACCTTGCCGGACTATGGCATGCCCGATCTCAATGACATGAACCAGAGCTTGCACGAGTCATTGAGCCAATCGCGGATGCTGATCGAGCGTTTTGTGCGGGCCTACGAGCCACGTTTGAAGCATGTGCGTGTGCGGGCATTGCCTCGTGATCATGATCCGCTGGCCCCGGCGTTTGCCATCGAGGCCACGCTGATGATCGCGGGCGTCATGCAGCCCGTGGCGTTTACCGCAAGGCTGTGTGATGCCGGTCGCGTCGAGGTGCAGCCTGATGTCATTTAACCGGTATTACCAGAGCGAGCTCAGCGCGTTGCGGCTGCTTGGGCGGCGCTTTTCGCAGCGCAATCCTGCGCTTGCTCCCTTTCTCGCAGAGCCCGGCCAGGACCCTGATGTGGAACGGTTGCTGGAAGGTTTTGCCTTCCTCACCGGTCGCCTGCGCCAGAAGCTCGATGACGAGTTGCCTGAACTGACTCATTCGTTGATGCAGCTGTTATGGCCCAACTACATGCGGCCGATGCCGGCGTTCAGCATCTTGCAGTTTGACCCGTTGAAGCATGTCGGACCTGGAGTGTGCGTGGCCCGGGACACGCCGGTCGAAAGTGCAGCGGTCAATGACGAGTGTTGTCGCTTTCGTACTTGTTACACCACGCAGGTCCTGCCGTTGCAATTAAGCGCCCTGGAATACAGCGTCCAAGGCGACCGCACGTTATTGAGCCTACGCCTGGACATGAATGCAGACGGCAATTTCAGTGAATGGCCGTTTGACTCGTTACGTCTGCATTTAGCGGGTGACCGTTATATCAGCCAGGGGTTGTACCTGGACCTGTTGCGTCATCTCCAAGGTATCGAGTTATTGCCATTGGGCCTTGATGGCTTGCCGGTCTGTGGGATCGACGGCCAGCCTGTATCGCTGCGATTGGGAGCGGATCAGGTACAGCCGGTGGGGTTCCGTGAGGACGAGGCACTGATTCCTTATCCGCTGAATACCTTCCCCGGCTATCGCCACCTGCAGGAGTACTTCGCGTTTCCCGAAAAGTACCTGTTTGTCGATGTTGGTGGCCTGGATGCCCTGCGCCAACTTCCCGCCCAAGTGCTCGAGCAGGCGTGCGGCGTGACCTTGCGATTTGAGTTACGTACCCAATGGCAAGAGGCCCAACGACCTACTGTCGACAATGTGAAGCTTTACTGCACCCCGATCGTCAATCTCTTCACGCTGGACGCGGTGCCGATTCGCCTGGACGGTAAGCAGGATGAGTATCGGGTGCTACCTGGGGAATATGCCCGCGGTCATGCCAGTGTGTTTTCCGTGGACAACGTCACAGGCTGGCGCCCTGGCGGGTTGGGGTATCGGGCTTATGTGCCGTTCGAGTCCTTTGAACATGACAGCGACACCGAAAAGCAGGCAGGTGTGCCCAGCTACAGCATTCGCCAGCGGTTATCGGCGCAGCCAGATGAACTCGAAACCTGGTTGGGGTTCGGCAACACCCTTGGGCGTGACCAGGAAACGTTATCGATCGAGCTGACGTGCACCAACCACAACCTGCCTCGGCAACTGCAAGCTGGAGCTATCAACCTGCCTTGCGAACAGACGCCGGAAGGGTTGTCGTTTCGTAACATCAGCGCGCCGACGCCAACTTTTTCACCGCCCCTTGACCAGGATTTTCTCTGGCGGCTCATCAGCAACATGTCGCTCAACTACCTGTCATTGAGTGACATCAATGCCTTGAAAGTGATCCTCGAAACCTACGACTTGCCTCGTTATCACGACCGGCAGGCGCAAAAGGTCAGTCAATGCCGCTTGGAGGCTTTGCTGTCCATCAACCACACGGGTGTTGACCGATTGCACCGCGGCTTGCCGTTTCGAGGCGTGCGGGTCGACCTGACCGTCGATTGCCAAGGCTTTCTCGGGCGGGGCGAAATGTTTGTGTTTGCGTCGGTACTCAACGAGTTCCTCGCGCTGTACGCCAGCCTCAATGCCTATCACGAATTACGAGTCATCA